>JANLIR010000009.1 GCA_024654025.1 Candidatus Wolfebacteria bacterium | reverse complement strand
AGAGCCTCCATCTCGACCCCAAGTTATATTTGTACCGCTTATCCTTGTCCAATCTTTAACGACTCCTGATGCGCTGTTTAACCACCTGGCTTCCATTATGCCCGCAGAATTGCTGGCGCCGGAAGTATCAATATTTACCGTTAATGATATTGGCGTAGTACCTGCTGGAGCCGTGAAAGTATATGCTCCGCTAAAATTACCGCTTAAAGGATTAATTATAGGTGCGCCACCCCCACCGCCACCAAGTTCGCTCGCCCATTTACTAACGTCGCGGAGATAAACATCCCTGGCGTCCAAATATCCGCCTATTCCCTTACTTGGATTTGGAGTAATTGTTCCGATTCCAACATTGCCGTTTAAAACCCCTAAACCCAGTTGAACTCCGGCAACTGAACCCAGAGTTAATCCCCCTTGTTTAATTTGACCCGTTAACCCTGTATTTATCGGTGGCTCCGTATCATTTCCCGGAGGACCTGCTACTGGAGCAGTCCAACCATACGCAATTGCGGCTGAAGTTAAAATTACCGCAACGATGGTTATTAGAATTTGATAAAAGTTTATTTTTTTGAACATCCCAGTACTACAGCTTCGATTATTTTTGAGACAATTCTCGAAGTTGATGATTAATTAATATTTTTTTATTTTTTGCCTAATATTGTTTCTTCTAAAATCCTCAAAAATCTTTATAGAGAATTCGTCGAGGTTGTAATACTGGGCATAATTTATAAAAATTTTTGCGACTTTTTTATATTTTTGTAGGTTGTAAGTTATAGGTCATTTCGCGCTCATTGCTTCTATTAATTTTTTCTGCTCGTCAGAATTTAAAACCGGTTTGGCTGTTTTTGGCGCGCTCATTGATTTAGAAAGTTTATCCAGTTGAGTTTTTGAAAGAGTCGAGGTTGCTGTTGGGCTAGCTGACATTGCTTTTATTAAATTATCAATCGAATTTTTTGTAAGGGTCAGTGGGATTGTCGTTGAAGACTGAGAACTCGGCTGCGATTGAGACGCAGGGACTTGTCTTTTTGAATAAAAATACCAGCCAACTAATATTCCGGAAAAAACAACAATGATTGAAATAATTACACTAATTGTTGAAACCCTATTATTTTCCATAATTCCTAATTTACTATTAACTAAGCCTGCACCCTGTTTTATGACGGCGGCACTTCATGCCATCCACCTGGCGGAGTTGTGGTAGCTGTAGTTGGCGGAGGCAACGCGCCACTGACTCTGCCAACGCACATAGTTGTCCCTGGCGTAATGCAAAAATTTATCCAACCAATAACATTGCTTCCCCAAGCAAAATTATTTGGTAAAAACCTTCCCGAAATATTGTCGAATCTCAAACCGTACGGACTGCCATCGGTAGCAGTTCCCGCCATTTTTATCCAACCATCCCAGCCGCCACGTTCATAATCCGGTTTTAAAGCGCCCATACAGCCGCTCTGAAAAACCGCGCACGCTCTTGCCCAACCCGTTACGGCGCCGGTTGCTAAATTAATATTAGCCATTGTGTTAGGTGACTCAGGATAAAAACCGAAATCATAAAACCTTATCCAGCCGATATTTGACGACCACGCGTAACCTTCCAACCAACCAGTTACATCAGAATAAAAAACTTTGTAATCAGACGTGACGCACGCACCGGCTCCTCCGTCCAAACAATTAAAACTTATCCACCCCGGACCGCCTAATTCAGTTCCAAACGGAACAGGGCGCGCAGCCCAAGCAAATCCTCCTAATTCTTGGTTAGCCGCCAACGCGATTTTTAAAGAGTTATTATTTATATAAAATCCGATTACAAAAAATAAAACCGCTGCCAAAACAATTACACTGACAGATAGAAAATAAATTAAAAACTTATTAAGTCTTAAAAAATTAACCATTATAAAAATTATCTCTTACTATTATTTTATAAATTAATACAACTAAACGCAACTAGTTATTGTGGATAACAAAAAGCGCCAAAACTTTGGTATGCTGGCGTACCCTACTTTCCCAACCGCCGAAGCAGTAAGTATCATCAGGCTCAAACACTTTCACTTTCCTGTTCGGAATGGGAAGGAGTGGTTCACGTTTGAATAAAACACCAGCAAACAAAAATTTTGGCGCTAATTGACTTTAAATTTTAATGACAAAATATCCTTCGACAAACTCAGGACATCCTGAACTTATTGAAGAATGGCACACTGTAAAATCCTCCACGACTCTGCGGAGTAATTTAATTTCTTAAGTAAATGATTAAACTTATTAGTACCTCTCGGCTAAACGCATTACTGCGCTTACACCTGAGGCCTATCAACGTGGTAATCTTCCACGAGTCTAACGTTTGCCTTGCGGCAAACTAGACGCCTAATCTTAGGAATGGGCTTCGTGCTTAGATGCTTTCAGCGCTTATCCCACCCGAACATAGCTACCCGGCATTTCAATTGGTATCAAAGCCGGTACACCAGAGGTTCGTTCATCCCGGTCCTCTCGTACTAGGGACGACTCCCTTCAAGCGTCAACGCCTGTAGCAGATAGAGACCAACCTGTCTCACGACGGTCTGAACCCAGCTCACGTATCCTTTTAATTGGCGAACAGCCAAACGCTTGGGACCTTCTCCAGCCCCGCGCTAGGATGAGCCGACATCGAGGTGCCGAGCGAGATCGTCGATAGGAACTCTCGGATCTCACTAGCCTGTTATCCCTGGAGTAGCTTTTGTCCGCTGTCTCCCACCTTTCTATAAAGAATGGTCGGGTCACTAAGTTCCGCTTTCGCGCCTGCGCGGCTTGTCAGCCTTGCAGTCAAGCCAGCTTATGCCTTTACACGTCCAGCGCGATTTCCATCCGCGCTAAGCTGACCTTAATAAACTCCTCCGTTACCCTTTAGGCATTGTGTTCCCTAATTTGTACTTCAAAGATGAAATCATATACGGCTCGATAAACTTTCTAAATTTTACGGCAGACAAACTATTCACATAGATTCGCCACTTATCGTATTGTTTATGAATTCCAATTTCAATTCCAAATTTTTTATGAAGCACGTCTTTTATTCGTTCAAGATCATTCTTGTCGTATCCAAGCGTATGAATGATATAAGTTTTATGATACGCGGATTTATATGATCCGTCATCCATAAACCATATCGCAAGCGCTTGAGCATCAAGCAACTTTCCAATCAATTTCGGAATCGCTTTTTTTCTGCCCACATAAAATTGTTGAGCAAAAAAACGGAAAGTGCCAAGCGAATATGTATTGAAAAAATAACTTATATGAGTAACACCGCTTACTCGGTGCTTTTTTTCTCGCGGCTCACTACGAACAAAGTCTTTAAATTGCTCATAAAGCCACTCTACATACTCTTTTTGCTTAATAGAATGTTCTACTTTTAGTCGATACGTTTTGCCGTTATCTTGCGTTTCTAAATGCCCATCTCCTAAAAGTAGCCCAACAAGAATAGATCGTTGTTTATTATTGAGTTTTAATTTTTTCTTAAAACTCTCTATTTTATTCGATCTCATAATTAGGTTTGTCGCGCATCGCTGCGCAACCTGCATGTCGCCACGCAGTTCGGACTATATCATACGGCTATGCGGACACATAACCGCTCTGGCTTGTAGTCTCTGAGGACTTCTCCGATCTTTTTAATCAGAGTTGCCTGCTGATTGTCCGCCGGTTCGGTTTTAATCGAACACCACTTCAAGATTTTCACCCTTTCGACAAAGGTACTTGAAGATTCCACGGATGTTCCAGCATATACACCAGATTTTTCCCTCCCGACCTTAGGTCGGGACGGGTCCCCCTTGTGATAGCACGGAGAGTACTATCACCTTAAGGAAAACGCCCCATTTAAACTACCCACCAGGCACTGTCCCCTGACGTTTTTTCCGTCAAGGTTAGATTTTAAAATTTGGAAAATGGGTGTTTCATTGGCGGCTCCACTTCAACCGAAATCAAAGTTTCAAAGCCTCCCCACTACGCTACGTATCCAAACCCTAAAGCCAATACCAAGCTATAGTAAAGCTTCCAGGGTCTTTTCGTCCCGCTACAGGTACACCGCGTCTTCACGGCACTCGCACTTTCACCGAGCTTCTCGTTGAGACAGTTCTCCGGTCGTTACGCCATTCGTGCGCTCCGGAACTTACCCGGAAAGGAATTGCGCTCAAAATGTTACAACGATTTGTTTCGCTGCCGAGCACATAAATTTTATGTGCTACGGTCTCTATGTCGCCATAGAGTTCGGACTATATCTTCCGAGCACATAACATATTATGCGCTACGGGTCGGCGTATAGTCTCTGAGGATACTAAAAACGTTTTTTCTATCATTCTTAGTCTTTCCTGCTGATTGACCGCACCGAACACATTGTCACTCTTATGAGTAGTGTCGGATACACGGTTATTCCAGCATATGGCCGACTTTTACTAAGGCAATCAATTCACCTTAGAACGGTTATAGTTACCGCTGACATTGACGAGGGCTTCAGGCAGTCAGCAGTGCGTATTGCTACACACCACCGCCGCCGTTGACCTTCTCGCATCGGTCAGGCGTCACCCCCTATACATCCTCTTACGAGTTCGCAGGGAGCTGTGTCTTTGATAAACAGTCGCCAGAGATACTTTCACTGCGCCCGCCTAAGCTTTTACTTGCGTAAAAAATTTAGCGGGAGGCCTTATTGCTAACTTACGGCCGCTTTTTTGCCGAGTTCCTTAACGAGAAATCACTCGTTCCCCTGAGGCTACTCGCCTCATCCACCTGTGTCGGTTTACGGTACGGGTTCCTTAAAACTAAGTTTAGAAGTTTTTCTCGGAAGGCTCTTCAATCGAATTATTTCGGCCGAAACCGAAACTTTTGCCAGAATGCGAATTTTGCCGTTAAAAGCATCTCACCGGATTTTCCTGATGAGAAATTCTCAAAACCGTCAACGCCAAACCATTAAGGCGCTCGATCTTTTTTCCTTCGTCACTCCATCACATTTTAAGGAAGGGCTGAAATATTAATCAGCTACCCTTCAGCTGCGGCTTTCGCCATTGCCTTAGGACCGCCTAACCCTCCGCTGACTTCCATTGCGGAGGAAACCTTAGATTTACGGGGTCCCGAATTCTCATCGGGATTCGTGGTTACTCATGCCAACATTCTCTCTTCTATGCACTCCAGTCGCCCTCACGGATCGACCTTCAGCGCGCATAAAATGCTCTCCTACCACTTGGCAGAAAATAAATTTTCTACCAAATTCATATCTTCGGTATCATGCTTAGCCCCGGTATATTTTCGGCGCAACCCGCCGTCGAATAGTGAGTTGTTACACACTCTTTAAAGGATGGCTACCTCTAAGCCAACCTCCTATCTGTCAATGGCGGATTACTACCTTTAACACTTAGCATGAATTTAGGGACCTTAGATGATGATCTGGGCTGTTGCCCTCGCGACCATGGAGCTTAGCCCCCACAGTCTGACTGCTTAGCCTTAGACCATGTACTTCACAAATAT
This sequence comes from Candidatus Wolfebacteria bacterium, assembly GCA_024654025.1. Taxonomy (GTDB): domain Bacteria; phylum Patescibacteriota; class Minisyncoccia; order UBA6257; family UBA9933; genus JANLIR01. Next base: position 42,709 of record JANLIR010000009.1, on the reverse strand, counting down.
CGCCAAATTGGTGCTATTTGTGAAATACATGGCTTAATGTGAGTATTCGGAGTTTGACCGAGGAGCCGAGATTTCTCCCTTTACTCCTCAACCAGTAGCTCTACCCCTCACAAGTTTTTGCTAAACGCTAGTCCTAAAACTATTTCGGAGAGAACCAGCTATTACCAAGTTCGATTAGCTTTTCACTTCTTACCCCAAGTCATCCGAAGGTTTTGCACAACCAACCGGTTCGGACCTCCTCCCAATTTTACTCGGGATTCATCCTGCTCAGGGCAAGCTCACTTGGCTTCGGGTCTTAACTGTACTGCTAAACGCGCTATTAACACTCGCTTTCGCTCCGCCTCCGTTCCGTAGAACTTAGACTTGCAATACAAATAAACTCGTTGGCTCATTCTTCAATAGGCACCTCGTCACCCGACCAAAACCTTGCGGCTTTGATATAAGGCTCCGAGTCCTTGTAAGCATATGGTTTCAGATTCTATTTCATCGGCCTAACAGGCCTGCTTTTCACCTTTCCCTCACGGTACTAGTTCACTATCGATCTGAGAAAGTATTTAGCCTTACCAGATAGTACTGGCTGTTTCCCACGAGGCGTTCGTTCCTCGTGGTACTCAAGATTAAAAACAAGAAGTTTGTAAATTTTCGCCTACGGGCCTATCACCCTCTATGGTGTCGCTTTCCAGCGGCTTCGGCTAACTCACAAATTTGTAACTTCCTCCTGTTTAGCTAACAGCAAAAATCTTGCGATTCAAACCATTAGCCAAACAAGAATGTCTTTATCTTACTACCCCCTTCCAAATTTTCTTACGAAAGTTTAAACGGGTTTGGGCTCTTCCCTTTTCGCTCGCCGCTACTAGGGGAATAACATTTGTTCTATTTTCCTCTGCTTACTGAGATGTTTCACTTCAGCAGGTTTACTTCCCGATTTTGCATCGGGATAATTGAGGTTTGCTCAATTGGGTTTCCCCATTCGGAAATCTCCGGATCAAAGGTTGCTACGCACCTCCCCGAAGCTTATCGCAGCTACGCCACGTCCTTCATCGTCTTCCTCAGTCAAGGCATCCTCCATACGCTCTTAATTTCATTCTCGTTTAAGAAATTTATACTCCGCAAAGTCCTGAAGAATTTACGGGTGTACTTTATTATCTTGTCATTAAATTTTTAAAGTTCGTTCATTCGGAATCGGGTTTCACGAGGCATAAAAAAACCGCCTAGTGGCGGATAAATCGGAAACGCAAAAGCGCCGAGTTTTATCCGCTTCTTCGTTTTCTGACCAGTCTCATCATGGCTAAATTATAATCGCGTTTAAAACAATGTCAAGCCCCTAAAACCTCCGGCAATTTAAAGTATATTGAAAACAAAAAACCTCCGCCGCGCCCTAAGGCGATTCGGCGGAGGCTACAAAAAGTCACATCAAAAAAACAGGAAAATCCCAGAAAAACTCACCCAATATTGCCCAGCCACAACTCCCGAATATTTTTTTCAATCCGGAAAATAAGGCTGTTTTTTGAATTAAGTTGAATGATGATTGCCTTGAGTTGAAATTCGGAAGTTATTATCTCTAAACCATTCATGCGCGAGAATCGCTCCTCGACGGGCAATCTTTGTTGAACAGCCCGCAGAAACGAATCCCAAAAACTGGGGATCAGTAAATAATCTACGCCCCACTCCACGAGCCTGGTTCGAAGATGTCCCAATGTCAGTCCGGGAACTTTCTTTTCTAAAAATTTCTTTTCTTGCGCTTGCTCTTTCATCACGTTCACGCTCATTTTTCCCTCCTTATAAAATTTACTGAAATCACTATAACGAAAAAAAATTAAAAATCAACAGAAAAAAATATTGACAGCGTTTATATATTTATGATAAAAAATAATAGTTCTATTGGTGGTCGCGTCGTCTAAAAAGAGTAAGACGCCCGTTTCGCCAGAGATGGGAACATGGGTTCAACCCCCATCGCGACCAACCTCCACTTCTTGAGTAGCCATCCCTTCCCTTCTAGGGCGGGGATTTTTTTACTTGCCCCATTTCATAAGCGAGCGCTTTTTGCTTTCCTGTTCATAAACCGCAAGAGTTGTTTTAACAACCGTGTCCGGATTCAAAGATATGCTTTCAATCCCCGCTTCCACCAAAAACTGCGCGAAGTCCGGATAATCAGACGGCGCTTGTCCGCAAATACCAATGTATTTTTTCCGGTCTTTACATTTTTGAATAACCGCGGAAATTAATGTTTTCACCGAATCGTCTTTTTCGTTTGTAATAACTTTTATTTTATCGTTTCCGTCGCGATCAATACCGACTGTAAGCTGCGTTAAATCGTTTGAACCGATGCTCATTCCGTCAAATACATCCAAAAACTGATCCGCCAAAATTACATTTGAAGGAATCTCGCACATGACAAAAATTTTAAAATTTTTGTCACCCTGAGCCCCTCGAAGGGTCTCGTTGTTTCTCCGCAAACCATTCTTCTCCATTATTTCTATTACTTTCTTTCCCTCCTCAACAGTGCGGCAAAACGGAACCATTGTCATAACATTATCCAATCCCATTTCTTCGCGAACTTTTTTAATCGCCTTGATTTCCAAAACAAACGCTTCAGTAAAATCCGGATGGTAATATCTTGAAGCGCCTCGCCAACCAAGCATCGGATTTTCTTCCTGGGGCTCGTAAAGTTCTCCGCCAATAAGAGTACGGTATTCATTTGTTTTAAAATCGGAAAATCTTACGATAACCGGCTTAGGATAAAATGCCGCGCCAATTTTCGCGATTCCGTAAGCCAGGTTGTCTATATAAAATTGCTTTTTATCTTTATAACCAACGGTTCTTTTATCTATTTCTGAAATAATATGGCTTAGCTTTGAGTCTTTAAGTTTTTTAGTATTTAAGTTTTTGTAGTTTATAAGCGCGTTGGGATGAATTCCAATCTCTGAAGCAATGATAAATTCTTCCCGCGCCAGACCTACACCGTCGTTGGGTAAAAATGATTTTTCAAACGCGGTTTCAGGAGTGGCGATATTCATCATTATTTTCGTTTTCGGCTTAGGAATTTCTTTTATATCGTGGTCAACAATTTTGAATTTCAACTCACCGCTGTAAATAAATCCGTCAGCTCCGGTAGTGTCAACCGTAATCATCTGGCCGGTTTTTATTTTTCTTGTGGCGTTTTCAGTGCCGACAACGCACGGGATCCCAAGTTCGCGCGAAACAATTGCCGCGTGAGAAGTCCTGCCTCCTTTGTCGGTTACAATCGCCGAAGCAATTTTCATAATCGGCTCCCAATCAGGATCAGTCATATCAGTTACCAAAACCTCGCCTTGTTTAAATTGCTTGATATTTTTTGTGTCTAAAATCACCCGCGCTTTACCAATTGCTATTTTACTTCCAACCGAAACTCCTTTTGTTATCGGCGCGCCAATTTTATCCTCAAGTATGTATTCTTTAATCTTCGTAAAATCTCTCTGGGCATGAATTGTTTCCGGTCTTGCCTGAACTATAAATAATTCATTAGTTTTTCCGTCTTTCGCCCATTCCAAATCCATCGGCGTCCATTTATTGTGCTTTTGCGAATAATGTTCTTCGATTAAAGCCCCCCATTTCGCCATTATTAAAATTTCTTCATCGTTTAAAACAAAACTATCTTTTTCTTGCGCCGACGTAAAAACGATTTTAGTGGTTTTTATAGATTGCCTTAAAGGATCAACGGAACCGTAAATCATTTTTTGATTTTTCGTTCCAAGTTTTTTCCCTATAATGGATTTATATTTGTCCATCTTCGGCTTGTAAATTATAAATTCATCCGGCGTCACCTCTCCTTGTACTATCATTTCTCCCAATCCCCACGAACCGTTTATTAAAACCGTGTCTTTAAATCCTGATTCCGTGTCCAGCGTAAACATAACTCCTGAACAGCCCAAATCCGACCTAACCATTTTTTGCACGCCGACTGAAAGCGCGATTTGAAAATGATCAAATCCTTTATCAACGCGATAAGAAATAGCGCGGTCGGTAAATAACGACGCCATCGCCGCCCGCACCGCATTTAATACGTTTTCCGATCCGCGAATATTTAAAAACGTTTCATGTTCTCCCGCAAAAGACGCACCCGGCAAATCTTCGGCTGTGGCGCTGGAACGAACCGCCACGTCTACGTTCTTGCCGTACGTACTTTCCATTTCCTTATAACTCGAAATTATGGAATCTTTTAAATCGGCCGGAAGTTCGGCTGACTTTATTGCTTCTCTTACAAGCTTTGCCCTGCGGGCTAAATCCGCTAAATTTTTAGTATCGAGTCCGGTTAAAGTATTTTTAATAAAATCCTTTAAGTTTATTTCTTTTTCTGGCTTTTTATTCTTTGGTTTCTTTGGTTTCTTGGGTTTCTTGGTTTCAACCAATGCTTTTTCCAAAAAATATCTGTAAGCCGTCGCCGTTACCGCGAATCCATTCGGAATATTAACTCCTTTTGAAATCAGCTGGCTTATCATTTCTCCAAGCGACGCGTTTTTCCCTCCAACCTCACCAACATCTTCAATTCTTGTATTATCAAACTTTTTTATAAAATTTTCGTTCATAATAATCATTTCTTTATACGACTTGATAAATTATAGAAATAATTGGGATTAAATGCAATTAAAAGAAACAAGGCGCGGACGCCCTGTTTCTTTTTTTATTTCCTAACTATTTTTATTTACTGCTTACTACCTTCTACTTTCTACTGTCTTAGTATTCCTCCGCCACCGCCTGTTCCTTCGTCTTCTGCACTCTGTCTGCCGGGTGATGCGCAGGAGAATAAACCGTATAAAGTTTCAACGGACTGCCGGAGCTTGTGTTTATAAAATTATGTTTTGCGCCGGATTTTACTAAAAACAAATCCCCTTCTTCAATCGCCGATTCTTCGCCATCAATAACCGCCTTTCCTTCTCCTTCCACAAAAACCAAAATCTGGTCGTTCTCATCGTGAACTTCTTCACCGATGTCTTCATTAGGCAATAAACTCATCAAAACCACTTGTGAATGGTTTCCGGTTTCAACGACTTTCCTAAAATTATCGTTTTCTTTTGCGAGATTAATTATATTCATAATCGTTTCACTCTATCAACGAATAACGAATTGGTACGAATTTACGAATTCTTTTTTCGTAATTTCGTATATTTTCGTAGTTTCGTTAAATATATTTTGTATTTTCGACTTTTGAATTTTTAAATATTAGTTTTTATGCTCTACTGTTATGCTAGAGCATAACAGTCTAAATTTATTTACACAATTTTCTGACGATTCACGCTTCACGCTTTACGTTTCATTATTATTTTTCGACTTTTAAATATTAAATTTCTCTATTTAATAAAGCAAGATTAGCTCCAATAAATAATGTATAAATGGGAGGTATACGGGATTCGCACCCGTGCTGGCAGTGCCACAAACTGCAGTGCTACTGCTACACCAATACCTCCATAAAAATAGGATTGTTTCCTTCCTGTGCCGCGGGTCAGAATCGAACTGACGACTCCATGCTCTTCAGGCATGAGCTCTACCACTGAGCTACCGCGGCAATATTTAATTAATAAATAACTTAAAACTACTAACTTATAACAACTTAAATATTTTACAAAAAATAACGATAAAGTCCAGAGCAATTCAGCTAGTTACCAGTTAATCGTTAACGGTTACAAGTTATTTGATTGTGTCCCCACGAGGAATCGAACCTCGATCTACTCCTTAGAAGGGAGCTATTCTATCCGTTGAACTACGGGGACAACTATTACAAGTCGGACTGCTGGGAGTTGAACCCAGGCCGCGTGCTCCCAAAGCACGCATACTACCGTTATACTACAGTCCGCCCTTACTTACCGTCAAAATCACTCAACTTATCGTTAAATTTCTGGTTTATCTCGTTGATTGCTTTTGCTTCTTCGTTTATTTTACTGACCAGCTCCGCAATCTTGTCATGAGAATTTTTATTTTGACCCAAAAATTTATCTCTTAAAATTCCCAAAAGTTGGTTTAAATAATCATTATGCGTAATCAATCTATTTATTAAAGTCGTTTCCAAACTTACGGCCTCTAAAGCTTTTTGCGCTGAAGAATCCGGCGAAATACTGGGAACATTTTTCGCCATTGTTTCCAGTTGGGACGAAAGATAAACCGCGCGTTGCCTTGCTTGATTATTATGCTCCAATTCTTGAGCCACTAATTTAATGGCATCAGCGTATTTTCTTTCTCCGTCCAGCTCGGAAATCTTTTCCAAATTACGTGACGACTCGTTAGCAGTTCCGACAATGTCCTGCGCTATAAGCGACGCTTGTTGCCGCGCTTTCAAAAAATCAGCGGGGATTATTTGCGGCTTGGCCATTACAAATCTGCCGACAAAATAAATTGCCAAAGCAATAAACAAAACCAGCAAAAAAAGCTTCTCCTTCCTGGAAATTTTGGTATAAATACCTTCAAGCATCGTCCAATAATTAAAGCTTAACCGAAAATAAAAATCAACTTAGATATTGAAAAAATGATAATAAATGTCTTATACTATATGAGCAGTCGCGGGCGTCGTATAGTGGCTATTATGCTAGCCTTCCAAGCTGGAGACGTGGGTTCGATTCCCATCGCCCGCTCAAAAATTTTGGGCCTATGGTCTAGTGGTAGAATACGTCATTCGCATTGACGAGACGGCGGTTCGATTCCGCCTAGGTCCACCATAAATTTATTTCTCTCAAAAAATAGAATACAAATAAAACAAGATAAAAAAGGGCGGAGATCTGCCCACACGCACCAGCTGTAAATCGAATCAGCCAGTGGTGAACAGATTCTCCGCCCGGAAGGCGCCGCCTTCATCCTCGTGAACCCACGAAAAGGAGTTGGCGGCCGCCCTTGCAACCGTCAGACACGGACGAAAAGCATTTTCCTCATGATGCCTCTCCTTTCTTCTCCCGATTAATCGGGTGTAATAACAGCTAAATAAATATTAACACACCCTTAAAACATGTCAATAATACTTTTACTCCAAATGCACGTCTTTTTCAAATTGCTCCAAATGATTTTTCAAAAATAAATAATTATTTAATTCCGGATCGGAATTTAAAATTTCTTCCGCTGATTCGCGCGCTTCTTTGACCATCTCGGGATTCTGCGCCGCTTTCATCGCCAAATCAGGAATACCCGTTTGCGATTGGCCCAAAAATTGGCCGGGACCTCTTAAAGCCAAATCCATTTCCGCCAGCTCAAATCCGCTTTTGGCATTTACGAGCGACTCTAACCGGCTATAAGTTGTTTTCGCGGCAGAATCCGTAAAAAGTAAACAAAACGACTGATGCTCTCCCCTTCCAACTCTGCCTCTGAACTGATAAAGCTGCGCCAGTCCGAACTTGTCCGCTCCCTCTATCATCATTATCGTTGCGTTGGGGATATCAACGCCAACTTCGATAACCGAAGTAGAAACCAATATATCGGTTTTTTTATCTTTGAATTTTTTCATAGCTTCCGCTTTTTCTTTTGCTTTCATTTTCCCGTGAAGCATATCCACATTCAAATCCGGAAATATTTTTTTAGAAAGTTTTTCGTACTCGTCTTTTACGGCGCGAGTGTCTTCCCAAGAACTGAACATTGATTTGTAAACAACTTTTTTCTCCAATTCTTCGTCCTGCGGAATTTCAATGCGCGGACAAACCACGAAAATCTGCCTGCCTTTTTTAACTTGCCCGCGGACAAACGCGTAAACCTTATTTCGGTTTTCCGGCGCCACAACTTTAGTAATTATCGGTTTTCTGTTTTTCGGCAACTCATCTATAATAGACAGCTCAAGATCGCCAAAAATAGTCACGGACAGTGTGCGCGGTATGGGAGTAGCCGACATCGACAAAAAATGAGGCAGAATTTTATTTTCTCCGCTGAATTTTCTCGAAACAAGCTCCGCTCTTTGATCAACTCCGAACCTGTGCTGCTCGTCTATAACCACAAACGCCAGGTCCTTGAAATCAACGGATTTTTGTATCAAAGAATGCGTGCCGATAATTATTTTTATCTCTCCGAAAGATATTTTTTTTATAAGCTCCGGTTTTTTCAACACGACTTCCATATCATCGCCATAAAAAATCTTCGCTTCGCTTGAGGTAAGCAAACAAACACCCTTTTCGAACTTGGTGAAAAACTTTTTAAATGTCTGATAATGCTGCCTTGCTAAAACTTCCGTAGGCGCCATAAACGCCGATTGTTCACCCTGAGCGTAGTCGAAGGGCTTGTTACCCCTAGCCACAATCAAAGCCGCGATAATCGCAACTATTGTTTTGCCCGACCCCACATCTCCTTGTAGCAGCCGATTCATAGGATGGCCTTTTTCAAAATCCCGCAAAACCTCAAAAATGGCTTTTTTCTGCGACCCAGTCAGCTCAAACGGAAGCCTATTTATCAAACTCTCCGCGTATTTTTCATCAAAAGCAAAAACATAAGCTTTTTGTTTCGCCAATTTTTTCTTTTGGCGGATGTTGGACATCTGAAGATAAAACAAATCTTCAAAAGAAAATCTTTTTTTTGCGTCTTTTGCCTCTTCCAAACTATCGGGAAAATGAATCTTTTTTAACGCGTCATTTATTTCCAAAAAACCGCGCTTTTTTAAAATTTCATCCGGCAATGTTTCAGCAATTTTTTCGACATTGTCAAAAACTCCTTTTATTAAATATCTAATGGCTTTTGAAGTCAGCCGCGCCGTTTCCGGATAAATCGGCACCAGCCGTCCTGTGTGCTTGAAATAATCCAAATCAGAAATAATTTCCTCGATATCGCCTTCTTTCAAACGCTCTATGGTTTTCTTACTTAAAATCTCAAACATCGGATGCGAAAACATAGAACCTTTTTTATCCTCTTGAACTTTTCCGGCTAAGTTTATCGTTGTTCCTTTTTTCAAAATCGTTATCAAAAATTTCTGATTAAACCAAATAGCTTTTACAGTTCCGGTTTCATCTGCTACCACCGCCTCCAAAAGAATCATTCTTTTTTTCCAGGTCCGGCGCATTTTTACGTCTTTTACAACGCCATTAACAGTCGCCCGTTCTCCGGTTTTTAAATCTTTGATTTTAGAAATGTTGGAAAAATCTTCATAACGGAATGGAAAATGCCAAAGCAAATCTTTTACGGTATCAATGTTCAAATTTTTCAGGCGCTCGACAAATTTCGGGCCAACGCCTTTTATATCAATCAAAGGAGTTTGAAGGGATAATTTTTCTAATGTCATAGTAAAATTATAGGAGAAAATCTACTATATTGCACCCAACAAAAAATACCGGAATGCCGGTATTCTCTAAAACAAAAAGAGGTTGTTATTGTTCTGAAAATTTTGTGCCTCTTATAATTTTGTTTATTTCCAATTCCTGAAGGTCGAATTTTTCCTTAAAATAATCTGAAATTTTTTGATTATCCAAATCTTTTTGGCAAGTATAAACGTCTATGCTAACAAATTGCTTTTCGGGAAAAGTATGAACGCTGATATGACTTTCGGCAATCATAACAAAGCCGGAAACTCCGCCCTGGTCTTTTTCAGTCACCGGAGGCGCGATAACAACATAGGGAGGAATAAGTTTATGCATCCCTAAATTCTCCGGCAATTCATCCAATACTCTGTAAACCAATTCAAAATTATTTAATTTTTCTTTGTCGCCTTTATAGCCATCAATGGTTAAGTGAGCGCCGAAATTCGTCTGTTTTTCCATTCAACCAATACTTTCCGCGAATTAACCCCTGCCTGCCGGTAGGCAGGCGCTTTGAAAAGGGCACGGAGCTTCGCCCGAAAAATTACCGAAAAGTTACCAAAAAATTATTGTGGGTAATTTTTCGCAGCTTCACTTTTAGACAAAAACATTATGGAGCAATTAATTTTACAAATCAATGTGGATAACTTTGGGGGGTGTTATTAAAAACCAATCCTTCGCTCATAGGCCTCCAAACGTTAAAATTCTGCCCGTTCATATACGGAAATTTTCCGCCCAGCTCTCAGAATCACGGGCACCCGCAAAATTTCCTACTCACAGGCGAATTTTTAAACGCTTTCCGGCAATATTCGCTCAAGATTGGTTTTTAATTTGTTGGGGTGGTAGAGAAAAAATTGCGAGACATTTTCTCAAATAATCCTGCCTCGCTATTGGACAATAAAGGCACCGAGGCGTTCCTTAAGAGAAACAAAAAAGTTTTGTTCGCATTTTTTGATTTGCGCGCGCCGATTTTTTCTAAATCCCCGCGCCCATACATAAGCGTGATAATTTTCATTATAAATTTTTTTTCATCCTCAAAGAAGAGTAGGTATCCAAAAGAGCAAAAAGCAGGCTTATAGTAAGCGGTCCCAACAAGAAGCCGATAGGTCCAAAAAATCCAATACCGCCAAGGACTGATAAAAGAATAATCAAAGGATGAAGTTGCATGCCGCGCCCGACAAGTTTGGGGCCTAAAAAATTATCAACAAGCCCCACTGCCGTCACCCCCCACACAATAAGACCTGCCCCGGAAAAAATCTCTCCTTTGAGAAAAAGAAATAAAATAGCCGGGGTGAGCACAAGCGCGGTGCCGATGCCGGGGATAAGCGCGGCTATTGCCGCCACGCTTCCCCAAAGAACAGCTTTAGGAATTCCGAAAATAGCAAACCCCGCTGCCGTCGAAACTCCTTGCGCGAGCGCGATTAAAAGATTTCCCTTCACAACCGAATCAACCGCCATCTTTAGCTTTTGAAAAATTGCTTCGTTATCGGTGTTCGAAAGAGGGCTTAAGGCGATAATAGCCGCTTTTAATTTCTGTCCATCTTTTAGTAGATAATAAAGAGCGAAAAGGAATAAAAAGGAGCTGACTGCCATTTTCGCAAAACTCCCGAACACAGAGCCGAGATGCTGAAGTAGCCAGCTTAATCCCTGTTTAAGATATTGATCAATAGTTAAGGAAAATTCTTGCGCGCCGGGAAAATAATTTTGGAAGCTATTTAGTAAATTATTAAAGATATTAAAAACGGCATTTTTCCCGCCGCCCTCCGCGAGAGAGAAGTAAAGTTGCTGGGCTTCTTGAAATATTTGTACTCCTAAAAATATAAGGGGGGTAAAAATTAAGGCGACAACAATGAGAATAGCGGCGAGCGCCGCTATTCCTTGCCGCCCGCGAGTGAGTCCTACTATTTTTTGATAGACGGGGTGCAACACGGTCGCAAAAACCATTGCTAAAACGAGCGCGTAAAGAAAGGGACGGAAAATGAAAAAAACCAGAACAAAAATTCCCGCAAGAATGGCGAGTAAAAAATACACTTGTGGTTTTCGGCCATTCGCCCCGTTAAAAATTTTCATGGCATTCACAAAATAAGGTTATGCCCGTCATAAATCCTATTATAGCAGAGTTTCTAACGGGGCTCATGCCGGTATTGACGCTTTCCTTCGGTAAAAGAATTTTCTTATTTCCTCGACAAAAACGATAGAAGCCGCGATCGGGATAATAACGAGCCATTCCGAGAGCTCAAGCGGCACGGTGCGCAAAAGCTTCTGCATGAACGGATTATAAATTACTAAAAGCTGCAGGAGTATAATAGTAATCGTCGCCCCCACCAAAAATTTATTGGAAAACGGATTCATTTGGAAAATTGATTTTGATTCGTGCCGACAGTTCCAGGCGTTAAACCATTGGAATACCGCAAGCGTCGTCAATGATATTGTCCAAGCTTTCGCAAGATCATTCTCAAAATATCCTTTGAAAAGAAAAAGCGTGCCGATCATCATAGGGATGGCCATGATGAATATTCTTTGCGCCATAAGTTTGTCAACAAGATACTTTTTGGGCCGTTCAAAGTTGCCGCGCAATAATCCTTCTTCTTTCGGCTCCATAGCCAGGGCCACATCAAGAAAGCCATCGGTGACAAAGTTCAGCCAAATAATCTGCGCCGGCAAAAGAGGGAGAGGGTAACCCAAAAGCAGCGCGCCGGTGATGGTCAGCGCTTCTCCAGAGCTTGTGGAAAAAAGATAGAGGATCACTTTTTTAATCGTTTTATAAATCCCCCTGCCTTCTTCTACGGCCGAAACAATGCTCCCGAAATTATCATCCAGAAGCACAATATCCGAGGCTTCTTTTGCTACTTCGGTGCCGATCTTCCCCATTGCCACGCCGAGGTCGGCGGCAACAAGGGAGGGAGCGTCATTTACGCCGTCTCCGGTCATGGCAACAATTTCCCCGAGCGTCTTATACGCCTTTATAATTCTCAATTTATGCTCGGGTGTTACTCGCGCAAATACGGATGTTCTAGCCAGCTTTTCGGAAAGCTCGGCATCGGAAAAAACGTCAATATCTTGCCCGGTAAGAATAGTATCGCCATCTTGATAAATGCCGGCTTCTTTGGCGATCGCATGCGCCGTAACTTTGTGATCTCCCGTAATCATCACCACTCTAATGCCGGCGGAAACCGCTTTTTGCATAGCTTCCGGCACCTCTGGCCGAAGCGCGTCTTTCATGCCGAAAAATCCCACGAAAGTAAGTGATTTAATTTCTTCTGACTTGAGAATCTCCGGCGCGTCGCGGTTTTCCCGCCGCAGGCGAGGATCGCCAAAGGCGATAGCTAATGCGACAACTCGTAACCCTTCCCGCGACATAGATAAAAAAACAGATTCTAATTCTTGCTTCTCTTCTTTTGATAAATAATAGCTTTTGCCTGCCCCGTATGTTCCGCCTTGGCGGGATTCTTCGGGGTCGCCACGCCATACTTTTTGTGAGAGACCGAGAATCACCTCCGGCGCGCCGACAACCGCTAAAAATTTTTGGCCATCAACTCGGTGAGCCGTCGCGTGATACTTGAGCTTGTAATCAAACGGAATTTCGCCAACAAACGGCGCCTCTCGCTCCAAATCATCTTTATGAAAACCGAGCTTTTGGGCGAGTACCAGCATTGCCGCTTCAGTTGGGTCGCCTGCAACACGCCATACTTTTTCTTCTTCCGAAAATAACACGCGGGCATTCGCGCAAAAAGCGGCGATCTTCCCCGCGAAAAGAAGTTCCGGGTGATTAGCCGAATCAATCACGTTCCCGTTTAATTGAACTTCTCCTTTTGGTTCATAGCCGACACCTCCAACCTCAAAAAATTTTCCGTCCACGTATACTTTCTGGATCACCATCTCGTTTTTTGTGATAGTGCCTGTCTTGTCCACGGCGATAACGCGGGCTTGCCCCAATGCTTCCACGGCCTGAAGCTTTTTTACTAAGGCGTTGCGCTTTGACATTCTCCATACGCCGGTCGCTAAAACAAGCGTCATCACAATAGGAAGACCTTCGGGAATAATCGAGACCGAAAGCGAGACCACCGTCGCGAACATTTCTTTTACCGATTTTCCCGAAACAATGCCAAGCAGAAACAATAAGGCGCTAATACTTGCAACGGCGATAATGATAAGCCGTGAAAGATAACGGATGTTTGTCTTGAGAGGAATTTCGGTGTCAATTGCCGCGATCTCTTTGGAAATTTTGCCGATCACTGTTTCAAGACCAATCGCCACCACAATCGCTCTGCCATTCCCAGCAAGAATATGCGTGCCCTTAAAGATCATGTTTTTCTGCTCCGCGGTTGCGAGATCAGGCCTTTCCAGAGTATCGGCAATTTTGCGCACTGGCTCTGATTCTCCCGTAAGAGCCGCTTCGTCAATTTTAAGATTTGCGGCCGAAATAACTCGCGCGTCCGCCGGCACTTTTTCGCCCTCTTGGAGAATGATGATGTCTCCGGACGTCACTTCGCTGTCGGGAATAATCAACTCTTTTCCTTCACGGAGAACGGTTGCTTTCGTTTCTACGAATTTCTTGAGCGCAAGAAGCGTGTTTTGCGCCTTGCCCTCTTGAATAGTTCCGACGATGGCGTTGAAAAGAAGCACGGCAAGAATAATTGAGCCGTCTACGGTTTCTCCCATCGCAAAAACAATCGCGCTTGCCGCAAGAAGAATATAAATCAGCGGGCTTTGGAACTGGCGTAAGAAAATAACGTGGAGGCCATCCACTTTCCCCTCAGGAAGTTTATTAAGTCCGTATTCTCGGAGACGTTCCGTTGCCTCTTCTTTTGTTAAGCCATGTTCGCGCGAGCGAAGCGCGTCAAAAATTTCGGGAAGTGTTTTACTGTGCCATTGAAGTTGTTGCATCGTGGAATTATTTGATTAAATCATCAACGCCAGCTTCTAACGCCTTGGTAATTCTTGCTAATGTTTTTTAATATTATCCGCGTCTGGTGCCCTCGGGAGGCCACAGCACCATAACAAGTAATGGTGCTGGGTAAAATTCGAACCCTAATTACGAGACCCGCCCCGCACTAAAAATTTTGCGTCCCCACGAGGAATCGGACCTCGATCTTAGGTTCCGCAAACCTACACTCTATCCGTTGAGCTATGGGGACTTTTCATAAACATATCCTAAATTTTAGTGCGGGACAAGCAATCCAAACAACCATCGCGTCCTACCTGCCCCGCACCAACACTCGTTTTGGTGCGGGGTCCGCTTGCCCTGAGCCTGCCGAAGGGTTGAACGACGAGGGCAATGTTAAAATCCTATCAATTTACTGATTATATCCCCAAACGAAATATCTATTTGTTCGTATGCTATATATTTTTTTAAAAATTCTTTTATTTTTTCCTGATCTTCCTTATATATATTAATAGTAACAATCGGCAAGATTTTCTTTTTCGTTTTTAAAACCAGCTGGTCATGACCGATTTCGTTTATATGTATATCAAAAGCCTCAAGCTGATCATAAGGATAAAACTTATTTTTGCCTATATAAACGCCTTTTTCGTCAATTGCAAATTCCCAAATTTTCGGGTGCTTATCAGCCACAGCAAAAACAATCAGCTCGGCAATAAATACAAAAAACGCGAATAAAAAATTCTTCTGCCAAAGGGCAAAAATTATCAAAACCAGCGCCAAAAATAAACTTGTCCAATACCACATACTGGACTTCGGCGAATACTCATATTCCGGAGCATGCCAAAAAATATTTTCAACTGCGCGTTCTTTTAAAAATTGGACTTCTTCAAGCTCCTCTTTTTTCAGTTTTCTTTCTCGTAAGGTCATAGATATAGTTTATCAAAAAATCATTTGTTTGGCTGGCGGAGAGGGCGAGATTCTCCGCCTGAGGCGGATCAGCCTCTGGGCTGAGAACTTCTCTGTCCATCTTAAACGGATTGTCGCTTTCTCCCGCACATGGCGGAGAGGGCGAGATTCGAACTCGCGGTGGGTTTTACCCCACACTCGCTTTCCAAGCGAGCGCACTAGACCACTATGCGACCTCTCCGCCATGAACGGGATTGCGTTTTGTAACCTCGTTTCTCTTCGGACAAAACGGGAACAAGCCGCACGCACTAGCTAGTCCCGTACCAACGCGAAGCTTTGGTGCGGGAACCACTATGCGAACCCTCCAAATCAACCTACAACCAATAACTTACAACTAATAACATACAATAAAAAACCGAAAGCGGCAAGAAATCTGTTGTTCCTTTATACTTAATACTTTATACTTATTGTATGAGTACTATCTTGGAACTCGCGATTGTTATTTTAATCGCCGCGGTTTTGGGGATTATCGCAAAACTTTTAAAACAACCGGTGGTTATCGCCTATTTCTTTACCGGAATTATAATCGCCTCTTTCAGTTTTTTCCATTTTGAAAACCGCGAAATTTTCCAGACATTCTCGGATTTAGGAATAATGTTTTTACTTTTCTTAGTTGGGCTTGAAATGAATTTCCCTTCTATAAAATCAATAGGCAAAACGGCGATAATTGTCGGGCTTGGCCAGCTTATTTTTACTTTCGCGGCCGGATTTGGAATTTCTTATTTACTCGGATTCACTAATCTGCACAGCGCTTATATAGCAATCGCCTTAACTCTTTCAAGCACTATCATCGTTGTAAAACTTCTTTCTGAAAAAAGAGACTTAAATAGCTTGTATGGCAGAATAAGTATTGGCTTTCTTTTAGTCCAGGATTTTGTGGCAATTTTAATACTGGTGTTTTTGAGCGGATTTCAAAACCATGGAGAGTTGATTTTAAAAAATGTTATCTTCGCTTTAATAAAAGGGGTAGCTCTGTTTTGCGCTTTTCTTTATCTTGGCCGGAAAATTGTTCCTCTTGTTTTTGATAAAATCGCTAAATCCCAAGAACTTTTATTTTTATCCACGCTTGCCTGGGCATTTCTTTTGGCGGCAATAGCCAGCCTTCCGCAAATCGGATTCCCGATAGAAATCGGCGGATTTTTAGCGGGCTTGGCTCTGGCAAATTCTTACGAACATTTTCAAATATCGGGCCGTATCAAACCGCTTAGAGATTTTTTTATTTTAATATTCTTTGTTATTTTGGGCTCTTCTTTGGCATTTTCAGATTTTTCGCAAATTACTTTTCCGATTTTAATTTTCTCTTTATTCGTTTTAATCGGAAATCCGCTAATAGTTTTGGCAATCATGGGCATTATGGGATACAGAAAAAGAACGAGTTTTTTGACTGGCGTCACCACTGCCCAAATTTCGGAATTCAGCTTGATACTTGCCGCGGTTGGACTCAAGCTCGGGCATTTAACCTCTCAAGTAGTAACACTTATAACCGCGGTTGGAATTATAACGATAATCGCCTCAACTTATCTTATTATTTACGCTGACGGAATTTTTAGAAAAACTTCAAAAATATTTTCGTTTTTTGAACGCAAAAACCTGAAAGAAAAATACTTCGACGACGGCGAGTTTAGAAAACCCATTATTTTAATCGGCTTCCATCGAATTGGCCGAAGCATTGCCTTTAATCTTCCCAAAGAAAATCTTTTGGTTGTTGATTTTGACCCGGAGGTTATCGAAATACTAAAAAAATACGGCTATGAATACCTTTTTGGAGATATAAGCGATCCGGAAATTTTTGAACGGTCTAATATTAAAGACGCCGAACTGGTTATTTCCACAGACCCCGACTTCACCGACAATCTAAACCTTTTGAAAGAAATAAATTTATTAAAAGAAGCGGGTAAAAAAATAAAGATTGTTTTAAGAGCCGAGGATGAAAACGAAGTGGAAGCGCTTTACAAAAAAGGCGCGGATTACGTGATTTTCCCCCAGTTTACCTCCGGCCAGTATTTAGGGAAATCAATCGCTTTTGACGCGCAAATGCAAATGACGGAGCACCTGAGAAATTCAGATTTGGAAACAATGAGAAAGCTCAAAAAATTCGACTCCTACTGATTTTTATATTTATAATAAACACGGTTCTCTACTCTGAAATCAGCGTATTGGATTTTATCCCACCGTTTGTCTTTCTTTAAAGTTTTTATGGCGGCAATCGAAAAATCAGGGCTGAATCTCAAACTAAAAAATGAGGCTGGAAACAACAAAGGCTTAACAACCACTTCTTCGGATTTAATGTCGTTCAGCTGAACGGTTTTTGATTTTACGTCAGCCGTATCAAAGACATTAAAAACCTTCACGAGATTTTCTGTGAGCCGGCTGTCTAAGACTTTGTCGCCTAATTTTAAATCCCTTCCCGTCGAGTCCACCACTTTATTGAAAAGTTCGCTTTCAATAGTTGGCGCTTCAACAAAAATTATTCCGTTCTTATCAAACCAAAAACAATTTTCGTTTTCTCCCGCTTGTTCAACCGTTGAACTCGCATTTTCGAGAGTAATATTTTTTTTGATTAAACACCAAATACCAAACTTTTCCCGCTCCACAACCCCTATCCTTACAAAACGGCTTAAAATATCCCTTTGAACGGTTAAATTTTTAAATTGCGGTTCTTTGGAAAGAAAGGCTCCGACGTCCGCTGTCCAAACCAAAACATTTTCCGGCCCAAGAAAAGAAGAGATTGCCGAGCGGTTCTTAAAAAAATCTTTCAGATCAGCGGTTAAATTTTCTTTTGAATAATTTTTTAGGCCTGAAATTTCAATATTTTTGACTTTGAAAAATCCTGACGCGTAAACCAAATAACCGCCAGCTCCGATGAGCGCTAAAAAAAGCAGGGTGATTAAAAAAATTTTCAGCTTTGTTCTGGAATTAGAGTCTTTTTGAGGATTTGGATAATAAACTTTCATTTTCGTGGTGACCCCAACCGGAGTCGAACCGGTGTTTCTTGGATGACCCCGTACTAAAAATTTAATTTTGTGACCTCGACGGGAATCGAACCCGTGTTTCTTGGATGAGAACCAAGTGTCCTGGGCCACTAGACGACAAGGCCAGATACAAATATATATTATTTTAAATTTTAGTACGGGGCAAGGAACCAAGCATGCCCCGTAGGAAGCTCCGCTTTCCTTCGGGGTGTCCGAACCACTAGACGATGGGGCCGAAAATAGTTATTAGTTATTTATCACGTTTTTCTTAATTCTTCAACCACTTTATCCAAGCCAATTCCGCGTGAAGCTTTAATTAAAATCAAATCCCCTTCTTTTATAATGCCGTTGATATTTTCACAAACTTCCATTGCGTTTTCAAAAATATAAATATTGCTTTCTAAAAGTCCCTCCGCTTTAGCTTTCTCCGCGATAAATTTCGCTCGCGGACCGGCAGTAATTAAAACATCCGCGACTTGACCGGCAATTTTTCCTATTTTCTGGTGCGCTTCAATGGAAAATTCTCCCAATTCCAGCATATCGCCCAAAACCGCGATTTTTCGCTTCACTTCCAACGATTTCAAAATTTCCAACGCTTCTTTCATTGAAAGCGGCGAAGCGTTGTAACTGTCGTCAATTACAAATGTATTTTTAATGCCGTCTAAAATATTAGTACGGCGTTTGGGCGGATAATAATTCCTTTCCAAAGAATCGGCGATTTCAACGAGATTCAAGCCAAAAGAAACCCCAACCGCGAAGGCGGCAGCGGAAGCGTACGCCTGCGCTCGGCCTAAAACATTTTTTAAAAACACCGGCACGAAATTGCCTTCGTATTCTATTTTAAACGAAATTCCTTGCGGTTTCCCGTCAAACGAACGATTTTCAAAATTGGAGATTTTTATATCCGCTCCTCCATCAAATCCGAAAGTAATTATCTTAGCTCGAGTTTTTTCCTTCATCTCGAAAACTTTTTTGTCGTCAAAATTTAAAATCGCGAAACCGTTAACCGAAAGCGGTTCTATGATTTTCGCCTTTTCTTTAGCGACTTCCGCGGGCTCTTGATAAAACTCCACATGCACGGGAATTTCGCCCACAGCCGTAACAACCGCTTTTTTGGGCCGCGCCAAACTTAACATATTTTTAATGTCGCCCGGTTTGTCCGCTCCGTACTCTAAAATCAAAATTTGCGGATAGCTTAGTTTAAAAGGCCAAAACGCGTAAAATTTTCCCACCAAAATTACTTTGAGCCAAAAAATAAATTTTTGGAATTTTTTTGTTCTAGCTGGCTGGTCTCGGCTTATAATTTTTAAATCTTCGTCCTTAAAATCGCCGATTATAGCTAACGGCGCTCCGATTTCGTTGTTAAAATTTCCTTTTGATCTTCTAACTCCTTTTATCTTTTCGTTTGTTTGCCCGATAAGCGCCGCAAAAGCGGCTTCTTTGGTTGAGGTCTTCCCAACGCTTCCGGTTATCGCCACAACTTCAGGACTATAACGGTTAATAATCCGATGAGCTAAAAAAAACAAAATTTTTGACAGGATTTTAATCATTGCTTATCGGGAGGAACGTTATAATAATTTAAAATAAATTGCGCCAATTCTTTAAATGCCGGAACAACCGTCTGGCCTGATAAAGGCGCCCCGGCTGGTTTGTCGAGTTTTATTAAAATAACAAACTTCGGATTATACGCCGGCGCAAATCCAACATAGCTGTTGATAACGTCTTCGGTATAACCGCCCTTGTTAAAATCCGGAATAAAGGCGGTTCCTGTTTTGCCTGCCACCGAATAATTTCTAATAGCTGCAAAAAAGTTTTTTTCAACCGCGGAAACCATCATATCCGTTACTTTTTTAGCGGTATCTTCCGATATCACGCGCCGGACAACTTCTTGTTTTTCATTGTCCAAAATTAACGGTTTCATTAGATTTCCGCCGTTGGCTATTATAGAAATCGCGCTTATCAAATTAATCGGCGTTACGGATACTCCTTGACCATAAGAAGCAGTAGCAAAATTTATATCTTTTCCTTTTACTAAGCTTCTCAAACTACCATTAACTTCAGATGGTAATTTAATTCCGGTCGCATCATTAAGACCAAATTTTTTAAGATAATCAAAAAATAATCCGTGGCCGATTTGCTTTTCAGCGAAAACCGCCCCGGTGTTAAGTGAATGTTCAATAACATAAGTCATTGTTTGGGTTCCGTGAGCTTTATTATCCCAATTGGTGATAGTTCGACCGTTTAAAGTCACAGAGCCAGTGTCGGTATATTTTGTGTCTGGCGTTATTTTTCCGCTATCAATGCCTATTGCCATTGTTATAACTTTAAAAACAGAGCCCGGCTCGTAAACCGCGGCCACAGCCGGATTTAAAAAATTTTTAATTTCTGATTTCGAATAATTATTGGGGTCAAAATTAGGCAGATTTGCCATTGCCAAAATTCTGCCCGAATATGGATCTTGAACAATAATCGTTCCTCCGGTAGCTTGTTTTTCCGTTACAAGCCGCGATAAAATTTCTTCCGCTTGAGCTTGGATGCTCCTATCAATTGTAAGAACTAGATCATCGCCCTCTTTTGTTTCTTTTCCAGCCAAGACAGCGTTAAACCCGGCTTCAATTCCGTACCGGCCGACTTCAGTCAAAGTGTCTTTATTTTTGTCGTTATCGTTTGCGGGAGAAACAAACCCCACAACATGGCTGGCAAAATTATCAAAAGGATAATAACGCAAAAATTGCTTTTTCAAGTAAACGCCTTTGAGATTCAAAGAGGAAACGCCGCTAACCTGATTTTGATCGGCTTTTTGAATTAAAAGCTCGTAAAGATCGTTGGGTTTTTTAAATTTTTTTTCTAAATCATTTTTATCCAACCCAAGCACAGTTGAAAGTTGAGCGGCATAATTTTCAAACTCCGCGCCTATTTTTTTAGGCACCGCGAAAATCAACGAATACTCTTTATTTAAGGCAATCGGAATTTGAGTTTTATTTTTATCTAAAATGTAAATATTGCCCCTAATAGGGTCTAAACCGCTGGCCAAAGTATTTTGTTTCTGATTTTGCGCGGAAAAAATACTGCCTTTAATAAATTGAATAGAATAAAGATTGGCGATTATAACCAAAAACGCAACACAAAAAAGAAACGTAATAAAACCAGTTCTTAAATTCATTTTTATAAATAGCCGTTAAAATCCAGCCAGTTGTTCTTTTTTAATATACTCAGGATTTGATTCTAAAATCAACGATGAACCTGCCGCGTTAAGATTCTGAGGATTTATAGAATCAATGGCCGTGTATAAACTATTTTTAAGCTCTGCGTTTTGGGTTTCAATAGTTCTTAACCCTGCCGATTGTGTTTTAATTTCCTGTCGAAAATTAGCCACTTGGCTATAGATCAAAATCATAACTACTGCGCTGGCGATAAAAACAATATTGAGAAAAATAGTTGTCAAAAAAACTTGGGCTTTTTTACTTTCCTGATTAGGTTGGATAATGGTTGTCATTTTAAAATAATTGCTCTTAATTTTGCCGACCTTGATTTTGGGTTATCTCTTGCTTCCTCTTCGGAAGCGGTTATTGGTTTTTTTGTTAAAATTTTCGCTTTATCTTCTTTTTCTAATTCCTTAAAATGAGTTTTTACAATCCGGTCTTCCAATGAATGGAAAGAAATTATCGCCACTCGGCTGCCGGGGTTTAAAATACCCTCCATTTTGACTAACAACGTTTTCAGGTTTTCCAGCTCGGAATTGACGTAAATCCTAAGCGCTTGGAAAACTCTGGTTGCCGGATGGATTCTTTTTCTTTCATAATTTTTTGGAACCGACCGTTTTATAATTTCCGCTAGTTCCAGCGCGGTCAATATTCTTTTCTTTTTTCTTTCTATAAAAATTTCTTTGGCTATCCGCCTCGAAAATCTTTCTTCTCCGTATTTGAAAAAAATATCCGCCAAATCCTTTTCACTGAAGCTGTTTATAACTTCCGCCGCCGTTAATTCGCTGTTTTTTGAAAATCTCATATCTAATGGTTCATTTTTCAAAAAACTAAATCCTTTCCCAGATTCCAACTGACCTGTGGAAAATCCCAAATCAACTATTAGCCCGTCCGCTTTCGGAAATTTCAATTTTTTTACAATCTCCGGCAAATCGGCGTAATTTTCATTTACTATCGTTATTTCGGGCTTTTGAAAATTTTCGGATTTTTTCGCTTTTTCCGCCGCGTCTTTATCCCAATCAATTGCCAATAATTTTCCGCCGGGTAAAATCTTTTTTAAAATTTCGGTTGAGTGCCCTCCATCTCCGAAAGTGGCGTCAATAAAAACTTCTTTGGGTTTCGGATTTAAAATCTCAACTGCTTCTTTTAAAAGAACCGGAATGTGGCTCATATTCCCAATTCACCAAGTCGTTCAGCTATTTCATCTGATTCGCTTTCGGTCTTTTCTTTGTATCCTTTCCATGTCTGGCTGTCCCAAATTTCTATACGGTTATAAAGCCCCGCGACAACAATTTCTTTTCCAAGTCCGGCGTATCCCCTTAAATAATCGGGAATTAAAACTCTTCCTTGTTTATCAACTTCAACATCCATAGCACCGGCAAGCATCAACCGGACAAACGCGCGAGAATTCGCTTGCGCCAAAGGCAATGCGATTAATTTTTGCGCCAGCGTTTCCCATTCCTGGCTGGTAAAAACAAAAAGACAGTGATCCAGCCCCCTTGTAATTATAGCGTTCGTTCCGAGCTTGCCGCGAAATTTTACCGGAACCGCCATTCTTCCTTTTGTGTCTAAAGTATGTGTGAATTCGCCAATAAACATATATGAAAAATTACTAATTACTAATATCTAATTTCTTAAAAATCTTTTCCCCCAGTCCCGCTTTGGAGCGGAACTGGGTTCAAGATAAATTTCTATCCCGCCATGTTATCCACCTGTTTGTATACTTATCCCCATAGTTATCCACAATTCACCACTTTTATATTATTCTAAGCCACTACTCCATTAAGGTCAAATATTAATAAATAATTAATTTTTGATATTTCTTTTTAAAAAACCCTTTATTAATGGGGTTTTTAAAATTTGAGCTTACGATTTATCCACAGGTTATTCACCCCGTTAGAAGCCGCCCTGCCGAAGGCACGGCTACGACCGCCTCGGGGCGATCTGCTTCTAACGGGGTTCACTCTTAATAAAACAAAAATCCCCGAGTACTCGGGGATTTTGTCCGTAGTCCGCAATCTGTACGTCTGTAGTAATTACAATGATTTACTTATATTGCCCAAATCATTATTTATATCTGTTTCAAAAGTTTTCAAATCAATAGTGTTTAAGTCTTTTTCAATTAAATCAATGCTGTCTGCGACAGTAGTTGTTGCCGCGGCCGGAGGATTAGTTGTCGGAAAAGTAAAACCCGCTGGGATTTGAGTAATCGGAGCTTGAGCCGGCTTTGGCGAAAAATACGAACGCAAGAACATTCCTCCAACGAAAAACAACGCGACAATCAGAACGATTCCAATAATAATCAACGGGGTTTTCCAGCTGGATTTTTTCGGTTGATTTAGCAAACTGAACGACTCGTGGTCAATCGGGTTATTTTGATTTGGTTGAGTATTAATTTGGTCCATATTTTTTTTATATTTTAAAAATTATCGGTTCGTTGAAGTAGTGGTAGTAGACACAGTAGAGGTTGTGATTGAAGAAGAATTTTCTTGTCTATTTAATTTTATCATTTCCTTCTTTGCTAATTTTACCGAATCTAAAAGTTCTTTATGAATTACTTTTATTTTAGCGACAAACGCTTTGACTAATTTTTCTCTGACATTATAAAAAGCGGTTTTGGGCGTTTTGGAGATAATTACCCCCTCCACTTTCTGGCCTAAACTGGCAATGCCTGTTTTTAATTCCTCGATTTTCTTTTTAGCGTCGGCTAATTTTATTTTCGCCGCTAAAAGGTCAGTACTTGTCGCGGTTGAACTCGCCGATTGATTAATTTGTTTATTAATTTGAGTTTCCACGCGCAAGGCCGTTCTTTCAAGATTGCCGACAATAACATTTAACCGCTGTTGCATTTGCGCGGCAAAATTCCTGATTTTTTCATTTCGCTGTTCGAGTTTAAACAGCTTATTAGATGAAGTTGCGGTTGAGGTAGCGGTTGAAGTTGCCGACGAAGTAGGGCTCTGCGCAAAAGTCGCTGGAGAAACTGCAATTAAAACAAAAACAAACCCTGTTAAAATAAAAATTGCTCTTTTCATTAATTTAATTATATGCCTTTTTTTATTCCGCAACAACAGAGTTATCAACAACTTTAACGGGAATTAAAACTATTATATTTGAGGACTTAAACCTCTCTCCCAGCCAATCGTGAAAGCTTTTATCCGGAGAACCAAACAACCCCTCTGCGATTTCCCGCTTTACTTGTTCCGTTAATACGATTTCCTTTAATTGTTCTGTTGACAGTCCGTAAATCAATTTCGCGCCTTCTTTTATCTTATCGGAACTCAAATCTATTTCACTTAATTTTTCAGTTATCTTTTTTTCAAAATCGTTCTTGCCGATTTTTTTGACTACCTCGCTATCAATAATTTTGTCTTCTATTAAGCTTATCAAAACCGCTCTTTTTATTTCACTCTGAGTAGAGGACGAATTAAACACCTGATTGTTTTTAAGCTGGCTTTTATAAAAATTAAGCGCGATGGCATAATTCGTATCTAATGATTTGGCGAAAATCGGTTGCCAATTTACAAACGCAATAGGATAATAACCGCTCCATACGAGCGCAAAACCGACTACCGCTAAAATTATTAAAATAGGCGCTATTATTTTACCGTTATTCATAATTAAGGAACTATTATCATCATTTTTTCATCTGGCCGGCGATAGTTGTATCTGGATTTCAGCTCTTTTTCCAAGTTGGCCGGATCTGAATAATAATCAATTTGCGCTTTAAGACTTTGGTTTTCCTCGCTTAAAACTTGGGCTTTCTGGGTAATTTCCAAAAGGCTGGCTTTTAATTTATTGTCTTCTTTAAACAGGAAAAATAATTCGGCCCAAGAAATGGCTATTAAAATTATAAATATTATTAGAATAATCGTGCGAGTCATTAACAATATTCTACTCTTTTTTTAATAATTCTTTAAATACCTTGGCGGAAACAGCGACCCTGGCCATATTTAATAATTTTTTCTTGCCGGCTTTTTGCTTTTTCCATAATTTCATCTTCCTGGTCCTGTCTCCGCCGTAAAGATAGCCCGTAACGTCTTTTCTTAACGCCGGCATTGTTTCTCTGGCGATAACACGGGTGCCTACAACAATTTGTATTGCCTGTTCAAATTGCTGGTGAGGTAAAAATTCTTTGAGTTTTTTCGCCATTTTTCGGGCTTCGTATTCGGAGTTTGATTTGGGGAAAATTCTCGAAAGCCCGATAACCGGGTTTTTCGCGACCAAAACGTCAATTTTTACCAAATCCCCTTTTTGGTAATCAGCGACTGAATAACTAAAAGACGCGAACCCGTGAGAAACCGATTTCAGCTGATCGTCAAAATCGGAAATCAATTCCATTAACGGCATTTTAGCGCTTATTAAAACTCTTTCGCCGATTGTTTTTGTCCGGACATTTTTCATTCGAAAAGGCTCTGAAAGTTTTAACACGCTTCCCAGATACGCCGGCGCTATTAAAATTTCAATGTCGATCATCGGCTCCCAAATTTCCATAAAATCATTCGATAAATCTTTAGGGCTGTCTATTATTATAAAATCGCCTTTGGACGTTTTTACTTTGTACGAAACGGACGGAAAACTGTTTATAGTTTCCACGTTAAATTCTTTTTCCAAACGCTGGCTAGTTATTTCAAAATGGAGCTTTCCCAAAAATCCTGCTTTAAATCCGCGGCCCAAAACTTCATTTGAATCCGGCTCGAGTTTTATGGCCGGATCATTAAGTCGGAGTTTTTGGAATGATTTTTTTAATTCTTCGTATTCGCTCCCGTCTTCAGGAAAAAAAGAAACAAAAACTCTCGGGCGCGGCTCTTCATACCCGGAAAACGCTTTATCGCCGATAGTGTCGCCAATTTGAAGCTTGCCGGGGTCTTTTATACCGGTAGCGATATAACCGATTTCTCCGACGGTTAATTTAAGAGCTGTTTTTAATGCCGGAGAAAAATAACCGACTTCTTTTATTTTAATTTTTTCGCCGGTAGCGATAAGGCGCGTATTCATACCTCCAAAAAATTCGCCGTTAAAAACTCTGACATTGGCAATAACGCCTTTATGGTCATCGTACAAAGAATCAAAAACCAAAGCCGAAGTAAATTTTCCTTCCGACTCTTTTGGCGCGGGAATATTTTCAATAACGGCGCGCAATAATTCTTCCACGCCTTGGCCGGTTTTTCCGGAAACTTTATAAATTTCTTCAGGATTACAACCGATAAGCTCGGCCGTTTCCTCGATAACCGAAGTAATTTGCAACGGGTTAAGATCTATTTTATTTACCACGCCTATTATTCTAAGCCCTGATTTTTTGGCAACTTCAAAATGCGCCAATGTTTGCGCTTGGATGCCTTGAGTGGCATCAACCAATAAAATTCCGCCTTCTACCGCCCTAAAGGCGCGCGAAACTTCGTAAGCAAAGTCCGGATGACCGGGAGTGTCTATTAAATTTAATAAATAATTTTCGCCGTTAAAAACATAGTTCATCCTAACCGGCGCCATTTTTATCGTTATCCCCCTCTCTCTTTCTAATTCCAAAGAGTCTAAAAATTGAGCCTTCATTTGCCGAGCCTCAATAGTGCCGGTTATTTCCAAAAACCGGTCCGCCAAGGTGGATTTACCGTGGTCAATATGGGCAAGGATGCAAAAATTCCTTATGTTTTTTAAGCTCATTTTGTAAATCTAACTCAAAACCCGCTAGAATTCCAGCGGGTTTTGATATTTTCTTAATATTTTATCAATAGAAATCATTTGATTACTCTCCAAAAAAGCGGATCTTGTTCTCCGTCGAATTTAAAAAATACCACTCCCCGAAGCCCCATTTTCTTAGCTAAATCTATTTTTTGTTTGATGGCGTCAGCGTCGCTAAAAGAAACATACCGCAAAACAGAACCGTTCCCTAATGACGCTAATTCCGCCGGTTGTTGATTAGAAGCAACGATAAAATTTAAAGAAGGAGAAACGCCTCCTACCCACGTGCTGGTCGTATAAGTAAAGCTTAATTCGCCGGCGCTATTTCTTAAAGGCGTTCGGCCCGTTGATGAAGCGCGCTCAATCGCCTGAACAAATGTGTGGCTTCTTAAACGCTCGTAAATTAATACGCCGTTGTCCCATTTAACCTGATATTCGTATCCGTAAGTCGGAACGCCGAGCATTATTTTTTTTGGATTTATGGTTTTAACGGCTTCGTCTAAAATCTTTTTTACCCAATCAACATCGGCCACCGGCGCGTATAATTTTCCGTCGCCTTTCTCTACGTCTAATTTTATATCTATTAATCCTTGGTCATACGCCATGATTCTAACTTCATCGCAAAATTTATTTAAAATTTTATAGTCATTGGCATACAAATAATCTTCGGGAGTGTTCGTCTGCGAATACCGCGAAGAAACCGGCATCCGCGGTTCAATGGTGCAGGAAAGAATCTTTTTTAAAGGATGGAGCCGTATAGCAAGCCCCTCTATAAAAAGCGAAAAATAAGGATTTGTTTCCGCCAGTTTTGCTTCGTAATCAATGTCTATGCCGTCATATTTCTGGTCTTTTACCAGTTTTGTTATCGCGTTTTCGTGGGCAATGCGCTTTTTCTTATTGGAAAGCAACGCATCGATTCCATCTCCATCAAACCATGCTATCGTGGGAATAATTTTTATATTCATATCTCGGACGGCTGAAAGCCAGCCCGGCCAAAAACCTTCGTTGATTTTTAATTTATCCACGAGCGTTCCGTTTGATTTTACTTCGTAAGAAAACGGGCTAAGCTCTTTAAGCTTTTCTAAATTTAACGAAATTTCATGAGCGCCAGTCTGCTGTTTCCAAAAAGGAATCCAGCCGGCGTAGTAAAAAGGCTTTTTGGTTGCCGCCAAACTTAAAGCCGGCAAGAATGCAAAAAACGCTACGGCCGCAAGAATGATAAATTTAGATATTTTTTTCATTATAATATTAAGACGTGAAGCAAAGGATTATTTTTCTAAATTGGATGTATGTTCAAAAAAATCTAAGCCTTAGCGAAGTGAGAAATTCCATATTGGCGTTAACTTCTCCGGCCACGACTATTGCCTTGGCGATGAAAGGGACGTCTTTTATGGTAAAACCCGGAAGCGTTAGATCTTGACCGCGGTTTTGAAAAAGATTTTTGATCTGATTTTTGGCTTGATTGAATTGGTTGAATTGTTGGCGCAAATTTAATTTGTTTAATTTGTCGTTTTGGCGGTAATTCCGGGACCGTAGAAATTGGCAAAGTTTTTCTAATCAAGCGTTCAATATTACGCACCTCTCTGCGCTGTTCCGGCGCTACCAAAGAAATGGCGTGGCCGGCAACTCCGGCTCGAGCTGTGCGGCCGATTCGATGCACATAATCTTCGGTATTAGTCGGTAAATCATAATTTATAACCAATTCAATACCCATAACATCAATACCGCGAGAAGCTATATCTGTAGCAATCAAAACCCGATATTTGCCCGATTTAAAACCAGCCATTGCTTCTTTTCGCTGAGAAAGAGAACGGTTAGAATGAATTTCCGCGGCGCTGTGATTCATGTCTCTGATATTTCCGGTTAGTTTTTTGGCGCCATGTTTTGTTCTGGTAAAAATAAGAGTCGCGCCTAAGTATTGCTGCAAAAGTTTATCTACCAGCCTGGTTTTGTCATCTTTATGAATAATAAATATTTCCTGAGTTAAATGTTCAGCGACTGAACCAGTCGGCGCAACTTCAATGCGAATCGGCAGTTTTAAAAGACTACTCGCCATTTTCATAATTTCCGGAGCCAAGGTGGCGGAAAAAAGCATTGTTTGGCGTTCAGCAGGCAGTTCCTGAAAAATTTTCTTAATTTGCGGAGCAAAGCCCATGTCCAGCATGCGATCAGCCTCGTCTAAAACAACTATTTTGACATTTTTTAAGTTAGCTGTTTTTTGCTGAATATGATCATTAAGCCGGCCGGGAGTGGCAATAATAATACGCGGGTTACGGCTTAGAGCCTGAATTTGCGGACGTATCGGAGCGCCGCCAATAAGCACGGCTGTTTTAAAACTCATTTTTGAACCAAATTTGCTTAAGGCTTCGTCAACCTGAAGCGCGAGTTCGCGAGTCGGTAAAACTATCAGGCCACAACCGATAATCTGGTTCAGGCGTTGTATTAAAGGAATGCCAAAGGCTAAGGTTTTGCCTGTTCCTGTTTGCGCCACACCAACCAGGTCTTTGCCTTGCAAAGCAACCGGAATAGCTTGACGTTGAATTGGAGTCGGAATTTTGTAATTTAATTTGGCCACAACCTCCATCAGGCTTGGCGCAATGCCTAGACCGGAAAAACCGGAACTGGTTGTAGATTTATTTTGGTGCATGTTTTTTAAACTTTCAACGAATCAACCGGTTGAGCCGTTGATTCTAGTCATTTTTCGGCTTTTCATATATTAATATTGGCATTATAAGGCTTTTTTGAGTATTTTAACAGGGGGAGCGGAAAATAACGAAACAAAAACGCTCATAAAGAGCGTCTTTGTGCTATCTATTTAAAAATTGTTAGGAGAGATGTTTAGAAACAAGTTTTGTCATTTCAAACATATCAACAACTGCTTTTCCGCCAAATACTTTTTTCAAATCTCCGTTAGCAACGATATTTCGTTTGCTTTTTGGATCTTGAAGGTTATTGGCTTTGATATAGACCCAAAGTTTTTTGACAACTTCTGATCTGGGCATCGGACCTTTACCAACGATTACTGCTAGTTCTGCGCTGATAGTCAGCGGCTTCATGAATGCAGAATTGGCTTTTTTCTCCATAAAATTATTTGTTAATTTATTCTATTCAGACCTTTAATATTAACGACTTCTTACTATAGGGGAATTATATTATAAACAACTATGGAAAACAACTTTTTATTCATATTATAGGAGTCGAGATGGCGGAGTGCTTCGCTATCGCTCAGCACTCTCGCAAAACATAGTTTTTTTTAAATGTGTTCCCTCGTCGCTAATCTCCTCGGGATGATGAATTTGTAATCTCGCTACGCTTCGAACAAATTCTATTGGCGGGGACGATGTCCCGAAGTTTGAACCGAAAAAGTGGCTCAAATTCAAGGATATAGATAAAAGTATACAGAAATTAAGAGCTATCTACAAAGTTCACCCTGAATGGTTTGAAACACCGAAGCCAAAGTCTGATAAGGGGCAAAATGCAGTGGATTATTCGATTTAATTACAAAATATTTTCGACATTTAATTTCCCAAAATATCAGCCATTTTATATTTGATCTCCGTAAAATTCAGGTATTTGGGAATGTTTTCTATGGCAATTTCTGCTCGTGGTCGTTCTTTTGCAACATCATTTTTTGTACTCACAACAGCAGATAAGGTTAATATTTCTGTTTTGGCCTTTAGGATATTAATCTTTTTAATTTTTTTAAACCACCACCTTTCAAATCCGGGTAAAATATTATAAGTACCAAGCATTTCCGCTACTAAGTTTTTTAATTCTTTACGAAAATATTCTATCTCAGCATCCATAAGTCCGCCGTTAGAGTTGTATTTAAAATTACATAAAAATGCGTATCTAGTGAGTAGGGTTTCTATTTTTGCCAGGCATTTTTTAAATTCTACCAAAGGCAAAATCCATAATTGTGAAATTAAATTTTGAAGTGTGAATATAACAACTCCAGATATGACAATTAAGAAAGCCTCGCTATTTATAATCATATTTATCATATTTGATCCTATTTCTTTCGTCATATTATTTTTTATGATGCTATCTCAAATATTTTTTTCACTAATCCAGTCCGTGCGTAAAATGCACGGCTTACCGAGCCATGACCAGGGCCTTTTGTGCGAGCTTGTATCCACTTGCCGTCTTTTCCCGTCAAAGCTTCAAAACCTTGTTTAATAAGTTTGTTGCGAATGAAGTCATAATCAGCCTTGATTTCTTTTATTAATTCGTCGTCCTCGGCAAAATCTAAGCTCGTAACTTTGAGTAATTTTGCTTCCTCGGAATTTGTGCCGTTCCATTCTACCGCACAAAACACGATGGTTTTTAGCTTCGCCCAACAATGACTTTCAAAAAACGAATGGGCTTTCAATTCTTCTGGATTGATCATTGTTATTGCCATTGTTTCTTTCGGCACAAGCTTATTTTTTACTTTACGGAAGGCAACTGATTTCAATTCATAGGTAAGCCCATTTGGTGCTTTCGAAATGTTGGTTTGAAGTCCGGCTAAGCGTTCCAAAACAAGGCCCTTCCAGCCCTTGTTTTGCTTTCCAGTTTCGTATGTCGTAATGCCGTGCTCCAAAGCCAACTTTCGCAAATCTTGGCCGATGTACTTCTTTAAATTTTTTATTGCAACTGCGCGGGTAATTATTTTCATATTTTTTTAGCAAATTTATTTTTCAAATTGCGATCCAATTCCTCAAATCGCTTTATTGATACATCCAAATACTTCGGTTCAGTATCAACACCGATAAAATGTCGTCCCAAAAGATAGGCGGCAATCCCAGTTGTTGAGCTTCCGGTAAATGGATCAAGTATTAAGTCGCCTTTGTTAGTTGAGGCAAGCACAATTCTTTTTAGCAAATCTTCCGGCTTCTGTGTTGGGTGCTTGCCGAATTTCTTTTCTACGGTTTTTGGCGTTCCCATTGCCCAAACCGAACGCATTTGCAGACCAGGTTTCTTTAGCTGATCTTCCGGCCAATTGCCGTTTTTCATTAAATCGTAATTAAAAATATGTTTTGCGTTTTTGTCTTTGCGCGCCCAGATCAAGGTTTCGTGGCTTGCGGTGAAATAACGGCAACTTAAATTCGGGGATGCGTTCGGTTTGAACCACGCGACATCGTTGAGAATATGGTATCCAAGCGATTGTAGGGCGTGGCCGCATTGATAAATTGAATGGTAAGTGCCGCTAACCCAAAGAGTGCCATGCGGTTTCAAAACTCTGCGACACGCTTCCATCCATTTGTAATGAAAATCGTAATCATCCTTAAATCCCTTACTCTTGTCCCAGTCTCCTTTATTGACGCTAACCATTCGCCCAGCGTGGACAGTAATTCCTCCGTTTGAAAGGTTGTAAGGGGGATCAGCAAAGACCATATCAACAGAGTTCTCGGGAAGTTCAGCTAATAAATCCAAACAATTGGCATGGTAGAGTTTAAATTTTGGTTTTTCGTAATATGATTTCATATCCGCCTTATTTTACCAAGGTTCTAACTTGGTAATCTGGCGGAGAGGGAGGGATTCGAACCCTCGAGAGGCTTTCGCCCCTAACATCTTAGCAGGATGCTGCTTTAAACCACTCAGCCACCTCTCCAGTAAATAACCGACTACATACGACCGACAACCAACAACTAAAACATTAATAGAATAACTTTTTTAGCGACCATAATCAAGAAATAAAAATGCCCCAGACCGGTTTCCCGGCTGGGGCAAAAAGAGCTGTTGAGAGGTTCAGATGAAATGGATCGTCGACTCCTCGATGCCGTGAGAACGCAGCGCGCCATAAAGTCGCGTGACCATTTCGTCCTCAAGCGAAATTCGTCGTCCGCTTGAACATAGCTGATTCAAATGGAGAGTGAGGCGTATCTCTCTCGCGCCCTCCTTTTGAAGGCTTTTCGCTAATAGCAGTATATCGTAAATTTTGTCTGCGATCGTTAATTCCTTTAACTGCTGGCTAGTGTACGGTTTGGTTTTCCACACAAGAATTCCTATCTTTGTGCCGTTCTTCGCGCCATTGCCGTTTCCTTTTGTTCTTTTCCGCATCGTTTCCCTCCGGAGTGTTTTGAAAGGTAAAATTACGTATTGGATTCCTTTCTCACGGTCCGGTGGGTGCCTGACTTCAAAATCGCTTCATCAACCCCGCCGTAGGCTCGCTCCAACTCCCTGTCTGATCGAGGATAGTGGCGAACCGTCACAATGGGGCTCAAACGAATTACTTTTACTTCTACAACACGCGCAAAACTAGATCCTTTGTTCATCTTCCCTCCCTAAACTGAATTAAGAGCAAGGCTCTAAAGATAACATTAACAACTCCCTCCGTCAACCCCAGCCCGTTAAAGGTCGAGGGCTGGCACATGGATCGGAGACGAGTAAGAACCGTCTTTTTTATCGGTGGACACAAAGCTCTGGTTTTCCCTGCTATAAATCTTACTGTTTGAGGATTTTTGCTTTTGTCCGCCCGCTGGCGGATTTAAAAAATTAAGAGCCGGGACTCCTCCGTTTTGAACTTTTTTATAAATAAGCGGAGTTTCCAAAAAAAGCGCCCCGAAAAAGGCAACCAAAAGAACCAAAACTGCTATTTTTTTGGGGAAATCATCCACCCGGTACTACAACTTCAATTTCTATAATACTCTTGAAGCCGTTTTACTAAAAACCGGCGACCACCGGTAGTTTTTAAATAATGCTCTCTCCTTTTGGTATCCATAATATTCGTACATCCTTCAAAATATATCAACCTGAAAGGCTTCCGATGCGCGGTTGACGAAACTTCTCCTTTCTGATGCGCCGACAATCTTTTCTTTAAATCATTAGTAAAACCAACATATCTTTTGCCGTCTTTGATGCTTTCCAAAACATAAACGTAATAGAGGCGCATCATTGAAGTTGTAGTAACCGGGTCCATTAAATCACTATATTAATCAGCCGGTTGGGAACAAAAATTATTTTTTTAATTTTTGACGAACCTAATAAACCGATAAATTGCTTTATTTTATCTAAATTTAATACGACCTCTTCGGCTTCTTTTTGCGAAATTCCTTTACTCACGGAAATTTTGTCTCTAACCTTGCCGTTTATCTGAACAACTAAATCAAATTCATCAAAATAAATTAATTTTGGATTGTAATCTGGCCATTTTTCTAAATGAATTGAGTTTTTGCCTTTTAATCCCCTCCACAATTCTTCGCTGAAATGCGGGACAAACGGCGATAATAAACTTACAAGCGTTAGATAATGTTTTTTATCAATGCTTGACTCTTTTTCCAGTTCATTTGCCAAAACCATCAAAGCGCTCACCGCGGTATTAAATTTAAACCCCTCAATATCTTCGGTAACTTTTTTAATTGTTTGATTTATAAAAATCTCCAGTTTTTTATTTCGCGCCTCGCGTCCTGAGGACATTCGGCTGAGCTCAGTCGAAGCCCCCGCCGAAGGATTAATTCTGTCTCTCATCTTCCAAACTCTATCCAAAAATCTTTTCATTCCCCTCAATCCGTCCGTGCTCCAGGCGATGCTTTGGATAAACGGGCCCATAAACATTTCATAAAGCCGCAAAGTATCTGCTCCAAAATTTTTTATAATATCATCCGGGTTTATTACATTTTTCCAACGCTTGGACATTTTTCTGCCATCCTCGGCCAATATCAAACCTTGATTCATTAATTTCTGAAACGGCTCTTTATTAAAAACCGCTTTAATATCGTATAAAAATTTGTACCAGAAACGCGCGTATAAAAGATGCCGGGTTGCGTGCTCAACTCCGCCAACGTATAAATCGACTGGCAGCCATTTTTTTATTTCCTTCTTGTCCCACACATATTTCCCTCCGCGTTTCATCAGATACGCGATATAATACCAATTCGAACCGGCCCACTGAGGCATTGTGTTTGTTTCCCTGTAAGCATGGCCATTGCATTTCGGGCATTTTGTCGTAACCCAATCTTTAATATTGGCCAGCGGTGATTCGCCTGTGCCGGACGGCTCGTATTGCTTAACTTCCGGCAACTTTACAGGCAAACTTTTTTCGGGAATTTGAATCCAGCCGGGATTCATTAATTCTCCTTTGGTAAATTCCCCTTTTTTATATTTCTTATTATTGATTCTATCGGCGCATGACTGACAATAAACTAAAGGAAACGGTTCTCCCCAATAACGTTGCCGGGCAAAAACCCAATCGCGCATTTTATAATTTATTTTCTTGCCGCCCAATTTGTTTTTCTCAAGCCATTTTACCATCTCCTCTCGAGCTTTTTGGGAAGTTAAACCGGTAAATTTTTGAGAATCGACAACGTGTCCGTCATCAACATAAGCCTTATGAAGCACGGGGCATTTGGGTTCCGGATAATTTGGACAAATAACCATTCTTATCGGCAACTTATATTTTTTTGCGAATTCCCAGTCGCGCTCATCGTGCGCCGGAACCGCCATTACCGCGCCTGTGCCATATGATCCCAAAACGTAGTCCGCCACAAAAATCGGCACCTCTTCGTTATTAAATGGATTTCTAGCTTTTACGCCTTTTAATTCAACGCCAGTTTTATCTTTCGCTAAATCAGTCCGCGCTAAATCAGTTTTCTTTTGAGCTTGATTTACGTATTTCTGGACGCTGTCATAATTTTTAATATTTGATTTTAGATTTTTAACCAAAAGATGTTCTGGTGCGACAACCAAATAAGTGCACCCAAAAATAGTATCCAGCCGAGTGGTAAAAACCTCAACTTCGCCTACTACGGACTTCGAACTACGGACTACAAACTTTATTATTGCGCCTTCTGATTTTCCTATCCAATTTCTTTGCTGATCAATAATGGGCTGAGGCCAGTCAAGAGATTTTAAATCATTTAATAATTTTTCCGCGTAAGCGGTCATTTTTAAAACCCACTGGCGAAGAGGTTTTTTCTCCACTTCACTTCCGCACCGTTCGCATTTCCCGTCTTCCAAATCCTCCAATGCAAGCCCGGTTTTACAACTCGGACACCAGACAATCGGTTCCTCTGAACCATAAACCAATCCGCTTTCAAACATTTTCAAAAATATCCATTGCGTCCATTTATAATATTGGGGGTCGGTAGTGTTGATTTCTTTATTCCAATCATAAGTAAAACCGATTTTATTCATCTGCTCTTTAAACCTTTTTATATTTTTACTTACCGAGATTTTAGGATGAATGTTATTCGCCAAAGCGTAATTTTCCGCCGGAAGACCAAAAGCGTCCCAACCCATTGGATGCAAAACATCAAAACCGCGGCGCATTTTAAAACGCGCCACTACATCAGTGGCAATATACCCTCGCGGATGGCCGACGTGAAGGCCTTCGCCCGAAGGATAAGGAAACATATCAAGCACATAAAATTTTTTGCCTTTTCCGCGGCTTTTATAAATTTTTTCCTTTTCCCAAACTCTCTGCCATTTTCGCTCAATTTTTTGAGGGTTATACATCATTAAATTAACTAATAACTAATTAACAAATTAACAGTTTCTAACTGGTTTATATTATACGGAACTTTAATAATTGCTTCTTTAAAAACCCCGCCGGTGCCTTCTCGAATTTCTCCGATTTCTCCTATTTTCAAATCAAGCGGTACGCCCGGTCCGGAAGTGAAAACAGGATCGCCGACTTTAACTGGCTTTTCTATTAATGTTATTTTAGGCTCGTTTCCGCCTTTGAATAGTCCATTTATTTTATCGTTTCCGATTTTAACCGCCAATTGCCAATCGGGGTCGAAAATCGTCCGCACTGTCGAATAATTTTCAAAAACTTCGGTGACTTGGCCCAAAAAGATATCTTGACCTTGGGCAGCGGTCATAGAATTTTTGACGCCTTCACGAGAGCCTGCGTTTATGGTTAAAACATTTTTTATATTAAAAGGATAGTTGGAGAATATCCTTGAGGATAAAATTTTTGGAACTGCAACGGAAACGGAAGGGCTATTATTTTCGGAGCAAAAAATTTGGGATTTTTGAATTTGCGCTCTTAAAATTTCGTTTTCATTTTTTAAAGACTGTATTTCTTCAAAATTACTCCCGCCCAGCGATGCTAAAAAATTAAATCTCCCTGTAAATTTTCCTGGGATAAATTTTTTTTCAATAAAAAATCCGCTTGCAAATACCAAAACCGCCAAAAAAACAATTAAAAAGGCAAAAATCGCTTTTTTCATAAAACCGCAATAACTTATGAACTTATGTATTTATATCAAGGGGCTTCAGCGCAGTCACAAAAATATGATCGTATTCGTCTAAATTTTCCGCCGCCACTCCCGTGCCTCTAACAACGGCGGTGAGCGGATCATCAACAACAGTAACCGGCACCGCCACCTCTTTTGCTATTAATTGGTCCATACCTTTTAACAAACTTCCTCCGCCGCAAATATAAATTCCTCTTTTCAAAATATCTCCAACGAGTTCCGGGGGCGTTTGTTCTATGACTTCTTTAATATTATCCACGATAATGTGAAGCGATCTGTTTAAAGCGGCTCGTATTTGATTGTTTTTAACAATAACCTCAACCGGAAGGCCGCTTGAAACTCCCCTGCCGCGAATAGGCATTTCCAAACGTTCATTTAAAGGAATGGCCGAGCCGATTGTTTTTTTAAGCTCCTCCGCCGTTGGCTCGCCAATAATTAGTTTGAATTCGTCTCTTATAAATTTAACAATATCGTCGTTAAACTTGTCACCGGCGGTTTTCAAGCTTTTACTGATAACCGTTCCTCCCATTGATATAACCGCGATGTCTATGGTCCCGCCGCCTATATCCACAATCATTGTGGCCACCGCTTCTTTTATAGGAAGCCGGGCTCCCATGGCCGCTGCAACCGGTTCTTCGATAAGATAAGCCTTGGCTGCTCCCGCGCTAATAACAGCGTCTTCCACGGATTTTCTCTCAACTTCCGTTAAATTGGGGGGAATACCGATAACAGCCCTGAAATAATTAAATGCCCGTTCACCGTTTATCCGCTTAAAAAAATGGCGGAGCATTTCTTGAGTCATTTCAAAATCGGAAATCACGCCGTTAACAAGCGGTTTTATAATGCTGATATGGCTGGGAGTGCGGCCGAGCATTTTTCTGGCATCCTCGCCTATTGCCACAACTTGGCCGGTTTTATTATTAATCGCCGTGATAGACGGATCGTTTATAACAATCCCCTTACCCTTAACATAGACCAAAGAATTCGCAGTGCCTAAATCAATCCCAACATCTTTTACGAAATAGTTTGAAATCTCCTTGATTAGAAACATGGGCTATTTTGATAATTTAGTTATTAAGTCTTTTTTCGATACAAGCGATGTTATTTTACCATCTCGCCTTTTAATTTCTATTTTGCTTCCTGTCTTATCGCTTATAACTAGCCGGTACGGAATTCCCATTAAATCGGCCTCGGCAAATTTTTCACCCGGAGTTACGTCAACTCTGTCATCAAACAATACTTCAACTTCTGAAATTTGCAAATCCTTATAAATTTTTTCCGCAAAATCCTTATTTTTTTTATCTTTCGACAAATTCAAAAGATGAGCTTTAAAAGGAGCCACTGCTTGGGGCCAAATTATTCCGTTTTTATCGTGATGGATTTCCACGATAGCTCCCATTAACCGATTAAGACCTATGCCATAACAGCCCATAATAACGTCTTTTTCTGCGCCGTTTTGATCGCGATATTTTAAATCAAACGGAATAGAATATTTTGTTTTGAGCTGAAAAATATTTCCAACCTCAACCGCTTTTTCTTCTTTTAAATTTTTATTGCCGCAACTAGGACAGGAGCTTTGCTCAAGAATTATTTCCTTATTAACCGCAATTTTGCATTTCTCACACAAAAATATCGTATCCTCGCCCGCAGAAGATATTGTTTGGAATTCATGGGAATACTTTGAAAATGTGCCTCCGGAAGCGAAAGTAAAATAAGTTGAATTGCCAATTCCCGTTCTTTTAAACACGTTTTCATACGCTTTTTTGCCTTTTTTAAAATAAAACTGGTCGAGATCTTCTTCGTCTTTATGAAAAGAGTAAAAATCTTTCATAAAGAACTCGCGACCCCTTAAAAGCCCTGATTTCACGCGCTTTTCATCTCTAAATTTGTTCTGAATCTGAAAAACATAGATGGGCAGATCTTTATACGAAAAAACAAATTTTTTTGTGAGCGGCACAACTATTTCCTCATGAGTCGCGCCAAGCGCGTAATCAATTTTTGAATAATGGCTCGTGAACCTGAATAAATTATCCAACCCTTCCCATCTTCCTGTTTTTTCCCAATTTTCTTTCGGCTGAAGAGAGGGCATCAAAATTTCCTGACCGCCGATAGCAATCATTTCTTCGCGGATAATGTTTTCAATTTTTTTAAAAACGCGAAGCCCTAACGGCAAAAAAGTGTAAACTCCGGCCATTACTTTATCAACAAATCCGGCTCGGATTAAAAGCTGGGCGTTTATTGAATCTTCGTCTTTAGGAATTTCTTTTCGAGTTTTAGTAAAAAGTTCTGATTGGCGCATGATATTAGTAGTGCGTAGTTTGTTGTTTTTATTAAACTCATACTACCTTAAGAATCGGATTTTTTCAATTAAAAAACCCAGAGTTGGGGTTTTTAATTATTGGTGCCGGTGAGAGGAATCGAACCTCTAACCTGAGCTTTATGAGGGCTCCGCTCCACCATTGAGCTACACCGGCATTTAATTTATTGGGCTTTCAAAGCATCAATAAGCCCTAAAATATAATAGCCTAATTTTGCACTATTTCTTACCCGAAACGCAAGTACTCCATAATATCTTTAGTAATCAAATAAAATTAAGCACTAATTTAAGGTGCTTAATTTATTTAATGTTGCGGGGGTGGGAATTGAACCCACTGCCTCAAGGTTATGAGCCTCACGTGCAACCGTTACACTTCCCCGCGTCCTTATTATATTTATAATTTGATAAAAATCAATCTTTCGTCTTCACTAAAACTTGATCGCTATTGACGAAATTTTTCATACCGACTATTTTATTTAAATGTCCCGCGAAGAAAAAAATAACTCATTCGACAAACTCAGAGTCAACCCCGAGAGAGACCGAAGGGTTGAAAAATTAATAGAGGTTGCCAGAAACTGTCTAGGCATGCCGTACAAATACGGAGCGTATCTCAAAGAAAATAACGGCGAAAAACCGGCTGGTTTTGATTGTTCGTCGTTTGTCCAGTATATTTTTAAACAAGTTGGAGTTGACATGCCGCGTTCCTCAATAGAGCAAGCAGCTTCCCTTCTTGGCATAGAAGTTTCTCCGGACAAAATTGAGCCGGGCGATGTCCTATTTTTTGAAAGTACAAAAGGCCATTATTGGCATGCGATTTTCCCGCCAGGAAAAAAAGTTTATATCGGCCACAACGTCATTTATGTAGGAAATGGAAATATAATCCACGCCGCCGACAATGCGGTTTTAAACCCGATTCTTCAAGGCGTAGTAGAACACGAGATGAATATTTTACCAAAACCCGCTTACGACATAGTAATGATCAAAAGATTTATCTGAAAAATCTTGCTTTATAAGCCTTTTTCTGGTATTCTGCAAAAACCCGTTAAATACCGCGGGTTTTAATTTTTATGTTGCAGCAACAAGCTTCAAAAAACGAAATAGTGACGCAAAACACTGAACTATCCGGGCTAATCCCCAGATCGCCGGTGGTTGTAATAATGGGCCATGTCGACCACGGCAAAACCACCCTTTTAGATACAATCCGCAAAACCAATGTGGCGGCTCGGGAAGCGGGCGGAATCACCCAATCAACCGGCGCTTACGAGATCCTTCACAAAGTTCAGGATGATTTTGCGACTAAAACACGCAAAATCACTTTTATAGACACTCCTGGGCATGAAGCATTTTCAAATATGCGAAGCCGCGGCGCTACTGTCGCTGATTTAGCGATTTTAATCGTGGCGGCCGACGACGGAGTAAAACCGCAAACAAAAGAATCCATACAAACTCTCGAAGAAACAAAAACCCCATTTGTGGTCGCGATAAATAAAATAGACAAACCAAACGCCGATATTGAAAAAACAATAAACGATTTGATGCAAAATGGAGTTTATTTGGAAGGCCGCGGCGGAAATATCAGCTGGCAAAATATTTCAGCGAAATTCGGCCAAGGAATAGACGAGCTTTTGGATTTGGTTTTACTGGCGGCGGAAGTTGAAAATTTAACTTACTCCCCCGCTTCCGAATTCGCCGAGGGTATAATTTTAGAAGCAAAAAGAGACAACCAACGAGGAGTGACCGCAAGCGCTATTGTTAAAAACGGCGTTTTGAAAGCCGGAGATTATATAGCCACCAAAACAATGCGCGGGAAAATAAAGCTCCTGGAAAATTTTAAAGGAGAAAAAATTCAAGAGGCTTTACCTTCCAGTCCGGTTTTGATTTTGGGTTTTGACGATTTGCCGATTGTGGGAGAAATCTTTAAAGCCGGCCTGCTTGATATCGAAAAAATTAGATCTGACCAAAAGGTAGATTGTAAAAAAAATTGTTTGCTGATACCGGCCTCCGACAAAAAATCACTGAACATTATTATCAAAGCCGATGTTTTCGGATCATTGGAAGCCCTTTCCCAAATCATTAAAAATTTGCCCCAGGAAAATTTAGCCATTAACGTAGTTGATGAAAAAATCGGAGACATAAACGATAACGACATAAAACTTGCCGTTTCCACAAATTCTATCGTGGTCAGCTTTAAAACAAATATTTCTAAATCGGTTGAAAATATGGCTTCGCTAAACAACGTTAAAATTATTTCGTCTGAAATAATTTACGAATTGATAAAAGCAATAACCGACAGAATAGAAAAATTTTATACCTCTACAGTTATCGGAGAATTGGAAATATTGGCGGTTTTTAACGGACAGAAAAAAGAAGAACAAGTTATCGGAGGAAAAGTCTTAAACGGCAGCATTAAAAACCGAGTTCAAGTTAAAATATTAAGAGGCGACGTTTTAATAGGAACCGGAAAAATAACCAATCTTCAAAAAGCAAGGCAGGACGTTTCAGAGGTGAAAACAAACGAAGAATGCGGCATCATGCTGGACTCTGATATTTTAACGCAAAAAGGAGATGTTTTAAGAAATGAGATACCGCCAACAGAAACTAAGTAGCTTAATACAAGAAGAGCTCGGTAAAATAATCGCAAGAGAATTAGAATTCTCCGAGACTCTTTTAACAATCACCGAAGTCGCCGTTTCAGACGACTACTCTGTTGCGACACTCGGAGTAAGCGTTTTACCCTCTTCTAAATCCAAAGAGACTTTTAAAAAACTTATTGAAAGCCAAGGAATGTTGAGATACGAGCTCTCTAAAAAATTAAGAAATAAAAGCGCTCCAAAATTAAATTTTGAAATGGACCGCGGACCGGAAAACGCGGCTCGAATTGAAAAAATTTTAATAGACGATAAAATTATTAAATAGCGGCCACGTAGCCCCGCCTGCGCACAAGGCTTTGGCGGGCAGGCAAGTGGTAAAACAGCCCGGCAAAATTTATAATTTATTATTGGCCATGTGGTGAAGTAGCTAACACAGCGGTCTGCAAAACCGCTACGCGTGGGTGCAAGTCCCACCATGGCCTCCGATTATGATTATTAATTCTAAATTTATGCCCGGGTGGCGGAATTGGCAGACGCAGCAGACTTAAGATCTGCCGCCCAAAAGGCGTGCCGGTTCGACTCCGGCCCCGGGCACCAGAATTAAAGTAAGGTCATTTTTAGAAATTTTTTCTTTGGCGTTCGCCAAAGAAAGCCAATGGTTTTGGGCAATTCCGAACGCTCCGCGTTTTTT
>JANLIR010000003.1 GCA_024654025.1 Candidatus Wolfebacteria bacterium | reverse complement strand
TGTGTCCGGGGAATATTCTGAGGATGATAAAAATATGAAAATACAAGCATTAAAAGATTACTGCCACCTTGATACTTTGGCGATGGTTGAAATTTGGAGAGTCTTAAGATCGACAAGTATATGAAGCTCGGACTATAAAAATATGCTCGATAATTATTTAAAACAAACAAAAGGTTTAGAATCTACTGTCGAGAAAAGTAAGATGTGGTTGGAGTCGCATGGCTCAATTAAAAACGAGATAGATAAGGCTCTTGGTGGACTTAATCAATTATCTTTTGCAATTCCAATATTTGGAGGATCCGGTGATGAATTTAAAACAATTCAACCTTGGCATCATGTATTTTTTGAAGCTGATCAGGATTTAGATTCAGCAATCTTGTTGATGATGATGGGATTTTACAAAGACAGCTTTAGGTCGCTAAGAAGTTTTTTGGAATTAAATATTTTTGCTCTCTATAATTTCGTAAACGAAGATAAGGAAAATTTTCAGAAATGGCTTAGCGGAAAAGATCATACCCCGGGAGTTGGTGACATGCTTCAAAAACTTGGCGAAAAGAGTCCGGAATTTAAGATACTTGATGAAAAACTAGACTGGAATAAAGAGGTTAAATTTTTGTATAAAGAGCTTTCTGGTTTTATGCACACACAGGGT
The DNA here is from genome assembly GCA_024654025.1 of Candidatus Wolfebacteria bacterium. Classification (GTDB taxonomy): domain Bacteria; phylum Patescibacteriota; class Minisyncoccia; order UBA6257; family UBA9933; genus JANLIR01. Next base: position 66,761 of record JANLIR010000003.1, on the reverse strand, counting down.
GCTCTACATACTCACACTTCACTAAGAAATAGCAATATGACTAGTTTCAGTGAGACTGGTCTGCAGACAGGCACTGAATTATTGCTTAGGGCAATTCGCCTGACGGCGATAGGTTTTGTGGTAAATTTCCCCATGTCTTTTCAAGCTTTACCACTCTTTGAGAAGTTTGCTTTCAGTCCGCCAGCCGGAGGATTTCTTGATGAAGGTCAAGTCGAGAGTGTTAAGTCTATATTTCCCGATGAGATATCAAAAAAGGTCTCGGCTATCTGTCTTGCGAATGAGGACGCAAATTCTTTAGCTGACGGAGTGAGGTCGATGCCCGATCAGACGGAACAAGATATTCTTGAAAGCTTAAAAAGAACTCTTGAGTCTGATGAGTTCAAAAGCAGTAAAAAAGACATCCTAAAAATGATAAAAGATGGCGAGCATGGCAAAGCGATTGCTTTTGTGACTGCAACGCAAAGAGCTATGATGCGTGCCATGACAGGAGTCTTGTTCAATCCTTTCTATATATCCAAAGATATTCCTGAATAATTATGACCGCAACATCTACTCCATTAGGAACAGATTTTCCAAGGCAGGTAGTCGAACTACTTCTTAACGCTATTGATGAAGGAACGAAACAAGCAGCCCGAATGCTTTGGAGTATTCTGACTTCATTTCTTTTAGAACACTGGATTGCAGTGTTGGTAGGATTGTTTGCAATCTTTATTTTCGCGCTCGTTAGAGCCTGTGCGACCGGACGATGGGCAATGCTTGGCAGTGTGACCTACAACTATCTATACTTCGGTGTTTTATTTCTCATCGGTACAATTTTCGGTCCCGAACTATTTGCGAATGACTACTTCAAAATAGTGCTCGTTATTCTTTATGTTGTCTGCTTTGTTATTACTGGCAAATTTTTGAGCAAGATTGGTGTTCGCCGTTAAAGAGTTCGTGCGAGCGGTAACAATGTAATAAAAAATATTTTATAAACCTTGGAGTAAAATAAACTTATGAAAATCAACAACACATTCAAATTCATCATTTCGTTTATTATCCCGCAGTTGGCAGGAGGTCTGGGGAGTTACTTTACCATCGGTTCGGTGAAAGATTGGTATCCGGTGTTGGTCAAGCCGGCTCTAAATCCACCAGCATGGATATTCGGACCGGTTTGGACGACGCTGTTCCTTTTGATGGGCTACGCACTTTATCTTGTCTGGAAGGATGAGAGCGGAAAAAGCAAACGCCTGGCCTATTGGGCTTTTGGGGTTCAAATGGTTTTAAATACTCTATGGTCGATTATCTTTTTCGGTCTGCACAGCCCGGGCGGAGCACTTTTTGAGATGGTTTTTCTCTGGCTCGCCATTTTGGCCACGATCATCACCTTTGCAAAAATATCTCGTCCGGCCATGTGGCTTCTTTTTCCGTACATCCTTTGGGTAAGTTTTGCCGGGTATCTTAATTATTCAATTTGGCAACTCAACAGTTCGGCAAATTTAGGACAAATGGCTTGCACAGAAGAAGCCAAGCTTTGTCCGGACGGCTCGTATGTTGGACGCACTGGACCTAGATGTGAATTTGCCCAATGCCCGGATGAAGCAAATAATGATCTATGGAAACTTAGTGCTGACGACCAAACTGGAATCTCGTTTAAGTATCCGGAAAGATTATTAACCGATTATATCTTTACTCAATCCTGGCCTCCGAAGGTTGCTGTATTAAACAATGGTCGTCAGTTAAATTGTTTAGAAACGCCAGCCGAGAGCAGTCTACCCCAGAGAGTTGCAAAGCGGATGGTCGACAATCGGACATATTGTGTCAAAGCAAGTAGCGAGGGTGCGGCCGGTTCTGTTTATACTACTTATGACTACTCCACGATCAAGGATGATAAATTGGTGACAGTAAGTTTTACTCTGGTCTATCCGCAATGCGACAATTACGATGATCTGCAAAAGACGACATGTAAGAACGAGCGAACATCTTTCGATCTTGATTCAACAGTTGATCGCATTATCCAGACAATCAAATTGGGTTCAAAATAGTTACGGTAGACGCTAAATTATCAAAGCTATGGCACAAGAAGTTAAAAAAGAAATAAAACCGAGAACACTTCCGAAAGGAATGACCGTTGAGCAAATGGAAGAGGCTTTTTCCGACCGTTTGGCTGATCTTATAGTTAGACTTTTAGATCATCAACACGAACAGAAATTAAAAGCTAAAGAAGAAGCCGATGTTAAAAATAAATAATTATGAATAAAAAGCTTAAAATAGCATTTTTAATCTTTGCGATATTGTTTGGAATATTTATATTTGTTTATGGCGGATATGATGATAGTCCTGGAGCTCAAGGACTCGGAGTTTTAGCGGTCATTGGCGGTATTATTGGAATAATTAAAATTAAGAAAAAATAAAAAATCAGCTTATTCAATAAGTTTAAATTCCTTTATTTCCTTTTTCGCCGTTTCCATATCCTCAAGCACTTTGAGATATATAGCTTGAGTTTTCTTTGACTTCGGATTATCCTCGGCAAATCTTATATCGTCATCGTCCACAAATCCGGCCAGTGAGATATAAGCACCAGCCAAGAGTCTGATTCGTTCCTTAATCGCTTGTTTGAGTTTGGCTTTCGGTTCCGGAAGTGAAGATAACGGATTAAATGATCCGCGTCGATGTGGCATTCTTATGTTTTTGGCGGTCGCAAGGATCGCTTCAATGTCATCGTCCTCCATAGCAAGCAAGAACATACGCTTGCCCGGGGAACAAGTCCAGCGGAGTCATATTTGCTTAACTTTTGGGAAGTTAAGCAAATCGTTTTAAAGTCTCAAAACTCGTTCACAATCATTTTTGGTTTTCGTATTGGTGCAAATCTCTTACTTCTGGTGAACCGCTCGCCACACGGGCAAACACGGGGCAAGAACGGGTTATACATTCGCGTACTTAGCCAGCATTTCTTTCATTTGGTCTAAAACTACAGTCGGATATTTGTATTCGCTTGCCCAGTCAAAAGTTCGGAAATCGTTGAGCAGGGCGAGCCAAAAAATAAAACACCCGAAAAGGTATTTTATTTGACAATCCCCTGTTTTCCTGATATTATTTTTGCAGTTCAAATTAAACGATTTTCGCGATTTTCGCCCGAAAATACCCTACCGAAGGAGGACACGGAGATGGACAAGAAAGAAAAAGACCAGAAAGAAATTTGCGTCATCTGCCAAAAAGAAACGCCTTTCACAAAAGACACTCCAGTGGACCTACGCAGAAATTATGTTGAAGGCGTAGGCCAGGTCTGCGACTCATGCGCGGAAAATCTCCGCAAAGAAGGCGCAGTTGTATAAACCACAAACCATCTGACTTTCAGGAGGACCTATGGGATATCTGACGCGCAAGCCCACCTCAAACGAACCGCCCAAAAAAGGAAAATCTCCTTATGGCGGGGGTGAGATAATAGATGACTTCCATCTCCTTCTAAACGGAGATGGAAGGTACTGCAAAAAGTGTCAGCGTGTTACCCGAAACGAACATCTGGACGAAAACGATCTTTGTCCTGATTGTCGCCGATAACTCCGTGATTAACAGAAACAAGATCCGCCGCCAACCCCTCTGGGTATGGCGGCTTTTTTTAAATATTTTTTCTGTTAAAATCTAATTATGGAAAAATCTGAAAATCTAAATAATATTATTGACTTTAAAAAAGCCGGCGAAGCCGTAAGAAACGTTAAGCCGGCCAAAACTCGTTCCCAGCCTGGGAAATTTACCGAGGTTTTTTCCTTTGAAAAAAATCGCGAAATAAAAGACATAAAAAACTTAGAGGAGCAATTAAAAGAGCTGGCAGAAAAAATAAACGACCTCGAAAAAATAGCTGAGAAATTAGAAATGAATTATAACGCCGCCATTGCCCAAAAGGACAAAAACGAGCGTGTTAGCCGCGGCTCTATCGCTTTTGATAACCTTCACCGGGTAAACACTGAAATAGCTCATCTTCGCGGTTTGTCAGAAGAAGTAAAATACAAAATACGCGAACTAAAAGACGAATAAATTAATTTTCACTGTTTTCTTGCGATTTTATTTTCTCTCCGCTTTTTTCCGAATTTTTAGTTCTCTCAATCTTTGAGTTTTCCTTATTATCGCCACTGCTTTTGTCTTCATCCCAAAAATTTCTTAAACTATCGGAGTTGATTTCCGGAGAAATCTCAAAAAACGCTTTAGTCCCCGAAAGATTTTTTATCAGATCCTGAGATTTTTCAAAAGCGTTTTCATAATTTCCGCTGTTATAATCGCTTTGAGCATTTTCCAAAATTTGTTTAGTGTCTTCTATTTTTTGTCGGGATAATTGCTGAGTTTGAGAATCTAAATTATTTCTCTTTTTCTCAATTATTTTTTCTATTGTTTCAACTTTTTTAGAGGCGGCGTTTATCTTATTTTGGGCGCTGTTTTCAAAACCGTTTGACCGAACTCCAGATGATTCTTTTTGATTAATATCTTCAATCTCGCTTTTTGCTTTGTTTTTCCATTCATCAACCACGGCCATACTCTTATTTATTTCGCTGGTTTTTTCATAAATATCGCCGTCAAGATTCTGTTCTAAAATTTGCTGATAAACGCTGGCCGCTGTTTTTAAATCGGAATTTACTTGAATCGCGTCTTCAAAATTCCCCTCTTTTTTCAAATTATCAGCCCATCCGTAAACTCCGCTAAGATTCTCATTAAAATTATCAACCGCGGCGCTTAAATCCGATTCTTGTTGTTGGCGCGTCAACTGCTCCATTTTTGCTTTTTCAAGAAATTCTTTCGCTTCATTTATTCTTTTTTGAACCAGCGCGAACTGCAAATCCGCCTTGTTTTTTGGATTCAAAACAACCGCGACTCGCGCCCTCTCGCTTAATAATTTTATATTGTACAGCGCTTCTCCGGGCAAACTGTTTTGAGACGCGGCAACCGTTCCCGCGCCCGACAAAACCGCGATTATTCCGATAAGCGCGGCTGGAGCCATCCTTATTTTACTTGTTTTAAACGGCGTTTTCTCAAGAACTTTTATTTCATAATCCGCTGCCGGATTCGTTTTAACATAATTAACCAGCCCCTCACGCAAGGACATTAAAAACTTCTCATCAGAAGGAATTTTCTTCAATTCTTTCAATATTAATTTTGGTTTAATTCTTTTGATCATCTTCTGTTTTTTTTCTTAACATCTTCAAGCCTCTGTGGATTATTGTATAAATATTAGTCATTGATTTTCCGGTGATTTCTTTAATTTCCACGATATCGAGCTCGTCAATATATCGGTGTATCAAAATTTGTTTGTAATCATGGGGCAAAGAATCCAAATGTTTTTTTATGGACTCAAAAGCGATAACCGTATCAATATCATTATGCGGCGCCTCTTGAACCGGCTCGGATTGTTCTGCCACGTCCTCTAAAGACACGTTGGTTTTCGCCTTGCTCCTGTAATAATCAATTATCAAATTATTGCATACCCGATACAAAAAACTTTTGAAATTCTTTACTTCTCCGCCGCCGGCGACAAACTGCCATGTTTTAACAAAGGTCTCCGAAGTCAAATCTTGAGCTATGGCCCGGCTACTCACTCTAAGATAGGCATGCCTTAAAATCGCTTCTGCGTATTGATCATAGGCTTCCAGAAATTGCTTCTCCAATTTTTTTCCTTTTAAGCCGCTCATAATAAAGACGATAAACTTCGGCTTTTATTGCCAAATAATTTAAAAAATTGTTTAACATAAAAACCTCTATTTGTTTTTAAGCTCCTCGATGTCTTTTCCTATCTCCTTAAGTTCTGTTTTTATCTCTTTTATCTCCTCTGTTTCTTTTTTTATCTCCTCCTCGGTTTTTTCGTCTATTCTTTTCTCCTCCTTAATTCCGCTGATTATTACACGGTCACCCACAAAAAACGACACAAAAAGACCGGTTGCCAGTAAAATCGCCGCCCCCAAAATAACAGACACCAATCCGCTCATATTGTAATTATCCGCTATTATCCAAATACCGCGCCACAACAAGATTATCCCCACGCTTCCAATCATCGCGTAAATAACCGGATGATGGCTTAATTTACCTCTAATTTTATCCTCCAGTTTATCGAAAAACCGGAAAAGAAAAATCTTTTTTAAAAAATCCAGTAATTTCATTTTATTCGCTGATTGTTGCTCTTATCCGGCGGACTCCAGCCGAACTCGCCTCTTCTTTAATAATTTTAAATTTCCCTATCTCAAAAATATTTTCTACGTGAGGCCCGCCGCAAAACTCTTTGGAATACGCTTTCAAAATATCGTCTTCCTGGCCAATATAATATACTTTCACAATTAGCGGGTAATTACCTTTAAAAAATTTGCGAGCTCCGGTTTTTTCCGCGTCTTCTTTCGGCATTTCTTTAAAACGAACCGGCAATTTTTGGTTTATTTTCTCATTCACGATTTCCTCAACTTTTTTAATCTCATCAGCCGTAAGTTTTCTGTTAAAAAGAAAATCAAATCGCGCCCGCTCGGGATTAATATCGCTGCCGCGCTGGTCAACGCCATCGCCCAAAACATCTCTGAGCGCCTGATGAAGCAAATGAGTGGCGGTATGCAAACGGATAACTTTATTCATTTCTTCCTCGCTTCCCGCTTTAAGCTCTCCAGTGTCTAAAATTAAACCGTGACCGCCGAATTTTTTCTCAACTCCGGCGCGGGAAATTTCCTGATGCTTTTTAGTTTCTTCATCAAATTCTTTTTGAAAATTATCCTTATCAACGTTTTTCGCCAATTCCAACGTAATTTCCGGCGAAATGCTAAAAGTTTGATATAAATTAAACGCTACGACTCCGGTAATCTTTTCGCCCAGAGCGTTAAGCTTTTCTATTTCCTTAGCGCCCAAACCTATTGCTTCCTGATATTTTGTTCGTTCACCTTCCAAAACATCCAGAATAATTTTATCGTTATTTAACTCCGGGTAAACTTCGGCAAATTTATTTTTAATAATTTTTATCGCCTCGGAAAAAAAATTAGCGTGAATGTCATATTTGACTTCATAAGCCAATAATCGGCGTATCAACCGCCTCAAAACGTATCCCGCCTCTTTGTTCGACGGCCTTATGCCGTCAGCTGTCAAAAATATCGCCCCTCTTAAATGGTCGGCAAAAATCCGGACAATATTTTCTTTGCCATTTTCTTTGTCCGCTAAAGAAGGCGCCAATTCTTTTATTTTAGAAACAAAGCCCTCAAAAACATCGGTTTCAAAAACACTTTCCTTTGCCTGCAAAACCGACAGCAGCCTTTCAAAGCCCATTCCAGTATCAACACCCGGATTTTCAACTTTTCTCAACTTTCCGCCTTTTTCTTGGAAATATTCGTTAAAAACAACGTTCCAAACCTCAACTCCGTCCACATAGATTTCCGTTGTTGGCCCGCACGGGCCCGAATCTCCAGTCGGCCCCCAAAAATTATCCGCGCGGTTACCCATTAGAATTTTTTCCTTCGTCATTTTAATTTCCTCATGCCAAATCTTATACGACTCCTCGTCAAAAGGAACTTCATCGTTACCCTCAAAAACAGTCACGTAAATTCTGTCTAATCCAATCTCCAGCACTTTAGTAATGTATTCGTACGCCCAATGAATAGATGACCTTTTAAAATAACCGTCCGTTTCCAAATCGTCCGGCTTGTCGCTTCCCACAGGGCCGAAAGAAAAATTGCCAAGCATCTCAAAAAAAGTTAGGTGCGTTTTATCGCCAACCTCTTCAATGTCGCTGGTCCGAAAACTCTTTTGGACTGAGGCGGTTCTTTGAGATTTAAAATCGCTCATCGCGTTAAGCTCGCCGGTGTAATATTTTTTAAATTGCTGCATTCCGGCGGTTGTAAGCAGCACAGACGGATCATCTGGTATTAAAGATGAAGACAAAACAATCGCATGCCCTTTTGATTTAAAAAAATCTAAAAATGATTTTCGCAGTTCTTCTGAAGTCATGTTAAATAATTTTTTTAATCTTTTATTAGGAAATATTTTTCGTCGTTTCCCTTAGTATTCCTCCAGTTCCTTCGACCTATGATGCGCTTTCATTTTCAAAAGTGACTTAGCTTCAATTTGTCTGATACGTTCTCTGGTAACGCCGAATTTTTTGCCAACCTCTTCCAATGTATGGGTGACGCCGTCGTCTAAACCGAATCTCAATTTTAAAATCTCCTGTTCTCTTGGCGTTAAATCCACTAAAATCGCCCTAACTTTTTCTTTAAGCAAAGACAAATCCGCTATCTGTGACGGCGAAAGATTTTTTTCGTCTTTTATAAGCTCCGACAAGGTGGAGTCTTCGTCGTCGCCTAAAGGCGTTTCGAGCGATATAATCTCCTGGGAAATTTTTTGCAAATAATAAATTTTATCGACAGTTGTGCCCATTTCAATGGCTATTTCCTCCGGAAGCGGTTCTCGGCCTAATTCTTGCATTAATCGCCTCTTGGTCTGGTTAAATTTAGAAATCGTTTCTATCATATGAACCGGAATTCTGACGGTTCGCGCCTGGTCGGCTAAAGCTCTGGTTATCGCCTGTCTTATCCACCAGCTGGCGTAAGTGGAAAATTTAAATCCTTTCCTGTAATCGAATTTTTCCACTGCTTTTGAAAGGCCGATATTGCCCTCCTGAATTAAATCTAAAATACTCAATTGATGCGTTCGATAAGCGTATTTTTTTGCGATTGAAACAACCAAACGAAGATTGGCTTGAATCAATTTTCTTCTCGCCTCTTCGTCGCCTCTGGAAACTCTCTTGGCTATTTCCCTTTCTTCCATTGCCGTCAAAAGCGGCGTCCTGCCGATTTCTTTTAAATATAATTGCACCGAGTCTGGCATTTCCGAAGTCTGATTTATAATAGTCGCCTCTTCCAATTCTTTTTTCGTAATTTCCTCGGCGACAACAGGAATTAGCGCTGAAGTTTCAATAACTTTTATGTCGCTCTTTGCCAAACGATCGTAAATCTCCTCCAATAAAGAAATATCGTCTTCAATATTCGGAAAATGATATAAAATTTCCGCATCGGTTATAAAACCCCGACTTCTCCCTCTTTTTATAACTTCAGCTATAAGAGCTTCGTTTTGGCTTGAAATAGCCTCTCTCGCTTTTATTTTTTTTCGCTTATGATAAATTAAGGCCTTTTTAGCCTTTTTTTGTTTTTTAGGTTTTCTAGTTAAAACCTTTCTTTTTTTTATTTTTAGCTTTTTTGAAGCGGTTTTTTTAAAATAATTTCGCTTTTTGGAGGTCTTTTTTTTCATTTTATACATTTTGTATTATTTTTGACAATTCGTCAAATTTTTTTAAAAGATTCCCCAATTTTTCTCCATCACCTGCTTTTTCGGCCTCACTAATCATTAACATCAAATTCTCTCTTTCTTTTTTTAAATATTCGGCCTTTAAATTTAAAAGGAGGCTTTCAAATTCTTTGCTTAATTTATCAAGGTCATTTTCAAAAAGCTCGAGTTCAAACCCCGACCTAAGAGACAAGGAGTCCAGCATTTTTATAATTCCCGGATCATCTGTTTTAACTTTATTTTTTAATTGTTCATAAACTAAGCGGTGCTCTTTGGGTAAATAATCCGCAAAATCGCTTATTTTTATAAACAAGGGCTCTTGGGCCATTGCTATGCTGATAACTCTGTCTGCTATAAGACCTAAACGGTCTTTTTGAGAAAATGTTTCCTCTTGAACTATTCCCGCTGTTTTCTTGAAAATCGAACCGGCTAATTTTTCCATTTCTTCCATTAAAGCTTTTTCATCCATTTTTGTCCGATCCGCCAATTCTTTCAACCAATGGGATTTTTCAATCGGACTTGAAATATTTTTTATTTTGGATAAAACAAAACGGATATTTTTTTTAATTTCCGAAAAATCGCCGTCGTTTATGAGTGGCAAATACTTTTCAAAATAAAACTCAAAAACCGGCTTAGCGCTCTGAGTCAGGCTTTTGAACAAACCCGGATTTTTTTCCACTGCCTCAGCCGGATCTTTATAGTCTTTCAAAATTAAAATATTAACGCTAAAGTCCGATTGATTCGCCAACTCAATGCTTCTTTCAGCCGCCTTTATTCCGGCTTCGTCATTATCAAAACAAAAAATTAATTTATCAGTTTGTTTTCTTAAGGCCTTCAAATGCTCGCCGGTCAAAGCCGTTCCCGAAGTAGCCACTATATTTTTTACGCCGTCCTGCCAGAGCATCAAAAAATCCATCTGCCCTTCAACCAAAACCGCTCGGCTCTCTTCACGGACGAAATTCTTGGACCTGCTTAATCCGTAAAGAATTTTCGATTTATTATATATAAGCGTCTCCGGGCTGTTTATGTATTTGCCCATATCGCCATTGTCGTATTTTGGTAAAATCCTGCCGCTGAAACCAACGGTCTTGCCAAAATGATTATCTATAGGAAACATAATTCTTCCCCTGAACCTGTCGAAATATCCGCCTCGTTCGCTTTTAAAATTCAATCCCGCTCTTTCAATATCTTTTATTTCGTAACCGAGATTAATCAAATAAAGGGTAAGCTCATCAGGATTAGTTGGCGCGAAACCCACTCCGAATTCATCTATGGTTTCTTTATTTAATTTCCGAGAATTCAAATAATCCTGCGCTTCGCGGCTATTTAAAATCGTGTTTTTAAAAAATTGTTTGGCGGCTTCATTAATATCGTACAAAATTCCGAATTGTTTTTGCTCCATCGGACTTACTCTTCGAATTTCAATGCCGGCCTTCTCCGCCAAAACTTTGAGCGCCTCAGAGAATTCAATATTTTCATACTTCATCAAAAACTTGATAATATCCCCGCCTTCACTGCAAGAACCAAAACAATGCCACATTTGCCTGTCGCCAGATACCATAAAAGACGGGGTTCTTTCCTTGTGAAAAGGACAAATCCCTTTTAAATTTTTGCCCGCCGGCTTTAGCTGGACATACGAGCCGATAAAATCGACAATATCAAGCTTGTCTTTAATTTGTTCTGTTAAGGTCATAACATTAAAATGGCGATTACTAACTACTAACTACCTCGTTTAGCCGCTTTTCTAAAAACTTTTTATCTAAAACGCTCAAAAACCATCCTGCCTTGGGCCCGCTAACTTTACCTAAAAAACTTAAATAAATAGCGCTGAAAAGTTCTTTCGGTTCGATTTTTAAATCACTTTTAATTTCGTGAAGCTTGCTGTGCAGCTCTTGTCCGTCCAAAACATCTTTTGAACTGACGTAATCCAAAATTATTTTCAAAGCTTGTTTTTGCTTTTCGCCCAACTCTTTTGCTTTCAAAGGAATTTCCTTTGTTTGGAGCTCAAACTTATAATCCTCCGGCGCGTAAACAGAAAGCCATTTTAAGGCATATCTGGTCCTGTACTCAACCTCGCTTTCATCTTCGTCGGATAATTTTCCAGCTTTAATTTTCTCAACCTCTTGGCTGATATTGATATGCGGCATCTGCGCCAAAAAAGCAATTTGTGAAAATCTCGGCAAAAATCTTTTTATGATTTCTGCACGCTGCTGAGGCGTATGGCTCAAATAAAAAATCCGTTTATAATCTCCTTTTCTATCCGTAAAATAATCTTCGGCCATTTTATCGTAATTGTCATAAAGAATCGGAATCGTGTCGCCGTCCGGAATAAAATCTATGACTTGGCGCGGCTCTTTGTATAAAAGTAAAAATCTGAAAATTTCCGGCGGGAGCGAATCTGCGATTTCTTTTGCCGACGAACCCGCTCCTTTTGACGAAGACATTTTTTTTCCGCCAACCTGAAAAAATTCGTATTTAATATCAAAAGGAGGTTTTCTTTTAAACACTTCTCTGCTGATAGTATCAGCCACCTCTCTTGCGCCGCCTTTTGTTGAATGATCTTTCCCGGCGCCCTCCACACTAACGTCTAAAACCGAAAATTTTGCGGCCCACTCCACTTTCCAAGGAAGCTTGGCGTTGCCGTCAAAAGGAGAAATTTTCCCTCGGTAGCCGCAACCCTTTGCCCACTCAACATAATTTTCCTCGCAAATATACTCTACTTCCTTATCATCAAAAGAAATCGCTTTAGTTGTGCCGATTTTCCCGCAGTTTTGGCAAACCATACTTATCGGAAGCCAGCCTTTTTCCTTGTCAGCTCCGGAAATTTTTTTATAAATTTCCCTGATTTTATCGGCATTTTCCAAAGCAGTTTTTATGGCTTCGTTGAATTCCCCGGTTTTATATAAATCACTGGAACGATAAAATTCCGGTTTAAACCCGAGCGACTCGATAATTTTAATAAATTCTTGCCCGAAATACTCCGCGTAATTTTTGGCTTTCCCGTCTGGAGAAGGAACATTGCAAAGCGGTTTGCCCATATGAGGCAAAAAAGTTTCCCTATCTAAATAAACCGGCAATCCGTCCATAACATCAAAATCATTTATCTCATAAAGAAATTTATTTTTAATGTTCTGCTCGTTTAAAACCTCAGAGATTATTCCGTGTATCGCAACGCCCCTCAGAGACCCGACGTGTATTTTTCCGGAAGCGGTTTTTTCATCTCGAATAATAATCGCCTCTCCTTTGGCCTGTCCTGAATCCGCTTGAAGGACGATTTTATCCCGATATTCATTTTTTATTTCCTCCGCTATTTTATCCGCCCAAAACATACCGATGTTGTTTAAATTTTCTAGCGAAGTTCAGTGCGTAGCGACGAAAATTTAACTACAACATTGAGTACCCCGCCCTCTAAGCTATAATTCTTTTCTTGAGCGCTCTCCATGCGCTGCCATAATGCTTTAATTTTCTTTCTCGTTCTCGCGCAGCTTTCTCTATTTGATACGCTTCATAATACATTAAATCACATTTCCATTCTTTTTGATGTTCCGCTAGTCTTCTTCATAAATCATTGGTATAGCCTATATACCATTCATTTTTCTGGCACTTTAGCACATATGCGTAATGCATAGAGGGCGGGGTAAGGTTTTGTTACTCCGGCGAAACGCCAGAGACAAAGCCCTTACTCGATTTCGATTATCTTATATTTGAAAACTTTTCCGTTAGGTAAAGTTGTCTCCACAACTTCTCCGATTTTTTTACCTAAAAAAGACCTTCCCAACGGCGATTCGTTAGAAATAAGCTTTGCTTCAGGCTTAGCCTCCATTGAACCGACAATGGTATATTTTATAACATCTCCATTTTTGGAAACAGTCAGAGTTGAGCCAATATGAACTATGCTTTTCTTACCCGGAGATTTTTTTATTATCTCGGCGTTTCTGATTACTTCTTCCAATTCAAACATACGCGCCTCCAGTTTGGCTTGCGCTTCTTTCGCTTCCGAATATTCGGAGTTTTCCGAAAGATCGCCAAACTCTTTAGCTTTTTTTAATCTCTCGGCAATTTCAAAAGTTTCGTCTTTTTTAAGCCGTTTTAATTCCACTTTTAATTCCTCGAGACCCTCCTTAGACAAATAATGCGTCATAATAAAAAATTTCTTCCTTCGTTAAAACGAGGTTTTTACTTTAAAATATTTATTTCGGAATTCTTTCTTAATTTTCGTATTTTCCGAACCATAACCACAGCCTGATTTTAAAAACTTCTAAAAAAGTTTTGATATAAGCGGAAGCTTTTACTTTCGAATTCGGGTCGTTTATAAAAATAGCCGGGACTTCTTTAATTTTAAATCCGAATTTTTTAGCCAATGCCAGCACTTCCACATCGAAGCCCCATTTGTTTATTTTCATCAGCGGAAAAACTTTTTCCGCGGCCTCGCCAGTGAATATTTTCATCGGGCACTGCGTATCCCACAATCCCGGCAAAAGCAAAACTTGAATTATTAGATTTCCAATATTACCGGCGATTTGCCTGTACCACGGCTGGTCATTTTTAGCGCCGCCTACGTCGCGCGAACCAATAACAACTCCGTAGCTTTCTTTAAAGTATTTAAGCGCGCTAATCCCCTGATCAACTGATACGGAATTATCCGCGTCCATAAACAGCCTATATTCGCCCTTTGCCGCAAGCATACCAGCTTTTACTGCCGCGCCTTTTCCTTGAATGGTACACTCTATCACCTTTGCATTTTTTAGCAAGTGAGTAAATCTCTCGGCAACTTCACGAGTAGCGTCTTTGGAATTGTTGTCAACAACTATTATTTCATAATCTCCTCCGGAGGCGTGCTCCATAGGCGCATCCGCCTTGGGCGGAGATCCGCCTATGGCGGAAAAATCCGCCTTGGAAAGATGTTTATTTATATCAATTAAAGTTAACGGCAATCTTTTTGCTTCATTATAAGCCGGGATAATAACAGAAAGATAAGGTTTTTCCCGAATATTTTCCATAGGATAACCAACAGAATAACCAGTAATTAATTTACCTAAATTATAATATGGAAAATTTTTTTAAGCAAGAAACGGATAAAAAAATGGGGCGCTAAGCGCCCCGCTTCACCTCCTTTCGAAAATACTTGCGAAATACGGCTAAACATAGTATCAAACCGGTGAGATACACGAATCCTCCGGCTACCGCAAATCCGATTTTCTCTTCAACGGCAACGTACATCGGCGCCTTTATATGCCACGCCGACCAGATAATATTGGTCCCCACGCAAGCCATTACAAACCCAGCCACGGCCAAAAAGACACTCAGTGGGTTGGGCTTGCGCTCTCGCAACCAAGTCTTTACATCATCCGACCAGCCAAGAATCTCCATCGCCTTTTGGTGATCGTTTACATTGGCGACTATCGCTATCGGGATCGCAATCACGTCAACGAAAAATCCTACCACCTTCAGAAAAATCTCGAATATCATTTCCTTTTCCTTTCCGGCTTTCGCCTCAGTGGTTTATTGCTCGGCCTCACCAGCAGGGAATCTTAATAAGTTCTGTTTCAAGATAAACATATTTTTACTATTTTGTCAACGATTCGTAATTTCACCACAAGTACCGTTCTTAAATTGTTAAAATTTGAGAGCCCCTTTCTGTAATCGCTATAGTGTGTTCAAAATGCGCGGAAAATTTGCCGTCCATTGTTGCCCAGCTGTCATCTGATTTTTGTTTTATTTCTCCGCTTCCGGTTGAAAGCATCGGCTCCAGAGCCAAAACCATTCCCGGCTTTAACTCCATCCCCTTTCCTTTTTCGCCGTAATTATAAACACTGGGATCTTCATGAAGTTCCTTGCCGATGCCATGGCCAGTCAAGCCTTTTATAACGCTAACATTAAATTTTTTTGCCACTCTTTCCACTGCCCAGCCTAAATCTCCCAAATGATTCCCAGGCTTAGCATGGCGAATCATCTCTTCTAAAGCGGCCTTAGTGGCTTTTATTAAATTTTTAGCTTCAGCCGGAATTTTCCCCAACTCAACAGTAAACGCCGCGTCAGAATAAAATCCCCTGTATTTAACTCCAAAATCGATTTTTAAAACATCGCCTTCTTTTAATTGGTAGTCATTTGGAAGGCCATGCACCACAACATCGTTTAAAGAAGCGCAAATAGAAGCCGGATACGGCTTTCGCGCGCCTTCGGGCCGGTATCCCAAAAAGGCCGGCTGGGCGCCGTTTTCTCTTGTGATCCTCTGAGCAAGGCTGTCTAAGTATTTTAACGAAACCCCGATTTTTATTTCCTGCTTAAGCTGTTTAAAAACAATGGCTAAAATTTTCCCGCTTTCGGCGATTATTTTAATTTCATCAGACGTATAGATTTTTACCATTAGAAATAATTGAGAATTTTATTGAAAATTTTGTATGGCGCGGGCATACCGTCAATTTTAATAACTTTATATTTCCGCTTTTTTAATTCTTTAATAACCGGTAAAGTCATCTGGCGGTATTCCTTAAGACGCTTTACAATAATCTCTTTTTTGTCATCGCTGCGGTGTTCAATTTTATCTCCGCAAAGAGGGCAGTTTTTCATACTTGAGGCGAAAGCCAAAAGCGCGTTTTTACAAGTCGGACAAATTAATCGCCGGCTGTTTCTTTTGATTGATTCTTCATCTGAAATATCTAAATAGAAAAAATATAAATTATGTTTACCAAAGATTTCTTCCAAGATTTTAACCAAACCCTTATGTTTATTATCGCCAAAAGCCTCAAACAAACTCCTTGCCGAACCGCTAAAAACTACGGATTGGTCCAATTTTGCCAATTCTTTTACTTTCTGGCTGACATTTTTTAAAACCCACTCAAACGAAACAAGCTTCCCTTCATTGTAAAGCCTCTTCTGCGCTTGAATTTCTTTGTTATTCTTAAATTTCGGATTGCTAAAAATTTTTCTTAAAAAATCGCCGGTATCGAAAAGGTACAAATTGAGCTTATCTGAAAGAAGTTTGGCTTGCGTGCCTTTTCCAGATCCGGGAGGACCATAAAATATAACCGCAATATTATTATTCATATTCGCGCATCACTAATTGAGAATCAATTTGTTTTATTGTTTCCAGCGCAACCGAAACGACTATCAAAATCGCCGTACCGCCGATAGTCAAAAAATTAAGTCCCGTGATGATTTGAACCACATTAGGCAATATCGCGATTAATCCCAAAAATACGGCGCCCCAAAGAATAATACGGCTGGTAACTTTAGAAAGAAAAATAGCGGTTGATTCGCCAGGCCGGATGCCCGTTATAAACCCGCCGAATCTTTGAAGGTTTTTGGAAATCTCTTTTGGATCAAAAGTAATAGCGGTATAAAAATACGTGAAAACAACAACTAAAACAAAATAAAACGCGCTGTGAATATACACGTTATTAAAAACGGCATTTACCCAGTCAATCATTTTTAATGAAAAACTTTTTGAAAAAACCGAACTTATTTGAGCTATAAATTGCGGGAAAAGAAGCACTGAAATAGCAAAAATTATCGGAATTACTCCAGCCTGGTTCACTTTTATCGGCAGGTAGCTTGAAACGCCCCCGTACATTTTATTGCCTCTTACTTGCTTGGCGTAAGAAATTGGAATTTTTCTTTCTCCTTCATTAACTAAAACAACGCCGGCAATAACAAAAATCGCCATAATCGCAAAACCGATATAAGTAACTAGCACTTCCGGGCTATAAGACGCTATGAGCGAAACGATAACGTTAGGAACGCTACTAACAATGCCCGCAAAAATTAAAAGCGAAACGCCATTGCCTATTTTTTGCTCGGTAATAAGCTCGCCAACCCACATTACAATCATAGAACCGGCTGTCACAATAATGACGTTTTTAATAAGATCAAACGACCCGTTGAAATGAACAGCGTTTTTAGAGCTAAGCAAATTGAGAAACCCGTATGCCTGAAGTATACCAAGAGGAACTGTTAAAATTCGCGAATAGCGGTTGAATTTTGCTCTGCCAACCGCGCCTTCTTCGTAATACATTTCCTTGAGTCGCGGAAATATCATGGTCAGAAGCTGCATTATGATGGTAGAAGTAATATAAGGGCTTACTCCCATCATCACTATTGAAAGATTACTCAATGTGCTTCCGGCCATTATGCCCAAAAAATTAAACAGCTGATTGGAACCGAAGAAATTTTTTAAAGCAACTTGGTCGATGCCGGGAATTGGAATAACCGCTAAAATTCGAAAACACAACAAAAGAAACGCCACCATTAAAACCTTGTCGCGAAGATCTTTTATTTTGAAAACTTGGAAAAACTTGGAAAAGTTCATGTTATTTTCCCTCCCGCTTCTTCTATTTTCTTTTTAGCGCTTTGCGAAACTTTGAGTCCTTTTATTTCAAGCGCCCGCTTTAAATCGCCGCTTCCTAAAACAATTATATTTTTTTCCGAACCCTTAATGATATTATATTTTATCAAAATTTGCCGGTCTATTACAGCCTCTTTTATTTTCTTTTCCAAAGTATTTAAATTAACCGGAACAAATTTAGAGCTTGTCGGCTTATTTTTAGATCCGCGAAGTTTAGGAATTCTCATCAAAAAATCCCTGATAGCCGGCCGTATTCTGTGACCGGCGCGGGATTTCTGGCCCTTCTGGCCTTTCCCCGAAGTCGTACCCCGCTTTCCGCCTCTGCCTACTCTTTTCTTATCTTTTAACTTATTTTTGGTTTTTAATTGATGGAGTTGCATACCCAGTATTACAATTTCGACTATTTTTGAGTTAATTCTCGAAATTGATGGTTAATTAATGTTTTTTATTTTTTGCCCAATATTGCCTTTTCTAAAATCCTCAAAAATTTTAATAGAGAATTCGTCGAAGTTATAATACTGGGCATATTTATTTTTTCTTTATTTGTTTAAGCGCCTCCAGCGTAGCAAATGCGTTTGTCAATTTGTTTTTAGTCGTTCCCAGCAATTTAGCGCTGGCGTCTTTTACTCCGGCCAAAAGCAAAACGTTTCTAGCCGCTCCTCCGGCTCGAAGTCCGTGCCCGGGCCTAGCTGGCTTTATCCTCACTCTGGCAGCGCTGTATTTTGCTTCAACTTCATGAGGTATTGTTCTTCCTTTTAGCGATACATGGATTAAATTCTTTTTGGCGTCTGATTTAGCTTTATCAATCGACTGGGCAACGTCATGCCCTTTGGAAACGCCCACGCCAACAGAGCCTTTTTCGTTTCCTATAACAACAGTAGCTCTAAAACTAAATCTCTTTCCTCCGGAGACAACTCTTGATACTCTTCTTAATTCCAAAACTTTTTCTTTATAATCCGATTTTTTCTTTATGGTGTCTTTGTGATACATGAATAATTTTAAATTAAAATTTTAAGCCTCCTTCGCGCGCTCCTTCAGCGACTGATTTTATTTTCCCGTGGTATTTATAACTTCCCCGGTCAAAAATCACTTCGTTAAAACCTTTTTCCACCGCTCCCGAAGCTAAAAGTTTTCCCAATAATTTAGCTTGCTCAAGCTGTTTTAAAGACGTTTCTTTTTTACTGAAAGACTTTGTCGAAGCGCTTAATAATGTTTTGCCGTTTTCATCGTCAATAAGCTGGACATAAGTAAAACGATTGCTGCGGAAAACCGAAAGCCGCGGCTTTTTCGCCGTGCCCAATATTTTACTCCTGGTCCTTTTCTTCCTTCTTTCTATTTTTTTATTTATATTTTTCGTTCGATTCATACGTTTATTTTGTGCCAACTGCTTTTTTGACGGATTTTCTTCTTACCACCTCGTTTTCATACCTAATACCCTTTCCTTTATAAGGTTCGGGTTTTTTAAAAGCGCGGATATTCGCCGCCGCCTGCCCAACCAAAATCTTATCGAATCCCGAAACTTTAATCACGTTTTTTTCAACCAATATTTTTATGCCTTTTGGCGGCGTAAATTTAATTGGATGAGAAAATCCTAAACTCAAAACAAGATTTTCTCCTTCTAAATTCGCTCGATATCCTATTCCCTCAATTGCAAGATTTTTAGAAAAGCCCGTAATTAATCCGTCCACCGCGTTTTGAGCCGTGGCTCTCATCGTGCCCCAATTAGCTTGCGCGGATTTCATGTTCGCGGATTTTTTGAATTTCAAAATTTTCCGCTCTCCTTCTCCTTCTTTAATTTGTTCCTCGCCGATTTCCGCTTCAATAAACGGCAAAATTTTAATTTTATGGGAATCGTGTCCTTTCGTGATTTCCAAAAATCCGTCTTTTATTTCAACGGTCACTCCTTCTGGAATTATTATCGGTTTTTTGCCTATTTTACTCATATTAAAATTACCAAATTTCAAATAATATTTCTCCTCCCAATTTTGACTTTCTGGCCTCAAGACCAGTCATTACTCCTTTTGATGTGGAAACAATCAATAACCCATAACCGTTCTTAACCTTTTTCATATCTTTATAACCCGCGTAAATATGACGCGAGGGCTTGCTTACAATTTTTATGCCGCCAATGGCCGGGCTTCCTTCTTTGTCGTATTTTAATTTCGCAACAATAACTTTTTTATGTCCTCTTCCTTTTTTATCAAAACTGTCTAAATATTTATTATCTGATAAAACTTTCAAAAGAACTTCATTGTTTTTTGAAAACCACAATTTAACCGTTTCTTTTTTAGCGGCTTGCGCGTTTTTTATTTGTATCAGTGTATTTATAAACATATTTTTACCACGAAGCTTTCTTTACTCCGGGAATTTCTCCTTGCGAAGCCATTTCTCGAAAACAAATTCGACACAATCCGAAATCTCTCAAATATCCTCTTTTACGTCCGCATTTAAAACACCTGGAAACTGCTCGGGTGGAAAATTTAGGCGGTTTTTTTGATCTTGCGATTACGGATTTTTTTGCCATATTACTATTTTTTAAACGGTATGCCGATTAATTTATACAACTCAATTGCTTCTTCTCGTTTTTCGGCATTACTCACAATAACAACTTGCAAACCAAAATCAACTCTCGAAGTTTCCGAACTTATTTCAGGAAAAACCAAATGTTCTTTAAGGCCAATTGAAAGATTACCTCCCTGGTCAATATTTTTAATATCAATTCCCCTAAAATCTCTTACTCGAGGAAAAACAATCTTAACCAACCTATCCAAAAAATCATACATTCTATTTCCTCTTAGCGTTACTTTGAGTCCAACAGTTTGGCCGGTCCGTATTTTAAAACTGGCAATTGATTTTTTTGCCGGAGCCGTCTGAGGTTTTTGTCCTGTTATGGTAGAAATCGCGTTTATCACTTCAGGCAAAATTTTATCGTTAAAAGAAGCCTGCTGGCTTAATCTGCCGATCCCAACGTTAATAATCACCTTCTCAATTCTAGGCGCCATTAAATTATTGCGATAACCAAAAATCTCCTTCATTTTGGGGATAATTTCTTTCTGATATTTTTCCTTTAAATTAACGTTTTTCATACCCAGTATTACAATTTCGATTATTTTTGGGTTAATTCTCGAAATTGATTATTAATTAATGTTTTTTATTTTTACCTAGTATTGTTTATTCTAAAATACTCAAAAATTTTATAGAGAATTCGTCGAAGTTGTAATACTGGGCATAAAATTAAATTCTGGAATTGCACTTTTTGCAAATTCTAAATTTGTTTTTTTCTTCCCTTATAAAGCCTATCCTTGTTGGTTTACCGCAATTGGGACAAACCAGCATGACATTGGACGAATCAAGCGGCCGGGAAATTTCCACGGTTTGCCCTTTTTCTCCTTCTTTTTTCGGACGAATGTGTTTTTTAAATAAATTCACTCCGTCCACCAAAACTTTTCCCGTGCTTTCAAAAACTTTCGTTATTTTCCCCGTCTTTCCCCTGTCTTTGCCAACTATTATTTTTATCGTGTCGTTTTTCTTAATATTCATATTTTTTAAACTATCTCTTCAGCCATCGTTACTATTTTTTCAAATCCTTTCTCTTTTAATTCTCTCGGGATTGGTCCGAAAATTCTTGTGCCAATCGGCTCTTTTTTTACGTTTATTAAAACAGCCGCGTTCTCGTCGAATTTTACGTAAGAACCGTCAGCCCTTCTTAAAGCTTTGCGCTGCCTAACCAAAACCGCTTTTACAATGTCCTTCTTTTTTATATTTTTCCGCGGCTCCGCTTCTTGCACTGAGGCAATAAAAATCTCACCTAAACGCGCATATCGTTTCCGGCTGCCTCCCAAAATTCTAAAACAGCGGATTATTTTAGCCCCGCTATTATCGGCAACTTTTAATACTGATCTTTCTTGTATCATGGTGTTATTGCTGTTTTATATTTTAGAAATTATCTTCCATCGTTTTTCCTTGCTAAGCGGCCTTGTTTCTTCAATAACAACACGGTCACCGGCTTTGTATTCGTTATTTTCATCATGCGCCTTAAACCTATTCGATGACTTGAAATATTTTAGGTACTTCGGGTGCTTAATAAATCTTTCGACCTCAACAACTCTGGTTTTTTGCATTTTATCGGAAACAACGGTTCCTTTTAATTTTCTTTTCATACCCAGTATTACAACTTCGATTATTTTTGGATTAATTCTCGAAGTTGATGGTTAATTAATATTTTTTTATTTTTTGCCTAATATTGTTTCTTCTAAAATCCTCAAAAATTTTTATAGAGAATTCGTCGAAGTTGTAATACTGGGCATAAATTATTTTTGATTTTCCTTTAATATGGTTAAAATTCTGGCGATTGCCTTTTTGATTTCCTTTATTTCTCGCGCGTTTTTTACTTTGCCCGCCGCTAAATCAAAACTAAGCGATCTCAATTTTTCCCGAAATTCGGGCAGTTTCTTTTCTAATTCCGCCATCGGGCTGTTTTTTAATTCCAAAAATTCTTTTCTCTTCATACTTTTGAAATAATTTTTGTTTTAACTGGAAGCTTATGGCCGGCTCGCTTTAATGCCTCTTTAGCAACATCTTCTTTCACCCCGTCAACCTCAAAAAGAACTCGTCCCGGCCTAACCGGAAAAACATAGTGGTCAACAGCGCCTTTTCCTCCTCCAAGGGTTACTTCCGGCGGTTTTTTGGTTATCGGTTTATCGGGAAAAATCCTGATCCACATTTTTCCGCCTTTCTTCGTAAAAAAGGTGATGGCTTTTCTGGCTGCCTCTATTTGTCTGGAATTAACCCAAGCGCCCTCAGTCGCCTGAAGGCCAAAACTCCCGTAACTTAACGTGATCCCTCTCGTTTCCACCTTCCTGCCTTTGGATCTGCCTTTCTGCCATTTTCTATGTTTAACTTTTTTTGGCAATAACATAATTTATTGTGGATTTATTTTTTTTTCAAACACTTCTCCTTTATTTATCCAAACCTTTACTCCGATTGTCCCGTAAGTCGTATGGGCCGTCGCTTGGCCATAATCTATATTCGTCCTTAAAGTTTGAAGCGGTAAATTACCCTTTGCCAAATGTTCATTGCGCGCGATTTCCGCTCCATCTAATCTGCCGGCAACTTTTATTTTAGCGCCTTTCACTTCCCGATTTTGTAAAATAGATTCGAGGTATTTTTTGATAAGCCTCCTGAAAGGCATTCTTCTTTCCAAATCTTTAGCGATATTTTGCGCAACAACAGATGCCGAAACTTCACTTCTTTTGATTTCTTCAATATTTAAACTGATTGAAACTTGTTCGGTTGTTCCTTTTTCTTTACGAAGTTTAGTAAGGTTTCGCTTTATCAAATTAATCAAATCCTCAATGCCCTTTCCGCCTCTTCCAATGATAAGTCCCGGCTTTGCCGCTCTTATCGAAATTCTGCAGCCATTTCCCGATCTTTCTATCAAAACCTGATCAATGCCGGCAAGTCCGATTTTTTTCTTGATTATATCCCTAATCAAAACATCCTCTTCTAAAAATGTTTTGAAACCGCCTTTTTTGGGAAACCATCTGGAATTCCAATCTCTGATAATCCCCAATCTAAATGAATTTGGTTTTATTTTTTGTCCCATAGTTAATTAAATTGCTTTTCGATTAAATATTCTTTTTACAAAACCGGGCTTCTCCGATCCTTTGGTTTCTTTTTTCGGCTTTAACACTCCTTCCATTTCTTGATCTTTATGTTTTGATTTTTCTTTCATTTTTTCAAATTTAAGCTTGCTGATTTTTTCTTTTTTAATAATAGTGAACCTTGGCGCCTTTTGCTTTTCCAATTGGGCCAAAATAAGAGTAATGTGGCTGCTTTTTTTCTGGATAGGCGTTGCCCTTCCCTGCGCTCTGGGCATCCATCTTTTTAACATGGGCCCTCCGTCAACTCTAATCTCTTTTATAAAAAATTTATCCGCTTCCACTTTTTTATTATTTTTTAAATTAGCCGCCGCTGACCGCAAAAGCTTAAGTAAGGGCCCTGAAGTCCTTTTCGCTGAAATCAAAAGTTGGGCCTCGGCTTCATTAACCGATAAACCCTTGAGCGAATTGGCAACCAATCGGACTTTGCGAGGCGCCATTTTTAAATGATTCAATTTTACAGTTTCAGTAATCATGTTTTATTTGGATACGGGCGGCTTTGGAGCTTCGGCTTTCTTTTCTATCTCTCTTTGTATTTTCCCGCCGTGCTTCACAAATTTTCTGGTCAAAGAAAATTCCCCCAAACGATGCCCCACCATCTCTTCTGAGACTCTCACCGAAATAAAATCCTTGCCGTTGTGAACCCCAAAAACAAACCCAACCATCTCCGGTGATATTTCGGAATCTCTAGACCAAGTCTTAATAACGGTTTTATCGCCCAGACTTAATTTGGCAATCTTTTTCAACAACTTCGGATCTACGTATGGGCCTTTTTTTGAACTTCTACTCATATAAATTAATTACTTTCTTCGTTTTATTATTAACGCGCTTGACCATTTTTTCTTATTTCTGGTTTTTCTTCCGCCGGTAACTTTACCCCATTTAGTCTTCGGCCTCTTTGTTCCTCTTTTTTGTTTTCCTTCTCCGCCGCCATATGGATGATCAACCGGATTCATAGCGGTACCTCGAACTGTCGGTCGTATACCCCAATGCCGCGTTCGGCCGGCCTTTCCAATATTTGTCAGATTATAATCAGGATTAGATGCTTGTCCAATGGACGCGAAACAATAATTTAAAACCTTTCTTACTTCGCCCGAAGGCATTTTTAAATTAGTATATTTCTCCTCCTGAGCTAAAATTTGAGCCCAGGAACCGGCTCCTCGGGCTATCTGACCTCCTTTCCCGGGATTTATCTCAATATTATGGACAAAATAGCCAACGGGAATATTTTTTAAAAGCATTCTGTTGCCGTCTTTAAGCGGCGCGTTTTCGGAAACAACAATGCTGTCGCCCTCTTTGATATTTTTTGCCGCCAAAATATATCTTCTTTCGCCGTCAATATAAACAACTCTGGCGATAAACGCAGTCCTGTACGGATCATATTCAATGGCCTCAACTTTCCCCGGAATATCGATTTTGTTCTGCTTAAAATCAATAATGCGGTACAATTTTTTATTGCCCCCTCCTTGATGGCGCATAGTTATCCTGCCTTGATTATTGCGTCCGCCTCTGTTTGGCAATCTAACCAGCATATTTTTCATCGGCTCTTTTTTAGAAATCACCGAATAATCAACGATTGTCATTTGTCTCCTTGATGGAGTTGATGGTGCGAATTTTTTCATCTTTTTATATATTCGTTTTATACCGGCATGATTTCGATTTTCTGGCCCGCCTTTAAAGTGACAATTGCTTTTTTAATGCCCGGCAACCGGCCGGTTTTCGATCCGAATCTTTTTGTTTTTCCTTTAATACTAACCATATTAACGCTTATAGGCTCAACTTTATAAATAGCTTTTATGGCCTTGGCAACTTCCGATTTATTAGCCTTTAAATCAACCACAAAAACGTATTTGTTTTGATTGGTTAAAAAACTGCTTTTTTCCGTAATTGCCGCGTGCTTCACCAAAAAAACATTTTTTTTGCCAGTCTTAACGCTTGTATTTATGGAAATATTTTCGTTCTTTATTTTTTTAACGGTTTTTGCCATAGCTTAATTTACGGTGTTATTTTTTTGAAAATCTTTTCCACCTCTTTAATCGAATTTTTCTCGAAAATAATGAATTTATTTCTTAACAAATCATAAACATTGAGCGAATTCGGACTGATTGTCTCGATTTTTTTGATATTAGAAACCGCTTTTACCGCGTTTTTATTCGCAGAGTCTAAAATCAACGCCGTTCTTGACCGCATATCGGATAATTTATTTAAAACTCTTGCCCATTCTTTTGTTTTATTTTCAATTCCTTCGAATTTATCGACAACCAACAATTCGTTGTCCGAAAATTTCTTGGACAGTGTCGATAAAATCGCCAAACGGTTCATTTTTCGATTTATTTTTTTTGAATAATTCTTTTCTTTGAGCGGTCCGTGGCTGGCTCCTCCGCCTTTCCAAATCGGCGATCTTATCGAGCCGTGTCTTGCGCGACCGGTGCCTTTCTGTTTCCATGGTTTTTTACCGCCGCCTCGAACTTCGGCTCGAGTTTTTGCGTGCGCCCAAGCCTCTCTTCGGTTGGCAAGTTGCGCCAAAAGCGCTTGATGAACCAATTTAGGATTCCATTTGACGCCAAAAATATTTTCTGGCAAATCAACGCTTTCCACTTTTTCTTTTTTTTGATTAACAACGTCTATTTTCATATTCAATTGCCTCTTATTTCAACCAGCGTTCCGTTCATGCCCGGAACCGCGCCTTTTATAAAAATCTGATTTTTCTCTTTATCAATGCCGGCTACTGTTAAATTTTTAACAGTCACCCGCTCGCTCCCCATTCTTCCGGCCATTCGCCTGCCTGGCAAAACTCTTTGAGGCGCTGTGGCGCCGATTGAACCGGGTGCTCTGTGTCTGTTTTTTTGGCCGTGGGTTTTCGGTCCTCCGGCAAACCCATGCCTTTTTACTGTTCCTTGAAATCCTCTTCCCTTATTCAAACCGCTAACTTCTATTTTCTGACCTTCTTCAAATTGGTCGACACTCAAAATATCGCCGGTTTTTAATTGACTTATAACATCGCTGGCCTTGGAAGTTCTGGCGCGAAATTCTTTAATGTGCCTGAAAACAGGCGAATTTTTTGACCGCTTCTTTTTTCCCACAAAACCAACTTGAACAGCTTCATAACCATCTTTCCCCTTAGTTCGCAAACCAATTATGGCATTAGGACCTGACTGGATAACGGTTATCGGTACAACCTTATCACCTTTCCACAGCTGGCTCATTTTCAATTTTTTCCCCAAAATGAATTTCATAAGCAATTAAAAAGAGGGATTTAGCCCCCCTCTTAAATTTCGCGGCTAAACCTTTTTCCTTGCGCATTTAATCAAGCGCAGGACTCAACTTTACCAATCCACCAGTCGGCGAATTATTAAATCATTTGAGTTCTAAGATTGTATAATACTTACAATAAAAATCAAGCCCCGTAGTAGAGCTCGGCTATTTTCGCCCCTTTAAGGGGCGAAATTGAATTTAGCTTATTAAAACAACGCAAATCGACTTTCAAAGATTTGAAACTTAGCTATTTTAGATAAACAAAAAATTCAATAAGCCGAGAACTCACTAACGGGGCAAGCCCCTGCCTCAAATAATCCCGTCAAACCTTAAAAACTCAAGTAGAAAGCTCTTTTTGACCGATTAGAAGTGCCTACTGATTTAATATAAGAAGAAGATCCAACCGACGAGGAAGCAATTTCGGTATAAGCGCTTACAAAATTATCGTCAAAAGAAAGAAACCCGCTGCTTGCTGTATTGCAATTTAAATTGCTTCTGTTTTCGGTTGTGCTCGCGTATTTAAAAAGCATGCACTCCACTCCGCTATCAGCCGCAAAAATAGCTTTGGTTGAGTCCATCGTGTCGGAAGAAGCTCGTATTCTTTGAATCATCATATAACCGGCAATTGTCGAAAAAATTAAAATACTGCTTCCTATAAATAAAAGAGTTAGTAGTATCACCTGTCCTTTTTGATTTTTTGCCATAATTGTTAAAATTTTAGAGCTCATTAGTAGCGAATAAAATTTCACTACAATTATGAGCACCCCGCACCTTTTGCAGCACAGACTTTATATTACATCTAATTTGAGCCGCAGGCGACTTCGTCTTTATGTTTTGTATTTGCATAATCTTTGCACCAAAAGGTGCGGGGTAAGGTTTTGTTTCTAAATTTTGTTCGTTTAGATAACTCCAAAATTTAGACAAAGCCCTTATATATCCGACGGGCATCCATTTTGTCCGCATCTCGGACTGATGCTCGTTTCTATATCAGTAAAAATATTTAGCGGCTCGACATCCGGTTCTTTGCTTGTAACGCTCATTATTAAAGTAACTCGGGGCGAATAAGGATTCGGCTCTGTATCCGCATGCCTAAGCTCCACTACAAACCCAGCAACCTTAACATTGTCGGCAGTAATGGGTCTATAACAAAATCCGTCGGAATTTAATAACCCGCCAAGACAAATTGAATCAAAAACGCCTTTTTCCAAAGCGAAGGTGCTGTTATTCAGCCGGTATCTGACAAAAATTCCGTTGGCATTTACAAATTGAACTTCGTAGTCACCGGAAAAATCCGCTAAATTTCCGCAACCCAAATCAGTAGTAGTCGCGGCGCCAACATGTCGCGTGCAAAAAATATAGCCGGTCCTTATTTCCCTTGCCATTTGCTCAACTGATAAATTCATACTGTCATTGGCAGAAATTAGAGCAAGCGTGATTCTTTGGGTCTTCATTGATTGCACAAAAGAACCGACCGCGATGCTGATTAAAACAATAAAAACCGAAACCGCCACCATCAGCTCAATAAGCGAAACTCCTTTATTATCCAATCTGTCGAAAAAAATCTTCATTTTAATAAATTAGATTATTTTGAATTGAAAAAATAATCTTCCAATTTTATTTCATTTAAACTGCCGCCTCTGCCTTGCCACGTCACAATAGAATCAACTTTTATATAATTATCTCCCACTACAGGACCGCCTCCCTGACGCGATGCTCTGATTAACCGCCTAAATGGCGTAAAATTTCCAGACGAATAAGTATAGCCGGTAGAAGAAGAAAATCTTAAATATTCACGCGCGGTAGTATTAATATTACAGGGAGAGATCGGCCGAACATCGTTACGGTCATTTGTATAATCAACCTCAAAACAATCTCGTTGTCTGGAAAAATCTCCGGCAAACCCGTCATTCCACGGATTTAAACCGGAAACGCTTCCTAAAATATTTGCGTCAATTAAATTTTTAGTAAGCTCAATTCCTTCGGCAGCCAAATAATTGGCGGTAAACTTATCAGCAACTTCCCTGTTTAAAGATAATGAGTTAGAGAGAAGCCCCACAAAACCCAAAACACCGATTACAAAAACCGAAATCGCCACCATCAACTCAATAAGCAAATAACCTTTTTGTTTTTTATTTTTTTTCATTTAATGGTTATTTGTCCAAAATTACTGACCTTCACTGCTTTTGTAGCCAAACCGTCTATTGTTTCGATTTCAATTGTGCTTGCCGGCGTAGAAGAACTGTTGTCTATAAATATTGTCGGGTCGGGCGGTACAAAAAATATATCGGTTGAACTAACGCTTTTAAACCTAATATCTTTGTCCAGATAAATTATTTCCGTTGTCGAACTCAAAATAGTCGGTTGATAAGAGTGATCCATGGCCAAACAAAGAGCTAATGAGTTCGTGCTTGTTGTCTGCGGTATATTTTTATAAATAACAATTTGATTGGGAATTGTTGAACTTGAAAAATGAACTCCGAATCCGCACGAAATTCCCACTTCGCTGAAAGTAGCCAAAGCGCTGGCCTTTGCTTTCTGCAAAGCGCCTAAAATTATCGCTTGATCTTTAACTAAAATAAGCTGCCGCTCTGAAACGTGGTTATAAGTTATTATAAATGAGGCGAACAGTATAATAATCGCTATAACAATAAGCATCTCTAAATAGGTGAACCCCGCACCTTTGGAGGATTTAATTTTATTCGAAGATACCTTAATAATATCAATTTCCAATTTGAAATGGCGCATCAATTTTTAATAAAATGGTAAACTTTTATTGCTTCGCGATCCTCCAAAGGTGCGGGGTGAACCCTCCGTTTTTAGATCGCAAATTTACCATTACTAATAAGCTTAGCTTATAAAAAGCTTAAAATAAAGATTAACCAACTGATAACCAAAGAAAAACACCGTCGTCGCGCCGATTACCAAAAATGGCCCGAACGGCACCGCGTCTTTCATTGTTTTTTTTCTTTTTAGCATCAAAACAATGCTTATTATTGATCCGATAACAAAAGAAAGCATAACGGCAATCAAAATATCGGGCCAACCGAAAATCAACCCCAGAGCGCCCGCAAGTTTAAAATCTCCCCAGCCCATTCCTTTTCCGCGAGTCAAAAGAATTATTGCCCCGAAAAAAAACATCGCTATAAAAGCGGCAAAAAAATGATTTACCCAAATATTAGAAAATGGATTTATTAAAGCGCCATAATACCCAAGAAAAGAAACTGGGTTAGTTAATTGGCTGATTGGCAAATTAGTAAATTGGTTTAGAATAAGAAAAAAAAATCCAATAAACGCAAGGGATAAATTCAATTGGTCTGGAATTATATAGTGTCGAAAATCTATTATTGAAATTAGGAGAAAGATTAAAAAAATTAAAACCCAAATAACAGTAATTAATAATTGGTAATTTAAAATTGTTTGAAAATTTAAAATTGAAAATTTAAAATTGAAAATTTTAAGCGGGACAAGCAAAAAGATTAAACCGCTTAAAATTTCCACAACTGGGTATTGCCAAAACAAAAAGCGGCCGCATCCTCGGCATTTCCCTTTTTGCCACAAAAAGCTTAGTAACGGAATCAATTCAAACCACCTAAGCTCTTTATGGCAATAAGGACAGCGAGATCGGCCGCCTATTGTTCGTTTACTCAAAATTTTTTCTTCAGGATTATATCTTAAGGAAATTACATTTATAAAACTTCCAACAGATATACCTGCTAAAAAAAGAATTGAATTGAGCAAAAAATTCATTTTTCTAAACTAACAAACTAAACTATCTCATTCCTCCAAGGCAATAAGTATAGCTATTCGGCGTGTTGGAATCCAAATAACAATTGATTGTTCTGCCGCCAATTGTCTGAGTTCCCCTTACTGCCGCCGCGTCTCTTAACACATCGCGATCTCCTGAAAGCGTTGCCGACAAAACATAATTGGACCCATCGGCAATATAGTCGTATGTTTGTCCGGAAACCGGATCGTTCGGAACTGCTGTTATGCCTATTTGCGCAGCCCTCAAAATAGTAACAAGATCCGCGTAGCTAGCCGGGCTATTTCCCGTCCCACTCGGGCAGTTAGCCCCAGAAACCGTTGCATTTGGGTACAATCGGCACTTTGAATAATAAAGTTCTAAAGAATTTTGGACATTTTTCAAATCCGCCACTCTTCTTGCGTCCAAAGCGCTGTTTCGAAATCCAGTCACGCCGATAAAGAAAACACCCGCTAAAATCCCGATAACCGCAATAACAATTAATAATTCAATTAATGTAAAACCTTTTCTGTTCATTTTAAAATAGTTAGACTTCAATTCTCGACCTTTCCTATTAAATTAATATTACCGCCATTTAACGATTACGACAAATCAACTTATCAACATCCTCATAACCTGAATCCCTGCATCAAATTAAACAATGGCATCATCACGGAAGCAAACAAAATTGCTATAAAAATACCTATAATGGCTATTAAAAACGGCTGAATTAATTCCGCCAAACGGTTTAAAAGATCCTCAACTTCTCGGTTATAAAACACGGCGATTTTTGAAAGGATTTCCTCTATTCTTCCGGTTTTTTCCCCAACCGCCACCATTTGACTCACTAATATTGGAAAATAATAAAATTCCCTCTTCATAATTTCCGACAAAAGCTCCCCTTCCCTGACTTTTTCCGCAACTTTATGGATTAAATCCCTATAAACATAGCTCCCGATAGAATGAGAAGTTATTTCCAATGACTGAGCAACGGGCACTCCGCCTTTAAGAAGAACGCTTAGCGACTCGGCGAATCTCGCCACATAAAGTTTTCTATAAAGCTCTCCCAGTACCGGAATTCTAAGTAATGTTTCGTTAATAACAACTTTTCCTTCTTTGGTTCTTGCATAATCAATAAGAAAGAAAATAAAAGGGATAATAACCACCAATATCGCCCACCACCAATTCAACAAAAAAGTTCCACTGCCTAAAATTATTCTGGTATAAATCGGAAGCTGAACATTCATCTCTTCAAAAACCGGCAAGATTTTCGGGAAAACCACCGTCACCATCAAAATAACCACGGCGAAAAAACTAACGATTAGAAAAATAGGATAAATTAAAGCGTTTATTATTTTAGAACGCCATATACTTTCTTTTTCAATATAATCGGCCAAAAAAAGCGCCGCCTCTTCTAATTGGCCGGTAACTTCAGCGGAACGAATTATGCTTACAAAAAATTCACTGAAGGCTTTATTGTGTTTTGCCAAGGCCTGCGACAAAGAAAGGCCCGCCTCTACGTCTCTTTGAACTTCGTAAATAATATCCTTGAAAAAACCACTGGACGTTTGTTCGTATAAACTTTTTAGAGAATCTAAAAGCGGGACTTTTGATTCCATAAGTAGCGACAGTTGCCGGCTAAAAACCATCAGATCGCGCTGTTTTACTTTTTTGAAAATTTCCAAAAACCGCTCATACCAAGTAACAACCTCGGCATTTTCAATGCTTAAAATAAAAAGGTTATGGGAGGTTAAAATATTTGTAGCGCCTTCTTTATTAAAAGACTCCACATAACCGACTTGGAGCTCCCCTTCTTTAGTTCGCGCCTTGTATTTAAACTTTGCCATTTTATATAAATTTATTCAGAAATTTATCTATAAAATGAGCATCCGCCAAAGCCTTGGCGACGGCGGACGTCATTTAGCTTCTCTCTAAAAGTATCCTCAACTCTCCCGGATTAACCGAATAAAGCTCGGCGTTTTCCAGAGAAATTTGTTTTGTTTTAACCAAATCGGCCAAAAAACGATTTAAAGTTATCATTCCTTCTTGAACAGACGTTTCGATAACAAGATCAACTTGGTAAGTTTTCCTTTCCCGAATCAAATTTCTGACCGCCGGATTAACTATCATAATTTCGCAAGCCGGTATTCTTCCGCCGTCAATTCTGGGAATCAATCTTTCGGAAATTATTCCCACCAACGTCGAGGCCAGCTGCGAAGCAACTTGATTTTGCTGTTCAGCGGGAAAACTGTCAATTATTCTGTCGATTGTCTGCGACGCGGAATTTGTATGTAAAGTCGAAAAAACCAAATGTCCGGTTTCCGCCGCAGTCATAGCGGTTGCTATTGATTCCGGATCTCTCATTTCGCCTATCATTACTACGTCAGGGTCTTGCCTCAAAAGCGATTTTAAGGCATTGGAAAAATCTAAAGAGTCCGAACCAACTTCTCTTTGCGAAATAATAGATTTATCCTGAACATAAATATATTCAATAGGATCTTCAATTGTAATTATATGATCAGTGCGAGAATGATTAATTTCATCTATCAAAGCCGCTAGAGTGGTAGATTTTCCATGCCCTGCCGGACCCACAACCAAGAAAAACCCTTGCGAGAGCTTAGTAAAATCATGAAGTATCGGCGGCAAATTCAATTCTTCCACGTTTCGAACAACCGAGGGTATAAGCCTCAAAGCAGCGGCCAAAAAACCTCTTTGATAAAAAACATTAACCCTAAATCGCGCTTTATCTTCAAACCCATAAGAAAAATCTATTTCTCTGTATTTGGAAAGATATTCTTTTTGTTCGGGAGTCAAAAGCGCCGTTATCAAACCTTCAGCGCTTTCCGGAGTCAAAAGCGACTCTTTTTGAAGCGGCACCAAAACATCGTCTATTCTTAATGTTGGATACCGGCCAACTCCTATATGCAAATCCGACGCATTCTGCTTGGCCGCTGCCAATAAAAATTCATTTAATTTTTGTTTATAATCAGTCATAAAAAATTAACCTACAACCTTTTAATTTTATTATATCACACCTCCTCTGTTTCCCTCAACACTTCTTCAATTGACATGAGTCCTTGAAGGGCTTTTAAAATTCCGTCTTGCCGCAAATTAACATTGCCCTGTCTTCTAAATTCATCCAATATTTTGGTTTCAGTCGGAGAGCTGTTTATAACTTCTTCCAATTCCGGCGTCATTGTTAAAATTTCAAAAATCGCCACTCTGCCGGATATGCCCTTACCCTTGCAAACCTCGCAACCCGGCGCTTTGTAAATCTTATAAGGTTTAGAAATTTCCACTTTACTTTTCTCTAAAATTTCTTTGGAAATTTTACCTATTTCCTTTTCAATAATCTTGCTTATTTCTTCAGGCGCTTTTTCCGGCTTTTTGCAGTTATCGCAAAGCTTGGGAAGCAGTCTTTGCGCCACCATCAAATTCAAAGAAGACGGCAAAAGAAACGCTTTAACTTTCAAATCGATAAGCCGCGGGATAACGCCGATGGAATTATTGGTGTGCAAAGTTGATAAAACTATATGTCCGGTCAAAGCCGCGTGAACCGCCAAACCGGCTGTTTCGTCGTCTCTTATTTCACCGACCATTATTACGTCCGGGTCTTGCCTTAAAATTTGCCGGAGCCCCGAAGCAAAATCATAGCCAATTTCCGGCTTTACCTGCGATTGATTCATTCCGTCTATAAAATATTCAACAGGATCTTCCAAACTGACAATATTAACCGATTCATTGTTTAATAACTGCATCATCGCATACAAAGTGGTGGTTTTTCCCGATCCGGTAGGGCCGGTCAAAAGTATCATTCCGTAAGGTTTTTTAATTCCTTCTTTGACAATTTCAAGATTCCTTCCGGAAATACCCAATTCTTCCAAGCCTCTTAAACCAACCAGAGGGTCAAGCACCCTGATAACAACCTTTTCGCCAACCGGAGTCGGAAAAGTTGCTACTCGAAAATCAATGTCTCGCCCGGAAAGAATTGTTCGAAATCTGCCATCTTGCGGAATTCTATTTTCATCAATTTTAAGATTAGATAAAATTTTAACTCTTGAAACTATCGCTTGATGAAGTTCTATGGGAAGCGAAGCTGATTCCTGAAGTTCGCCGTTAATTCTAAAACGGATTCTTAATCTGTTTCTTTGAGGCTCAATATGAATATCGGACGCTTTTTCCCAAATCGCCTCTTTCAAAGTAGACGATACTATTTTAATTATCGGCGCCTCATCCGATCCTTTCATTTTTTCTTCCAATTGAACGAATTGGCTAGTGTCTTTATAAGCGCTGGACAACGCTTTAGTCGCTTCGTCAATCAAACTCCGATAAGGAGAATATTTTTTAAGCACATCTTCCCAAACCGATTGTGAAATCAAATAAACTCCCAAATTAACCCTTTTTTGTTTAGCTACAAATTTGACCGCTTCCTGGGCGGTCTGGTCATCTGGATTAATCATCCCAACAATTAAAAGATTATCTTTTAAACTTATGGGAATGGTTTTATAATTCCTTGCTGTTTCTTCGGGAAAAATTTTTAGCAAATCCTCGCCTATATCTTTTGACTCGATATCTTTATAAGGAATGCCTAACGCCTTGCTTTTAACACGAGCCAATTCTTTTTCACCCACCATCCTTCTCTCGTAAATCAATTCCTCCACTGGCCGCCTGATTAAAGAAGCCTCCTGTAAAATCTTAGTGCCGGCGTTTGATTCTAAAAGATTATTTTTTACCAATTCTTGTATGAGAATTTTGTTGTCCATTGCTTATATACAAAAAAACCTTCGCCCAGCCGTAAGTTCCGTAGAGTAGCTCTCGCAGGCATCGCAAGCTTGGTGTCGCCTTAGGCGACTTGCGATGCCGAGAGCGCAGGCGGGCTTTGGCCGCTGGAGCCGAAGAACCGCCGGTACTCATAGGAATTTGCGGCTAGACGCCTTCTCCGAGTTACGGCAAAAACGGATTCGCTTTGCCGATATTTTCAGGGGAAGGAATATTAAAAATAACAATTTCTTTTAAATTCTTAAACGCTTCGCTGTTTGTCAGCTGATCAAAATTTAAAGCAATTTTACTAACCTCTGAAATATTTTGAAGTTTAGGCGAAACTAAAACCTCTGTTTTTTCCGGACTTATAAAAAACAGGTAAATTATGGACGTGGCTATTAGCGCCAATATAAATATCACGCTAATTATCATCGGCCAATTCATTCTTTTTTTATCCTCTTCAAAAGTTATTGCCATTTTTTTTATTATTGAACTTGATAATACCCGTAAACATCCAGATTAACGACGAAAGAATTCACGTTATCCCGCTTGCTGACATTAATTCTTTTTATATCAAAAACTCTGATGTTCGATTCCACATTTTGTAAAAATGATTTGATGGATTCGTATGAATTTGAAGATATTGCTAAATTCAAATCAATAATTCCCGCTCCTTTTAATAAGGCGCTCTTCTGCGAAACAACAGCTAATTCATTGATATTTATAGAATTAATACTCATCAAACTCTGACTAGCCAAACCATTCAGCTGAGCAACAGCCTGGGGAACCATAGGATTCGTTGGGAGCATTGAAGAAAAACTCTGCTGTAACTGAGAAGCCGACTGAAAAGACTCGAACACGGGCCTTAATCTGTCAATAATGCTTTTATAATCGTCGTATTGTTGCCTTTTTGTTTCTAATTCTCCGCGTAACAGATCTATCTTATCGTAAGCCGGCTTAATAAAATTTACGTAAACGATCAAAGAGCCGATGAAAAAAATCATTGACGCTAAAAGACTCAAAGCTCTTTTGGATGATGGTCTCATAATTATTTTTTAAGTTTTAAAACTACCGCAAAGCTTACATTCGACGATAAATCTCTTCCCGCTTTATCCTTTTCTGTTATAGCGCTCGATCTTCCTAGCGAAGCCTTAGAAATTGTACCGGTTGCGTTTCTAAAAATTTCCAACTGCTGGGCTAAAATGTTAAAATCCGGAGCCACGCCGTCGATATTAACCGTTAATTCTTTAGCGTCAAAAGTAACACCTTTATAAAAGACATTTTTAATGGTGTTTTTTTCCAAAAAATCGAAAATGCTCGGGGTATTGTATCTATCATTTAACACTTTCTGAATGTTATTGGCTTGAGCGGAAAAAATTAAAAAACTTTTCTGCTGGTCCTCAGGAATAGACCGCGTTAACTCGTCTATTTTAGAATCAACCTGCGTTATTTGGGATTTGACATAAGTTTTAAACCCAAATTCAGCGCCTAAAAAAATACCGGTCGTGGTTATAAAAACTATCGCGCTAAAAACCATAATTCGCCACGGCCAGCCAACTTGAAGCTCTTCCCCTTTTTTTAATTCCTGCTCAAGAAGTGTTTTGTTAAAAGGCATGCTAATTTATTTTTTATTAAACTCTCTTATTCCTAAACCAACCGCAACCGCGAACCCGGGAGCTAATTCTTTGATTAAAGGAGTAGACTCTTGGGAATAATCCACGCCAATGAGCGGATCTCCTATTGCCGTCGGCAAAGCCATTTGGCTCTCAAAATATTTTTCTATCCCCAGAAGTTTCGCTCCTTGTCCCGCTAAAATAACGCGTTCGATTTTAGCGCCGGTTTTTTTCTCGTAATTATCTTTCGTTCGCTTTGTTTCATTTATTATAGCATCAAGATAAGGCACCATCAATGTGGATAAATCAAATTCATCGCCGGTTCCCAAAAGTCCCCTTTCTTTTTTAAGTTCTTCTGCCCTTCTAATATTTATGCCCAGTCCGCTCGAAAGGGCTTGAGTCAATGAAGTACCGGCAAAATCGGTTTGCTGATTAAATCTTAAGGAGTTCTCTTGAGCAATGGCGATGTTTGTCGAACGCGCTCCGATATCAACAAGCACGGTTGCCGTCGGATCACCTGATATCAAAGACCTTATCAAACTCATACTTTCAACCTCCAACGCTTTCAAATTCAAACCCGCGAGCCTAAAAATATTTTTATATTTATTTATCACCTCATTAGGAACCGAAACAAGCAAAACCTGTTCTTTAAAAAATCCTTCATTATCTTGCCTTTCTCCAACAATAAACCAATCAAAAGTCACTTCGGTAACCGGAAGCGGTATGTACTGTTTTATCTGATAAGGCATCGCATTTATCATTTCTTCCTTCGGCATTTTCGGAAATTCCAAAAGCGTTATAAAAACCGAAAAAGAAGGAATAGACGCTACCGCCTCGTTGCTTCGGAAATTAGATTTTTTAACAATTGTTTTTAAAAGTTCGGCAACGTCTTTGTCGACAATTTTTAACGAGCTAGTTTGAATGGCGTTATTAATTCTTTCCAAATGACCGGAGCTTTCCAAAATTCCGTAATTAATCAATCGCGGTTTCGGATCACTCTTGGCGATTTCCACGATTTTTATCGAAGTTGTTCCTATGTCAACGCCTAAATACGATTTAGGACCGAAAATATTGAACATATAAATTGAATTTCTAATTATTAATATCTAATTTCTAGCAAAAACCTACAAAAATCTAAATGGTTAATGCCCACTTTATTAATTAATTATAACATTTTTTTGAAATTTAATAATCAGACATCATAATACTACGCTCATTTTCTTTTTTTCCGTATTCAAATCTCAAATTAAATCTCTCCTTCGGTAAAATATTTTTTATCTTTTCCGGCCATTCTATCAATACAATGTTCTTAGGATTATCAAAAATTTCTTTTATCCCTAAAATCAAAAGTTCCTGGCTTTTTTTAATCCTATAACAATCGATGTGGTAAACAAACTTGTAACGATTAACTATTAACTCGTAACGCTTAAAAATAACGAAAGTGGGCGAGGTTATTTTTTTCTTTACTCCCAACCCTCTTAAAAACCCCTGCGTAAAAGTAGTTTTCCCCGACCCTAAATTTCCTTTCAGAGCAATTACTAAAGCTTGCCTACCATGAGCGGTTCGACTGAGCGGTTCGACCGTCCTGAGCGACTCACCACCGAAGGGCTCACCATCGAAGTCCTGTCGAATGGGTCGAAGGGCTTTTGCCAGTAATGCGGCAAATTTTTGAGTGTCTTTTAAAGATTTTGAATGATAAACCATTTTTTTTAATTATATCACGCCAACCACGCAACCATAAACAAAAACACCCCGAATTTTCGAGGTGTTTTTTAGGAATAATCTTCGCGATAACTAATTAACAACTTGCTACCTTACCGTTTCGTCCACTGTGGAGCTCTTCTTGCCTTTTTCAATCCGTATTTCTTTCTTTCTACCGCTCTTGAATCGCGGGTAAGAAATCCTAATTTTCTAAGCCGTTTCATAAATAAAGGATTGAATTTGACCAGCGCCCTGCTTATGCCCAATCTTATCGCTTCCGCTTGTGAGTTGATTCCTCCGCCGGAAACTTTTATTGAAGCCCCAAGTTTATCGGTTATTTTCATCGCTTCCAAAGGCCTGAGAGCCGTTTTCACAAGCCCCTCTAAAGAAAAATATTTGTCGATATTTTTCTCGTTGACTATAAATTCTTTCTTTTTGGTTAAAAGCCGAACCCTGGCAATGGCCGTTTTTCTTCGACCAACCGCTTCAAAATAACGCTCCTTTTTGACGACCGGCGCTTTCTCATTTTTTTCGTGTTTAATTTCTTTTTTAGTTGTCTCTTTTAAAGTCATGCTCAAAAATTTAAAATTATTTCTCTATTACCAGTCTTTTTATCCTTTTTATCTGCAGACGGTTTTTAGGAAGCATTCTCATAACCGCCCTTCTCAAAACCTCGCCTTTGCCTTTTTTATTGACCACGTCTAAAAATTTTTCTTCTTTCAAATGTCCCATATATCCGGTATGGCGGAAGTAAATTTTCTGCTTTTCTTTTTTTCCGCTAACTTCAAGCTTATCGATATTTTTGATTATAACGTTGTCTTCGCCCGGAAGCCTCGGATTATAATTCGCGCTTTTCTTTCCTTGCAAAATTACGGCAATTTCACTTGCCAATCTTCCTAATCTTTTTTTTGCGGCGTCAATTGTGTAATCCATATTATTTCTTCCCTTCTATTATCTGTTGCGTTATATTGTTTGGCACTTCCTCGTAATGGCTTAATTCCATAGGAGGAAAACTTCCTCTGCCTTGGGTTATTGACCTTAATTTTGTGGCATAACCGAACATTTCCGCCAAAGGAACTTTCGAGTCAATGATTTTCATATTGGCCCGGTCGCTCATATTTTCGATTTTGCCCCGCCTTGAATTTAAATCTCCGCTGGCGTCTCCGAAAAATTCCGGAGGAACTACAACCTGAACCTTCATTATCGGCTCAAGTAAAACCGCCTTTGCCCTTCTGGCCGCTTCCGAAAGCGCCATAGAAGCGGCTATTTTAAACGCGATTTCCGAAGAATCAACATCGTGATATGAACCATCATAAAGCGTAACTTCTATATCCGTCAATGTATAGCCCGCGACCACTCCTTTATCCAGCGCTTCTTTGACTCCTTTTTCAACCGCCGGAATAAATTCCTGCGGAATAACGCCTCCTTTGATTTGATTAACAAAAACAAATCCCTTGCCTCTTTCCAAACTTTTCGCTTTGAGCCAAACATGGCCGTACTGGCCGCGTCCGCCGGATTGGCGGATATACTTTCCTTCCGCTTGGGCCTCTCCTTTGATAGTTTCTTTATAGGCGACTTGCGGCCTTCCCACGTTGGCCTCAACTCCAAATTCTCTTTTCATTCTGTCAACTAAAACATCCAAATGAAGCTCGCCCATTCCGGAAATAATAGTTTCCCCTGTTTCCATATCGCCGCTGACTCGAAATGTCGGGTCTTCATCGGATAATTTTCTGAGAGCAATACCCATTTTTTCCTGGTCAGCTTTTGTTTTCGGCTCAATACGAACCGAGATAACCGGTTCCGGAAAAGTGATTTTATCCAAAACAATCGGCGAATCCGGATCACAAAGAGTATCTCCGGTAGACGTGTTTTTCAAACCGACTATCGCTCCCAAATCGCCGGCGTACATTTCATCAACTTCCTCGCGCTTGTTAGCGTGCATTCGCACTATTCTTCCTATCCGTTCCTGATCATTTTTTGAAGAGTTCAAAACATAAGTTCCTTTTTTAAGCACTCCGCTGTAAACTCGAAAATAAGTTAGGCTTCCCACAAAAGGGTCGGTGGCGATTTTAAAAGCCAGAGCGGTAAGAGGTTCGTCATCGCTCGGATTTCTAATTATTTCCGCGCCGGTTTTCGGATCTATTCCCTTTATCGGTTTGAGTTCAATAAGATCCTTAGGCGACGGCAAATAATCCAAAACTGCGTCCAAAAGAAGCTGCACGCCTTTATTTTTCAAAGCCGAACCGCATAGAACCGGAACCAGTTGATTTTTTAAAGTCGCGCTTCTTAAGCCGAGTCTTAATTCATCGATGGAAATTTCTTCTCCATTTAAATATTTTGAAAGCAACTCTTCATTGTATTCGGAGATTTTTTCAACCAATTTAGCCCGATATTTTTCCGTGTCCGCTTTTAAATTTTCAGGAATTTCTTTTTCTAAAACTTTTTCTCCGCGCTCGCCTTCGAAGTAATAAGCCTTCCTTTCTATCAAATCAATAACTCCTTCAAAATTAGCCTCCAAACCTATTGGCAATTGTATTACCACCGCGCTGGGCGTCAATTTTTCATAAATTGACTTGAAAGAATTTTCAAAACTCGCTCCCATCCTGTCCAGCTTATTTATAAAACACATTCTCGGCACTTTATATTTATCCGCTTGGTGCCAGACCGTTTCCGACTGCGGTTCAACGCCGGCAACGCCGTCAAAAACCACAACTCCGCCGTCTAAAACCCTTAAAGATCTTTCCACTTCAACGGTAAAATCAACGTGTCCGGGAGTGTCAATAACGTTTATCCGGTGTTCTTTTTCGCTTCTTATTTTCTGTTGTTCGTTTTCATCGCTAGCTCTTGAAAGCAATCGAACCGGCGTCCAAAAACAATTTGTCGCCGCCGCGGTTATAGTAATTCCCCTTTCTCTTTCCTGCTCCATCCAGTCCATCACCGCTTCTCCTTCATGAACTTCCCCG
Organism: Candidatus Wolfebacteria bacterium; assembly: GCA_024654025.1. Classification (GTDB taxonomy): domain Bacteria; phylum Patescibacteriota; class Minisyncoccia; order UBA6257; family UBA9933; genus JANLIR01. The sequence goes on along the minus strand of JANLIR010000003.1, from coordinate 25,452 downwards.
ATCTTATGGGAAATTCCGGTATAAAAAAGAACCCGCTCGCTTATGGTTGTTTTACCGGCATCGATGTGCGCGATAATACCGATATTTCGATATTTTTCAGGAGGGTATTGTCTCATTTAAATTAAGCGAAGTGCGCGAAGGCTCTGTTAGCTTCCGCCATTCTGTGGACATTTTGCTTTTTCTTAATAGCCGAACCTTCGTTTTTCGCCGCCAAAATAAGTTCTTCGGCTAATTTTTTATCCATTGGTTTTCCTTTTTTCGCGCGAGCCGCGTCAATAATCCAATGGCACGCCAAAAAAAACTTTCTTTCCGGCCTTACCTCGCGCGGCACCTGATAATTGGCACCGCCAACTCGCTTAGAAACCACCTCAAGCATCGGCGAAACATTATCAAGGGCTTTTTCAAAAACATTAATCGGATCTTCCTTTGTTTCTTCTTTAATATTTTTAAATGTTTTATACAACACTTTTTCCGCAACTGATTTTTCTCCGCCCTTCATTAAATAATTAACAAATCTGCCGACCGCGACTGAGTCGAATTTAATATCTGATTTATGAACTCTTTTATATTTTCTCGGTTTACGCATGTTTTATTTATTTGGGTCTTTTCGCGCCGTATTTTGACCTCTGTTGTTTTCTATTTTCAACTCCAGTCGTATCCAAAATACCTCTTATAATATGATACCTAACTCCGGGCAAATCCTTCACTCTTCCGCCTCTTATCAAAACAACCGAGTGCTCCTGAAGATTATGGCCTTCACCGGGAATATACGCCGTGACTTCCTGTCCGTTAGTCAATCTGACTCTCGCCACTTTTCGAAGCGCCGAATTCGGTTTTTTTGGAGTGGTTGTAAAAACCTTCAAACAAACCCCTCTTTTAAACGGCGAAGAAGAATTCACCGGCCTGTTTTTAATTGTATTAAAATAAAGCCCCATTGCCGGGGATTTTGATTTTTTCGCAATCGGCTTTCTCCCTTTTTTAATTAACTGCCCAATAGTCGGCATACTTTTTTAAATTTAGAGAACCTTAAAAACATATCAGAAAACCATTAAAGTTGTCAAGAAATAACGTCATATTTTTTACTTATTGATTTTATGCGGGTTGTGATTGGGGCAGTTTTTGTCGCTACAACGAACAGGAATTGTTTTAGTCCCCTGCATCATCAAGGCTCCGCAGATTTTGCAAATATCGCCTGTTGGCCTTGCCTTAATAGCGTATTTGCATTCCGGGTAATTGGAACAGCTGTAAAAAATTCCAAACCTCCCTCTTCTTTCAGTCATAAAACCCTTCTTGCACACCGGACATTCTATGCCCGTGGAATTCTGCTTTTCCAACTCTAAATCTTTTTTAATATATTTGCATTTGGGAAACCGGTTGCAGGAAATAAATTTTCCGTGTTTGCCCTCTCTTTCAACCAGCTTTCCGCCTTTGGACTCTCCGCAAACCGGGCATATCTCCCCTGTTTCTTTCGGCGCTTCCATAACTTTCCCATCAATAGTTCTCGACCCTTCGCATTTGGGAAATTTTGCGCAACTTAAAAATTTACCCGCTCTTCCAAGTTTTATTATCATCGGCCCTTTGCAAACAGGGCATTTTAATTCCGGGCTCGCTTCTCCTAAATTAGTTATTTTTTCAATCTTCTCTTTTGACTTAACGTCTTTAGAAAACGGCTTGTAAAAATCGGCTAGTGTTTTTTTGTATTCTTCTTTTCCTTCAGCTATCAAATCAAGCTTGCTTTCCATATCAGAAGTAAACGAATCGCTAATATATTGGGAAAAATACTTTTCCAAAAAAGAGCTGACCACGTCGCCCGTGTCGGTTGGATATAAAGTTTTATTTGTTTTTTCAACATAACCGCGCTCTTCAATTGTTCGTATTATAGACGCGTAAGTAGACGGCCTGCCTATGCCGCGTTTTTCTAATTCTTTTACAAGGCCGGCTTCGGTGTAACGCGCGGGCGGCTGAGTCTCTTTTTCTTGGGATGTTAAATCAATAAGTTTTAAAATTTCTCCAACGGAAACTTTCGGCAATTCAACATCTTCTCCGTTCGCCTCCGTATCAGCTCTGAGCCAACCGGGGAAAATAGTTCTTGATCCGCTGATCGCAAAATCCGGAATTCTTATTTTTTCTCCTGTTTTTTCCCCTGTTTTTTCTTTTTCGTTTTCAACTTCCGCTACTATCTTTGTTCTCATCAGCTTCGCATCGGACATTTGCGAAGCGATTGTTCTCTGCCAAATTAATTTATAAAGTTTTTTCTGGTCATCGCTTGTCCCGGCTCGTTCATTGGAAAAATTCGTGGGTCTTATGGCTTCGTGAGCTTCTTGCGCGTGCATCACTTTTCCCGCGTAAGTCCTCGGGGATAAATAATCTTTTCCATATTTTTTTTCTATAACAGCATAAGCCTGGCCAAGCGCGACCTTGCTTAAATTCGTGCTGTCGGTTCTCATATAAGTAATCATTCCCGCTTCGTAAAGTTTTTGGGCAATGCCCATTGTTCGAGACGGAGAAAACCCCAAACGCGAACTCGCCGCTTGTTGTAAGGTTGAAGTGATAAACGGCGCCTTTGGAGATCGCTTCACTTCTGTTTCCGAAGTGTCTTTAACTTTCCAAATTCCTTTTTTGCCAATTTCTATTATCTTCTCAACTAATTTTTGCTCTCGCGGCTCTTCAACGCAAGTCAAAATAAATACTTCATTATTTTTATTTTTGACCTCCGCCTGGATAACCCAGAATTTTTCCGAAATAAACGCTCTTATCTCCCGTTCGCGCTCCATTATTATTCTAAGCGCCGGCGACTGGACTCTGCCAGCTGAAAGCCCGTAACGCACCTTTTTCCAAATCAACCCGGATAAATCATATCCGACCAAACGGTCTAAAACTCGCCGCGCTTCTTGCGCTCGCCTTAAATCATCATCTATGGCCCGGGGGTGCTCCATCGCTTCTTTAACGGCATCCTTAGTGATTTCATAAAAAACAACCCTTTTAGGCTTTTTTAATCCAATCGCTTCTTTAATATGCCACGCAATCGCCTCACCCTCGCGATCAGGGTCAGTCGCTAAATAAACTTTATCGGCTTTTTTTACCAATGCCCGCAACTCTCCGACAACTTTTTCTTTTTCTTTCGGCACCACATAATAAGGAATAAAACCTCCTTCTATGTCTATGGCGCTTTTGTTGCTTTTGGGAAGATCGCGGATATGCCCCACGCTTGCCTTAACTTCGTATTTACCTTCAAGATATTTTGAAATTGTTTTCGCCTTTGCCGGCGACTCAACTATTATTAAATCCATACATTTTAAAATCCTAAATTCTAATATCGAAATCCTAAACGTTTTGAATTTATTTAGAATTTAGAGTTTAGTGCTTAGAATTTTCTTACAGAGTGTATCCCTTCTCTGTTTCTTTAATTATTCCCTCAATCACCAAAAATGCAATTTTTGGGTTAATCACTTGAGGCTCAAGTTTAGTGAGATTCGCAATTTTGTCAATCGAAAGAGGCTCGCCGGCTTCAATTAAAATATCCACAATCTGCTTTTTTTCAGGATCATCAATATTAAAAATTCTTTCTTTTTTATTTTCATTTCCGACTATCTCAATATCCAAATCTTCAAAAATATCTTTTATCGAAGACGCTAATCTGGCGCCGTCTCTAATTAATTTATGAGAACCGATATAATTAACGTCGTTTATCGGTCCCGGCACGACAAAAACTTCCCTTCCCTGCTCTGCCGCAAAACGGGCCGTTGCCAAAGATCCCGACCTATCGGGCGCCTCAATAATTATTGTAGCCACGCACAAACCGCTGATAATTCTGTTTCTTTCCAAAAACTGGTGCGGTAAAGAAGGCAAACCCGGAGCATATTCTGAAATTAGAGCGCCGCCATTTTTTAAAATTTCATTGGCCAAATTTTCGTTCTGAGCCGGATAAATTTTATCCAAACCATTGGCTAAAACCGCTATTGTTTTACCGGCATTTTGAACTGTTCCTTCGTGAGCGGCAGAGTCTATTCCCATAGCCAGACCACTAACTACGGTTATTCCAAACTGAGTCAATTCTTTAGCGAATTTTCTTGCTAAATTCCTGCCCGCCAAAGACGCCTTCCTCGTCCCCACTATCGCGATCTTTAACTTTTCATTCAAAACTGCCTCATCTCCCAAAACAAAAATTTTTTCCGGTACATTTGAAATTTGGTTTAAAAGCGCGGGAAAATTTTCATCATGAGAATAAATTGTTTTTAACGGCGCCATTTGATAATATATTAGTATATAAAATGAATTTTCGGAAATATTTGATAATTACAATTTCGGCTATTTTAGGGCTTATTTTAATCGTTCTAGTAACGGTAATATTGTTGGCCAGCGATTCAAGCAAAAAAGCCCAGCAAATTAGCCAGGCAAAATTGGAGATCTCAAGAAAAAATCGTGGCTTGGAATTATTGACGATTTTACAATCCGAATCACAAAAAGCCGCTTCTTATTCCGCGGAGCTCGACTCAGCGCTGATAACAAAAGAGCAATTAATAAATTCCAAAAAAGAATTGATTGCATTGGCGCAAACAAACGGCATAAACTTAAATTTGGAATTTCGCGAAGAAACTCCCTCCCTTGAAAATAAGGCTCGCAGAACCTCTATGGTCCTGTCCTTAAATAGCGCTTCGGGAGGATTTTTAAGTATCGCCAACTTTTTAAAAGCTATTGAAAACAGCAAATACGCCGTCCAACTAACATCAATGGATTTAAATTTTGAAAACAGCCGCGCTTTCAATGGAAATTTAAACGGACAAATATTTTCTTTTTAACATAACGATGAACTCAAAAAAACGGGAAATTATTTTTACAATCGCCGGCGTTTTAATCCTAACAGCGCTTCTTATCGTAATCTTTTTTACCATCACCTTTGCCAAAAATATTTTTCAAAGTATAGAAGGCCAAAACAATTTAGCCTCTCCGGTTGCAAGATTTAATTTTGAAAAACTCAAAAATATCGGGATTATAAAAGAATAGACAATTTTAAAAAAACGTGTATATTTTTAAATACCGTTTTTTATTTTATGCGTGTGTAGTTCAGTGGTAGAACGCTGTCCTGATAAGACAGAGGTCGAAGGTTCGATTCCTTCCACACGCACCAGAAGGGCGTTTAGCTCAGTGGTAGAGCGTTTCGTTGACATCGAAAAGGTCAGAGGTCCGATCCCTCTAACGCCCACAAAAAATCCGCCCAATTAAAATTAGGCGGATTTTTGCTATATTTATATCATACGCAAAAACATGAACGAAAAAATTGAAATTCTCTACCAAGACAAAAATCTAATCGCCATCAACAAGCCGGCGGGGCTGCTTGTTCACCCAACCGCAACCAGCACTGAGAAAACTCTCTCCGATTGGCTGGTTAAAAAATACCCGGAAATAAAAAATGTCGGCGACGATCCCAAAAATCGGCCGGGCATAGTCCATCGGCTTGATAAAGACACCTCCGGAATAATTATCGTTCCTAGAAACCAAAAATACTTTGAATATCTAAAAAAATTATTTCAGGAACGCAAAATCAAAAAAACGTATTTAGCTTTAGTTTGGGGCGAAGTTAAAAACAAAAAAGGGGTTATAGAAAAACCAATCAGCCTAAAACCCGGCACCACCAAAAGAACGGTTTTTAAAGGGAAAATGGAAAAACCAGCCATTACAGAATACGAAGTATTGAAATTTTTTGATCCGTATAAATCCGTTATTCATTCGCATAAATCCACTACTTTCAGCCTGCTGAAAGTTATACCAAAAACAGGCAGAACGCACCAAATCAGAGTACACCTCGCTTCCATCGGCCATCCAATTGTAGGCGACTCTCTGTATGGTCCTAAAAAACCCGTCCTGAGCCCATCGGGTCTGAGACCCTCAGGGTCGAACGACTTGTCCAAGGGAGTCCCCTTCAAATTAAATAGACAATTTCTTCACGCAAAATCTCTTGAATTCAATCTTTCAGAAAACCGTCGAATTAAAATAGAAGCTGGTCTGCCCAAGGAATTGCAAAAAATCGTTGACAAATTAGAAAACACTAACTAATATATAAAAACCATGATAAAGCAAGAGATACTCGATAAAATCAAATCTGGGGCAATGGTCCGGGTTTACGAAAAAATAAAAGAAGGCGACAAGGAAAGAATCGGCAGGTTCCAAGGGCTTGTGATTGCCAGAAAACACGGAAATGAGTCCGGTGGTACTTTCACGGTCCGCTCAACGGTTGCCGGAGTTGGAGTGGAAAAAATTTATCCCATAAATTCGCCGTTAATAGATAAAGTTGAAATTACGAGCTCGCCCAAAAAAGTGCACCGCTCAAAAATTTATTTTGTAAGAAATCTCTCCAAGAAAAAGTCTCGAGAAAAAATCGGAGTGGCGGCGTAAGCTAACTAACAACCCACAACCAACGACCTACAACCTACAACAAATCAAAGCGGCAGATCTACGCAGACAACATCCTCCTTGGTCATTCTGAATCCGCCAACTGTCGGATGAAGAATCTCGTTTGAACTTGAAAATTCAAGTTTTTTAATGATAATTAAACTATGCGCGGGTGGCGAAACTGGCAGACGCACTACCTTGAGGTGGTAGCGCCCGCAAGGGCTTGGAGGTTCAAATCCTCTCCCGCGCACCAAAACTGACTTGTTCGGAAATGACTGCTCCGCGCGGGCTTTATTTTGGAATTTTTGGCTTGCATTGGTCTATTAGAATATGCTAATATCTACATATGACAGATTTGTGCAAGGAAATGGAAAAGTTTGGTAAGGGTATCGGGAGTGTTCCGCGCTATCGCATCGTGGAGGCACTTTTCTCCGGCCATAAGACGGTAAGCGAGCTTGCGAGGAAAACAAAACTGTCTCAACCCCTCGTATCTCAGCACCTGCGCGTTCTTAGGGAAACTGGCTTGGTGCAAGATGAACGGCAAGGGCAGGAAGTTCGGTATACGCTCAATGTCGAGCACACCATCCACCTCCTCAAACGCCTTGCAGAGGAGATTAGACCAAAGAAAAAGCGAAAAAGTAGCGCGTGAGATTTATTAAATTAATTTTACAACCTATGAAAAACACTACATCACTCAACATCAAAGTAATAGCAGGTAGCACTCGCGAAGGCCGATTTAGCGATAAAGCCGCTGTGTGGATTGCCGATGAAATCAAGAAACAAAACGGGATTTCGGTCGAGGTGCTTGACTTGAGGGATTACGAGATGCCGTTTTTTAACGAACCCGTGAGTCCGTCATTCAAGCAAGAGCCGTTTAAGAACGAGGCAGTCACGCGCTTTACCAAAAAAATTGCAGAGGGAGACGCTTTTATTATGATTACCCCGGAATACAACCACGGCACGTCCGGCGTGCTGAAAAATGCTCTCGATTGGGTCTATCAGGAATGGAACAATAAGCCGGTTGCCTTCGTAAGTTATGGCGGTGTCGGCGGAGCGCGCGCAGTTGAACAGTTACGCCTCAATGCCGTTGAGCTTCAAATGGCGCCGATCCGAGTGGCGGTGCACATTCCCGGCGAGCAGTATTTCCAAGTGCTCTTTGGCAAAATGGACGCAAAAGAACTTTTCGCCTCGCTTGCAGATCAGGCAAAGGCCATGATCACTCAACTTTTGTGGTGGACCCGCGCCCTCAAAAACGCTCGCGGATAAAATAATTAGTAATCTTAACCAATATGAACAAAACAATTATTACGGTTATCGTTTTAGTTATTATCGGACTTTATTGGCTTATTGACCACACAGCTCCATTACCACTTAATCATGAACAATTTGGATTATATCTACACAACATACATGGGATAATCGGAGTTGCTTTCTTAGTTGCGGCTGGACTTGTATGGTGGAAATGGAAAGAAAAATAAAAGGGCCAAAGCCGAAAGCCTTTAAAAATAATTTATTAACTTTAATCAATAACTAAACTTATATGAACAAATCTATCATCGCAATTGTTATCGTCGCAGTTGTTCTCGTTGGCGGATATTTTCTTTTTAAGGGGACATCCCAATCGACACCGTCGGTTCCTCAAACATCAAATCAGCAAACAGTTCCGCAACAGCAAACTTCGGTGCCGTCAACCGAGCAGCCAGTTTCGCAGCCATCCGTAAGTCAAGCGCCAGCCACAGAAAAGAATGTCGTAGCATACAGCGATTCAGGATTTTCTCCGAGCATTCTTCGCGTGAAGATCGGAACAACAGTTATCTTCAAAAACGAAAAGTCAGGGCCGATGTGGGTTGCTTCAAACCCTCATCCGATTCATACCGATTATTCTGGTTTTGACGCAAAACGCGGATACTCAAGGGGCGAAAATTATTCTTTTACTTTCACTAAGGCAGGCAACTGGAAATATCACAATCATCTTAACCCCGGTGAAGGTGGTACGATTGTGGTTGAATAAATGAATAACGCCAATCAAAACCAAAAGTCCTACCAATGCTCTGAGTGCGGATTAAAATACCGAGACAAGGAATGGGCGGAAAAATACGAGGCGTGGTGTAAAAAACACAAGAGTTGCAATCTCGACTCAATCTTAAGCCACCACACGCTCCGTGCGTGCGCCTGTCCGCCTCTGGCGGAACATCACTTGTTTTGAAAATAGGTTCGCGCTTGGTACAATAAATACACCAATAACTAAAACAGTCCCGCCGTGGCGGGACTGTTTTAGTTTATACTAAGCTGGCCGAAGTATTATTTTTCAAGGTCTTTCTTTTTCTCTTCATACTCACTCTTATCAATCTCTCCTTTCGCGTATCTTTCTTTTAAAATTTCCAAAGGTCCTTTTTCTCCATGCCACTCTTGCCAATAATTCCTTCTTCCTCGTCCAAAAATCGCTCTGATCACCCAGACAATCACGGCAATGACTATAACCCACCACAAAACCATAAAAATCCATCCCAGCAATCCAAACTGCATCATCCCGTATCCGCCTCCCCAACCATAAGGATTCATCATATTGTTGTAGTACATAATTAAATTTTTATTATAAGGAGCCGACTTACTCCCTAATTTAAAACTTGATTCTCTTTAACCTCAACGAGTTTAGCACAACCGAAAGCGAACTAAAAGCCATTGCCGCGCCGGCCAAAATCGGGTTCAAAAGCAATCCGAATGCCGGATACAAAACCCCGGCTGCCACAGGAATCAAAGCTATATTATAAGCATAGGCCCAAAAAAGATTCTGCTTGATGTTTTTCAAAGTTTTTCTGGAAAGCAGAATCGCCTTATACACTCCAACCGGATCGCCGGAAGCCAAAGTTATGCCCGCTGATTCTATAGCAATGTCCGTCCCGGTTCCAATAGCGATTCCAATATCGGCTTGCGTCAAAGCCGGCGCGTCGTTAATACCATCACCAACCATTGCCACAACAAATCCTTTATCCTGCAATTCTTTTACTTTTTGAGATTTTTGCTCCGGCAAAACCGAAGCCAAAACATTTTTAATGCCGACCTTCTCGGCAATAGCGTGCGCGGTTCTTTCGTTATCTCCAGTTATCATCCAAACATCCACCTCTAATTTTTTTAACTTATCAACAGTTTCTTTGGCAGTCTCTTTCAAAGTATCGGCAACCGCCACTATGCCTAAAATCTTTTTTGTGTCGGACAAAATCAAAACCGTTTTCCCTTGCTCTTCCAATTCTTCAAGCGAGTGCATTAATTGCGTCGGGAAATCAATTTGATAATCGCCTATTATTTTTTTGCTTCCGAAAATATATTCTTTGTTTTCAATTTTTCCTTTTACTCCTTTTCCGAGAATCGTTGAAAATTCCGAAACCAAACTTAGTTTAATATTTTCGTTTTTGGCTTTTAAAACAACTGCCTTGCCGATAGGATGCGACGAGTTTTGATCCAAACTCGCCCCAATCTGCAATATGTCGTTTTTCGTTATTTGTGGGTCGTTGGTTATTATATCCGTTATAGCCGGCTCGCCTTTAGTAATGGTTCCGGTTTTATCCAAAACCACGGTATTAATTCTCCCCGCTGTTTCCAAAGAACTGGCGTTTCTTATTATGATTCCGTTTTCCGCGCCTTTACCCGTGCCGGTAATTACCGCAATCGGAGTGGCAAGCCCCAAAGCGCAAGGACACGCAACAACCAAAACCGCTACGGCGTTTATCAAAGCGTAAACAAAACGCGGCTCCGGTCCCAAAATCATCCATACAATAAACGTCAATGTGGCGACCGCTATAACTATCGGCACAAAAACTCCGGTTATTTTATCGGCCAATTTTTGAATCGGCGCTTTTGACGCCTGCGCCTCTTCAACAATTTTAACAATCTGCGACAAAAAAGTGTCTTTACCTATCTTAGTCGCTTTCATTTTAAACAACTCGCTTTTGTTAATGGTGGCGCCGATAACTTTATCGCCCTCTTTTTTATCAACCGGAAGCGATTCTCCGGTCACCATTGACTCGTCAATTGACGTCGCTCCCTCAAAAATAACGCCGTCAACCGGAATTTTTTCGCCTTGCTTTACTAATAAAACATCGCCGACTTTCACGTTATCAATATCAATATCATGTATTGAGCCGTCAGGCATAATATGATGGGCGGTTTTAGCTTGAAGTTTTAATAATTTTTTTATCGCTTCCGAAGCCGAACCTTTTGCCTTGGCTTCCAAAAATTTCCCCAAGATTATAAAAGTGACAACTACTACCGCCACGTCAAAATACGGCTCAAATTGAGCTATAAAAAAATTATTAAACGCCGGAATAATATTAAAAACCGACACAACTACGCTGAAAAAATAAGCTGCTCCGGTGCCAAGCACAACCAAACTATCCATGCCCGGCCTGAAATTTTTAAATTCAAAGTACGCTCCTCTCCAAAATTGCTTGCCCACCCAAAACTCAACCGGCGTCGCTAGAATAACAAGCAACACTAAATTAAAATCTTTTGGTATAAAACCGATATAACTTTTACCAAAACTCAAAACCAAAGTTATCAAAGACGCAATCGTCCCAAACCAAAATTTATTTTTAAGCGTCTTTGTCTCTGCCTCGCTCAACATCTTAGCGTGATCGTGTTCTTCGCCATGTTCGGCGTGATCCATTTTAGAATGATCCATTTGACTATGATCCATTGACGCGTGGTCGCCTCCGGAAATAATTTGGTAACCGGTTCTTTTAACCGCTTCTTTTATTTCTTGGTCGTTTATTTCTTTTTCGAAGTCAACAAACAGCTTTTCGGAGGCATAATTAACATTGGCGTCTTTAACGCCATTTATTTTTTTAACTGAATATTCTATTGCCGCCGCGCACGACGCGCAGTCCATTCCTATAATTTGAAAAGTTTTCTTCATACCGTTAGAAATAGCACAAAGCCAAATTTTAATTAAAAGCTATTAATTTTAATAAACAACATATCGTTGTTTATTGCCATTGTCGGATCGTCATATACGTATCTGACAACGCCGCTTTTATCAACCACAATATAAGTATGGCCCGGCATTGAGCCGTAATGCATTGAGGAATTAACCGTTAAAACATTGAATTTTCTGGAAACAATTGCGCCGCTATCAAACAAAACTTTAGTTCTGGCCAACTCCGGCATTTTAGAAATCGCGGATTGCCATTCGGACTTGGAATCAACGACAACGGAAAATGCCAATAAATCTTCTTTATTAAAACGCTCGTCTTTTCCAAACTCTGCCATTTGGCTCCAACAAGCCGGATAACACATTAGTCCCTCGTTAAAAAACAAGACATAATTTTTGCCCTTCAAATTTTCGGAAGAATAAATTTTGCCTTCTCTATCGGTCAAAGAAAACCCTAACACTGGTTTTCCGACTAAACCATCAAGCGATCCGGCGCTTGTTTTTTGTCCGCCAATATTATTGCTTTGAATATTTCGACCGCCAAAATAATACATTCCTCCAAGTAGCGCAATAGCGGCAACCGCTATAAAAATACTAAATTTTTTCATCTATTTTCTAAATTGATTAATCGACTTTTTAGTTATTAAAATTATTATCAAAAGCACAACCAACGCCCAAACATACTGGGGCACAAATCCGATAATACCGCCGATTGCCTTGGTTATTTTATCCACATAAATATTTATGTTCATTTGATACGCCGAATGGACAAAAAGCTTATTCGTAAAAGCCAGATAAGTTGTTATTAATCCCATCAGTAAAAATATCGCTCCGGAAATAATATCCGAAACCGCGACGCGAATTTTGCTTCCCAAAAATGTATATTCAACCTGTCTTTTTAAAACCATAAACCTGTTAGTTGCGTTTGTTTTATCAACCAAAGACGCCAAAATAAAAAGCGGTATCACCATTCCTAAAACATAAGCTAGGGTATACATAACTCCCAAAAACACCGAACCGGGCATAACCGTTAAAGCAATAACCCCCGCCAAAACCGGAGCGCAACAAGTCGTGGCAATGCCGGAAAAAATTCCCAGCACATAAACCGACCCCGCATTATTAGCTTCCAATTTCGGATGAACTTTAAACGGCAATGAAAACTTTTTTCCCAAAACAAGAACTAATCCCATAATTATCAAAAATATTCCGCCGGCCCCGAAAATTACGTTGTGATACCGACTGAAAATTTGAGCCAGCGCCGCAGCTCCCAACCCTATAGGCAAAAACACAGTTGCGATTCCCAAAAAGAATATAAACGTCATCAAAAACAATTTATATTTTTGCCTAAAAATTGAGGCTAGATAAGACGGTAAAAGAACCGTCACACAACACGGCGCGAATAATGCCGCTACCCCGGCGAAAAAAGCCGCTATTAACGATGCGCTTATCAGTAAACTCATAATTTTATACTCCGCAACCTCCGCCTCCTTTATTTTCTTTGGGCTCGGTTATTTTTGAAACAATATTTTCGTATCCGGAGATACTTGAAAATTCCTCACTCAAAACATTTTTAGCGTCAACTTTGTCCCATTCAACTCCTTTTTGTTTAAAATATTTGGCTATTGTCGCATAATTATCCGGAAACCAGTAAGAATTCAACACTAGCGCCGCTCTATACATATCGCTTTCACCAACTCCTTGACTGGCCATTAGCTGTAAAAATCCCAGCATCGCCATCCCATGATTGCAATCTGGAAAATAAGTCGAATTATCGCAACACGGCCGATAAATATTTTTGGAAACTCTTTCCACTAAATCTTGTTGAGCCGGCGTTAATTTCACAAACTCGCGGCTACTGTAATAATTCATGGCGCTTCCCTTGGCAAGCGACCATCCGCCGGTAGAAGCAAATTTTCCCGCGTCGCCGTAATTTTGCATCGGCCCTTTTTCTAGAATTTCATTTTTATTAACTAATCCCAACGCCCAAAGCATGTTCAAAATCAAACCGGAATTTTTAGGAGTAATCACTAAATTTCCGTTGTTATCTCCAAAAATAATATTTCTATCTTCTTCGCTTAGTCCTCCTCTTTTGTCATAGATCGCTTTTATCTGTTCTGAGTCAATAACTCCGGCTTCAACCATTTTTTTCCCAAGATCTCCCCATTTAACCGGCAATTCCGTTCCTTGAGGCGGAGCCGTAATTTCTCTAAAATTAGACTCTCCGGATTTATTGGCTAACGCGACACTTTCCGGATAATTCCCGCCTTCTTTGCTTTTTAATCCGGCGCTGTAAATAAATGCGGCGGAAATTAAAATCGCTGATATAAAAAACGAAACAGGCAATAAGTATTTGTTTTTATTTTCCATAAAATTCGTAAAATTATTGAACTTTTTTATTTATCCGCAAAAGCTCGTCAATCATTTTCTGCGCCTTCCTTTTATTTGATCCTTTTATTGCTTCAATAAAACAAGTATTCAAATGACCCTCCATCAACTTATTATTGGCTGATTTTAAAAGGCCGATAACCGCCAAGTTCTGCTGAAGAATATCTACGCAATACTCTTCTTTTTCAACCATTTCTATAATATTTTTTAAATGGCTGTCCGCTTTTTTAAGCGCCGTAATAATTTCTTTATTTTTTTTCATTAATTATTCATTATACCTCCCCCCTAGGTATACTTGTCAAGCCCCCCTCACTTACCAGTTATTATATCTGTCGGTTATTCACATTTACTACAATTGTTTCCGATCGGAAACAATTGTAGTAAATGTATACCACAACGCCTAGTTATTTAATTTAATCTTTTCAATCACTTTTTATTTTTTCGGCGCCACTCCTCTATTTTTTGGTGGTTGCCGGATAAAAGAACTTTAGGAGTTGGATATTTTTTCTTGCGAAAAATAAAAGCTTCCGGTCGAGTATAACCCGGCACTCCAACGCCCAATCTTTTTTCTTCCAATGATTCTTGCTTTCCCAAAACGTCTTTTATTTGTCTTGAAATCGCGTCAATTAAAACCATCGCCGGAAGCTCCCCTCCCGTCAAAACGTACGGACCAATAGAAATCTCCTCCACGCCCAAACCCAAATCTTTTACCGCTTTTTTTACCCGCTCATCTACGCCTTCATATCTTCCACACACAAAAACCAATTGGTTATACTTAGACAAAACACGAGCGGCTTTATTATCAAATTGCTTGCCTCCGGCAGAAAACAAAATTACCTTTGTTTTTTTCGATTTTACCGCCTTCTTTACAGCCTTAATTATTGGTTCAGCCATTAAAACCATTCCCGGTCCGCCTCCAAACGGCTTATCGTCAACTTTTTTATGTTTATTAGAAGTAAAATCCCTCAAATTATGGATTTTTATATCAATCAATTTCTTTGCTTGCGCGCGCTTTAAAATCGACTCGTTTAAATACGAGTCAAAAATTTGAGGAAAAATCGTAATAATATCAAATCTCATGGATACTTTAAATTGTATTTACAATAAGAAAATTGATTTCGAGCGCGGCTTGAGGAGTGAGCGGGCATGGTCTCCGACCGAAGTGTCGGAGGAGCGAACGACGAACGCCAGTGAGCACGCTCGCTGGGCGAGCGAACGGTAGCGAGAAACAATTTGCTTATTGATAATTATAAACTCTCCGCAGCTTTAAGAACGTGTTTTATAAGAGTTGCCACATATCCGGCTTCGTTATCATACCAGCTCAAAACTTTCACCAAATTGCCGCCGATGACTTTGGTAAATTTTAAATCAACAATCGCTCCGTATGGCTCACCGATGATATCCGTTGAAACAATCTGATCTTCGGTTGTTTTTAAAATCCCCTGCCAGCGTTTTGATTTCTCCGCTTTTTTAAAAATTTCGTTTATTTCCTCGGCTGAAGTATTTCTTTTTGAAATAAAAGTTATATCCGCAATTGATCCGGTTACAACCGGCACTCTTATGGCAATGCCGTCAAATTTTCCTTCCAATTCTTTAAAAGCCCGCGTTACCGCTATCGCCGCTCCGGTTGTCGAAGGAATTATATTTTGAGCTCCGGCCCGACCGCGTCTAAAATCATTTCCCTTAACAGGGCTATCAACAATCGTCTGCGTATTGGTATATGCATGTATAGTGTTTAAAACAGCTTTTTCAATACCCGGCTCTTCGGACATTATGGCGATTACCGGCGAAGCCGCGTTGGTCGTACAAGACGCGTTAGAGCTTATATTGCAAGTTTTCAACTCGTTTTCGTTTAATCCAACCAAAACAGTTTTTCCTATTTGGCCGTCTTGGTCTTTAGCGGGAGCAGTTAAAACTACTTTCTTGGCTCCAGCATCCAAATGCGCTTTGGATTTTTCAAAAGATTCATACGCTCCTGTCGACTCAACCACTATGTCGATTTCTAATTCTTTCCACGGCAACTTAGTTGGATCTTTTTCAGAAATAAATTTAACTTCTTTTCCGTCAACCAAAATTACGCCCTTTTCTCTATTGGCTTTAACTTCTTTATCATAAATTCTGTAAACAGAATCGTATTTCAATAAATACGCTAAATTTTCAATATCTCCCAAATCATTTATGGCAACAATATTAAATTTCTCCGCGTCTCCGCCAAAGGCGGATCCGCCTCGGGCGGGAAACGCTTGTCGGAAAAACAATCTTCCTATTCTCCCAAATCCGTTTATCGCGATTTTTGGTTTTTTAGAGAACATATTATTAAAAAAAACAATTGTTCTAAATGCGGCCGTTTTTGCCTTTTATGATTTCGTCAATCACACCGTACTGCTTCGCCTCTAAAGCCGACAGCCAAAAATCCCTGTCCGTATCTCTTTCTATTTTAGACATCGGTTGTCCCGTGTGTTTTACCAAAATCTGATTTATTCGTTCTCTGATTTTCAAAATCTGCCGCGCCGCAATTTCCACGTCAACGGCTTGTCCTTCCGCTCCTCCCATTACCTGGTGAAGTAAAATATCGGCATTAGGAAGAGAAAATCTTTTGCCTTTTTTCCCCGCCGATAAAAGCAAGGCCGCCGCGGAAGCCGCAGTACCGATACAAATCGTTGAAACATCCGGTTTAACGTGCTGCATCGTGTCATAAATAGCGAGTCCCGCTGAAACTACTCCTCCCGGGCTATTTATATAAAGCTTAATGTCTTTTTTTGCGTCTTCATGCTCTAAAAATAATAATTGGGCAATTACTGAATTGGCAACCGCGTCATTAATCGACCCGCCAAGAAAAATTATACGCTCTTTCAAAAGCCGCGAATAAATATCATAAGCCCTTTCCCCTCCCTGCACTTTTTCTATTACTGTGGGTATTAGTTCCATAAGAACATAATTATACCTCTACTTCAAAAACTTTACAATTAAAAGCGCGACTATGTTTATGACTTTTATCAAAGGATTTATCGCCGGACCGGCAGTGTCTTTATAAGGATCGCCGACAGTATCTCCGGTAACTGCTGCTTTATGGGCGTCAGAACCTTTTCCGCCGTAATTTCCTTCTTCAATATATTTCTTGGCATTGTCCCACGCCGCTCCTCCTGACGTCATTGAAATAGCCACAAAAAGTCCGGAAATAATCGAACCGATTAAAAGCCCCCCCAAAGCTTTAGCGCCAAGTAAAAACCCAACAAGTAAAACAGCGGCAATCGGAAGAAGCGCCGGCACTATCATTTCTTTAAGAGCCGCTTTGGTAACAATATCAACCGCCCTGTGGTAATCCGGCTTTCCAGTGCCTTCCATGATTCCGGGGATTTCCCGAAACTGCCTCCTAACTTCTTCAACAACCGTTCCCGCGGCTTTTCCAACTGAGCGCATCGCGAACGACCCGAATAAATAAGGGATAGAAGCTCCGGCAATTAATCCGATAATTACTAACGGGTCGCTCAAATCAAAATTAATTCCTCCCAGATGCGCGGATAGTTCCTGCGAATAACTGGCAAAAAGAACCAAAGCCGCCAGCCCTGCCGAAGCAATAGCATATCCCTTAGTAACCGCTTTAGTTGTGTTTCCTACCGCATCCAAAGCGTCAGTAACTTTTCTGACCTCTTCCGGTTGGTGCGTCATCTCCGCGATTCCGCCGGCGTTATCGGTAATAGGCCCGAAAGAATCAATTGCCACAATCATTCCCGTAGCTGAAAGCATTGCCAAAACCGCGGTAGCCACGCCGTAAATTCCCGCCAAATAAAAACTCGCTAAAATCCCCGCGCCGATTATCACAACCGGCAAAAATGTAGACTCCATACTTATTGCCAAACCCATAATAATATTTGTTCCATGTCCAGATTTGGACGCGTCGGCGATTGATTTAACCGGCCTAAAACTTTTCGAAGTATAATAATCGGTTACCACCACCATCAAAACCATCACGACCAATCCAACCAACGCGCTCAAATAATAACCGCCGTAACTATTTCCAAAATAAATTATTGATACCGGATAAAACAAAATCGCCGAAATTATCGTTGAAGCGAAAACTCCTTTATAAAGCGCTTTCATAATTTTCCCGTCTTTACCAAGCTTCACGAACAAACTTCCCAAAACAGAAGCTATAATTGCTGTTCCAGCCAAAGCCAAAGGGAAATAAATTCCGACATTGCCGACAAAAGTCAAAGCGCCCAAAAGCATAGAAGCAATTAAAGTAACTGCGTAAGTTTCAAAAAGATCGGCTGCCATTCCCGCGCAATCACCCGCGTTATCTCCAACTAAATCGGCGATAACCGCCGGATTTCTCAGATCATCTTCGGGAATTCCGGCTTCAACTTTCCCAACCAAGTCCGCTCCCACGTCAGCGGCTTTGGTAAAAATTCCCCCGCCGAGCCGCGCGAATATGGAAATCAAACTCGCGCCAAATCCCAAAGAAACTAAAACTTTCAAATCGTTTGTCGCGAAATAAAATAAACTCACCGCCAAAAGAGAAAGCGCTACAACTAAAAATCCGGTAACTGAACCGGCTCTAAAAGCTACGTACAAAGCCGGCGCCAAACCTTTTTTCGCCGCCTCGGTTGTCTTTAAATTAGAACTGACCGAAATTAACATCCCGATATAACCGGCGAAGGCCGACGCTGACGCGCCGATTAAAAATCCCAAAACCGATAGCCATCCGAAAGCTATAAATAAAACGACTGATATAACTAACGCAACAATCCCGACCGTGCGATATTCTCTGTTTAAAAACGCCATCGCGCCCGTTTTAATCGCGCCGGAAATTTCTTTCATTTTCTCGTCCCCATCCGGCTGCTTTCGAAGCCAAAAAATTATGTAAACACTGTACAAAATCGCTATCAATGCTGGAACAACTGTAAAATAAAACATTTCTTATTCCGTCATTCTGATCCGTCAGCCGACGGAGAAGAATCTCGTCGGAATTGGATGAGATCCTTCGCCTGCGGCTCAGGATGACATTTTACAACTATAAATAATATGACCTTTTAAATTTATTAATTAATTCTATTTATTTTCCTCGTTTTTTTCAACTTTTTCTTCGGTAATTTCTTCTGTTTTTTCTTCTGCTTTTTCTCCTTCGTTTTGGATTTCCGCAATTCCCCCTTCCTGAACCTGATCCGGACGCGACTGAGAACGAATATCTATTTTCCAACCCGTAAGCATCGCCGCCAAACGGACATTTTGGCCGTCTTTTCCTATAGCCAAACTTAGCTGATCTTCAGGAACAAAAATTTTAGCTTCTCTTCTGGGCATAATTTCCACATCTCTCGCTTTTGCCGGAGACAAAGACGCGGCTAAAAACTTTTCTATCTCTTCGTGCCACTCAATGATATCTATTTTTTCGTTTCCAAGCTCATTAGTAACAGCCATTACTCTCGTGCCTCTTTGACCGACAGACGCGCCAACCGGATCAATACCTTCTTCTTTTGAGGCAACGGCGATTTTTGTTCTGCTTCCGGCTTCTCTGGCAATTCCTTTTATTTCTACCAAACCGTCGGCAATTTCCGGCACTTCAAGTTCAAAAAGCCTTGCCACAAATTGAGGGTGGCTGCGAGACAAAATAATTCCGGGCCGTTTTCCTTCTTCGTTTTGTACCGCCAAAAGATAAAATTTTAACCTTTCGCTTACTCGATAATATTCTCCGGGAATTGTTTCGTTAAAAAACATAATTCCGGCCGCCCGGCCGAGATCGACAAAAACATTTCCTCTTTCAATTCTCTGCACAATACCGCTTACAATCTGGCCTTCCTTGCCTTGAAATTCTCTTTGCACCGACATTCTTTCTTCCTCTCTTAATTTCTGAATAATGACTTGTTTGGCGGTTTGGGCCGCAATTCTTCCAAAATCCTCGTGTTCTTCCAGAGGAAAAATTAATTCTTCGTCTAATTCCGCATCGGGTTTTATTTCTTTCGCTTCTTTTATTAAAATATGCCGGTCGGGATTATATTTGGGGATTTTTTCTTCATCATCCTCCTTCGCTAAAATTTCAAAGGACACACCCCTTTTCATCCCTTCTTTACCCTCCAAAACCTCAGCGACGGAGGGCTCCTCTTCTATTCTCACCGTTGTTTCATCAACAACTATTTTTGTCTTCCAAAAATTAAGGCTTCCGGTTTTTGGATCCATTTTCACGTGAACAATTTCTCCTCTCTTGCAATATTCTTTTTTGTAGGCGGCCGCGATCGCGGATTCGACGGCTTCGAAAACCTTATCCGGTTCAATGCCTTTTTCTTCCGCAATCTGCTTTATCGCCCAATTTAATGATTTAAAATCCATATTTTTTTTAAAAAAGACCCGCGGGCCGCGGATCCATTAATCTTTTTAATTATAGTCCAATTATAAAAAAAGTCAATAATATGATAAATACCGTCATAAAACATTTTTCAATTCCCTTAAAATTTCTTCCGGAATCGAGTCGCCCGGCTTAGTTATACCCGGATATCTCCACGCGGAAATCACTCTACGCTTCGTTCTTGTTTCCTGAATCATCGTCCAAATTTCATACGGATGTTTTTGGCTTTTTACCGACTGCATCATCGCGATAGTGTTAGGGGCAATTCCAACCTCAATTCTTTCAGGAGAATGTATTATTCTTTTCACTCTTCCCGCCGATAGCCGGTAAAAATTCATTTTCCCTTTGCTGTGCGCTGTCCAAAAAAGCGGTTTGCTCTTTCCCACTGTTATCATTAATAAGATTTTATATTATAATTATTAAAATAACAAAATTTAAAAAGTCGCTTAAATTTCGCCTGAATTTTAATTTTTTATGTCTAAATATTTTCAATGGTCTCTTGTAGGTTTAATTATCATAGCGTCGTTTGGTTTATCGCTGAGCGTTTCGCTCCAGGAATCGGCGGTTATGGACGAACTCGCCCATATCCCTGCCGGCTATGGATACGTTCGTTATCTTGATTATCGGCTAAATCCCGAACACCCGCCGCTAATTAAAGCCTTATCGGCGCTTCCTCTTCTTTTTCAAAAACTGAATTTTCCAACTCAAAGCCGCGACTGGCAAACAGAAATAAACGGACAATGGGCATTAGGAACGCAATTTCTTTATGAATCTGGAAACAACGCCGACCAGATAATCAACTGGGCCCGGCTAGCTCCGATGCTTTTGACTCTTCTTCTTATATTATTCATTTACATCTGGGCCAGTGAAATCGTCGGCCGTTGGTGGGCTTTTCTGCCAACATTTCTATTCGCGTTTTCGCCGACCGTTTTGGCGCACAGCCATTATGTTACAACCGACATTGCCGCCACTTTTGGAATTTTTGTCGCTCTTTATTATTTTGTAAAATTCACTCTTAATCCTTCGGGCAAACGCCTGATTTACGCCGGAATCGCTTTTGGCATCGCCCAACTTTTAAAATTTTCGGCGGTTCTTTTAATTCCGTTTTTTATTTTTCTCGCTATTGTGTATGCTATTTGGAAAGCGAAAAATTTATGGTTCGGTCAAAATTTTTTCGGCAAACTGCTGACACTTGTAAAAGAGCTGTTTTATTATTTGAAATACGTTGTTGCCGTTTTCGCGCTCGGCTACGTTCTTGTTTACGCTGTTTACTTTGTTTTCACAATAAACTATCCCGTGGAAAAACAAGTTTCCGACACAACATTTATTTTAACTTCCTTTGCCAATGGGCCGGACACTAATCTTTCAACATGTAAATTAAATAGCGGCGTGCCTCTCGCGCGCCGTGTCAGATGCCTTGCTGAAGTAAATATTTTAATGGCCAAGAGTAAAATTTTAAGGCCGCTTGGCGAGTACATGCTCGGAGTCTTGATGGTAATGCAAAGATCTTCCGGAGGAAACACGGGATATTTCTTAGGAGAAGTTTCTGCCGCCGGTTGGTGGTACTATTTCCCAGTCGTGTTTCTCTTAAAAGAACCGATTCCCTCTCTTATAATTATCGCTTTGGCAATATTCATAGCGCTGGGCGGATTAATTAGAAAAATTTTCAAAAGAGAGTTGGGCTTAAAAAACCTATCCGATTATATCGGCGTTTCTTTTCCGGAATTCTCAATGCTCGCGTTTGCCATATTTTATTGGCTCTATAGCATAAAAAGTCCGCTAAATATCGGCTATCGGCATATTTTACCAACCATTCCCTTGATCTATATTTTATCAACGGTGGTTTTGAAGGAATGGTCTAAAAATAGAACTTATTTTGAAGGCGGTTTTTTCAGAAATCTTTTCAAATTCACCGTTCAAGCCTTCAAATCTTCCGCCAAAACCGCGCTTATTATAATTCTTGCTGTTTGGTTCTTTTTGGAAACCGCTTTCGCTTATCCATATTTTCTTTCTTATTTCAACGAACTGGGCGGCGGCATTTACAATGGCTACAAATCCGTTACTGACTCAAATTATGACTGGGGACAAGACTTAAAACGCCTCAAAAAATTTGTTGATAATCCGCCGGCTGGAGAAAAAATAGACAAAATAGCGATTGATTATTTCGGGGGCGGCAATTTAAAATATTATCTAGGAAACAAGGCCGAAGACTGGCAGTCTTCTAAAAACAATCCCAAATACGACGAAATTTACTGGCTGGCAGTGTCAATAAACAATCTTCAAGGCGATATAGGCAAACTGCGTATTGGCCAACAAAGAAAACCGGAAGACGAATATCGCTGGTTGCAAAAAATAAAAGATCCATACAAACCCGATTACCGCGTAGGAACAACATTATTTGTGTATAAGTTAGACTGATTAATCATTCCATATTAAAATAACGGCCGCTTACGGCCGTTATTTTAATATATAGATTCGTAAATTAAATCTTCAAATATTTTCTTACCGCGATATAACTCGAAACAACTCCCAATAAAATTCCAAAAAGAACTTCGTAAACCAAAAATCTAAACGAATTGGAAACAAAATAATTCCAGCCGTCCAAATCCGGAACAAAAATTCTCATATACGGAGAAAGATAATAAATTCCTCCTCCAATCACCAAAGTCGCCATAATTCCTCCCAATATCCCGTATAAAATTCCCTCCACCAAAAATGGCCCTTGAATAAAATAATTGGACGCGCCTACTAATCGCATTATTCCAATCTCGTCGCGATTTGAATGGATAGCTAATTTTATCGTGTTAAAAATTATCAAAGCCGCCGTTGCCACGATAAAAATCAAAAGCACGAACGCGCTTTGCTCAACCGTTGTTTTTATTTTTTTTAACCGTTCTATCACAGCCGCGCTTTCAGTATAAGAAATCTTATCTACCTCGCTCTTAAAAGCATCTTTGTCTAAATACGTATTAATAGCCGCGTAATCTTTCAATTCCCTCGCTTTAATATTGAGATACGCTCCGAATGGATTAGTATCAACAACCACGAGCGCTTGAGAAATTTTTGGGTCATTCGCGTTCCGTTCTTTGAATATCTCAAGAGCCCTGTCCTTAGAAACATATTCAACGGATTTCACCTCAGTCATCTGCTGAAGAGACTTTTGCATCCTTATTATTTCATCCTCATTGGCGTCTGGCTTGAAATAAACGCTAATATCAACTTTATCCTGGATATAACCAAGAGTTTTATTGGATATCGTATTAAAAAGAATCAGTCCTCCAAATCCGACTAAAACCAAAAAAACTATAGCCACAGTCGCCGTCGAAAGCGAACCCTCTCGCCAAAATCTCAAAAAACCGTATTTTATTGTCCTGAATAATTTAGTAAGAAACATGTGTTAAAAAGTAGAAATTTTAAACGAGTATGTATCGTCCTTTTTGTTCGTCTCTTATAACCCGACCATTTTCCAAACTTATAACTCTTCGATCTAAAAAATTAACTATGTCCTTGTTGTGAGTCGCTAAAATTATCGTTGTCCCGAGTTCATTTATTTTTAAAAGTAATTTAATAATATCCCACGTATTTATCGGATCCAAATTTCCAGTCGGCTCGTCGGCAATCAACACATCGGGATGATTAATCATAGCCCGCGCAATCGCAACCCTTTGTTTTTCTCCGCCGGAAAGCTCTTTCGGAAAATTTCTCATTTTATCTTTAAGCCCGACCATGTCCATTGCCTGCGGCACGTATTCTTCAATTTCTTCCTGGGTTCTGCCGGCGACTTCCAGCGCGAAAGCCACGTTTTCCGCCGCTGTTTTATTCGGCAAAAGACGAAAATCCTGAAAAATAACCCCCACTCTTCTTCTTAAAGAAGGAAGTTCTTTCATTTTCAATTTGGCGACTTCATAATTGCCCATCATAACCTTTCCTTTACTGGGCTTTTCTTCGGCTATTAAAAGTTTGATTATAGTCGACTTGCCCGCTCCTGACTTTCCCACCAACGAAACAAATTCTTTGGGAAGTATCCGAAACGTCGCGTCGTCTAAAGCAATCGTCTCGTGACTATTAGACTGATATATTTTAGAAACGTTTTGAAAATTTATCATAGAGTGTTCACTAATTATTATACTTCTGTTTCAATAAAAATTCCAATATCTCCTTCTAAAACCTCTTCAACTCTTGAGGTTTCAACGTTCGTCCTATGGTCTTTAACCAGTTGATACGGCTGCAAAACATACGATCTTATTTGGCTCCCCCATTCAGGTTTTGCTTTTACCTTTAATTCGCTAATTTCTTTCGCTTGGCTTTCTTCCATTAATTTTATTAATTTCGATTTTAATAAAGACATGGCTCGCTCTCGATTTCTTTCCTGCGATCTTTCAACTCTGGAAGCAGCCGCGATTCCTGTCGGAACATGCACGATTCTCACCGCAGTCTCAACTTTATTGACATTCTGCCCTCCCGGCCCTCCAGCTCTCGAAAATTCAATTTTCAAATCTTTTTCAGGTATTTCAAATGCTCGCGCATTCGCGTCTTTTTCTCTTAGGTTCGCGATATCAGGCAAAACTTCCACAAGCGCAAACGATGTATGCCTTTTTTTATCCGGCGAAAACGGCGAAATCCGCACTAACCGGTGGACGCCTGATTCATTTTTCAAATAGCCGTAAGCGTAATTTCCTTTCACCTCAAAAGTAATATCTTTTAACAAACGCCTACCGGTTTTTGACTGATAATCGCCGTAATTTTCATCAATTACCGCGGTTTTCCAATTATTTTTTTGCGCGTACTTAGAATACATTTCATAAAGCATATTCGCCCAATCTTCAGCGTCCTGCCCTCCTGCTCCGGCAAAAATAGAAACCATTGCCGATTGCTTATCATACTTGCCGTTAAATTTTTGCTCAATCTCTAGCTGCCTAAGTTTATTCTTAATTTCTTGAAGCAGAGAAGTTGTTTGAGAAAATGTCTCGGAGCCCCGACGAGCTTGGTCTCGCCGCGGCGAGTCAGCTTGCCGAGAGTCAAGGATGTCTTCGGCCGCCGGAGCCGAAGAACGTCCGGTTCCGCCAGACAGAAAGTTTGAACACTGTTCTAATAATTTTTCAATCCCATCAAACTTCTTAACCAACTCGTTAAGCTCGCCAAGTTCTTTTATTTTAGCATCGGCAATTTCCCGATTTTTCCATAAATCAGGATCAGACATTTCGTATTCAAGCTCTTTTACGCGATTTCGCTTATTTTCTACGTCAAAGCCACCCGCCTAAACGGCGGGCAATTTCTTTTAATTCCTCAAATTGTTGCTTAGCTTCATTCATGAGCGATTTGTACCTTCAAGTACGAACCTATTTTATCAGAAATCAGGCCTAGTTACCCCTACATTCACCCCTACATTCGCTCTATGCCGGAATGTAGG
>JANLIR010000004.1 GCA_024654025.1 Candidatus Wolfebacteria bacterium | reverse complement strand
TGTTTTGCTTTGCTCGCCGAAATTCGGCGGGCGGAAACGCGGAGCGGAGCTATTCGAGCATTTTCCGTTCAAAAAAGGTTCGAGCTTCGTTCAGCAATTACTGAATTGGTCGGGCTGCCGGGAATTGAACCCGGTCTACATGCACCCCATGCATGCGTACTACCGGTATACTACAGCCCGAAATTTTTGGTGCGGGGTCCCATATATTTAATTATACTAAAATTGCCCGCTCAGGCAATTTTAGTTTATACTTTTTTGCTTTTTTTAATGCAACCCGTGCAAGCCAAAACCCGCTTGCCGTCCGGCAACTTAAATTTCTGCAAATTCGGATATTTTCTATTTTGCGCGGTAGGATTATATTTTCCGCGAAGCTTAACTCTTGTGCCTCGAATAATAGAACCCTTGCCGCAAACTTCACAACTTCTCATAATAATTATTCAAATAATAAAAACGTGGGCAATACAGGGATCGAACCTGTGGCCTCTTCGATGTGAACGAAGCGCTCTACCACTGAGCTAATTACCCACCCGTTAGAAATATTAACGGGAGATCG
The DNA here is from genome assembly GCA_024654025.1 of Candidatus Wolfebacteria bacterium. Classification (GTDB taxonomy): domain Bacteria; phylum Patescibacteriota; class Minisyncoccia; order UBA6257; family UBA9933; genus JANLIR01. The sequence goes on along the minus strand of JANLIR010000004.1, from coordinate 54,429 downwards.
CGCTTATTGCAATTCCACGGTTGCCCCGACTTCTTCGAGTTTCTTTTTTAATTCTTCCGCTTCCTCTTTCTTTACTCCCTCCTTAACCGCCTTCGGTGCGCCCTCAACCAAGTCCTTCGCTTCTTTTAATCCCAATCCGGTTATTTCTTTAACTTTTTTGATAACATTAATTTTTTGTTCTCCGCTGGACTTAAGAATAACATTAAAAGAAGTTTTTTCCTCAGCTTCGCTCGCGCCTGCTCCGGCTGCTCCGGAAGAAATTGGCATTGCGGCGGAAACTCCAAATTTTTCCTCAATGGCTTTTACCAATTCCGCCAGCTCAACAACCGTTAATTTTTCTATTTTTTCAATTATATCGTTAAACTTTTCTGACATATTTTTTGATAGTGTTATTTTTCGACCATTTGTTTCATTTTTTGATCCAAAACATACATAAACATTTTAAGCGGAGCAGAAAGCACACCGGCTAATTGCCCTAAAATTATCTCCCTTGACGGCAGTTGCCCTATTTTTTTAACAAAATCGCCTTCCAAAAACTCGCCTTTTTCCAAATCGTACGCTCCCAAAATCTTTCCTCCAAAGGCGGATCCGCCTCTGGCGGAGAATCTCTTTTTTTCTATCTCACTAAAAAATTTATAAACCGGACCCGCTACTTCGGAAATGTCTTTGGGAGAAAATATAGTTCCGAGCTGACTCTCAAACCTTTCCGGATTAAAACTAATTTGGGAATTTTCAAAAGCAACCCGCATAAGTTTTTTCTTAATAACCTTATATTTTGCCCCCAAATCATTGACTAATCTCCTTAAAAATTTAGACTCTTCTACGCTGATACCCGTAAAATCCGTAAAAAGCAAAATTTTACTGCCTTTTAACAGATTTTTGACATCACTGATTATATTTGTTTTTTGGCTTTTGGTTAACATATTAATTTGAAAATAAAAAGCGGCCTCAAGCCGCAGAAAATCGCCATCCTCAATAGGTCTTACATTATTTTTACAAACGCCTATTTTCTGCAGAAGCTCTAATATAGTAGTCCAATCTAATATATTTTGTCAAGGCTACTAAATACTAATTGTTTTTATATTATTACAATGACGATTTCATCACCGAGCGTTTTCCGAAATACCAAGCCGTTACTCCAACCGCGATCAAAAGTAAAACAATATAAAGCCAGGGACTGGTAAAAATTCCTTTAAGCGCGTCTAAAAGCGACGCTCCAAATCCGTTTTCCTCCCCTTGAATCACTCTGGCCGTCGCGTAAGATTCAATTGACTGAAAATTATTATTTTTATCGTAATATTCCAATGTTCCTCCAAAAATTAAGATGCTATTTTGTTTCGCGTCGCTGTTAACATTCACTTTAACCGTAACTATGCCTTGCGTCTTAGCTCCAATTTTCCCAAGATTAAAAGTTAATATTCCGTTTTCTCTATTTGAAACTCTTGGGCTGGCGCTTAAATATTTTACTTCTGCCGGAAGCGCGATTTTTAAAACAAGATCGTTTATCGCCGAAGAATTGTCGTTTTTAAATGTTGCCGAAATAATTATATCGTCTCCGGCATTAACTTCTTCGTTATCAAGCGAAACGTCCAGCGACACGCCTGTTTTTACCGCAACCGTTCGCGTAATTATTCTTTGCTCCGGCGCGGGAGTGTAATCATAACTCTGTGTTTTTATAGCAACCGTATTGCCATAACTTGTTCCAAGCGAGTTTTGCGCCGCAGCCCGATAATAATAATTGGTTCCGGCGCTAAGCCCGCTCAAAATAGAATTGAAATTGAGCGCGTCATAGCCACTTCCGACAGCCCGGCTTTCGGATTTGCTGCCTAAATTAGAATCTCTTCCCCATTCAAACCACGCGGTCGTAAGAGATCCGCTAGGATTAACTGATCCGTTTATTAGTGCCGAATTCTGATAAACATAAGTTGCCTGCAAAGTATTCACGCTAGGCGCGGCGTTTTGCTGCTGATAATACCCGCCGCCGGAATAACCCGTGCCGCTTATTGTATTAAAACTCAACATTGAACCATAGTTGGTTCCGTAAGCGTTTTGCGCGGCGATTCTAAAGTAATAAGCAGTATTGGGAGAAAGATTATTCAAATATGCCGTGGCGTTGCTTAAATAATTATTCATTCCTAAGGTTTGGTAGCCAGCGGTATATCCCAAATATTGAGTCGGCCCGTATTCAAACCAGACATTTGTATTAGAATTGTTAGGATTAACCGAGCCGCTTAAGGTAGCGGAGTTTTGCGTAATTGAATACGCCATATTTGTGTTGACTATGGGTGCGTTGCCGAATTGCTGCTGTTGTTGCTGATAAGTCGTAACAAAACTCATTATCGCTCCATACGTGGTGCCGAATGAATTTTGAGCAACAGTTCTGAAATAATAAGTTGTATTTTGAGAAAGGTTGGAAAGATAAGCGGTGATATTTTGGCTTGAGTTGGCGCTGCCAATTGATTGATTGCCAACCATGGTTCCTAAACTTTGAGTGGTTCCGTATTCAAACCACGCGGTTGCATTGGCGCTGTTAGGATTAACAGATCCGCTTAAAGTGGCGGAGTTTTGCGTTATTGAATACGCCATATTCGTATTAACAATCGGCGCGCTGCCGTTTTGCTGGTTTGAACCGCCAACATTTAAAGCTAAAGTCACGTAACCGTCGTGTTCATATCCCGGAGCAATATCGCCGATGCTCAATCCTGCGCTGGAAACTATTTCGCTTCCATTTTGGCCGGAAATAAGCGGCCGAGTTGTCATATTTACCGTTCCCCTGTCCGGATACCATTTAACAGAACCTGTCCTAAAAGTTAAGCTTTGGGCTGAAGATAAATTTATCGTTACCGAACCCATCGCGCTGGCTGAATTATTTGCAAAAACTTCCGCGGAAAGCGTGCGTGAAGTAAGTGTGTCGCTTGTTAAATTAACTCTTACGCGAGTATTTACCGCAGTCTCATTGGATGAATTGTGATAATAAATTCTGAAGGTAATAACATCTGAAGGATTCGCCGAAACAGAAGATGACCAGCAACTCGTGCAGGTTCCGGAATTAGTAAAGTTATATGTTTGAAAAGTGGCTGGATCAGCGGAACCAGTATTAAAAGCCGCAGCGCTTGCTGACAAAAACGGAAAAATAACGCCTATAATTAAAGCGCCTAAGATTATTTTCGGGTTTTTATAAATTAAATTTTTCATAGCTCAATTATACTATACATTATTAAATATGTCAATTCCTATTTTTAAATCTTCAAATATTCAAAAATTTGAAAATAGGGGTAAGAGACGGATCAGGGTCCGTCTCTTACCGAAAAAGAGCTACGTAAAACTTCAGTTGTTACCCGGCGGGGGGGGCGACGGGCCAAGCGACGAGTTTGGTTCTCCTCCCTCGCCGTAAACTTTATAGGTATGACCCGCGGCATACCCTCCGATGCCGCCGACTACCGCGGCGACCGCTTTACAAGCTGGGTCACTGGCTTCATCCTTGGCTCCAAAATACGTTAGCGCCAACCCCGGTACAGCCAAGAGATAACCCCAGTGGCCTACTCCGACACCAACGCCAGTAAGAAGGGTGCCAGCGCCAGTCATCCAAGTGCCTTTGCCGAAACATTTCTTTTCCGTTGTTGGTTGCGTGGAGGCTCTTGCAACAACCGGCGTGGTAGGAATAAACGCGCGACCCTCACTTGATGATTCGCTTCCAGCAATCTGCCTACCAGCCGGAACGTCTGCTTGAACCCGAAAATAAATTGCTTTGTTTTCCGGATTCAAGACGTCGTTTCCACAGTCCTTGATCCATATCGCTTTTCGAAGCGTTGGATCATCCGTAACCACAGTAGCGAATACAGTGCCAGCCGGAACCCAACCCCGGGCAGTTCCAACTTTACCGGTAATCTTACTCCGGTAATTGGTAATTGCCCAAAAATCTTTGGAGGCTGGCGGCATAAATTCCTCGCCGGGCTCCAACTGCCGATTTTCATTCATCGGCGCCCCGCCGATTTTGAGGTAGCGACGACCGGGCTTCGCGGATTCCGCAAAAATCGAATCCGCGACCAATAAAACCGCTAACGCGATAAATAGAACAACCCAGAAATTGCGTTTCATCTTCTTTCCCTCCCTTTCTTCTCCGATATGGGTATAGTCAAGAAAATCACCGCTTCAAAAACGCTACTCATATAATACAACTTTTTATTTATGAAGTCAATGGGTATGAAAAAGAGCTTCTCTCCCTTCTAAAAGACGGACGAGACAATGATTTTTATCCAAAAGAGATCGAAAGTCAACCCGTTCGAAAAACTCAGGGTTGATACTGAATCATACTGAATGTATCAACCCAAAAATTATTTTTTGAGGCCAGGCGCTATATATTTTTCTATAAACTTTCCAATAGAAATATTTTTTAAAATCTCCGGTTTTATTTTTTGCGCTTTCGCGATTTGCCTTATTTGTTCGGCAAGATTAACTTGTCGCTTGAACTGCGTATACCAATAAGTTTCGTAATGGGGCAAATTAATGGATTTTCCTTCTACTTCCCCTCTCCATATCGCCCATGCTTCATCGCGTGACGGAATTTCTTTTAATAATTTTTCAACGGAAATATTTTTAATAGCGCTAAACTCTCCAACGGAAAAATTACGATCGCTGAAGACGAATTTTTCCACCGACGGCAACGCGCTTATACTAATAGCATTATCAATTGCTTCAACCGCATTATTTTCAACTGCAAATGTTCCTTCATCAATTTGAGGGCTTATAGGGGAACCTTCGTCAATTTGAATTCCAGACGGCGCATCTTCTAAACCACCTGCCTTAAATTTCAAATAATCCATATCTATTAAATCAACATTGCCTTTGGAAATATCGATTTTCACTCCGCCATTAGAAACATGCCTCATCATTTCTTCGTAACCATTTATATAATCTTCAGGCGCGTATCCTAATTTTTTTAAGGTATCTTCAATGTTGGGATCTTTAATCGCGTCTTGCGCATGTTTAAGCCAAAGCCAATGAGCTTTAGTTCCAGCCCATTTATTAATATCCATATGTTCATCGTAACCGAATTGCCGAGCTGCCCATTCATTTTTCTTAAAGTAATCAATTATGGCTCCCTCGGGTCCGCGCTTGCCGATTGGCTGAGCTTGAATTTCTTGCATCAAACTTTCCGCTTTTGGCGTTCCAGCGGGCGCTAACGCCTCAACTCCTGCGCCAACTCCCACGCCAGCCGTTAGTTTTCCGCCGCTCATTTGCCCAATTTGGCCCGTTTTGCCGATAATTTTTTCGCTTGGCATAGCATATTCGCCCACTCCTCCTACAGTCGGGCTTGTCTTTGGAAACGATTGCCACCAATCCGACACTAAATTATAACCAGAACTAAATGCTTTTCTTCCATAAAAACCAAGACCATAAAACCCTATGGCGTAAAGCGCGCCTAATTCCATTTTCATTCTAATATGATCCTTTCTGGCTTTGGAAATTTTTTCTTTTTTCGCCGACAAAAAGCGGTCTAGTCTCTGCTGAAGTTCCTTGTTTATTTGCGAATTTCCCAAAGAATCGGTAAACACAAATCCATTGGATATGGATTTTATTAAATTGTAATTATTGAGAAATCTTTCTTCGCTTGAGCCGAAATTAACAAGGCCTTCTCTTAGTTTTTCATCAGAATAGTCCAAACGGACTTTCAAAGATTCTATAAGCTTTTCTTTTTCACGAACGTCTTTTTCCGTTTCTACTTTTTTAATTAAGTTCTCGATTTTATTTGTTAAGGAATCCGCGCTCGCTACATTTTGTTTCATCTCATCTCCTTTTTCTTTTTTGAAAATCCCGTTTCTTAATTTTTCATATTCGGATTTTTTTGCGCTGTACTCTTGAAACAACGGATCAATTTCAAATCTAAGCCGCTCTGTTTCGTATTTGCTTTTCAGCTGCTCCAATAATTCCACTTCTTGCGCTGTCGGCGCTTCTTCAACTTTTTCCTTTTTATTTAATTTAATAATTTCCTCAAGATAGTCATTTTCTGCTTTAACATACTCTGGGAATCTCGCTTTAAGCCATTCTTCTTTTTCTGCCAGTTCTTTGGATTTCTCTTTAAGAATTTTTTGCTGTTCTTCTGACGCTTCAGGGAAGCCCGCGCTTTTTCGCGCCATAATATCCTGCTCATTTAAAGCTTCCTTAGCGCGCCAGCGGGCAATTGCGGCGCCGGAAACAACAGTGCCGATTGGCAAAATAAATCCGCTAGCGAGCATTATGGCGGCGTTCATACCGGCCGCGCCAAATCCAACACCGGCATAAATGCCTCGCTCGGTTATTATATCTTTACGAATTTTTGTCCACGCGCTTTGCGTCTGAATATTGCTAAGCTCTTTTTCAACTTCAGGATGAACGCTGATGAATTGGCTAAAACGTAATTTGTTTTCTATATCTATTAAATTGGAAGCAATTATATTGTACGCCGCCCGCGCCGAAGGCAAGTTCAAAATTTCCATTTTCGCCATCTCAAAATCTTTTTTTATCTTTTCGAATTCCTGGCGCTGTTTTTTGGAAGCGGTGCCCAGCGACCACTCATAAGGAATTTTACTCAGCGCCGTTGCGGATTTATTAAATGTTTCAATTTTCCCATTATCTTCCGGATTCAAACGATTAAGAATAAGTTTATCTAAAAGCGACGCGTATTGAATTTCCACTTCGCCGTTTTCATTGACAATCGCGTCAACGCCTTGCTCTCTGATGGCCTTGGTTAATTGTTTTAAAATTTTCTCGTGCCGAGAAAGCCCGGAAGACAACAAATCTTTAGCTGTTGTTTTTTCCAGTTTAGCAATCTGATATTTTTTTGTGATGCCCTTCCCTATCTTTTTGAAAAATCCCGACTCTTTTACTTCTTGGTTATATTTTTCAAGCGCCTGTTCTTTGATTTGCCCGAAAACAAATTGCCTAAATCCGTCTAAAATCAAATGTTGTTGGCCGATTGAAAGAGTTTCAAACCCTTCAATTTTAGACACTTCATCGCTGCTTATTCCAAGCTCTGAAAATCCCTCAACTACTTTTTTATCGAACATCTTTACTTCTTGCTCAGTAGATATTTTTTCTTTCGTTTTCTCAGTAATTGTCAAGATTCCAAGTTTTTCCGCTTCTTCTTTCAGCGCGCGCTCTTTGTCGGCTTCATTATAAAATTCCGCGGTGGGGATTCCCAAATCCGCGGCTTCTTGTTTTCTTTTCTCTTCTAATTCCTCCGGAGCGTGTTGTGCGTTCTTTTTTGCTTCGCTAATCCTTTCGTCGGTAAGTTTATCGACTACTCTCGTTGCCTGCTCCCAACCTTCTTTTCGAAGTTTTTCTTCATCAACCGCCGCGGGCGGCTTAGCTGTCGCAATAGTTCTCATTTCGTCATCCGTAAGAACAGGGCGAGTTTTATTGCCAAACTTAGCAAACTCGTCTTTTGGTTTTTTGGGGAAATCCTTCCCTCTTTCAATCTCAGTTGATGGCGCGTTTTTGGGCCTGTTTCCAATTCCTTCAATAACGCCTTCCTTCTCGCCTCCCGAGACCGGCTGTTGCAATCCTGTCAATCTTTCTAAGATAGGTTTAATAATGGGAATAAACTCTGCCCACTGTTGAGATTTTTCAAGATTTTCTTTTACAAATTTCTTCCAAGTATCAATTTCTATGTTTACTCTAACTTTTTTTCTCACATCTTCTTCTGAACCGCGATAACCTCGCGGTTTTCCGCTTTCGTCGGGCTTTAAAATACTTCTAACGGTTATTGCAACCCGCTCTTCAATTTCTTTTTGGACTTTCTGAAAGTCGGGGTCATTTTTTATTTTATCGGGAATAACATCTCCGGCTGTTTCTTGTTTTTCTTGCGGTTTTGGCGCGTTAATCGCTTCATTACTTAATCTTTCAAGTATTATTTTTTTAAGGTCCCAAAGGTCGTCCTTGGCTCTTTGCGCTTGTTTTAATTCTTCGCCGTTATACACATCGACAACTTCTCCTTCTTTATTACTTCCGATTTTGTCCCTGAATTCCTGGATTTCCTTAAATATTTCTTTTTCTTCGTCATTTAAAGAAAGCCCCGAAATATCCGCGGCAAGACTATCCGCTCTTGCGAGCAAAACATCTATTCTTTCTTGAAGAGATGGTTCTGAATGAGATTTATTTTCCATAATTTCTTTATCAATTTCTCTATCCTGAAATCAACGGCACAAAACTAAAGCCAAAATACTCCTTTTTGATAAAGGCGTCTTTTTCTGTTTTTTCGATAACAATAACGCTTTGGTCAACCGGCGCCACTATTTTGCCGCCGATTTTTAATTGCTTTTTCCAAGCTTGCGGCACGCCCTTTTTTGCCGCCGCGCCTGCTATTATCTTATCAAACGGTTCTTCTTTTTTGTAGCCCTTTGAGCCGTCGGCTAAAATAATTTGGGCAACCCCGCTTTCAATAAAACCATGCTTAGCAACATTTTTTTCTGTCATTTCTTTAAGCTCATTGATTCTTTCTATGCCGACAACTTTACCGGCAGCATTGTTCTGACTAACGATAAATGACAAAATGGCGGTTTGCCAGCCGCTGCCAGAACCGATTTCTAAAATTTTCTGTCCTTCTTTTGGAGATAATAATTCAATCATAAAAGCGACCGTGAGCGGTTGAGAGATGGTTTGCCCAAAACCAATGGCTAAAGGGGAATTCACATAAGCTTCGTTTTTATTTTCATCGGGTACAAAATCAACGCGGTCAATCGCTTTAAACCCCTCTATTATAGAAGGCGTTTTTAAATAGCCGTCGTTTATAAGGCTGTTAATAAGTTCTGCGTATTCGGAATTAATCATTTTTTAAAAAATTTAACTTTCGGAACGCTAAAAAATTTAACTTTAGACAGAATAAGAAAAACCAAACTGCCTACCACTATATTATAAACGATTTCTTTAAGAAAAATAACCGAATTTATTTCCCTAAAAAACAAAAATACGTAAAACAAAATAGTGGAAAAAGAAATTAATATCAAATTGTCCACAAAATTTCTCCACGGCAAATATTTTTTTATAAAAACAGCCGCAATGCAAATGACAGAGTAAATTAAAATATCCTTTCCTGCAGCGGGTGAAAATTTTAAAACCGCGGCGGAAACCGCTATCAAAAAAATGCTTTCCAAAATATCGTCGGTGAAAAATAAAACCGCGATTATTGCAGCTAAAGCGTAGTTTGGTTTTACGCCTAAAAAAGAAATTCCGGAGAAATTAAGAAGGCTGAAAAAAAATATTAACGCTGTGAGAGAAAAAGTTCTTAAAAAATTCATGTGCGCCCGGAAGGATTTGAACCTTCGACCATCTGCTTAAAAGGCAGTTGCTCTACCAGGCTGAGCTACGGGCGCATAAGCGAATAAGCGGATTATAGCGGATTAAATTTTTTTTTCAACACATTTCGGCTTATTCGCTGCCCAACTCTTCTTTTAAATCTTCCAAGATTTTTTTAACTTTTGAGTTCATTTTTTTAGGCGTTATTACCTCAAGCACAACAAACAAATCACCTTTGCCAAAGCCGTTAAAATGCGGCATTCCCTCTCCGGCAATTCTTATGGGCTGACGCACATCAAATTCCGCGGGAATTTCAACTGTTATTTTTTTCCCGGAAAGAGTCGGAGTTTCGATTTTTTTATCCGCTCCTTCCAAGCTCAAAAGCAAATCAACTAAACCGATTTTCTTTTTAACAATTAAATTGTCGCCTTCGCGGAAAAAAACAGAGTGCGATTTCACTATAATCCTTACGAACAAATCTCCGCTTTCCGCGCCTCGTTCGCCCGCCTGTCCCATTCCTTTTATATTTATGATTTGGTTGTCGCTGACTCCGGGAATTATGCTGACTTTTACGCGTTTTTCTCCTTTATTTTTTCCCGCGCCTTTGCATAAATCACAAATATTATTGGGAATCTGCCCCGCGCCATGACAAACCGAACAAGATTTTATTTGAGTGAAATTTCCGAAAAACGTATTGCGCGCTTCTTTTATTTCCCCTCTGCCGTCGCAAACCGAACATTTTTTAAATCCGGATTTGGAATCGTGCCCCAAACCGTTGCATTTAGAACACCTAACATCCGTCGGATAACTAATTTCTTTCTCCAAACCCTTAAACGCGTCTTCTAAAGAAATTTCAAGATTAATCTGAACATCAGATCCTCTGTGATAAGTGCGCCTTTTCTGCCTTATGCCCATTCCTTCAAAAAATGCGTCGAAAACGTCTCCCAAATCGCCCATCTCAAAATCAGAACCAAATCCGAAATCACTCGGATCCCAGCCAGAGGCTGGTCCGCCTTGGGCGGAAAAATCAAACCCTCCAAAGGGTCCTCCTTGCGCAGAACCGAACGGCCCTCCACCAGAAGCAGGCCCGCCTCCGGCAGAAAAAACCCTTCCGTACCTATCATACTGAGCACGCTTTTCTTTATTGGAAAGAATTTGATACGCGTCGTTGAGCTCCTTGAATTTCTTCTCGTCTCCGCCAGGCTTATCGGGGTGATATTTATGAGCAAGCTTTCTATATGCTTTTTTTATTTCATCCTCGGTAGCGCTTTTATTAACGCCGAGAATTTTGTAATAATCGTTTGCCATAATTGCTATTTATACTACAAACTACGGACAAAAACCACAAACACGAAATAATGTGTTTGTTGTTGTAGTTGGTAGTTGGTCGTGCTTAGTTACTAATTAGTCTAACGTTATAATTTCTTTACTTCTTGTTTCAATGGTTATTTTCGCGAATTTGGCGGTCATTAAAATTTCATAAACCAAAAAAGCCAAAAATCCGATAATCACTTTAAGCGGCCAAGCGAGCGCTTCGATTGTTAAAAATATTAAAACGCCCACTCCGACAAAAACCAATGTTTTTATGTTGTCCGGCAAAGATTCAAATTTTTTCTTTAGGGCCTCAAAAATCGCGCTACTAACGCTAAGCCTTGGATTTAATTCGGCGCCAAAATATTGGGATAAATTTCCCAACAGCAAATTCGATTGTTTTTTTAATTCTTGCTCCTGGGCTTTTTTGGGGAGCGATTGGAATTCCGGAAGCCGATTTAATTGATTTTGAGTCATTACTTTAACAGCTTGATCCATTGTCATTATCGGATCTATACCCGGAAAAATCGTTTGAATTAAAGGCGTGTTTATGGAAAAAACTTTACTGAAGGTTTCTTCGGAAATAAGAAACTTGCTCGGCTCTGTTTGAAAATGCAATACAGAAAAAATACTGATAAAAATGCTTACTGCCACGATTCCTTTTGGCAAAACAGCTCGGACAATGGGCCAAAACCTCACTTTTAAACTTTCTTCCAAATCTTTTAAACCATTTGAAACACCCGAAAGTAGCGTCAAAAAAATAACAGCAAACGCAATTATAAATGTCCAGGAAATTTTATCTACAAAATTTCCCGTCATCGCCAATGTTTCAAATAAAACCGCGAAAGTCAGCGCTTCGCGAGAATCAATAAAAAACGGCTGTAAAACTAAAACTACCAAGAAAACCAGGGCCGATAAAGAAGAATAAAGAAGCGAAGAATTTCCCCAAAGCAAAAAATCCCTTAAAAAATATCCGAAGGCCAGCGCTGAAGCGGTGCCGAAAAAAATCAATGCCCCTACTTTTATTTGAGAAGAATAATTTCCGCTTGAACTCGCAGAATTTTTTGAAACTGCCGCTGGTTGTTTACCCAGCAGTCCCCTGTCCATTATCATTGTCTTTATTATACAATGACTGTCCTATTTTTTGAAGCTCTGCGGACAAATCGCTAGTAGCGGTCTTAACCGCTTCAATATCAGCGCTGTCTTTAATTGATTTTAGAGAATCAATTTTCTGGTTTATAGAATTTTTAAGCTCGTCGGGGATTTTCCCGGCTGCGTCGCGAAGCGATTTCTCAGATACATAAATTAATTGCTCCGCTTGGTTTTTGGTTTCAATCAAATCTTTTTTCTTTTTATCTTCTTCAGCGTGCATTACCGCCTCGTTTTTTAATTTTTCAACTTCGCCTTTGGATAGCTGCGTTGACGCTTCTATTTTAACCGCTTGGCTCTTGCCCGATGCTTTGTCTTTGGCTGACACATTCAAAATACCGTTAGCATCAATATCAAAAGTAACTTCAACCTGCGGAACTCCTCTTGGAGACGGCGGAATACCGTCCAAAATAAATCTCGCCAGTGTTTTATTGTCAGAAGCCATTGGCCGTTCGCCTTGAATAATATGAATCTCCACCGATGTCTGGTTGTCGGCGGCGGTAGAAAACACTTGTGCCTTAGCAGTCGGAATAGTTGTATTTTTTTCTATTAATGGAGTAAAAACTCCGCCGTAAGTTTCGATTCCCAAAGAAAGAGGGATAATATCCAAAAGCAAAACATCTTTAACGTCGCCCTGAAAAATTCCGGCTTGGACCGCGGCGCCGATTGCCACCACTTCGTCGGGATTTATTCCTTTATGAGGATCTTTTCCGAAAAGATTTTTAACCGCTTCGGAAATTGCCGGCATTCTGGTTTGGCCGCCGACCAAAATAATTTCGTTGATATCAGTTAGTTTTAATCCCGATTCGCTGACAATTTTTTTCGTAATCTCTATGGATTTTTGAATATAATCGCCAACAAGTTCTTCTAGTTTTGCCCGAGTCATTTTCATCACAAAATGTTTTGGTCCGACCGCGTCGGAAGTCACATAAGGAAGGTTGATTTCAGTTTCAACCGCGGTGGAAAGTTCGTGCTTTGCCCTTTCTCCGGCTTCTTTGAGACGCTGAATCGCCAGTGTGTCTTTGGATAAATCAATGCCCTCTCGTTTTTTATATTCATCAACCAAATACTCGATAATTTTTTTATCAAAATCATCACCTCCCAAATGAGTGTCGCCTCCGGTGGCTTTCACTTCCACAACATCATCTCCGATTTCCAAAACCGAAATATCAAAAGTTCCGCCGCCAAAATCATAAACAACTATTTTTTCATTTTTTTGCTTATTTAGCCCGTAAGCGAGCGCCGCGGCAGTGGGCTCGTTAATAATTCTTTTTACGTTAAGACCCGCAATTTCTCCGGCGTTTTTAGTCGCCTGCCTTTGTGAATCGTCAAAATAAGCCGGTACTGTTATAACAGCTTCAGTTATTTTTTCGCCAAGCTTGGCTTCGGCGTCGGCTTTAAGCTTACCTAAAACCATAGCGGAAATTTCTTCGGGCTTATACCAACGGTCTCCTCCTCCTACGGCGGATCCGCCTGTGGCGGACATTTTTATTTCCACCCCGCCGGTTGAAGATTGCTGAATATCAAAAGGAAGCCAAGTTTTGTCTTGTTGGACTAATGAATCGCCAAATTTTCTGCCGATTAATCTTTTTACCGAAAAAATTGTGTTTTTCGGATTCACAACAGCTTGGCGCTTAGCAAGAAGCCCTACCAAGCGTTCATTGGACTTGCTTAACGCCGCGACTGACGGAGTTGTACGAGCGCCTTCGTGATTTTCCAGAATTTTCGGCTCTCCTCCTTCTATAACCGCCACCGCGCTGTTAGTTGTACCTAAATCAATTCCTAAAATTTTAGCCATAAAAAAATTTAAATTAGTTATTTACTGACTTTTACTCTCGCTGGTCTTATTAGTTTCCCGTTTAACATATATCCTCTTTCAATTTCTTCGACGACCGTGCCCGATGGTTTATCCGACTCAACAACCGCAACCGCTTCCTGCATCGCCGGGTCAAAAGAATTCCCAACCGAAACAATTACTCTTTCAAGGCCGTAATTTTTGAGCGCGTCTTCCAACTGGGCTCGTATAAGATAGATCCCCTTTTCGACTTTGCCTTTGCTTTCTAAAGCCGGGATTGCCAAATCAAAACTGTCTAAAATATTTATCAAATCGCGGATGATTGATTCATTAGCGAATTTCGCCAGCGTTTCAAATCTTTTTACTTCGTCTTTTTTATAATTAATAAATTCAGCCTTCGCTCTTTGCCAGCCATCAAGATATTCGTCCCGCTCTTTTTTATATTTAGCGAATTCGTTATCATCCTGAGCCTGTCGAAGGATTTCCTCCGGCTTGGTTTCTTCCTCTTTTTGATTGTTTAGTTCGTCTGCCATTTCGTAAGATTATAAAAAACAAATAGATTAAGTCAACCCGTTCGAAAAACTCAGGGTTGATACTGAACGGAGCCGAAGTATCAATAGAAAATAAAATAAATGTGGCCACCCTAATAATGTTCAGGTGGCCGGGATGCGGCAAATAGAAAACAGCGCAGAAGACAGAAAGAAAACAAAATCAGTTTTCCTCCAGGTGCCTTCTGATTCTTTCTCTTATATCATTCGGGATATTGTCTTCTTCAACCTTGAAGCAAATCCCCTGCGCGAGCATGGCCGCGGTGATAATCGGAAAAGCGGATTTGTTCATATACACCTTGCCGCCGTCAACGAAAGTTGTAAAAGTGCGCTTCGGATCTTTCAGCTCGAATAATGCAATAATACCGCTGTCTTTGTGTGATTCTCTGACGATGTAGCCGCCGATCCCAACAAAAGGCATGGAGGTACGTTTAATTTCAAACAGAGCATTCTTCATTTCCTCTGACGAAAGCCTGGTGTTTATAACCATCGCATCTTCTCCTTTCCGCTTATCAGCTTAAAATATATTACTATTGTTATTTTCACGCTTAAATAACAAAAAGTCAATGAGAACGATGACGAGCTAATGGCATAAATTGCGAGTATGGTGGCCTGCGAATATTCTTAATTTTTATTTGAAAATATCTTTTTTAAAGTATAAAATTGGCTTAATCAAATGTTAGCCCTCTACCGCAAATATCGCCCCAAAACTTTAGATGACCTGCTCGGCCAAGAGCCGATTGTGGAGATTTTAAAAAACGCCGCCAAACAAAACCGGCTGGCACACGCTTATCTTTTTTACGGCCAAAGGGGTTCAGGAAAAACCACCACAGCCAGGTTAATAGCCAAGCTCGCCAATTGTATTACCCGCCAGAGTGATCCGGAGTTTTTCAAAAAAGGCGAGCCCTGCAACAAATGCCAGGCGTGCGTTGAAATAGACAAGGGCATCGCGCTTGATGTTATAGAAATAGACGCCGCTTCCAACCGCGGCATAGATGAAATCCGCGACTTAAAAGAAGGCATAAGACTTTCACCAACTACATACAAATATAAGGTGTTTATTATAGACGAAGTCCACCAACTCACTCCTCCAGCGTTCAACGCGCTTTTAAAAACTTTAGAAGAGCCGCCAGCGCATGCAATTTTTATTTTAGCGACAACCGAATACGAAAAAGTTCCGTCAACAATTTCTTCCCGCACTCAAAGATTTAATTTCAAAAAAGTTCCCCTTCCTCAAATAATCCAGAAACTTAAAAATATTTGCAGCGCGGAAAAAATAGAATTTGACGAATCCGCTTTAGAATTAATCGCCGCTTCCAGCGAAGGAAGTTTTAGAGACGCAGAATCGCTTTTAGACCAAATCGCGTCTCTTACAATGGGTTCGGCAAGCTCACCATTCGGTAAAATTTCAGTCGAGAGCGTGGAAACCGCTTTGAGCAGAACCGGATTTTCTAAAATCGCGGAAATGGCCGGCTATTTAATAGAAGCTGAGCTGGATAAAGCGCTGGAATATTTATCCAAAATCAACGACGAGGGGTATAATTTAGTCCAATTTAACAAAGACTTGATACATTATTTCCGCCGGGTTCTGGTTTTAAAATTCAGCCCGAATTTGGAAAAAGAATTTGTTAAAATTTTCACGGATAAAGAGATGGAGCAAATAAAAGCCCATAGCAAAAAAATCAGCGAAGAAAAAACAATAAAACTGATAAAATCCTTAATTGACGCTTATACCCAGATGCGATACAGTCCGTTCGCGATTGTTCCGATGGAAGTGGCGATTATTGAAAATCTTAAATAGCGGTCAGTTGTTTGTTGGCTTGGCCGCCGAAATTACTTTTAAAATTTAAGCATTTTAAAACCCTCTTCTCCGTAAAGCTCTTCGTTAAAAAACTTTATTTCTTCCGGAACTATTTTATATGCTTTTGAATTTATACTTTTATTTTTGAAATTATTAATACTGATTATTGACTCAATCCCCGGGTTGGTAGAATTCCAAAGATTTAATACGGCTTCCAATTTATCGCTTCCGGAAACTTCTTGAGCCTCTCCACGTAATTGAACCCCTATCTTTTTATCTTTTACGGTTTGCCGAGAATCCGCGATTGAACAAGCCACTTGATTATTTATTTTTATATTTTGGCAATGCTTGCTTTCGGGTTCGCTTATAAAATAAATGTTAAAATCCTTGTCTATCGCGTAATAAACGGGACAACTGGAAATTTCATTGCCAAAAGTAGACAAAAACATCAAATTTTGAGACTTTAAATAATCAAACAATTTTTGTTTGTTTTCCATAATTTAAAACAAAAATACCATAAAATTGCAATTTTTGCGATGAATGCTAAAATATTTTTGTTTATTGCGGGGTAGTGTAATGGTAGCACGAGAGGCTTTGAACCTCTAAATCTAGGTCCGATTCCTAGCCCCGCAGCTCTTAGATTTTGCCACGCGATAGCGTTCGCAAAATCAAGTGCCTCGAAGTAGCAAAGCAGAAGTAGGTCTTCAATAGAAATTATTTAATTCGTTTTATTAGACAGTAGAAACGTCAAAAATTATGAATATCATATATGTTCTCATAAACGAAGCGATGCCCGGTTATGTAAAAATCGGTAAAACTTCTACTAGCTTAGAACAAAGAATTAGAGAGTTGAGCACATCAACAAACATTCCCCTCCCTTTCACGTGTTTTTATGCCTGCACTGTAAAAGATGCGGCATTTGTTGAAAACCAACTACACGATGCTTTTGATGATAGTCGGATAAATCCAAGAAGAGAGTTTTTTCAAATAGGTCCGGAGAGAGTTGTGGCGGCTCTAAAATTAGCTGAAATAGAAAATATAACCCCAAAAAAGGAATTTATAGATGACAAAGAAGATCGGCAAGCACTACATCAAGCACGAGCAAGAAGATCGGTTTTTAAATTTAGTCTGGTAGATATACCAATTGGTGCAGAGCTGGCTTTTAGTCGCGATGAAAGTAAAAAGGCAAAGGTTATTAACGATCGTGCCATTGAATTTGATGATGAAAAAACTAGCCTTTCTACGTCAGCACAAAAAATTCTTGGCTATGATTATGGAGTTGCAGGTACTGATTATTGGATGTATGAGGGCGAAACATTGGACGAGCGCAGAAGACAATTTGAAGAAAAAGAAATGCAAGACGCTGAACCGACCCCGGAAGAAATTGAGGCCGCCGGAGATGCATGGATTCAATCAGAAATAGATAAAGAAAGGGGTAAGTAAATTTGTGCTCGAAACACGTTGAGATGATAAAATAAAATTACTTAAATAAATTACTAACGGTCTTACTCTAGGAGGCTCTAGACTGAGGTACACAGCACTTAGATTTTTATCATGCGGTCCCTAACCCCAACTTTCTTTAAGGTATTGTAATAACCATTCACTTAACTTCTCGCCACTGACAAGCTCCACATTCCATACCCTCGCCAACTCAAAAGCCTCTTTAGTAAAACTTGAATTAGTCGCAACCACGATCCTATTACAGTCATAAATCCTTTTTGCAGCTATTGCTTCTTGAACCGCCTTGTTGCCGACTGTTCCGCTATAACATTTTGCTTGGATTACTAGTCTTTGCCCGTTTAAGTTTGCGATTAAATCGCCACCCTGATCTCCTGTCTTACCTGTAGGCTGAACGGTATATCCCATCGCTTCAAATAAACGGTAAAGAAGATTCTCAAACTCCGGGCCGGAAAGGTCTGTAAACTTTTTCGGGTTTAAGCTGATGCTATCGCGAATAACTTTCTCTCCTGTGTCGTGAATATAATTGCGAAGCAAGGAAAGTACATCGTCCCATTTATCGAGAGAAAGTTGCGTTCCTTTTTCATTTAACACTTTTCTAAAAATTTTCAGCTGCTCCCAATCGAAGCTATGGTCTAAATATTTCCAGTCGTCCTTCCCTTTATGCATCCCGAAGCGATTAATGAAGTTTTTAACATCGTCTTCTAAGCCGTTTTGTTTGATAGAGTTTATAAGGTTATCTAACTTTTTCTGTTTCCTTCGGTATCGGAATTCTTTCCACGCGAAAGACCCAGCGATGACAACAACAAGAAACACTACAAAGTACCAAAATTGTCTCCAGTACGCGGTACGATCTGTAATGTAAAGAAATACAAGCCAAAGAAAATAAAGGCCAATAAGAGAAGCCGCAATATCCCATATTGAATCCCTATCGTCTTTGTACCTGTGCCTTGCCATAAAATAATTTTATCAATATTGGTCGGATAAAGCGAGTTTAAGTTCTGAACTTTAAATATTTAACCCCTGACCGAAACTCTTCAATCTGATATAATAAATTAACTCAAATAACCCTTTAACGGCCTTGCTCTGGTGGGCTCTAGACCGGAGAACACAGTGAGGCACACAGTATTGTTGTAAAATCGCGCTCTGGCCCGCTCTAAGAAGTGTCCTTATTAATTCTGCTTTCAAATTCCATTATTTCGGAATTACGAATTAAAATCGTGCGATTTGTGGTATAAGTTAATCCCTTATTCGGTTGTGTTTCAAAACCTAAATAAATACAATTAGTTCCTCTTTTTCTTATTTCTTTTATTGCGGGTTGTAAATCAGAGTCAGAGCTGCCTAAAATAATTTGATCGCTTTTTTTATCGCAAGACCAACTAACCATATCAACCGCAATTTTTACATCAACGCCTTTTTCTTTGAAAACAAGAATGGATTTTTCCGATGAGCCGTTATTTTCCATATGACCTCTTACTCGACCGGTTAATATGACTTCAAATCCTTGTTTTTCTAAATGCGTTTTTAATAAACGTTGTTCTTCAATGAGCCGTTTTGACTTTTCCCTTGTTTGTGGGTCTTCTTTAATCTTTGCAAAATAAAAAATAGATTTTTCTATATCTATTCCTTGTAAAACTTTATCAAGAAGGCCTTTAAAATCATATTCATGCCATATCGGTTTGTTTTTACCAACTTCTTTGAAAACATCCCTTATTTTGCCCTTAAAATTTTCTCCGTCTATTAGTAAAAAAGTTGTCATTTTATTATTATATACAATACTTTGATAACTAAAAACCCCAGCGGACCTTGCGGCTGGCTGGGGCGTTTATATATTAAATATATAACCTCCGGTATTAGAAGTCAATTAGAGTGTGGATAACTGTCAAAGCATAAAATCCTATTAAAAACATATATCTTAAACGCAAATTGTTATATAATTAAATCCTTAAATAAGCTCCAGCATCCCACCTTCGCCAAGTGCTATGGATAGACAGGCGGGTCAATTTGGTATAATAAATTGACCCAAAAAATCCTTTAACGGTCTTGCTCTGGTGGGTTCCAGACCGGAGAACACAGCAGCAGTTAGCGCGGTATCAAGGGGAGCTGGGATGTTTGTGGATAGCCAGCTTTACTAATAGTTCTCATGGAATAAAACAGATGGACCTAAAAGATGAACTAAGAAAAAAATTCCCCATCTCGCGATTCGAATACTCTCCTAAGATTAAGATATACGGCGGGGCTTTTCTGTGCGGCACTCCCTTTGATTCTAATATTTCTGCAAACGAAGTTTTTGATCTATTAAATACGGTATATGGCCCGCCTAATTTAGACACGGACGGTGTTATGTTTATTGATAAAAAAACGACTTGGACTTGGGTCTTCAAAACTAAACATGGCTTGTTAACTTGTTACGATTTTAAAGGTGGATGGTCTGTAGGTTATGGACACGATAAAACTAAAGATTTTAGTCTGAGTGTTTCTTCAAAGCTTAGAAAAGAGGGTGAGAATTTTTTATCGGCAGTAATAAGGGGAATTGCAAGAATGAAGGTGTTGGAGTCGGATCTCGAAAAAGAAAACAAGAAAAATCCATTGGTCAATATTCTTAGGGCCATTGGAGCAGCACGTATATTGCTTACAAAGGCTTGTGCCGAAGGTAGTTTAATGGAGGGACTTGTTCTTTATGCCTCATTGATAGATGGTCTACTAAGAATGGCTATTGTTCTTAAAGAGCAAATAATTAAAAAAACTATGGCCGTCAATGAAGATTTGATTTTCCAAAAAGGGAAGAAGTATATAAGCGAGAGAAATATCATAGCTATGGCAAAAGATTTGAACATTATTGATAAAAATATATATGGGGAACTAAATGAGTTGTACGATTTTCGGAATCGAGCCGTACATCGGTTTTTCATAACACATCTTAAGTATGCAGAGCTGCCACCTTATCTAATAAGATACGAGGAGGTTTTTAATAAAATAAACGAAATAATATACACACTCGAAAGTGAACAAATTAAAAAGAAGGTTGGAATGACCGTGTTACACACATCTACCGAAGAAGAAAAAAATGAATCAATAAAAGATTCTCTGAAAAAAATAGATTCTGAGATACGACACATTAAGCCTCCACCCAGGAAATTCATATTTCCTAACGAGGATTACTAATTGTTAGAAATGTCCACATTTCAACAGTGATGTTTTCCCTGACCGGAGCGGGACAATCTGTTATAATAAATTAACCCAAAGAATCCTTTAGGGGTTTAAGTTTCAATCTTAATATAATTAAAAAACAATGCTCATCGATGATGTAGAAATAAAAATAAACGCTGGCCATGGCGGAAAAGGCGCATCGACGTTTAATACAAACTTAATGAGCTTAGGGCCCGCCGGAGGGTCGGGAGGCAAAGGCGGAAGCGTTTATGGAGAAGGTGTTTCTGATTTGAGCGCGTTCCAACAGTTTCGCTTTAAAAAAGAATTTACCGCGGATAACGGCCAGGACGGCCGCGGACAGTTCCGTGACGGCCAAGACGGAGAAGACCTTGTTTTGAAACTGCCGGTTGGAACCGTAGCTCACAACCTTACAAACGGCAGTGAAATTAACGTTGAAAAAATCGGCGAACGGATTCTCCTTGCAAAAGGCGGAATCGGCGGAAAAGGTAATTTTCATTTTCGTTCTCCCCGTAACACCTCGCCGAAATACGCGCAAACAGGCACGCCGGGAGAAGATTTCAAATTCAGATTTGAACTTAAATTCATCGCAGATGTCGGTTTCGTGGGACTTCCAAATGTCGGCAAATCAAGCTTACTTAACGAGCTCACAAACGCCAAAAGCAAAGTGGCAAATTATCCATTTACCACGCTTGAGCCAAACTTAGGCGCGTACTACGAACTTATCCTCGCGGATATCCCCGGGCTCATAGAAGGGTCGTCAAGCGGCAAAGGGCTTGGCATTAAATTTCTCCGCCATATTGAGCGGACAAATATTCTTTTTCATTTTATTTCATCGGAATCTTCTGCTCCCTCAAAGGACTACAAGACCATCCGCAAAGAATTGGGCTTGTATAACAAAAAACTTCTTAAAAAACCGGAACGCCTTTTTCTTACAAAGAGCGATCTTGTAACACAAAAAGAGCTTAATAAAAAATTAACAGTTCTTAAAAAAATAGACTCCCGCGCAATTGCTATTTCCATTCTCGACTTAGAAAGCATAAAAAAAGTAGAAAAAATCTTGAATAGCATTAAAGATAAAAAATAAACGCTCGTGCTCTCCTCTTACAAACATATCGAAATAATTGAATTTAAAAATCATAGTGGTATAATTGAAATATGAGGAAGATTTTAGGAAAAATATTTAAAAAGAGCGCTAAAAAGGAAGTCAAAACAGTGCCCCTCAATAAAGCCGAGCTTGAAAAAAAAGCGATTGAAGGAGCAAAAAAAGCGATAAAAGATTATCGTCGTGTTTTTGAACGGCTTGCCGAATATGACAGAGTCTGAAAATATTAACTTTATCAACAGAGAATTAATGGAAAAAATGTGCCACCCGATAGCGGTGGCGCTTTTTGATTCGTCAGTAGAGCCGATGACAAAATTTGACGACCATGAAATTGCCCTTCTTGAATCGGCGCTTAATAACCCCAAACAACCTTATTATCCAACATTCCACAAAAAAGCAGCGATTTTGTACTATGGATTAATAAAAAATCATCCGTTCAAAAACGGGAATAAAAGAACCGCAACAGCTTCACTTTTGATTTTTTTGTTTATAAATAATTTGTGGCTTCGCGGTCCGCAAGAAGAAATTGAAGACTATTTAGTTAATTTAGCCAGAAGAGTAGCGGAGTCAAAAGGAGCAGACAATAAAGATTTGTTTCTATTAGAAATCGAGGAATGGTTAAGCAAATACATTCAGACATTAAACGATACAATCAATGGGTAAAAATCATCTCTGTTATTTATAAAAATACCCCGCGCGACCTGTGTTGTCGGTGGGGCTCAATTTCCTATGTTTAATTTTTCGCTTTTTATACCAATACCGCAATACTACGTAGTACGTTAAGTTACCGCGAGCATTTTGTAATCTTCTTTAAAAAAATTCTTAGCAATCTGGAAAATGCCGAAAGTTATAAAAAACGCCGAAAAAACGTCTATGGAATAGTGGTAATGTCCGAGTATGACGATAACCGCCCCAATTATCGAAAGCGCAAAAAATAAATCTTTCAGCCGCTTGTGGTTCCAAAAAATAAGAGCAATAAGAAACGGGTATCCCGTATGAGCGGAGAAGAATAAATCGTCCCCGGAACTTAATTTGTGAAAAAAATCGCCACTGTTACTCACCAACATATTTTGAGGCGGTCCTATATGAGTAAGCATCATAAACGCCGAACGAAATAAGAAAAAAAGCGCTGTACTTTTTAAAATAAAAGAAATGCGTCTCGGATCCTGAAAAGCCACAATAACTACGATGATTATAAAAATTGCCGCCCCGGTAGAATAAAGGAAGTCCACATCCACCACCGGAATATTATCAAGTAAAATATCGGTAACCGAGCTACTGGCGCGCCTAGCAACATAGATATTAGCCCAATAAGTCGCGTACATGCTTAAAAAGAGCAAAACAATGCCTATCACCACTTCCGCAATCAACTTCTTATCTGACCAGAAAATTTTATGGCGATTGAATAAATTAGTCATTTTTTAAATCTTCTATGGAGTTGTCGTCCTCCAGTCCGATAACTTTTGAAATGATGGGTTTGGGAAGATGGAATAAAATTATAAGCAAAAATATCGACCCTAAAGACAAAATAACTATGACTGATTCAAGATATTTAGCATACTGCTCGTAGGCGGCTCCGGCCAAATATCCTATAAAAAATAATATAACCGCTTTTACAAACGCGCCAACGAAACTATACCACAATATACGGCAAAATCTTATGCGGGCATAACCGGCGCCTACTAAAATTAATCCCGCCAGAGAATGGGTAATTTTTCCTACAATGAATAGTTTCCAGCCCTGTCGGTCAAATAAACGGATAAATTTTTCCTTTCTGGATTCAAGACCGAAACGGCTAAGAAATTTGGCGGCTCTTTGCCAAACCGCCCCTAACTGTCCGGCTCCGTAGAACAATAAATCGCTCGTCATGTCTCCGACAATTATGATTGCAAAGGCAATAAAAACATTTACAATCTTAAGTGATGCCAAAAATCCCGCGGCCATTGTAGCAACAGACCCTTCAGTAACAACAAGCGGATACAAAATAAAATATTTGTACTTTAAAACTAATGCGATAAACGTTTGAGTAGAAATTGAATAAATCACGCCAGCTAATTTATTTCTTTAAAGAGCCGTTTTTGATCGTTCATTATGATGCTTTTCATCAAAATTTCCGAACTCGTACTTAAAAATAGATTTTTTGATGGGGCCGAAAAAAATTAGATGCAAAGAGGACAGTAAATATTTATAAAGAACGCGAGGTCGCCCTTCCTTATTAAATCGGCGCATAGAAAATATTGGAGCGTAAGGAATAATGCCGTAGCGTCCTATTTTGGAGGCCGCGTTAACAAAATCATGGTCTTCCGCCATAACCACGTCCTCCGGATAGCCTCCGGTTTTATTAAATAGTTCCCGGCTTGCCGCGATACACATTGATCCGGAGGGACGGAAAAATTTAATAATCTGTAGAAAAATATTGTAAAGATGCGACAAAAGCTTATCTACCCACCATTCACTATCTGGCCTTAAATATGTGGCGGCTATGTCTAAGTTTTTCTTTCTAAAATAATCAACCGCTTTTTTTAAAAAATCCCGTTCCGGGATTATCAAATCGGCGTCTATAAAAAATATCGGGTCGCCTAAAGATGCTTTGGCGCCGTTGTTCCTGCCCACTGCCGGCATCCCTCCTTTTACAATCAATACCTTGAAAAAATTTCTTTTATGGGATTCAATTATTTTTTTTGTCGCGTCGGTAGAGCCCGCGTCGGCGACAACTATCTCTATTCCTTCATCAAAATCTTGTTGGGCGATCGAATCCAACAATCTTCCTATGTATTTTTCTTCATTTAGCGCCGGTATAACGATTGAAATCATAAAGCAATAATACCACTCGTTATTTCGAAAGCCAATCTCTCAAAATTTGCCCTATGGTTTCTTTCGCGTGTTTTATTATAAGATGCGTTTGGGGATTTACTTCCGCCTCCTGAGAATTTACGAAAACCGATCTTATTGCCTCCCGCGTTTTTTTATCTCTTGTAAATCCTTTGGAGGAATAAAATATTAAAGTCGGGACCGTAACCGGATTTTTAGGTAAACGAAAATAAAGTATGTCGTTGCTTTTTTTAAAATAAAACGTCCAGTTATGCCAAGACAGGTCAAAAATCGGCTGGATAAAAATAGGATATTTTGCGAGATGGTCATAATCCGGATTATAAAAAAATCGGCGCCGCAAATAAAAATAGTCAAGTATGGAAAAAAGAGCGAATAAAATAAAATTAACGACGCGAGCTGGGTGGCGCCAAAGATGAAATTCCGCAAAAAACGGCTCGATTATTACGAATTTTTTGATTTTCTCCGGAAACTTTTTAATAAGAGAAATTCCCAGCTGAGCGCCGTAACAATTGGTTAAAAGAATAACACTTTTCTCCTTTTCACAAATTTGAGCTATCTTTTCAAATGACGGTTTTGGATCAGTAATTTCAGTGAATATGACTTTATAATTACTGAGTAATTGGTCATAGCCCTTAAAACTGGTTTTATGACCGCCTAATCCCGGTATACAGATAATCGTTTCTTCTTTTTGATATTCCATTATTTTATAAAGATACGCATGCGAGCCTTAAATATCAATATATTATTTTTTCCTCCACTGAACCAGCTTGTTGGCTTTTATTTCAATCGGGTCTGCCAAACGTAAACGCTTAATCATTTTTTTATTTATAATTTCGTGGTGTTTTGAATTATCCAAAGCTTCAGCGATATTCCATAAATTATTCTTCGCAACCAACCAATTTTCGCCAAACTTAGTTAAATCAAAAGAATCGGAATAACTTCGTAGGGTTTTTTTGCCGCTGTCTAAAAAATATTCGTTAAAATAAGACATCGCCAGTTCGCGGGCGGATTTGTAAACCGGGTCGCGATAACGAAGAAACGCGTGGTTGGTTTTGCTTATCGCGCCCCAGCGGTTCCCTTCCTTGAACAAGGCCACGGTGTGATAATCGTCTTTTGGAGTAGTCACTAAATCAAGAAGAAGCGGTTTTTTGCCGTGATATAAAAAAATCGCGGCAGCCAAGAGCGCTCCTTCTAAACAATGCGCTTTGTTATTTTTTAAAACCATCAAAGGAGATTGACAGGTCTCGCCGTTTTTTTCAAAATTTATCGGAATATTATCGATAAAATCCTGTATTTTTGAAGGTGTGTCCAGTTTTTCAAATATATCGAATTCTTTAAGCTTAAAATTATTTAGCCGTTTCATTGCTATAATTATACCCCTTTTTACTCCTTTAAAAACCCGCGCTAATTTTAAATTGCGTTAGCTATTATATTTTAGTAAACTATTTACAATATGGGCAATAAAAATTTTCGCTACGCAACAATACTCGCGCTGACAACC
This sequence comes from Candidatus Wolfebacteria bacterium, assembly GCA_024654025.1. GTDB lineage: Bacteria > Patescibacteriota > Minisyncoccia > UBA6257 > UBA9933 > JANLIR01. Next base: position 28,488 of record JANLIR010000004.1, on the reverse strand, counting down.
GCTTTTATTTCCGGATTAAGCAATTTTATAAACAAAACCGCGGTTACCGCCGTTAAAGATCCGATACTTTTTACCGTTTTAAAAAATAGCTTGGTTGCGATATTGCTTATCGGCGTTTTAACTGGACTGAAAAAATGGCCCGAAATAAAATCTTTGACAAAAAATCAGTGTCTAAAACTGATCTTAATAGGAATTATCGGGGGGTCAATTCCGTTTGCCCTGTTTTTCACCGGACTTTCAAAAACGAGCGCCGTTAACGCGGCTCTTATTCACAAAACTCTGTTTCTTTGGGTTTTTGTTTTGGCGATTCCGTTTTTAAAAGAGCGGATGAATCGTTGGCAATGGCTTGGAGTCGCGACTATTTTTGCCGCCAATCTTTTTGTGGGCGGATTTACCGGTTTCAAATACAATACCGGCGAATTTATGATACTTGGAGCAACATTTTTTTGGGCGATTGAAAATATTATCGCTAAAAAAACTCTGGAAGATGTATCCAGTTCTGTTGTGTCGGCCGCCAGAATGGCGATAGGATCGCTAATCTTAATTATTTTTCTTTTTTCTCGCGGCGACACGCTTCTCTTGCCCAACATGAACCCAGCGCAATGGGGCTGGATATTTTTAACCAGCGCGCTTTTGTTCGGTTATGTCACAACTTGGTACACGGCGCTTAAACACGCTCCGGCAACTTATGTAGCAACGCTTTTGGTGCCAGCGACTCTGGTTACAAATGTTTTGTCGGCAATATTTATCACTCATGCCTTTACCTTTAAAGATTTATTAAGTTCAGTTCTTTTTGTATGTGGAACGTTTCTTATAATAGTATTTGCCAAAAAAACTTTTGAAAGCCCTAACCTTGCCGGAAATAAAGATTTGTCCTCTGTCGGCGCTTAGCTTATCATAAACAGCATGGAAGGAATTTTGCGCTGCAGCCGATACGCTTTCGGGCCCAATCGCTTGCATTATTGCGGCCCTGATAAAAATAGCGAAATTAAGGCCTATATAAATGAAGGAGCCAAAGACGCCGGCTTGGAGCATTTAATTTCCAAATTCCAAACCCTTTATCCTTATCTTAGCTATATAGCTCGGACAAATAATATAAGAGACCCCTTTGACGGCCGCGTTGTTGAAGCGTATTGGTTGGGCAACGGGCTTTTAGAAAAAATTGACCAGAAAAGTTTTTACCGCCACCTTTTAGAAGACCATAAAATAAAACATAAAATGGGTGGCAAATCTTTTTCATTCGTCGAAGATAAAATCGTTAAAGGCGCGGTACCGCATCATTCTTTTCATGTTTTTAATGTCTGGAAACGAACTGGCCACGACGACCGCGAACACACGCTTGAAAGCATGGATGAATGCCGAGTAAGCTGGGGGGAAGTTATAGAAATTGACGGCCCGTTTATAACGGTTTTAACCGAACCGCTTTTGTACGCCAACAAAAAACTTTTTATCGGAACGCCCATAAAAAGAAAATTGGTTCGCCAGCTGGAAGCAGAATACGATATTGAACAAATAAAGATTAGAAATTTAGTTTCAATCCATTGGGGTGTTATTTGCGAAGTCATAACCGACGAACAGGTGTTGAATTTAAAAAAATACACGCTTCGTAATTTAACACTCGCCAACCAAACCCTGTAATTAATATATGATTATATATATTTTTGGAAATCCGGAAATTGAAATTGATTCTTTGCCTTTAAAAATTCTGCCCGAGCTTCAAAAAAAATTTCTGGAAATCAAGTTTGAAATAAAAGACCCGAACGAAGAATGGGAAATTCCGGAAGAACTCACGGTGATAGACACTGTTTTGGGAATCGAAGAGATTAGAGTTTTTGAAGACTTGAAAAATTTTTCTAAAGCGCCAAATGTGTCACTTCACGATTTTGACGCTTATTCCAATTTAAGATACCTGGAAAAACTCGGGCGATTGAAAAAAATAAAAATCATCGGCATTCCGCCGACAATTTCTCAAGAAAAAGCGGTTGAAGAAATTTCTGTGATTCTTAAACTTTAAAAATCTGAGGATCCCTCTCCGTCAGCTGGCGGATCGGGATGAACTGGGAATAAAACATCAAATATTATTCCCAGTTCACTTTAAGAAAATGGGCCGCGCAGCTCATGCACGGATCGTACGCGCGGATAAGTTTTTCGATTTCAAATTCGATTTTTTCTTTAGGCGTATCAGGTAAAAGATTTTGCACAAGCGTGGCAACGTCTCTTTCTATGTTTATTTGATTTTGGCCGGTTGGAACTATCACTTCCCCTTCTTTGACCAATCCGTCTGCGCCAACAACAACTTTGTGATACAAAGTGCCGCGCGGCGCTTCTATAACTCCGATGCCTACTCCTTCACGGGGCATTGCTTTTATAAGCGGTTCAGCCGCAAAATTGTTATTACTCAACAAATCAATTGACTCGTCCACTGAATGCAAAATCTCAATCGCCTGCGCCAAATTGTTATAAAAAATATCTGTCGACGGAAAAAGATTTAAAATATCGCCAAGTGATTTTAGAAATTTTTTTGTTTCCGGATGAAGCAAATCTTTGGCGAGATTTACGCGCGCCAAAGCCCCAACCATATATCCTTCACCGTCGTATTGATAAGCAGATGCCTGCGAATAAGGCAAAACAACGTGCTCTAAATGGTCTCTGAATTTATCTTCGCCGTAAGTTTCGCCTTTGCTGGTTTTAATACTTCCATTTATATAGCCGTAGCTATATTCGGGAACGAGCGCCATATATTGGGTTTTCCTGTCAAAATGAAACGGCGCGTTTTTAAAAACTTCTATCAAACGCAAAATCGCGGGCCGGACTGATTGAAGTTTTTTAATAGCCTCGTCTATGCCCGCTTTATCGGGAAAATGCAAAAATCCTCCCACTGCCGGATAAGTCGCGTGAACACTTCGGCCGGAAATTAAAGTTGCCAAAAAATTTCCCGCGGCTTTTACTTCAAACCCGTCGTGAAGTAATTGATGCTCCTCGGGATTATTTTCGTCAAAATCTAAAAACGCGTCTTTACCGTAAATATCGGGCATCGAAAACAAATACAAATGAAGCGCGTGGTCTCTTATAATAAGCCCGTGCAAAGTTAAAGCTCTTAAAATTTTCGTCTGCTCTGTCGCTGTTATACCAATCGCATTTTCACACGCCTCAATACTGCAAATAATATGCGCGTTAGAACAAGTGCCGCAAATTCTCGCCAAATGCGCCGGAAGCGCGGCGATGGATTTACCTTTCATTGCTTCGGTAAAAAAACGCTTGTATTCCATTGTTTTGAAATTAACGTCTTTAACCTTGCCGTCTTCAACTTTAACCGAAAGCGAAGCATTGCCTTCTATTTTTGTGATATGTTCTAAAGATAAATTGAAACTATGCATATTATTTTTGTAGTTCAGCGACTAAATCATTAACAACCTTTAAAAAATTGTCCGGACTCATCGGGCATCCCGGGATTTCCGCGTCCACCTTAACCACGTCTTTAACGCGCAAAACTTTCGGTAGCGCCTTAAATCTGTCTATTAAAAACTGAATACTTTGGTTTTGTTCGGCCGTGAATGTATTCCTCTGGCCGGCGGGCAACCCCACCACCGCACAAGCGCCTACTGCGACAAGTTTTTTTGAACGGCTCCTTATGTCTTTTAGTTGCGTTTCTTGCCCATCGGAAGCAATCGCGCCTTCTATAAAAGCAATGTCGAATTCATCATAGATATTTTTTGATTTCAAAACCCGCACATGGCGAAAATCAAAAATTTTCTTCCACTCCTGCCAATGATCGTTCATTACTTCAGTCATCACTATGGTGTTGTCCTCGCAGCAGGAAAATGAAAACCACCCGATTTTTATTTTTTCAGCTTCGTCCATTTTATTTTTATAAATTATAACACGGCTTTTTGAAAATAAAAAAAGACGCCGTGTCCCAATGATTGGGGCGTGCGTCACAAGCAAGCTGAATTCAACGATCACACCTGCCGCGCGTCTCAACAAAAACGCCTTTTTTGAACGTAAGCCATACGCTCGGATAGATGTTTCGCGGAGTGAGAAAATAAAGATCATCCGCAATCTTTTCCGCGCGTTCATTCAAATTGGCAAGACGCTCCGGAAACTCCTGCGCTTCAATAATCACCTCAAAGTGCTCAGGAAAATAATCGTGGTCATTCCGTTGATTTACTCGGACAATAATATCGTTCGGGGTTAATTTGCCACCGGCGACCGGAATGCTTAGATGCTCCGCAATAATTTTAGGCAGAGCCGTAAGCATGGGCTTAACCGAGTTGTCGCCACCTGCCGATAGAATAGAACGAGTAGTAAAAATCTGTACGAGTGGCATAAAAATTCCCCTTTTCAGTTTTGTCTGTATTTCCGCCACAGCCCCAAAGTTATCAGAAGCACAACGATTGCCGATGGGTTGAAAATCATAAGCGGAATATCTTTTATGACGATTCCGTATACGAACCAGAAAACTGCCGTTACTGCAAAAACCGCGAGCAGCTTCGGATCCACTTTTCCTGCACTCTTCTTTTTCCAAATTTCATACGGCTGGAGAGTGATTGAAAACAAAACTCCCATAAGAAGAACTAGCAGTAAGGTTGGCTTCTGTGTTTGAGGACAAAAAAACATCGCGACGGGAATCAATGCGAAAACGCCGAATAAAATCTTCTCCTGTCGAGAAAATCCTTTGAACTTGTAAAGACCCAGGATAATCGGCGCCGTTACCAAAAACATCAGACCGTTGAAAATAATAGCGATGCTTTTACCGGCAATCCCGTACAGCGAAAATGCCATCCAGTAGAAAAACCAGTAGCTGAACATTATGACGGATACGGATTCGCCCGAACGACTTGCCCAGATGAGTTTACTCTGCTGGCCAAAACTCCACATCTGTAAAAAGGTGAATAAGAAAGTCCCGATCGCGCTGAAAGTTAAGGCGTTATATCCCCAATTCTGATACTCCACCGTGCTTTTCAGAATTTCTAACAAGTAACACCTCCATCAATCAGTATTTTATTTTAAAAATTTTGCGAGTAATTGAGGCAAAATTGACTATTTTAATAATATCATAACTATAGCAAAACGTCAACTAGCCAAGGTTTAATAACCAAGTGTTATGCTAAAGCATAACATTCAAATTACCGCCAAGCCGCGCAGTCGTCATTCCCAATAAAACAAGCTCAATGAAACTATGGCTCGTCGTCCTCTTATTTTTATACTCTTATTTCCTCTCATCTGCTGCTGTCGTAGTAAATGAGAAAAAATAGAAAGCTTAATTAACAACATTTTATTTCAATTAAAAAAATATGTTATAATTTTCTTAATAACTCACACTATGTTCTGGAAAAAGAAAAATCAGTCCCCTAATATTTTTACGGTTGCCGTTGGCGGAGCGGCCGGAGACGGCGTACGTGAAGCAGGCACGAATTTAGGCCGGTTTCTTACGAAACTCGGTTTTGAAGTTTTTGTTTCTTTTGATTACCCGTCTCTTATCAGAGGCGGGCATAATTTTAGCCGCATCAGCTTTTCCAAAGAAAAAATTTATAACGATTATTCAAAAATAGACGTTTTGATCGCGTTAAACGATGAAACAATGCATCTTCATAAAAACGAGTTAAACGGAGACGCAGTTGTTTTTTCGGAAAAATTCGATGCCGAAGATTTAAAAATGTTCGGTCAAAACGCAATGCTCCTTCCTATGATAAAAACAACGGAAGAATTAAACGCCCCGGCAATAACCCGGACTTCCGTAGCGCTGGGCGCTGTTTGTTATTTACTTGATTTGCCCTTTGGCGAAATAGACCAAATTCTCCGCCGTGTTTTCAAAGAAAAAGGATATGAAATAAACGTAACACTAGCGGAAAAAGGATATAAACATCTGGAAAATCTTGGGTTCCGGCATTCCCGACGAATGGAACACAATGGAGATGGCGGAAAAGAATTAGCGGATGGAAATACTGCTTTTGCAAAAGGACTTTTAGCAGCTGGGCTTGATTTTTATATCGCTTATCCAATGACGCCGTCAACTTCAATCCTGCATTACTTGGCAAAACAATCCCGATTTTTAAAAGAATCCGGGAAAAAATTATTTAAAGTAATACATCCGGAAAATGAAATAGCGGTTATCAATATGGCGCTTGGCGCAGTTTATGCCGGAAAACGGACTGCCATAGGCACTGCCGGAGGAGGTTTCGCGCTTATGCAAGAAGCGTTTGCTTTAGCAGGGATGTCCGAAACACCGATAGCCATCGCGGTTTCACAAAGGCAGGCGCCTGCTACCGGCTCACCCACTCACACTGCCCAAGGCGATTTGAAATTCATAATAAATTCAGGGCACGGAGAATTTCCGCGCATTGTTATTGCCCCCGGAGACCCGGAAGAAGCTTTTAAAGCAGGGGCTGACGCTCTAAATTTAACCTGGAAATACCAGGTGCCGGCAATTGTTTTATTGGATAAACATTTATCCGAAAATTCTTCAACAAGTATTTTGGATATTAGTAAAATCGCCGTTGAAAAAGGGAAAGTTGCCAAAAATATTAGTGGTGGGTATAAACGTTATCAAATAACCGAGGACGGTGTATCGGAAATGGCGTTTCCGGGAACGGCGGGGGCGGTCATCAAGGCCACAAGCTATGAACACACCGAAGAGGGAATTTCAACCGAAGACCCAAAACTGGTAAAAGCTATGGGCGACAAACGCTTTTCAAAATTAAAGCAATTGGAAAAAGAATTTTCCAAATACGATACCGTAAAAGTTTATGGCGACCCAAAATCAAAAAACGTGATTGTTTTTTGGGGATCAACAAAAGGCGCGGTTTTGGAAGCGGGAAAATATTTAAAAAAACAGCCGAAATTTCTGCAAATACTCTGGATGTCACCATTTGATTCAGAAAAAGTAACAGAAAATTTAAAAGACGCTAAAAATATAATTATCGTTGAAAATAACCGCACTGGGCAATTAGCTTCAGTTATTCGAGAAAAAACTGGAATTAATATTGAAAACAAAATTTTGAAATATGATTCTTTGCCGTTCGAAGTGATTGAATTAGCAAAACAATTAAACGAAATTTTATAATATGGAAAATTTAGCCACAAACGCAAAAATAACTTGGTGTCCCGGATGCCCGAACTCGGCTATTTTAGTTGCGTTTAGAAAACTGGTCGAAGAACTAAGAAATGAAGGGCGCTTAAAACTCGAAAATCTTGTCGCGGTTGGCGGAATAGGTTGCCACGGAAAAATCACCGATTATTTAAACATAAATACTTTTACTTCGCTTCACGGACGGTTACTTCCAACAATGCAGGGAATAAAAATTGCCAATCCCAATCTTCAAGTGGTGGGCTTTAGCGGAGACGGCGATTCATACTCAGAAGGAGCCGAACACTTAATACACGCGGCAAAAAGAAATTCGGATGTAAATCTTTTTATACACGACAACCAGGTTTTTGCCCTAACTACCGGACAAGCAACGGCCACAAGCCCTAAAGGATTTAAAGGCAAATCCACGCCCTCAGGAAGTATAGAGGAGCCTTTTAATCCCCTTCTTTTGATGCTTGCCTCCGGCGCAACTTTTGTGGCCCGTACTTACGCAGGAGATATTGAAGGCACTAAAAAAATCATGAGGCAGGCAATTGAGCATAAAGGATTTTCTTTTATGGATATTATCCAACCCTGTATCACTTTTTATGACACCCGTGATTTTTACAAAGACCACACTTATTGGATTGATAAAAAATATCCCTCTCAAAAACTTGAAACCGCTATTAAAAAAGTCACGGCGCAGGAGGAAAAAATCGCCTTGGGAGTTTTTTATAAAGTAGAAAAGCCAACTTTCGAAGAATCGCTTTATGCATAAACGAAAACAAAATGAACCTATCAAACCTTTTTAATCCAAAATCAATTGCTGTTATCGGCGCTTCGCCCAATAAAGATAAAGTTGGTTATTCTTTAGTTAAAAATTTACTGGCAGGAAATAAAAGAAGAATCTATCCGGTAAATCCAGGATATAAAAAAATCTTAAATCTCCCCTCTTTCGCTTCAGTTCTTGATATAAAAGATAAAATCGATCTGGCCTTAATAGCGCTTCGCGCAGACATTGTCCCGCAAGTACTTGAAGAATGCGGAAAGAAAAAAATTTCTAATGTAATTATTATTTCTTCAGGATTCAAAGAAGCCGGGAAAAACGGCTTGGAACTTGAAGAAAAAATAAAATCAATAGCAAAAAAATATAAAATCACCCTACTCGGGCCAAATTGCTTGGGAATAATTGATTCTTATTCCAATCTTAACGCGTCCTTCTCAACCGAAATGCCACTGAAGGGAAATATTGCTTTTGTTTCACAGTCAGGCGCGCTGGGAGCGGCAATGCTTGATTGGGCAAAAAACCGAAACATCGGATTTTCGAAATTTATAAGCTTGGGAAACGAAGCTGGATTAACTGAAATAGATTTTTTACAATATCTGGCAAACGACAAAAACACTAAAGCCATACTTTTATATCTTGAAAAGGTAAGCGACGGCAAAAAGTTTATGCGGCTGGCTAAAAAAATAACGCGTAAAAAACCGATTGTAGTTTTAAAAGCGGGCCGAAGCGCGAAAGGAATAGCCGCAGTAGCTTCGCATACCGGATCGCTTGCTCCGGAAGATTCGGTTTTTGCCGCTGCCTGCCGCGAGTCCGGCATTATAACCGTGGACTCTATACGGCAGTTTTTCAATTTCGCAAAGCTATTTCATATGGACATTTTCAAGCCCTTAAAACGAATAGCGGTTTTAACCAACGGCGGCGGCCCGTCAGTTATAGCAGCGGATTTAATAGACCTTTCCAAATCATTGGAATTAGCAAGCTTGAAAAATTCAACCAAAACCGCGCTTAAAAAAGTCTTACCAGCGATGGCTGCGATAAATAATCCGGTTGATATTATCGGCGATGCTTTAAGCGACCGCTACGCAAAAACTTTAAATATTTTAACCAAAGAAAAAAATATTGACGCGATTATTGCCGTACTTACTCCGCAGATGATGACACAAGCCGAAGAAACGGCGAAATTGCTCGGCGAATTTGCCAAGAAAAAACCGATTTTACCGGTTTTTATAGGCGGACAAGCGATTTACAAAGCGCTTTTGGAATTTAAGAAAAACGGGCTTGTGAATTTCGGCGACAGCCGGGATGTTGTAGAAATTTTAGATGTTATGATACAGCATAACAGTAAAGAATTGCGCTCCTCTCATCTTGCTTCTCCCGTCTCTTATCTTTCACTTTTAGATTTTGAAGAAACAAAAAAACTTTTTAGTAATTATGGAATTTCGCTTGAAGGAGAATTTGTAAAAGAAAAATCTGGATTAGCAAGCGCGATAAATAAATTCGGCGGATCAGCGATGGCTATGAAAGTCGTGTCCCTGGATGTAATCCATAAAACCGAATTCAAGGGGGTGAAATTGGATATTAAAAACTTAGTGGAGGCGGAAAAATCTTGGGATGAAATTACCAATTCTATTAAGGCGTCCCGTTCGACTTCGCTCAGGGCTAATGCTAACGCATTAGAAATAGACGGAATGATTATCCAGCCAATGGCGAAAGGCAAAGAAATAATAATTGGAATGAAAAGAGATAAAACTTTCGGACCGGTTATTGTTTTTGGCATGGGAGGAATTTTTACGGAAGCGTTAAAAGACGTTTCTTCGCGAATCGCGCCGGTTAATAAACCAGAAGCGCAAAAAATGTTCGGAGAAATAAAGGGCTATCCTATTTTAAAAGGGCTTCGGGGAGAAAAATCTGTTGATTTTGCAAAACTGGAAAATCTTATTGTTTCTGTTTCAAAATTATCTCTTGAGCACCCGGAAATCCAGGAAATCGACTTGAATCCGGTTATGGCAACGGAAAATGAGACAAAAATAGTAGACGCAAGAGTTATGACTAATTAACCTTTGTTTCTACCACGAGAAGATTTTTTAAATCAAAATTTGGATTCTCAAGTTCTTTATATTTTTGAGAAACGTCAATATTGTTTTCAATAAGTTTAGCTATTACCGAAAGCTCGCTTGTTCTATTTATTAAAGTAGCGCCTACAAGTTCTTTGCCCACGATAATTATCCGGGCATAAGAATTTATTTCGGGAGATCCTCGTTTTATTATAATTCTATCCTCGCCCAGCCGGACATCGCCGACAAAAGCGACGGAGATTCCCATTCCTTGGGTTGTATAAAACGAAACGAATTTAAACGGTTCGTGGACACCGGCCATGTTTAATCCGGCGATTCTTCCCTGCTCATGGGCATTGACCCAATTCCCCAGCTGGATATTTTCTTCCAAAAGCAAATCGTTGTATTCGGCAATATCTCCGGCCGCCCACACGTCGGGTAAATTGGTCTGAAGATATTCATTTGCCAAAATTCCCCGATTTGTTTTTATTCCCGATGAAGCAAACCAGTTAAGATCACAAGCAACTCCAATTCCGCAAATAACCATATCGCATTCTATTTTTCTTCCATCTTTTAAAACAATGCCCTCAACTTTCTCCGCTCCTATGACTTCCTGAACTTCGGCATTGTTTATTATTTTAACGCCGTTATTGGTTAAAACTTTTTCAATCATTTTTCCTGACGCCTCGTCTAAAGTCGGCTCCCAAAAATAATTTTCCCTGATAACAACGCTTGTTTCTATTTTTGCCAAAGCAAATAAATCCGCCATTTCAAAACTAATAAACCCGCCGCCTATAGCAACAGCGCGTTTAGCGGTTTTAATGGCTTCCATTATTTTTTTTCCGTCATCAATCGTCCGCAAATAATAAACGCCTTCTTTTTCAGATCCAGAAATACCCCATTTTCTGGCGCAAACTCCGGTGGCAATAAGCAGTTTTTCGTAGCCCAGCTCCAAACCGTCGGAAAGTTTTACGATTTTATTATTCGGGTCAAGCGATGCGGCTGTTTTTCCGCCAAAAAAAGTTATGTTGTTTTTCTCGTACCAATCCTGGCCTCTCATCCATATTTTATCAAAAGGAATTTTACCCAAAAAAAAGTCGGGTTTTGATAACATCACCCGAGAATATAAAGCGTACGGTTCGCTGTTTATAACGGCGATAGAACTTCCGGCGTCTTTTTGCCTTAGTGTTTCAGCGGCAGTAAAACCCGCCACCCCCCCACCAATGATTAAGTATTGGTATTTTTCCATAACTGCCTTTCAAGTTTTATTTAGGCTGGATAAATCTGTTTTCCCAATTTATCAAAAAGCAAAATCGCTTTTGTGGGACAAGACTCGGCGGCCATTTTTAATGTTTCGTCATCAGCCGTATCAGCGCCGATTACCACTGCTTTGTTTTCGTTGTCCAATTCAAAAGTGGATCCGGAAACAGCGATGCATGATGCCGCTCCAATGCAAAGATCGCGATCAATAACGATTTTACTTATATTTGAATCCGCGCGATTTCGAATATATTCTTTTTGGTTTGCCATTTTAAAATTTATATTATTACGACTTTTTTAATTTCAGGGATTTCTTCTTTAAGAAGCCCTCCTATCATTTTATTATAAGTTAAATCGGATAAAGGGCAATCTTTGCAAGCGCCGAAAACCTGCAAAACAACATCGTTATCTTTAATTTCCACAAACACAACGTCGCCTCCATGCATTTGGATATAAGGCCTGACTTTTTCCAAAATTTCTTTAACCTTGTTTTCCATCTTTTCCAAAATACTTCTCCCGGTAAAATCTTAACAGTTGTTCGGCTTCGTCGAGGCACGCGGGGTTGCCGATTCCGACTTTTGTCCTTTTTTGAAGGTCCTCGATTGTTTTGACTCCTTCAATAACAGCGGATTCGATATCGACTTCCGTGACTTTAGTGTTTGGGTCAATCACGCGCGAACCTTCCACAATAATTCTTTCGTATTGGCCGGTTTTTTTGAACCAGTCATTTATCGCGGCTCTAAGCGCTTTGTCGCCTAAAACCGAGCAGTGGATTTTTCTATCCGGCAAACCGCCAAGCCGTTTCATTATGTCTTGCGGCTTAATTTTTAACGCTTTGTCTATTTTCATTCCTCCTTTTTCGGTTGCCATTACGGAAAGCATGGAAGTAGCGGCAATGGCGCTGGCGCAGCCGAATGTCCGCCATTTAAATTCGATAATTTTGTCTTTTTTTGGGTCAACTTTAAGCCACACTCTCATTATGTCCCCACATGCAGGCGAGCCGATAATTCCTTCAGCGTCAAATCCAGATTTATTTTTAGGCATTTCCCACAATAAATTCCGCGGGTTGAAAAAATGCTCCTTTACTTCTTTCGTATAAACCCAGTTTCCGCCGGTAAATTTATTGACAACGTCCGGGCCTTTCTTTTTCGCGATTAACGATTTTTTTGACATGTATTATTTTCTTCTTAAAAAATGCGGGGTTTTGCCTCCGACAAAGGCCTTGAGCTGGCTAATTTTTTTAGGTTTTTTTATTTTTAAATTCAAAGGGGAAATTTGGCGGAGTTTTTTCACCATCTCCGGCAGATTTTTTAAAACATAGTTTATATCCGAATCTGTCGTATATTTCCCCATCGTAAAACGGACACTGCCGTGAATATATTCGTACGACCGGCCAAGAGCGGATAAAATATACGACGGCTCCAAATTTTCAGAATTACAGGCAGAACCAGTGCCAACCGCGATTCCTTTTTCATCTAAATATAATAACAGCGCCTCCCCTTCAATGTCCAAAATTGAAATATTTAAAAAATTAGGCAAACGATTTTTAGAATGGCCGTTTAAAACGACTTTAGGAATAATCTTAAAAATTCCTTTTTCAAGTTTATCTCTTAATTGTTTTGCGTGTTTAAATTCTGCTTTTTTATTTTTCTCCGCTAATATAATCGCTTCGCCAAAACCGACAATTGCCGGAACATTTTGCGTACCTGATCTTAGACTTTGCTGTCCGCCTCCAAAAATTATCGGTTTTATTTTTATTCCTTTCTTTATGTATAATCCTCCGATTCCCTTTGGCCCGTAAATTTTATGGGCTGACAAAGTCATTAAATCCACGCCTATATTTTCAATATTAATATCGAGATACGGCGCAGCTTGGCTGGCATCGGTGTGGAAATAGGGTATAGGGTTCAGGGTGTAGGGTTTAGAGTGTTTTCCTTCCCTAAATTTTCGGATAATTTTGGCGATTTCTGCGACCGGTTGCGCCGTGCCGGTTTCGCTGTCGGCATAAGTAATGGAAACCAAAATAGTTTTTGAGTTAATTTCTTTTTTTAATTTTTTTAAATCAACTGTTCCGAACTTATCAACCGGAATTTTTACTATTTCGAATCCTTCTTTTTTAAGCGCGTCGCAAACAGACATTATGCCTTTGTGTTCAACGGCCGAAATAATTATTTTATTGCCGAATTCTTTATTAGCTCGGGCTATGCCGGCTATCGCTAAGTTGTCAGCCTCGGTGGCTCCGCTTGTAAAAATAAATTCGCCCGGAGCGCAATTTAAAACTTTGGTTATTTTATTAATCGCTTCGCTAATTGCTAATTTAGCCTTACGGCCCGATTCGTACAAATTAGACGGATTTCCAAAATTTTCCGAAAAATACGGCTTCATTTTCAAAAATACCCACTTATCAAGCGGGGTTGTGGCAGCGTAATCAAAGTAATATTGCTTTCCTTTCATATGTTCTTTCATTATACCGAAATTTGGCTTGTTTCAAACCTTGTTTAAAACCAAAAACACTAAAAACATTGCTATTTAAAATCATAGGCATTATTATAAATTTAATGGTAGAAAACCAGCACATAGAAATCACTTGGACCTCGCTTTGGAGAGTCCTGTTTATGCTGGTTTTAGCCATTACTCTTTACCTTGTCCGCGACATTTTAGTGATCTTTCTTCTGGCCATAGTAATTTCTTCAGCCATTGACGCGCCTTTAACCTTTCTGGAAAAACGCAAAATCCCCAGAATTTTAGGGCTTATTTTCATTTTTATAACATTTTTCCTTCTTTTCGCGGTGATTCTTTACACTATAATACCGATCAGCATCATTGAACTGAGAAATATTTTCAGCAACCTCGATAAAATGCAAAACGCGCTGTCCGGAATCCCAGGAATCTCCAGAATAACGGCAAGCGCAGGAGAAGTTTTGGACCGCTTGACTTCCATGTTTTTCAGCGGCGATCTTTCAATCACCGGTTTAATTCCTTCAATATTCAAAAATATCGTTCTGGCAATAACAACCGTTGTTGTTTCCTTTTTCTTAGCATTGAATCGCGACGGAGTAGAAAATTTCTTAAGATCCATTTTGCCGTCAAGCCAGGAAGATTACGCGGTTGACGTATTTCATAGGTCAAGGAAAAAAATAGGCAAATGGCTGCAGGCGCAGGTTATTTTGAGCTTCATAATCGGTTTTGCCACTTTTTTGGGAATGAAAGCGCTGGGCGTAAATTTCAGTTTGGCCATAGGTCTCTTGGCGGGACTTTTGGAAATTATTCCCTTTATCGGACCGATTGTCGCTGGGATTTTCGCGTTTTTGATGGCTGTACCCGTTTCGCTGCCATTAGCGATCAAAGTTATGATACTTTTCGTAATTCTCCAACAAACCGAGTCCCACTTGTTAGTTCCGATTGTTATGAAAAGAACAGTTGATATTCATCCGGTTGTTGTCGCCTTCGCGCTTCTGGCAGGCGCGACCCTTGCCGGCTTTGCGGGATTTATTTTAGGGATTCCGGTGGCGGCCGTGTTTCAAGAGCTTATAAACGACTGGACCGATAAAAAACACCGGCATCAGCGCCTCGCGGTTTAAATAATAACCCACTACTAACGACTACGACTAACAGTTTTTTAATGAAAAAGAAGTTTTATATTACAACAGCGATTGCTTACACAAACGCTTCCCCTCATATAGGCCACGCTCTGGAATTCGCGCAGGCCGACGTTTTAGCCAGATATCACCGGAACAAAAAGGAGGATGTCTTTTTTTTGACCGGCGCCGACGAACACGGCCAAAAAATTTATGAGGCGGCGAAGAAAAGTGGCAAAAGCCCGCAGGAATTCGCAGACGAGGTCAGCGCCGAATTCAAATCACTTTGCCAAAAATTAGAAATTTCCAACGACTATTTCATCCGAACCACGGATAAAGAAAAACATTGGCCGGGAGTCTCCAATCTTTGGGAAAAAATAGCGGAAAACGGAGATTTGGAAAAAAGAAAATACCAAGGCCTTTATTGCGTTGGTTGCGAAGAATTCAAAACCAAAAAGGTTCTTATTGATGGAAATAAATGCCCCATTCACTTGAAGGAGGTCGAAATCGTTGAAGAAGAAAACTGGTTTTTCAAACTTTCTAAGTACTCCCAAGCGTTAAAAGAAAAAATTAACTCCGGAGAGCTAAACATTGTTCCTGAGTCCCGCAAAAATGAAATTCTCTCGCTCCTAAACGAAGGATTGGAAGATATTTCATTTTCAAGGCCAAAAGAAAAACTTTCCTGGGGCATTCCGGTGCCGGGCGATGAAAGCCAGATTATTTATGTTTGGTGCGACGCGCTTACTAATTACATAACCGGAATTGGATACGGATCGAATTCAAACGAATTATTTGATAAATTTTGGCCTGCTGATATTCATTTAATAGGAAAAGATATTTTGAGATTTCACGCGGCGATTTGGCCAGCCATGCTTTTATCGGCAAAATTGCCAATACCCAAAACCATAGTGGCCCACGGTTTTATCACTTCAAACGGTCATAAAATGTCTAAGTCATTGGGAAACGTTATGTCCCCTTTTGAGTTGATTGAAAAATACGGCGCCGAAGCGGTACGTTATTATCTTTTAAAAGAAATACCAACTCTTGACGATGGCGACCTTACCGAAGAAAAACTCAAAGAACGGTACAATTCCGATTTGGCCAACGGACTGGGAAATTTTGCCGCGCGCGTCCTGACAATGGCTACTAAAATTGATCTAAAAGATTTCCAACCAAAAGAAGAAATAATTTTAAAAATAAAAGAAATAGAGAGCGCCGTTAATAAAAAAATAGAGGAATTTAAACTCAACGAAGCTCTAACCGCAATATGGGAACTTATCGGATACGGCGACTTAATAGTCAATAACGAAAAACCCTGGGAAAACCCCGAAAACAAAAAAGATGTTTTGACCGGCTTGGTTTTAATACTTAAAAAATCCGCCGAGTTTCTTTTGCCGTTTCTTCCTAAAACATCGGATAAAATTTTAACCAGCATTCAAAATAACCAAAAAGGCGAGAATCTTTTCCCCCGCCTGAAATAGTCGTTTTCCCAAATTCTATCCCCATGCCTTTCTTATTCGATTCCCATACCCACCTTCAATTTTCGGCCTTTGATAAAGACCGTGATGAAGTTATAAAAAGAACACTAGAAAACGATATTTGGCTAACCAATGTCGGCAGCCAAAAAGACACCTCTAAAAATGCGGTGGAATTGGCGAATAAATATCCTGAGGGCGTTTATGCCGCGGTCGGACTTCACCCGATCCACACCAACAGCGTTTATTTAGATCCGCAAGAAATCGATGGAGAAAACGGTTTTAATTCGAGAAGTGAAGATTTTGATTATGAATTTTATAAAAATTTAGCCTTGAACGAAAAAGTCGTGGCAATCGGAGAATGCGGATTGGACTACTATAGAATTGAAAATAATGAATTGGAAATTAAGAATAAGCAAAGAGAAATTTTTATAAATCATATTAAGTTGGCTGATGAATTAAAGAAGCCGCTTATGATTCATTGTCGCCAAGCCTTTCCTGATTTAATCTCTGTCCTAACTACTAGCTCCCAACTACTAAATTTTACCCCGGGGATAATCCATTTTTTTACCGGAACTATTGACGACGCAAAAGAACTTTTGGAAATGGGTTTTTACTTCACATTCGGAGGGTTAATCACCTACAATCGCCAATTTGACGAAATTATAAAATTTATTCCTTTAGAAAAAATACTTTTAGAAACAGACGCTCCGTATGTCGCGCCAGAACCCTATCGCGGGAGAAGAAACGAGCCGACTTACATAAAAGAAACCGCCCAAAAAATGGCTGAGTTAAAAAATGCCTCGCTTGAAGAAATAAGCGGACAAATAACTCAAAACGCTTTTAAAATTTTTGGCATTAGAAAATAATCTTGTTTTTTCGAAATTACCTTGCTACTCTTTTAAAAGCATATTCGAATAAAATTCTCTAAATAAGGGGGGATGAATCATGGCAATAGCCCAAAGTCTTTTTACTCAAATGGCGACTTGTTCCAAAAAATGCTTTAACTCGACAACGATCAAGGATAACCCGCAAGAGATTGTGGTCTTATTAAAAAAATTGAGTAAGATCCAGGGATTTACTTCTGAACTTGTTTCTTCGGAAGAAATATGTGGGAAGCTCTACGTCCACTTTGCGGACTATAAAAAAGAACCCGACAAAACAAAAGCTGTGTTGAACTTAAAAGGAGTCTTCATTAGAATTCTGCGACACCTTAAAATTAATCACGAAACCACCGACAGTAAAGATGTTTACATCGTAAACTTGACTGAGCCGAAGTAAAAAGCCCCGCCCCTCCCTTATTCACTACCCCCGTATCACAAAGGTGTTTCTTTCCTATTTTTTTGCCTTACAATACGGGGGGTTTTATTTGCATAAATGCTTAAAAAATATAAAATACTAAGAAATGACTCAAATAGACAAAAAAACCTTGGAACATCTGGCAGATTTGGCTAGAATAAAAATAACCGAAAAAGAAGAGGACAAGCTCGTTGAGGACCTCAAAAAAATCCTTAATTTTTTTGAAGAACTTCGAGAACTAGACACGGAAAAAATTCCCCCAATGGCTGGCGGAACTGATTTAAAAAACACGACAAGAGAAGACGAAACAAACAAAGAGCTGGTAAAAAATCGGGATATTCTCATAAATTCATTTCCTGAAAAAGAGGGTGATTTTTTGAAGATACCTCCCGTTTTCGAATAATAAATCGCTAATTAGCGCGAATATGAACACGAATCTCAAAAATTTAACCATTAAAAATTTCCGTGAGGGATTGACGGAAAAAAAATTCTCGGCTTTTGAAATCACCGAAGAATATTTTAAATATATCGAAAAAAAGGACCCGGAAACAAACGCCTATCTCTTGCTTCTAAAAGAACCCGCCTTAAAACAAGCCAGCGAGGCCGATGTAAAAGCGGCAAAAGGAGAAAAACTCGCCCCTCTAACGGGAATTCCTTTGGCAATAAAAGATAATATTTTGATTGAGAACGAAATCACCACTTCGGCCTCAAAAATCTTAGAAAATTACAAAGCCAGCTATGACGCAACAGTTATAAAAAAACTGAAAAATGAAGACGCTCTTTTTTTGGGGAAAACCAATATGGACGAATTCGCCATGGGTTCGTCAACGGAAAATTCCGCTTTTAAAAAAACAAAAAACCCTCACGACTTAAGCCGAGTGCCGGGAGGGTCTTCGGGCGGTTCCGCAGCCGCTGTGGCAGCAGATATGGCTGTGGCAGCGCTTGGATCAGACACAGGCGGCTCAATAAGGCAACCCGCAAGCTTTTGTGGAGTAGTGGGACTCAAACCGACTTACGGAGCAGTTTCTCGTTACGGACTGATGGCAATGGCTTCAAGTTTAGACCAAATAGGGCCAATAACTAAAACAGTCGAGGACGCGGAAATCTTATTTAACGCCATAAAAGGATTTGACTCGATGGATGCGACATCGGCACAACTGCAAACGACAGGTTACAAACAGAAAAAACCCGAAGAATTGGTTGTCGGTTTACCGAAAGAATATTTTATAGAAGGACTAGACAATCAAACATCAAAAGCCATTAACGAAGCAATTGAATCGCTAAAAAAATCCGGTATAAAATTTAAGGAAATAAGTTTGCCATACACCAAATACGCTCTTTCTTGCTATTATATTATTATGCCGGCGGAAGTAAGCGCTAATTTAACCAGATTTGACGGCATAAGATACGCGCGGATAGCGAGTCGCGGATCGCAAACTGAAAGCTTGAAAGAAATTTATTTCCGACAGCGCGGGGAGGGTTTTGGACCAGAGGTTAAAAGAAGAATTATTTTAGGAACATTTGTTTTATCTTCCGGATACTACGACGCTTATTACGCTAAAGCCCAAAAAGTGAGGAAATTGATAAAAGAAGATTTTGATAAGGCATTTGATTCGTCCGAAAATGGAGTTGATGTTATTTTAACTCCAGTCTCTCCCACTCCGGCTTTCCATTTTAACGAAAAAACCGATGATCCCCTAAAAATGTATCTTTCGGATATATTTACCATTCCTGTAAACTTAGCAGGGCTTCCGGCAATATCCATTCCGACAAGGCCCATGGAGAGCCCGCCTGTTGGATTTCAACTTATAGGCAAACATTTTAGAGAAAATGATATTTTGGAAATTGGAAAATTATATGAACGAATTAATAATATCACTCAATAAATTTATCGCGGAGTTTTTTGCCAATCTGGTTAATTTTTATCTAGATAAGCTTTGGCTGTTAAATTTTATCGCTTTTATTTTATCGGCCATTCTTGTTTGGCTGGTAGTTTTTTATATTATAAAACTTAACCTCATTGATGAAAAAGTAGCGTCTCTGGAAGTTAAATATTTCGGGCTTCGGGATTTTGGAAAACGCTACTCCGTAAAGGCCTGGAAAACAATCAAAAAACGCCTTGAAACAAAAAACGAAACGC
The DNA here is from genome assembly GCA_024654025.1 of Candidatus Wolfebacteria bacterium. Lineage (GTDB taxonomy): Bacteria > Patescibacteriota > Minisyncoccia > UBA6257 > UBA9933 > JANLIR01. The sequence continues at coordinate 8,829 of JANLIR010000004.1, read as the reverse complement.
AGATAAAAATCGCCTTGGAGGAAGCGGATAAAATTTTAGACGAAGTCCTAAAAGCCGGCGCTTATCCCGGAGAAGATCTGGAAGAACGCTTGAGTCATTTAACTTCGGAAAAGATAACCAACAGCCAAGAACTGCTCGAAGCCCACAAAATTGCCGCTAGAGCCAAAGAAGAAGATTTTAAAATTACTTTTGAAGAAGCAGTTAGGGTTTTAAAAATTTATCAGCAATCTTTTCGGGAATTCGGGCTAATTGAGTAATCAAAGACAGGCATCTAAAAGCGCGGTTTCGTAATCTATTCGGCCTGACTTTACCAAAACATCGTAGTCGGCCATTTTTTTCAATAGATCAAAACTTAAAAAACGGCTAGCGGCCAGAAAATTAAAAATCATTGCCGGTTCTTCGTGATTCAAAAAAAGGTTTTCCAAACTTTTTAATTTTTCGGATGGGCTCTCTTTCCGTGAAACGGCGTTTATGAAATTATAGATATCGGAAGATTTGAAAAAATCTCCGGCTCTTTCAAGATCGCTGACTTCTATTTTGGCGGATTCTTGATGAAGGGACTGAAGCTTATCAATTTCGGTAATCAGACCCCAGGTGTTGTTTTTGAAAAAAGCGGAAAGAAAATTTTCCGCGGCTAAGCTAAATTCCACTCCTCTCTTTTTCGCTTCGCTTCTCATAAAAAATTTCGTTTTTTCCTCGTCAAGATCCAAAAATTCCTGCGTTTTGATAGCCTCATCTAAAACAAATTTTAATTCGCCCGGAAGTTCACGGCTGTCGGAAATGATCAAAATTACGTTTTCATTTTTAACATTTTCTTTTAAAGCTTCTTTGAGCAACTTTAATTCTTTTTCCTCAAGATTAAAGGCATTTTCCAATACGGCGAGTTTTTTTCCTTCAAAAATAAGCTGCTGGCCGGCAAAATCCTTAAACCGGTAGAACTCCTCGCTGTCATCAAAATCAAACCGCTCCAGAGAAAAAAGAGATTGCCTTTGCTCATAACTATGAGTTATTTCTTTTAATTTTTGGCTTCGCCTGTAATTGTCCGGGCCGTAGAGTAAAATAATCATGTTTAATATGATACTAATATACTAATTTTACTAATGATACTAATGGGATACGAATTCGTATTTATTCGTATCATTCGCACGCATTCGTAGATTGGTATCACGTTATCTACTATACAATAATTCCTCCTCCCAGCATTTCTCCTTTCTTATTATACAATACCGCTGACTGGCCAGGAGCCACGAATTTCTGGGGATTTTTAAATTCAAGCCGGCTGATGCCCGGATAAAAATTTGCCTCAAATAACGGTTGCCTATATCTTACCCTTGCTAAAACCTCTAATTTTTTTTTGGGCGCTTCGTCGCTTAACCAATTAACCATTTTTAAATAGACCTCTTTTTTAAATAAGTTCTGATCATCTCTGCCTTCGGCAACTTTTATAATATTATTAACCGCGTCTTTTTCCGCCACATAAAAAGGCTTTTTAGCGGCAATGCCAAGTCCGTGCCGCTGGCCAATGGTGTAAAAATAAACTCCCTGATGCTCGCCTATTTTTTCCCCTTCCAAATTAACAATTTTGCCTTTTTTGGGCGAAATGAATTTTTTTAAAAAATCTTCCATCGAAATTTTCCCCAAAAAACAAATTCCTTGAGAATCTTTTTTCTCGGCTGTGGGAAGCCCTGCTTTTTTGGCGATTTTCCTTACCATCGGTTTTTCATAATCGCCAATAGGAAACAAACAACGCTTAAGCTGATTTTGATTCAAAGTCCACAAAAAATATGATTGATCTTTATTTTTATCTTTAGCGGCAAAAAGAGAAAACAAAGGTGAGGCCGATCGGTTGAGCCGCACATAATGTCCCGTGGCTACATAATCCGCTCCCAATTCGATGGCTTTTTTAAGAAACAAACCGAATTTTATTTCTTTATTGCACATCACATCCGGATTTGGAGTAATGCCTTTTCTATAAGAACGTACCGTGTAATCAACTACAAGTTTTTTATATTCATTTTCCAAATCAATTGCGTAAAACGGAATATTCAAATATTCGGCAACCCGGCGGGCATCTTCCGCATCTTTTTCCTGACAGCCGTCAAGGTTATAACCTTTTATAAAACAACCAATAACTTTATAACCTTGTTTTTGCAGTAAAAAAGCAGCCACAGAGCTATCAACTCCTCCTGACATCATCACAAAAACCGTTATCTTTTTATAACTCTTTTTAACCATGCGGAGGACTTATAATAAAGTTAATTGCCTCTATCTTCAAGGTCTTTGATTTCTTTAAGAATAAGAACCTCTATGCTGTCCAAGTCGTTTTTTATCTGGTTAATTATTTCTTTTTTACGCTCTAATAATTCTTTTCTTGTTTTCGCTCCTTCCAACAATCGAAGATAAGAACGGATATTTTTCAAAAGAACGCCGAAATACTCGGAAATAGCGGCTTCCGGCTCTTGCGATTCTTTTTTGATTCTTTTATGCAATTCCACGTATTTTCGCCAAAAATTCATAATTAGATAAATTATCAGAAGAATTATTGCCAATATTAAAATAATAATCGCCAAGTACGGAAGGAGCGTTGCGAAAAATTGCTCTATTGGCCCTTTTTTGACAATGAGAGTGTGGGTCGTCGATTTTTCGCTGTGGGCGCCGCGCTCATCCGTGGCTTCTGCCCATAAAGCGTAAACTCCGTTTTCAACTTTACCTTGCCAGATTAAATTGAAAAATCCGTCTTTATCGCTTTCTACACTTTGACTTAAAATATTGTTCTCATCGGATTTTAAAAATATTGTTATAGTTGAATTTGAAACGCCCTTACCTCGTATTATCAGAGGGTCTCCTTTGGTTATCTTATTAGTATAATCAGTGATTGTCGGGACCAGAATCGGCTTAATAACAAATTCAGCGCTATTAACGGTATAATTGCCGGCTTTATCGTAGGCCTGAACTAAAATACTGCGTTTTCCCGGCATCTGCAGAGGTAAAGTATAAGGATTACTTTTTATTACAACTTCCGGCGCTATAACAAAGAAATCTCCTTCGCCGATTTTAATTTTGTAATATTCAATTCCTGAAAGCGAGTCAGTGGTATCAAATACTGCGGTTGGCTGGGGATTACTACTTTTTTCGCCGTCAATAAATTTTATGTCAAAGGGTTCCGGCGGCTGGGTGTCAATCTGAAACCGAAAATGCGAAATCGCGCCCCATCCTTTGTTGTTCTTGAATTGAACATGAAAATAATAAACTCCGTCTTTCAAGTCACTGATTTCTTTTTCCGAGATTGCCGGTTCATAAACCACTCTCGGCTGGCTATTGGGATATTTGTCATACAAAAGCCCTGTGGCAACAGCGTCAGACGGCACTGACCACATAAATTTTGCATTGTTGTTGGCATACCATTTATTAGGATCGGGATGCGTGGGAGAAGAAATTTGCGGAGCAGGCGGCGTGCCCAGCGTAATTGATGGAGTAGTGGTTTCGGGAACCGATGGACCAGCATAGCCCAAGTTAAATTGCGCATTTCCCAAACTTGTAAGAATATTTGTTCCTTTGCCGTCATTGGCTAATACTGAACCGGAAGAAAAATTTAGAAGCGCGTTACCTGCTGCTTTTGCTTTAAAGTTTACGGTAATAATTTTTCCGGTCGCGCCGGTAAATCCTGGATTAAGCACAATGCCTTCAAGATTAACCGTGCCAACGTCATTAGAAAACGCCGGTTCTTGCACCCAGAGAGTAAAGATAGAATTGCTTTTAGAAAAAGAGGTTACCTCAAGCTTGTCTTGCGGAAATGAAATCACGCCGGAAGCGGCATTCATCGCCTGGTCAGCGCTTGAAACATAAACTGACACGGAAAAGTTTTGACCGACAGTATAAGATCCCGAAGAAGGAGAAAAATATAAAGTCGCCGCCGAAGCCGCGCTTACCCCGCCAAAAAACACTAATAAAAAACTAATAAACACTAATAAAATTGTTTTAGTGTAATTTAATCTAATATTAGTGTTAATTAATGGATTATTTTGTTCCATAAATTCCTTTTAATAAAAATGAGGGTAAAAATTATTGCTAATATTATTATAATCCAAATCCACCACGCCTCATAATACCACTTTATCGGATATCTCGGCTCAACCACGGCAATTCTTTCATTTCCGGCTTTATCAATCGCTTTGACAAAAATGAAGCTCCGTAACTCCTGATCGTTCAGAACAAAAGGACTTTCAACCGGCATCCAACTCTTGAATATAGAAAAAAGCCCTTGCCTGGATTCTTTTGCCTCATAAAAATCAATACCCGACGCCTTATCCTGTGTCGCAAACACCAAAAAGTATTTGCCGTCAAATATTGCCGGATCGCTCGCCACCGTTGGTTCAAATGTTTCCGGCATATCAATATCCTTTTTTTCAAATACTGCGGGTCGAGATGCCGGCTCCTGCCCCGAGATTGCAAATTGTGAATTAGAAATTGTTGTGTCCGCTTTTGTTCCCTTCCCATCATTGAGCAGCGCTTTTATATCGCGAATTTCTATTGAACCCCGGCCTTCTTGTATTGCTTGAAAAATTATTGAAAAAATCAGGCCTTTTTTATCCATATAACCGCCGGGAATAATCCCGGAAAATAGAATTTCTCCATTTTTGGCCCTGGGCCGTTCAATCCAAAAATTAATAATTGAGTTGCCGTCTCTTATTTCTTTTAATTTAAGAAGTTTCTCCGGAAATACAATTTTGCCCTCAACGGCATTTATACTTTCTTCGTCAGTATTGATAAAAATGACGACTTCAAACAATTGATTTACTTTTATCTCCTGGGTTTTTGTATCAAAATAAATTTCCGCCGCAAAAACGGGTATTGCAAAAAATAACATAAAGATTATCAGCGGTATGGCAATTTTTGATTTTTGGCTTTTGGTCATTGTAATTTATTTAAAAATTGAAAATTTCATTTTCGCAAAGCGAAATATGGCTACCCTGTCCAATAAAACGCCATAATACTAAAATCAACAAGGTCAGTTTTGCCATCGCCATTCAAATCAGCAGAAGCTGGCGGCGAAGGTCGTTTATACCAATACGCAACAATAGAAAAATCAACGAGATTTACTCGGCCGTCGTTGTTCAAATCTCCTTTCAAAAACTCTTGCGTGACTTTGGCGACATTTTTAGTGCCGACGGCAAAACTTATGGTTTTACTAAAAGAACTAATCTCGCCGTTTAGCGCGGTTTTTGATTTGGTAAAATGTTGCGCTATTTCAAGCGGCGAGGTGTCAAAATTATACAAATACACGCCACCGGCATCTGCCTTGATTTTATTAAAAAATTCCTCGTCAGAATTAACAGAAATAGTTATTTCGCTATTTGGAACTGACTGGCCAAAAATCGCAATATCATCTCCTCTTTTGACTTCGCTTTTGTCAACCGTAATTGTTGGCGCAATAAAAATACCACTCACTTTTGTAGTGGCGCCTGAAGTTACGCTCACCGGAAAAGTCAAGAGAGACGACCGATTACCCTTACTGTCTTCGCTATAAACCGAGAAGATATAGTTACCGCCAGAAAGACCGGAAACACTTATCTGAAAATTAGCGTCCGCGCCAGCGATGGTTGTGGCGGCAATCTGGGCATCCTTGAGAAGCGTTACCGTGCTTTTGGGATACGCCCTGCCGTTAAAAATAGCGCTGGTAACTGGAGCGACATATCCACCGCCGCCTCCGCCACCTCCTCCGCCAGAGGGCGGCGGCGCGGAAGTGCATTGAGAAGTATTAAAAGTGCACGAAGCAGCGCATGAAAGCGTGCCTCCACTAAAGCCCTGCGATACGCATGATGCGCCACCAAAGGCCGTCCCGTCACACTGCTCTCCGTTTTCCAAAATTCCGTTCCCGCAAACCGAGTTAACCGAGGCGGTAATATTGACCGAGTCGGCAGATGCTTTTAACGCGCTAAAAAACACCAATATAAAACCAATACACACTAATAAAATTCTTTTAGTGTTCATTAGTTTAATATTAGTGTAAATTAGTGGCCTAATCTACTGTTTAGGAGTGTATTTAGAAACTATCCACTGATTGTATTTTTTAATTCCTTTTTTAAGACCGAAGAATAAAATGGCTAAAATAATAATGCCGCCCAACACCTGCTTCCACGGAAACACAAAGAACCAAATATTTTTCTGGATTGATTCCGGTTTCTCTCCCCAACGAAGAGTAAGTTCCGCTTTATAAAAACCAAAGGCAATCGGCGCTTTCTCAAATTTTTTGGCAATCCTCAAATTATTTTCGGTATCCGGCAGAAAAATTAAACTAACTTCATTTATGCCGAAAGTTGCGACTTTTCCCCCAAATATGTTTTTTATTAAAATTTCACCTTGTGGCTTGAGATAAGTATTGCCGCTGTTTCTAAAAAGAACGGCAAAATTTTCCGGCATTTTGCTCCAGAAAAATTTTTCTCCTTCAGTAGCGAATTTCAAAATCTCGGCGGACTCGTTAACTTCGCCGGAAATCCGAAGATAGACCAAAATTCCGGCGCGAGTAACGATAGATACTTGTTTTGACCCTTCTGGTGGCGCCGTCCCCCACCAGATTACGGCAAAATGTCCGCCCGGAGGCGCGTTTTTCGGTATCTCAACGGTGAAAGGAATGCTTTTTTGTCCGGTCGGCTCAAGCGTTACGCTCTTGGGAAGATTAAACCAGTTTGCCAACTCGGTTGGCTCGCCAAGTAAAAACTTCTTTTCGCCATTTACTTCGGTAAATTTTTCAAAAGATGAATATAAAGTTTGTTTTGCGTTGCTGTCATTGACAAGAACGAGCGTATCTTTAATTACGGTTCCCGGATCGGCGCGGTACTCAATTTTTGCCGGTCCAATCGTCACTGCCAAAACAGACGCCGGCGCGATAACTACAAACGCGACGATTAAAAACGAAAAAAGATAGGGCAAGAAAAGTCGGCGCATAGTGTAAATATTATTCTAACGACGTCCGACGTCGTTAGAATGGATAGCTCAATCTTAGTTTGCTGTGCACTCGTAAGTGATGGTGTCACTATAGCTGCCGGCTGGTGTTGAAGCGGAAATAGCGGCTTTATGAGTGATCAATACTTCGCGACCCGAAGACGTGGCGCTAGTCGAAACAAGAGTTGTGTTAGTCACAACTAAACCGCCGACTGTATCTCCGGTTTGAAGATAACGAGCGCCAACAGTAAAAATGGCTCCGCTTCCAGCCGTAGTCGTCGCCGCCTGAATACCATAACCCTCAGTAGCGGCAACTAAAGTTGCGGTCGCGGTAAAAGCGGCATTAGGCGAAGGAATAAGATAGGCCGGGCTGGTAGTAGCTAAACCGCCATTGGTGGCATTACCCGCGTCTTTTACATAAAGCGTGCAGCCAGGCGCGGAGTTCGCGCAGGATATTGTCGTAGAAGCGTTTGGAGAAGCGGTTGAAATAGACGCGCTGGTTAAAGCGCCGAAAGCCGTTGAAGTAGCGTTAGTAGAACAACTAATAGTAGCCGTTACCGAAGCGCTAACTGTTACCGCGGAAGTTGTTGCGGCGCTGGCGTATTCAGGAGGCGCCACTAAGATTTCTAAAGACGACCAAAACCACCCGCCGATTATTAATAACGCAACGAGTGTTAAACCAATGGCCGGTAAGTACTCTCTCTCTCTCTCTCTCTCGTAAAACGTAAAATAATTTTTATCATAATTTATAATTTTATTATAGCATATTAAATTGTACTGCAATTGTGGATAACCTCTATCCCCTAATTTACTAGGCAACTGTAAGTTATCGTATCGCTGTATGTTCCGGACAAAGTATTGCTTGAAACAGCGGCTTTATGAGTTACCACCGCTTCGCGGTTTGTAACATCAACAGTTGATGAAGCCAAAATCGTATTGGTAAGGGTCAATCCGCCAACATCATTGCCGGTTTTATTATATTTGGAATTGAAACTTAAGGTACCGCCAGAGCCGGCAGCTGTGGTCGTTGCCTGAATACCATAACCATCAGCGCCAGCAGATAAAGTTGCGTCAGCAGAAACAATGAGATAAGTCGGTGAAGCGCTTTTCCACAATCCGGGATTAGAGCCACTGCCCGCGTCTTTCATATAGAGCGTACAGCCAGCCGAAGTGCCACTGCAGGACATTGTCGTGGAAGCGTTGGGACTTGAAGTAAAAACACTCGCGTTAGTTAAAGCGCCAAAGGAAGTTGAAGTGGGAGCAGAACAGGAAACTGTTGCCGTAGTCGAAGCTGTATAAGTAAAATAAACAGAAAGTAAAACTGGGTTATCTAAAGCGTCCGTTGGATTTGTAGGGGTTGTGAAGTTGTTAGTTGCGTCATAAAAGGCATCCGTTGCCCCACCCCCTGTGTCGTAATAAATAGTGGCAGTTCCATTAACAACGGCTCCTGAATAATAATCAGTCCCCGTGCTAACAGTCGGTTTTGTCGTGTAATTAGCCGAAACCCAGCCAGCGCCCGCCCCAAAAGAACCAGAGGGACTTACTCCGTTAGTTATTATGTTCATTGATGTATTCAACACGGTTCCTTTAAAATTCACTCCACTCCCAGAACCGTAAATCGAAATACTGTCCACTGTTCCGGTTGCGGTGACGGTGGGGTTCGCCCGTGTTCCTACTAAATAGTTTGCTGGAGTTGCCCCGCCTGTCGCTCCTATGGTTGTGTATCCAAAAGTCGGGTCAACTATTACTGGATAAACCGCTTTATCTAAAAAGTTTTGCGGAATAGTTACCGAGAGTATTCCGTTTTCAATGTGCAAATCTCCCCAGACCTCTGTTCCAGCTGAGTCAATTATTTTCGGTCTGAAGATGTGTCCGACTTTTCCTGTG
>JANLIR010000006.1 GCA_024654025.1 Candidatus Wolfebacteria bacterium | reverse complement strand
CGGTTATTACGGACAACTAACCAAACAAGCTATTCAGAAGCTTCAACTCAAATACAATATAACAAACAAATCCGACCCCGCTTATGGACAAGTAGGCCCGAAAACAAGAAAGATACTTAATCTACTCCTACAAATAAACGATTTGCAAAATCAACTGAATCAACTCCTGATTCAACTCAAAAAGCCCTCGTTATAATATTTACGTCATCGCAAGACGTAAATATTAATGTATCAGGTTGAATTGAAAAAAAATTCCATAATGGTATAGTAAAAATATGGAAAGGGAACAAATTAGAGAAAAATTAAAATCGCAAAAGCCGTTTTTGAGACAAAGATACCATGTGAAAAAAATGGGTATCTTTGGTTCGGTTGCCAGAAATGAGGCGAACAAAAAAAGCGATATTGATGTATTGGTAGAATTTAATGAGCCGATTGGGATGTTTGAATTTATCAGATTGGAATATTTTTTAAAGAAAATTCTAAAAAGAAAAGTTGATTTAGTAACCAAAAAAGCTCTTAAACGGGCGATTAAAAAAGATATTCTCAAGGAAACTATTTATGTCTAAGCGAAGAAGCGCTAAATTGTATGTAGACGACATTTGGGATTCCATTGGAAAAATAGAAAAATATTCCAAGGGATATAAGTTTGAAGATTTTACGAAGGACACAAAAACCATTGATGCTATCATCAGGAATTTTACGATACTTGGCGAATCTATTAAAAATTTGCCGAAAGAAATTAAACAGAAATATCCAGATATTCCTTGGCGTGAAATTATGGGTATGAGAAATAAGATTGTTCACGAATATTTTGCGGTTGACGAAGAAATACTTTGGAAGTCGGTAACAGAAGATTTACCGCCTTTTAAAAAACAAATACGAAAACTAAAAAAAGATTTAAAGATTTGAAAATTTAACAAGAAAAATTCTCAATCTCCTTGAACAAATAAATTACCTACAAAATCAATTGAATCAAATCTTGATTCAACTCAAAAAGCCCTCATTATAATATTTACGTCATCGCAAGACGTAACAAGAGCAAATCCAAGGGTAATTTTTTGCTGGTATAAAGTCTTAAAATTTGCTATAATATATATATGTATAATTGGTCAATTGATGAGAAAAAATTCAAAAAAGAGGACCCTGAAAGATATAAAATTTGGCGGCTTGAGCAGATGATAAACTTCGGTGAACCCGGTGAGAAGCTTGATGAACAAGAATTAAAGAAATATTGGAATTTTATCAGCAAAAGAATAGACCATCGTTATCGGCTATTTTTAGAATTTTTATTATGGCCAAAAAAGAGCAAAATAAAAATAAAAGCATCTTAACAGCGCATCAGAGTGATATTCTAAAAGCTGTTGCTGGAGAAGATTATTTTTCAAAACGTTTTTATTTGGCGGGCGGCACTGCTCTTTCTGAGTTCTATTTAAAACATCGGATCTCCGAAGATTTGGATTTCTTTACCGAAAATCAAGAAGTGAATCCTTTCCCCGTCTTGAGATTTTTTCAAAATCGGCTAAAAAAATTTGGTATTGATAAAATTGAGACCAAACAAGTTATGGGATTATTCACGTTATTCCTCAAATTTATCGACGGCGACATTCTTAAGGTTGATTTCAATTATTATCCATTTCCGCGGATTGAACGCGGCGTAAAGTTTGGCAATTTGGAAGTTGAAAGCATTTATGATATAGGCGTTGATAAAACGCATACAATTGTATTGAAACCCAGAGCGAGAGATTTTATAGATCTTTATTTCATCTTGAAAGAAAAAAAATACGATTTTCGCGAGTTGTTAACCCAAGCCAAAGCGAAATTTGATTGGGACATCACATTTATTGAATTAGGGGCTCGGCTTTTGGAGGCATCAGAGATGACCGATTACCCGCGAATGCTAAAATCCATCAATCATCACGAATGGCAGAATTTTTTCATCAAAGAAGCCAAGAAATTGAAATCCGATGTCATTAGCTAAAAATAAGATTTCAGTTCGACACCATCACTCTTGAGCTAGATCAAAAAATTTTCTTAACGAGATTTGACGAAATGCGCAACAAAACGATTGTGGATAAGAAGATTTTATAATTATTTAAATTTGATATAATAATACCAATGGATAAAACAAAAAAAGTATTAGGTATTTTAATCGCAGCGATAGTGATAGTCGGGTTATTTGGATACTGGTTTTACGCGTCAAAAAAAGACGGGGCGCCTTCGGTTAATAAAAATTTTGAACAAAAATCTGTCGATAACGCGTCCACTAGCAGTTTAATTCCTAATATATTCCCCAACGGCAAAGCGACTCTTTCCTGGAGCCCGAATAAAGAAGTGGACTTAGCGGGCTATAAAATTTACTATGGCGCAACACCCCGAACCGGTAATTGCCCGCCAGGGGGTTATCCACAAAAGGTGGATATAGGCAATAAAACAAGTTATACTATAGAAAAGCTAGAAACAGGAAAAGACTATTATTTTTCCATAACTTCTTACGATAAATCAGGAAACGAAAGCTGTTTTTCAACAGAAGTTAAAAAAATAATTCAAAAATAATAAAAATAGTCGTCAAAACAAATTAAAAAATGAATATATATAAAAAATTTTTAATCACGCCGTTATTTTTGGCGGCTGTTTTAATTTCAGGCGGAATTTTTACTAACCAAGCGTTTGCCGGATCGGCAACTTTAAATTGGAACGCTAATACCGAGCCGGACCTAGCTGGCTATAGGATTTATTACGGCACTAGCCTCAGAACCGGCGCTTGCCCCCCAGGGGGATACGCTAACAATTTAAGCGTCGGGCTTACCACTTCTCATACCTTTAATAGTTTAACCGACGGCATGACTTGGTACTTTTCCGTAGCCGCTTATGATACTTCTAATAACGCAAGTTGTTTTTCCGCGGAGGTAAGCAAAGTTTTACCGGCGGTAGGTGATACAACTCCTCCCACAATACCAACAAATTTATCAGCCACAGCAATTTCTTCTTCCCAAATAAATCTTTCCTGGACAGCTTCCACCGACAATATAGGCGTAACCGGATACAGAATTTATCGAGGAGGAGCGCAAGTAGGCACTTCTGCCACTAATTCTTATTCTGACATTGGTCTTTCACCGGCCACTGCTTATTCATACACAGTCGCCGCTTATGACGCGGCTGGGAATGTTTCGGCTCAGTCAACTTCAGCTTCGGCGACAACTCCGGCAGTTCTGGACACTACTCCTCCTGCAAGCATTGCTAATCTTTCAACTTCTAATACGACTCAAACCTCAATTCAATTGAACTGGACAGCTCCTGGAAATGACGGAAGCGTAGGGACTGCCGCCAGCTATGACATCAGATATTCAGCTTCAACAATAACGTTGTCTAATTGGGCCTCAGCTATTCAGGTAACCGGAGAACCCGCCCCATCCGTCGCCGGCACAGCCCAATCAATGACTATTTCCGGATTGTCTGCTATAACAACTTATTATTTTGCCATTCGAACCACAGACCCCGCGGGAAATGTTTCAGGATTATCAAATATTCCTTCTGCCACAACCCAATCTTTTACTCTGTCGACTACTTTAACAGCCTCTCCTAATATCGGAACTTCAACTTTGCCAAATGCTTCATTAATCGCAAGCGTTTCCGGTTCGCAAACAGGAAATATAAATTATACTTTTTATTGCAACAGATCTGATTCCGGCACTAATATCACGCTTCCTTATAATGGGAAATATGACAATCAAACTGGGACCACTTATACGGCTACTAATCTTTGTTCTTATTCAATTCCCGGTACTTATTCTGCCAAAGTTATTGTTGAAAGGGGGATAATGGCTGCTGAAAACAGAGCTGTAATAATTGTTAATCCGGCCCCTGACACGACTCCTCCGACGGTTTCGATATCTTCACCTGCTTCAGGATCAACAGTTTCAGGAACTATAACTGTATCAGCCACGGCTTCTGATAACGTTTCCGTTGCAGGGGTAACATTTAAGTTAGACGGAGTAGTTATTGCCGCAGAAGTTACGACCCCTCCTTATTTGGCGCCATGGAATACGCAAACTTCCGCAAATGGGTCTCATTCGCTTACCGCCACTGCCAGAGATTCTTCGGGCAATCAGGCAACGTCTAATTCGGTTGCAATCACTGTTAATAATGTTACGGCAACAACCCTCCCGTCTAGCGGTAGTGGAGGCGGTGGAGGTGGAGGGGGCGCATCAATTGATACGACGCCTCCGCAAGCGCCTTTAAATACTAAAATATCGCGAAGCGGTAATTCAGTTACGATTGTCTGGACAAACACAACGGAATCAGACTTCCGGGGAGTATTGGTAGTCAGAAAAGAAAATTTAGCTCCTTCCTCAAGAACTGACGGCTCAATAGTTTATAACAACAACCTGCAGAATTTTATCGATAGTTATATTGATGCGGTGAAAACCTATTACTACGCGCTTTATTCCTATGACGCCAACAATAATTATTCTCAACCCGTGGTTCTAAAAGCAGAACCCGGCCAAACTTCTATTGTTTCCCAGCCAGCTCCAACCACCCAACCAACAGCAACCATTCAGCCAACTGTTTCAGGGACCGGCCAAATTGTTATTCCTTCAAGTGTGTCGAGCTTCACTTTTACTCAATATCTAACCATTGGCAAATCCGGAGACGAAGTAAAGAAACTTCAGGAATTATTGTCCGCCAATCCAACTATTTATCCCCAGCAGCAAATAACCGGTTATTACGGTCCAGCTACCCAAAGAGCAGTTCAAAGATTTCAGGAAACGTATGGTATTGCCAGTCCCTCCACTCCCGGCTACGGAGAAGTAGGCCCTTCAACCAGAGGCAAACTTAATTACCTTATTTCTTACGGGGGCATTTACTCTCCGTCAACTTATTCCACTTCAACTACCACTTCTACAAAGCCTCTTTCTAAAGCCGAATTAATCGCTCAACTTAAGGAATTAATAAGGCAAATCGAAGTTCGGATACTAGTGCTTTTGGAGCAGTTAAAAAAACTTAAAGCAGGACAGCAATAAGGAGCAGTAAGAAGCAAGCTAAGACAAAAATTTTTTACAAAACAAGCGCCGTCATTGACAGCGCTTGTTTTTGATTTATAATTAACCCAATAAAACAGCCGAAAATTAATTAAAAACTTTTTAATGAATTTGGAAATTTTACGAAATAACGCCACAGAAAAAGCGAATACAAATCCGCGATTTTTTGGCGCATTCATAAAATTATCAGAAGCATTAGAGGTTGATTCAATTTATGAATTCAAACCCAATTTTTTGGGCAATTTTGGTTTTAGTAGGCGCGGTAGTTGGTTATTTAATCCGCCACTTAAGCAGTTCGCGGCTTAAAAACTCCATTGAGGAAAAAGTAAAAAGGCAGTTTGAAGAGGCTAAATCAAAAGCCAAGGAAATCGTATTGGAAGCGCAGGAAAAATCCGCCTCAATTATTGAAGAAACAAAAAAAGAAGAAAGAGAAAGAAAACTGCATATAGACCGAGAACAGGAGAGAATAATAAAAAAAGAAGAAACAATTGAAAAACAATTGAGCGATTTGAGGTTTAAAGAAACGGAATTAAGCCGTAACGTAGAAGAAGTAAAAAAAGGGAAATTCGAGGTAGAAGAACTTAAGAAAAAAGCCGACCAAGAAGTTGAAAAACGGGCTAGCTTGACCCCCGAGCAAGCAAAGATTCTTATTTTGGAAAGGACCAAAGAAAAATATCAGGAAGATTTAGTTTCCGCTCTGCAAAAATTGGAAAAAGAGAGAAAGGAAGAAGTTGAAAAAAAGATTTTGGAAATACTTTTAACAGCTATTGGCCGGTATAGCCGTTCTCATGTTTCGGAAATTACCACTAGTGTTTTTCCGCTTGAAAACGAGGACTTGAAAGGGAAAATAATCGGCCGCGATGGTAGAAACATCAAAGCGCTTGAAAGAGCGACCGGCGTTGAATTTATAATAGACGAAGCGCCGGATTATATTGTTATTTCTTCTTTTGATCCAATGCGCCGGGAAATCGCTAATTTAGCGCTTAAGAAACTCGTAAAAGACGGCCGTATTCAACCAGCCAGAATAGAAGAGAAAGTCGAGGAAGCTAAACAGGAAATTAATAAAAGAGTTAACGAAATAGGCGAAGAAGCCGTGTATGAAGTGGGCGTTTATGATTTGCCCAAAGAAATCATTCAATTAGTCGGCAGGTTGCATTTCAGAACCAGCTATGGCCAAAACGCGCTTGTTCATTCAATAGAGGTGGCGCATTTGTCGGCGATGATTGCTTCAGAGCTTGGGATAAATGCCGAGGTAGCTAAAAAAGCCGGGTTACTTCATGATATTGGTAAGGCCATAGATCATGAAGTGCAAGGTAATCACGTGGAATTAGGGCAGAAAATTCTAAAAAAATATGGAGTAGCCGAAAATGTTATAGAAACAATGATGGCGCATCATGAAGATTATCCGTTTTCTACTCCGGAATCGTTTGTTATCGCGGCTGCCGACGCTTTATCGGCTGCCCGCCCGGGAGCTAGAAGAGAAAATATGGAAAATTACATAAAGCGTTTAGAGGATTTGGAAAAAATCGCCACCGGCTTTGAGGGAGTAAAATCCGCATATGCTATTTCCGGAGGCAGGGAAATAAGGATTTTCGTTACTCCTGAGAAGATAGACGATTTTGGAGCTTTCCAGCTGGCGCGGGACATTGCCGCTAGAATTGAAGGGGAATTAAAGTACCCGGGCGAGATAAAGGTTAACATTATAAGAGAAGTAAGAGCGGTAGAGTACGCCAAATAGGGAAGTTATCCACAAAATGTTGTATTTAGTTGATTTTCCCTATATAATTTTAGGCAATAGGTTTAAAGGTCGAATTTGATATACGAATAAACACGAATTTGAGCGTTAATTTCACGAATGGTTATTTGTGTTATTAGCGGGTATATTTGTGAAAATTTGTGAAATAGTATTATGAAAAAAACAGATTTAGTTGAAGCAGTAATGAAAGCGGCTAATCTTGAGGTTAAAAAACAAGCCACTGAAATAGTAGAAGCGGTTTTTGATACAATTGTTAAATCACTAAGTCGTGGAGAGGAAGTAGCGATTACCGGTTTCGGAGTTTTCAAAATTGTCAAAAGAGCGGCAAGGATGGGAGTTAATCCTAAGACTGGTGAAAAAATTCAAATCGCTGCCTCTGTAAAGCCTAAGTTTAGAGCCGGAAAGCTTCTTAAGGAGGCAGTTAAATAATTTTTTACAAGGAACGTGCTTTTGAAAAAATTCCCTGATATTTCGGGGAATTTTTTGTAGCCGATGAAATCTATTTTAAATTTAAAGGGTTTTACCCCGTAGTAGATTTTGGCTATCCCCGCCATTGGCGGGGTAAAATCAAATTTTATTAAGCCAAAATTCACTACAGGGTTTTACTCATATTTATAAAAATATCGTAAGTGGCCTTAAGCTCATCAAGAGATTTATGGCTAATATTGCGTATTAGCGCTTGAGGGTCGGAAATCTGATCTTCTTTTTTTTGGTTGGTTTCTTCCGGCTTTGTTTCGTCGGGTTTTACGGGATTCAAGTAGTTATAAAATAAAGTTTTGGCGCTGTCGTTTAAATCGTGGGCTAGTTTTAAATGTTTATCCGCGTCATTATAAAGTGTTTTTAATGTTTTAGTTTTTGAAACGGATTGTTTTTCCAATCTAGCGAGATCAGATGAAATTTTATCTAAACGGCTGTCAGCAATTTTTAACAAATTAGCTTCTTCAAAAATAAGAATAAAATTTATTGAATTTTTATAATATTCGCTAAAAACTCCCTCTCTAAAATATTTTAATTCTTTAGCCAAGCTTTTAATTGAATCTTGATCAATATTTTCGCTGCCCAATTTTTCACTGGAGTTATTGTAATAATCCTTTATTTTATCGGTCTGATTTAACAAGTTTGTTTTTATTTTATCCCACGGGTCATTGACTTTTATCGATTCTACCTCACTTTTTAGTTCGTTTAATTCGTCATAGGACGCGGTTAGGGCGTCGGTAAGGGATTCTTTTTTAGATTCCAGAGCGGAAACAACAGCTGTTGTTGAGGTGGTTGAGCTAGGATTCTGGTCTATTTGGTCGGCAAAAACCGGACCTTTAAATAAAAAAAGACTTAAGGTCGCAAAAACTACAACCATCATTTTTCTATAAATATTCATACAACTTAACTTATTGTGATGCCTTTTCAAGTAAATCATTTATTTTCTGGTCATACTGGGAATTAGTCGAGGTTGGAGTTGGAACCGTTTCAGTCACTAATGTTTTTTTATTGTTGGCAACTTGATCGATTTGGTTGTTGGTTGCCGCTGTTGAATTATCTAAATAAGTTATTTCTTTTAAGGTGACATCGATAGAATTGTTTATTTCATCAGCCTCGGTTATAACGCTTTTTTGGTCTAGTCCAGGCAGCAAAATAGGGGAGAAATTTTTATTCACATAAGAAACCCCACTGAATATAGTCAGAAGAAGAATGATTCCAAAAGCGGTTACAGCCGACACTCTTAAAAAATCAAAAACGCTTCTAAAAGTTGCAAGGCGAGGCGCGGCTTCCGGATTTGCCAAAGATAAAAGTAAAACTCGCGATTTTTTGGAATAATCGCTTTTTGGTTTAATGCTTTTTAATTCGCTTAAAATTTTTACTAATTTTTCCTCTGTCATTTTTCTAAAATATCTTTTAATTGTTTTATTGCCCTGTGCTGTAAAACTCTTACGGTTGTTTGAGGTTTATTTAAGGCTGTCGCAATTTCTTCATAAGAAAGCTCTTCGATAAATCTCATTATAATCACGTCTTGATATTCGTCTTTGAGTTGGGGGATGGCTTTTTGCACTCTTTCTATTTCAAATCTAATGCCAATTTTTTCTATTTCTAAATCGTTTTCTCCTTGTTCTGCGGCATCTTCAATGTCTAAAGTGATTTTTCTGGTTCGCCAGTGATCTATGATTTTGTTCCTGGATATTTGATATAGCCAGCTGGAAAAGGGGAATCCTTTGTGCTGGTATTTTTCGATATTTTGCAAAGCGCTTAGAAAAACCTGATGGGTGAGGTCCTCGGCCTCCTCACGGTGGCCAACCTTAAGATAAATAAACCGGTAAATTTGCGGTTGGTATTTATCGTAAAGCAGGCCAAAAGCCGAGGCCTCGCCCTTAATGGCATCTTCAATTATCTTTTTCTCGCCATCTAACATATAAAACGATGGAATAAGGCTAAAGTTTCAAAAAAGCCGTTAAAGCGGCTTTTTCTATTATAGCATATTTTGTTTATTTTACTGCCCTTCTTCACGTAAAGTTACGAAGGGCACTTCTTAGCTTTTATTATATGTGAATAAACTATGTATAACATTAAAATTTAACAATATGTCTTGCAAGTTTTAATGATAGGTGCTATAATTAACCACATGTCAATCTTAATCATCGAAGACGAAAAAAAGTTAGTGAGTATATTAAAAAGAGCGTTAAAAGGCGAACGCTATTCTGTTGAGGTGGCGTATGACGGTAAAGAAGGTTTGAATAAAGCAATGAAGAATAATTATTCTTTGATTCTTCTGGACATAATGCTTCCGAAGAAAGACGGTCTTGCGGTCTGTAAGGAGCTTAGAGCGCATCAGATTCATACACCCATTATTATGCTTACTGCGAAGGGTAGTACAGAAGATCGGGTTGCTGGCCTTGATGTCGGCGCTGACGACTATTTGATAAAGCCCTTTGGTCTCAATGAACTGTTTGCTCGAATTCGCGCTGTGTTACGTCGCCGAAAAACAACCGATTCAGATATAACTAGGATTGCTGATTTGGTCATGGATAAGAAGAAACATGAAGTTACCCGTGCTGGTAAAGTTATTCCTCTTACTCCAAAAGAATATAAACTCCTAGACACACTTCTTTCTAATCATGGAGAAGTAATAACGAGGCGGAAGCTTATTGACAATGCATGGGGGCCTGAATTTGAGGAAACAAATAATGAGCTGAATGTTCACATAAAATACCTTCGCAGGAAGATTGATGGAAATAAAAACAAACTTCTAATACATACGATACGCGGTGTTGGTTTTGTTCTCAAAGAGTAGCTGGGCATGTCTTGAAAGTATAATGAAAAATATACTGAAAAAAAAACAACTCTCCGTGACTGCTAAGGAAAGTATCCGGCGCAAGCTAGCGGTGACGGCAGAGGAACTTCGTCTCAAAGCCAAACAGCTCGCTGTGGCAGCTAAGGAGAAGGAAGACGTCAGGAACAAGCTGGCGGTGACGGCCAAACAGCTAGCTGTAATCGCCAAAGAAAAGGAAGATGTTCGGCGCAAGCTAGCGGTGACGGCAGAGGAACTTCGTCTCAAAGCGAAGCAACAAAATAAAATAGAAACAAAGCTAAAAGAGTCGGAAATCAGATACCGTCGTCTTTTTGAAACTGGCCACGATGGAGTACTTATACTTAATTCTCAAACCGGTCAAATTACCGATGTAAATCCTTTTCTAGAGAAACTACTCGGTTATTCTAAAAGTGAATTCTTAAACAAAAAATTATGGGAAGTTGGGGCATTTAAGAATATAAAAGCATCCAAGGAGGCTTTTAAGATTTTTAAAAGGGGCGGCCGTTTGCGTTATGAGGATTTACCCCTAGAGACAAAATCTGGGCAATCCATCGAGGTTGAGTTTGTAAGTAATTCTTACATGGTTGGTGAAACCCTCGTTATTCAATGTAATATACGGGACATAACTGAACGCAAGAAATTAGAATTAGTGAAAGAGACAGATAGGCTTCTTGAAGAAGAGAGGTTGAAAGTGGCATCAATTGCGGATGCGACCCATGAACTCCGTACCCCTCTTGCAATAATAAAAGGAAATGTGGATCTGGCTATGCAAAATAAGTCAAAAAACCCGAAGCCGCCGAGGAGCGCTCTCCGGGCTATAAACTATGAGATAAAGCATCTCGCAGGCATTCTTTCAGATCTCACCTTAATAACTTCCAAAAAAGGAGAATTACAAAATAGAATTGCCTATGACAAAGTAAATCTGAAGTCTCTTGTGTCGGTCGTTGTGGGAAGATGTAAGACTATTGCTTATAAAAAAAATATCTCTATAACTGCTAGAAAGATACCGAGTCTTGTTATTTTAGGGGATAAGATATATTTGGAAAAAATGCTAACCAATCTTATCAAGAATTCTATTGTCTACGGCAATAAAAATGGCCATACCGAAATTCTGGCTAAAGAGTCCAAGGGATTTATTATAATAAGCGTAACTGATGATGGAATCGGCATATCCAAAGAAGACTTGCCCCATGTATTCGAACGATTTTATAGGGCAGACAAGTCTCATAGCTCTGATAGAAATAGTATTGGTATAGGCTTAGGATTATCCATTGTAAAATGGGTTGCAGAAGCTCATGGTGGTACTGTCAGCGCGCAAAATAAAACTAAAGGCAGTGTTTTCAGTGTCTCCCTGCCAATAAAGGCGAAGATTCAATAGTTAAATTTAGATTAAAGTTATCAACACCTTATCCACATAAGGTGTTTTTATTTTTATTGGGTAAACAGTAAATAAGCCATATAATACGGTGTTTTTTGGTCTAATTAGGGCTAAAGGCAACAAGTATACTCTATTAAAATTTAACTTGCTTTTAATATAGTGTAGGGGTACACTATATGACATGGGTGTACATGCACATTACATGGAGGTCGATAATGCCCAACGATAATCATTAAAAATAAGACTAATTAATTAACTAAATAATAAACAATAAACAAAACACATGAAAAAACTTAATAAGAATTTAATAGTAACTACTGTATTGACCGTTGCCTTAGTACTCGGTCTTACTGGATCAGCCGCTATCTTCGCGGCCGCCTCATCCCCAGTTGATCTTTTGTCAGCAGGTAATTTCGTGATTCTCTCAAAATCAGGAATCACCGATGTCCCTACATCAGCTATTACTGGAAATGTTGGAACGAGTCCAATCACTGGTGCTTCTATTACCGGATTAGATTGTGTAGAAGTGACTGGGATAATATACACGGTTGATGCTACTGGTCCTGCCTGTCATGTGACTAATGCCACATTACTGATTGCGGCCGTAAGCGATATGGAAGCCGCATACACTAATGCTGCCGGACGACCAGGAGGAGTTGGTTCCTTCTTGAATGTTGGAGCCGGAACTGTCGCCGGTCAAACCCTTGTCCCTGGCACCTACACATGGGGTTCCGCTGTGACAATACCAACAGATCTCATGCTCTCAGGCAGCGCAACGGATGTCTGGATCTTCCAGATAGCGGGAACTCTCGACATGGCCGCTGCTAAGAACGTTATCCTAAGTGGTGGAGCACAGGCCAAAAACGTCTTCTGGCAGGTCTCCGGTGCGGTGACCCTTGGAGCGAACTCACACTTTGAGGGAACGATATTGGCGAAAACAAACATCGCCATGATAACCGGTGCAACAATCAATGGCAGATTGCTGGCACAAACAGCTGTTACATTACAGTCCAATGTTGTTTCGGTTCCTGTGTCGGTATCAGTCCCTGTCCTAGCAGACGTCTCTTTTCTTACTACAGCCAAAGCTTCAGCTCAAGAATTGATTACTGCGAATGCAACCGAGTCAACAACTCTGGGAGACCATGTTGTTGGTTCACTCGCAACGCTCACGTCAGCCAACGTGGCGGCGAACGCAACCAGTGCGGATGCTCAATCAGTGGTTGATGCTCAAGTTGCTGCATTAAATGCCGCCGTAGCTGCATACAATCTAGCTATTGTCGTGGCGCCTGCGCCAACACCCACCCCAACTTCAGTTGATCTTCTGTCAGCAGGTAATTTCGTGATCCTCTCCAAAACAGGAATCACCGATGTCCCTGCATCTGCTATTACGGGAAATATCGGAACAAGTCCGATTACCGGTGCAGCTATTACCGGATTAGGTTGTGGAGAAGTGACCGGTACAATATATACCGTTGATGCTACTGGCCCTGCATGCAAAGTGACTAACGCACCATTACTGACCACAGCGGTACTCGACATGGAAGCCGCATACACTAATGCTGCCGGACGACCAGGAGGAGTTGGTTCCTTCTTGAATGTTGGAGCCGGAACTCTCACCGGTCTGACCCTTGTCCCTGGCACCTACACTTGGGGTTCCACGGTGACAATACCAACGGATCTCACTTTCGACGCCCAGGGCGACGAGAATGCAGTTTGGATCTTCCAGATAGCGGGAACTCTCGACATGGCTGCAAATAAGAATGTCATTCTAATTGGTGGTGCACAGGCCAAAAACGTCTTTTGGCAGGTTGCCGGTGCGGTGACTCTTGGAGCCGGTTCTCACTTTGAGGGAAATATCTTAGCTCAAACAAACATTGCTATGATAACCGGTGCAACATTAAACGGAAGAGCATTGGCACAAACAGCGGTGACGTTGCAGTCTAATGTGGTGACGGTTCCGAGTAAGTAGTCCTAGTGGAAATGTCCGAGGCGAATGTCTTGGAGCGGGATACGAGAATCGAACTCGCGCCTCGTGCTTGGCAAGCACGTGTACTACCACTGTACGAATCCCGCGATTGAATTTTATAATAGCCACCCCGCCCCGTACTAAACTTTGTTTTAGTGCGGGGTATACGCCTGCCCGCCTACTGGCGGGATAACCGCAATGAACTAAATTTTACCGTACAACTTATAAACTTTCAAACCTAAAAACTTCTTTTTGTGCGCCCACCAGGACTCGAACCTGGGACCTTCTCGTTAAGAGCGAGCAGCTCTACCAACTGAGCTATGGGCGCTTGTAATCTGTTTTTAGTTTATGCCATTTTCTTTCAGTATTTTCAATACTTGGCTGAAGATTTTTTAAAACTGCTTTTATCCAGCCAAAAACTTTATGCCTTGTGTCTGTGCCTTTTGGCACTCTAATCTTAATTGTTCCATAATACAATGTATTCTTTTTAAAATTTTTATTAGCTGGCTTTACAAAACTTTTACCAAAATTTTTAACAGGTATACCCGTTAAATCAGACCAGAATTTTTTAATCTCTATATCGTTTTGTTGCGGATAAATATTTAAGTAAGCTTTCAAATATTCAGATTTTACACCTAAAACATCCTCTATCCATCTTGTCATAAATTTTATCAAAAAAGGATCTGAATTTGCAACAGAAAAATGTTGAGTTTTAGAGCCCTCTGCCCAATAAAGTGCTGCTCCAAAAAGTTTATATGTTTCAAAGCTGACTGGTTGTTCTATATCATTTTCAGCTTTTCTAATTATTTCGTTTATTTCTTTTTTCCGCCTTTCGTGGCTGCTTTTAGGACCTCTTGAAAGTATTTCTATTTGTTTAGTATATAATCTCTTTTTGTGTTTTGGCGATAATTTAATGTTACCGCACCATAATTTTGCGGTACTTTTTGAAATTTTTAGTTTTTCTGAAATTTCTTTATAACTATAACCCGCGTTTCTTAACTTATGAGCTGCTGTTTTTAGTGCAACGGGGTATTTTATCATATACTACTGAGTATATGACATATAGCATACGAACTCAAGCTTTTTGTGCTCTCGGAGGGATTCGAACCCCCAACGACTGCTTCGAAGGCAGTTATGATATCCATTTCACTACGAGAGCAATGATTATTTCTAATCTTCAGTGTATAATTAAAAATAAAGAAATTCAACATTTTTTATGATTAAAACGGATATTCCAAAAGAAGTTTTAGAAGTTGCTCAAAAGCTTGAAGAAGCGGGATTTGAGGCGCATTTAGTAGGCGGGTGCGTCAGGGATATTTTATTAAATAGAGAACCAAAGGACTGGGATATTGCCACTAACGCTAAACCCGAAAAAATCCAAAATATTTTTTCAGACAGCGTTTATGAAAACCAATTTGGCACTGTGGGCGTAAAGACAGAAAGTGAAAATCCTAAATTAAAAGTCATTGAGGTAACAACCTATAGAATAGAAGGCAAATACACCGACAAAAGGCACCCGGATGAAATTAAATTCGCCAAAACGATTGAGGAAGATTTATCCCGTCGAGACTTCACTATCAACGCACTTGCCCTGAGCGTAGTCGAAGGGATGGCGGGCAATATTATAGACCTTTATGGATGCCAAAAAGATTTAAAAAATAAGACAATTCGTACTGTTGGCGATCCTGAAGCCAGATTTGCCGAGGATGCCTTGCGATTGATGCGGGCTGTTAGATTTGCAACTGAACTCTCGGGTTTTTCCGCCGAAGGCGGACCAGCCTCTGGCTGGGAAATCGAAGAAAAAACTTTTGCGTCAATAAAAAAACAAGCTGGACTTTTGGAGATGATTGCCAAAGAAAGAATTCGCGACGAGTTTGAAAAGCTTGTTATGGCGAAAGACGCTTCTATGGGAATAGAGTTATTAGAACAAGCGGGGCTTTTAAAACATATAATTCCAGAATTGCGGGAGGGGATTAACGTTAAACAAAATCGCCACCATATTTATACTGTTTGGGAGCATTCTCTAAAAACTTTCGACTACTCCGTTAAGAAAAATTATTCATTGGAAGTTCGTTTAGCGAGTTTGTTTCATGATATTGCCAAGCCTAAAACCAAAAGAGGCGAAGGTCCGGAGTCTACTTTTTACGGACATGAAGTTGTAAGCGCCAAGATGGCGATTAAAATTTTAGACCGTTTGCGATTTTCAAAATCGCTTATTGAAAAAGTTTCACACTTAGTCCGGTATCATATGTTTTATTATAATGTCGGCGATGTTACCGAAGCGGGCGTAAGAAGATTTTTAGCGCGCGTTGGTCCGGAAAATGTTGATGATTTTATAAAAGTTCGAGAAGCGGACAGAATCGGTTCCGGCGTGCCTAAAGCGGTTCCTTACAAACTTCGCCATCTGCTCTTTATGATTGATAAGGTAAAAAAGGATCCGATTTTGCCGAAAATGCTGAAATTAAACGGCAATGAGTTGATGGAATTGTTAAATATTCAGCCAGGCCCGAAAGTGGGATTTATTTTGAATATTTTACTTGAAGAGGTTTTAGACGATCCGAAAAGAAACGACAAAGAATATTTATCCAAACGCGCGGCTGGGATTTATAAATTATCCGACAAAGAATTAAAAAAATTATCCGATAAAGCCAAAGAATCTAAAGAAGAATTCGAATCAGGCGAGGAAGAAGAGATGAAGAAAAAATATTGGGTGAAATAAGAGCCAGAAAACCTCCCCTTTTTTTATTTCTAAAAATCAATTAAGCTATTTTAGCGGGCTGTAGTATACCGGTAGTACGTGCGCTTCGGGTGCGTAAAGACTGGGTTCGATTCCCAGCAGCCCGACCAAAATATGAATTTATACGACGAATTAAAAGAACGAGGGCTTATTTATCAAGTTTCTAACGAGGAAGCGGTAAAAAAATATTTTGATAAAAAAGGGTATTTTTACGCGGGTTTTGATCCGTCTGCCGCAAGTTTAACAATCGGAAATTTATTGATCATTACTTTAATGAAGCGTTTGGAAAAGGCCGGTTTAAAGCCCATTGCTTTAGTTGGAGGAGCGACGGGAATGGTGGGCGATCCCAGCGGAAAATCTCAAGAGAGAGTTTTAAGAAGCGAAAAAGACGTAAAAGAATCCACCGCCGCGATAAAAAAACAGCTTACTATTTTTTTTGACATCTCCTCCAAAGGCGGATCCGCCTCTGGCGGAAAAAAAATAAAATTTGTTAATAACCTCGACTGGTTTTCGAAAATTTCTTTGATAGAATTTTTGCGCGACATCGGCAAGAGGTTTTCAGTAAACGAAATGCTTGCCAAAGAGGCTGTAAAAAATCGTTTAGAAGCGGGGATTTCGTACACGGAGTTCAGCTATATGATTCTTCAGGCGTATGATTTTTTAAATTTGCATAAAAAATTTGATTGTCGTTTGCAAGTCGGCGGTTCTGACCAGTGGGGGAATATTACCGCCGGCATAGAATTAGTCAGAAAAAATTCCAGCGAAGAGGTTTATGGTTTTACGGCTCCGCTGATTACTACTTCTGACGGAGTTAAAATAGGGAAATCAGATCTCGGAACTATTTGGTTGAATTCTAAATTGACTTCCCCCTACGCGTTTTACCAATTTTGGATGAATATTGACGACAAAGACGCTGTTAAATTTCTGAAATACTTTACTTTTTTGCCGTTGGAAAAAATAAAAGAAATTGAAAAAGAATTTTCAAAAGCCCCTCAAAACAGGGAAGCTCAAAAAACGCTGGCGAAAGAAATAACCACATTTGTTCATGGCGAGAGCGCTTACAAGAGGGCGCAAAAAATTTCCGAAGTTCTTTTTTACGGAGATGTCAAAAAATTAAATCAGAAAGAATTGGAAGAAGTTTTATTAAATACCGAAGTCGTAAAGCTGGAAAAATTTGATTCTTTAAATGTCGTTGATTTGCTTGTTTTGGCAAAGGTTGTTGATTCCAAGCGCCAAGCCCGCGAGGATATCTTAAACCGGGCGATTGAAATAAACGGAGAAAAAACAATAAGCGCAAGCTTCGCAATAAATAAAAAGAATCTTTTATTCGGAAGGTATTTGGTAATAAAAAGAGGTAAAAAGGACTACAGGTTTGCCGTTGTGAAGTAATTTGACAAGGACTCGGTAATGTTTTAGTTTTGGTTCAGAAACTTGTAAAAATAAAAATCTTTCTATAGGGGGTATTTTATGCCGAAAATGATTGTTACCGATATCCACGAGAGACTGGTGGTTTGTTATATGATGGCCACTCGGCAATTAACAAAGTTATCCGACACGTTTTTTCATATTATCCGGCTTCATACGCGGAAACCGCATAACTCGGCAAACCATTTTAACGGCTACAGAGCGTATGCTCAAACCGAAATCGCAGATATAATAACTCAATTGAAAAAGATGTGTGCGGTGCTGAACCTTTCGTTTAGTGAAACGTGCGAATTGGCTGATAAGAGAGACAAAGAAAAGGAAGCCGAATTCAAGAAAAAATATCCCAATGATGCTTGGGTATGAGGAAAGGAGGATCACATGTTGCCAAGAAAAGGCGGAATTGCGGAGAAGAGGGGGATTAAATTCTCTAGCAACCCTGATGCAAAAGACTATTGCGAAAAAGAGAAAGAGAAAAGGGATAAAAAGTCAAAACCGAATGTGATCGACAACCCTGGACGTTTCTTGATCGACAGTCTTTCGTGACTGAATTCACAAGGCCCGACCGTGCCTTGAGCGTAAGCTCTAAACGGTGAGCCCGGTATCTCAACTTGTTGTGGTACCCGGCTTTTTTATTGGAGTAATCGCGAATATGGCGAATTTGTGCAAATATGGCAAATTAAAAGTCTCGGTTTATTCTCAAATTCTCAAGAACATTAGAATAAAGAATTTTTAGTCGTTAGTTGTCGGTTATAAGTTGGTTTGTTGCGCCGCGTTGCGGTGTTTCGGCGTTACCCAAAATCCTAATTTAAATTTTCCGCCAAGCATTAATCGTGTTTGCGATTCTATTGCCGGAAATGCCCCAAAAATTATCAAAGTGAAAGGCATTAAAATCCATTGTATAAAATACAAAAAATAATGCCGTTTTTTAAACCACTTCGGTTTTGGAGGAAGCAAGACAACTCCTAAAACCGCCGAAGTTATAATTCCGATCATTGCTAAGTTCATAATTGTTTTTGTCACGAAAGGAAGATTGTATGAAAGGATGGAAAATTTGAAATCCGGCCCTCCCAAAATTATCGGTAGCCAGCCGAGCGCGAAAATTATCAAAGAATTTGTTGCCCACGAATGGAAGCCTTCTATATAATTGAATTTCCAGTAAAGTTTTTTTGTCCAAGAAATTTTCTTATTTTTTTTAAAACCGTCTAGTAAATAGGGGATATTTTCACAACCCCAGCCCCAGCGGCGCTGTTGTTTGTATTGATTTATCATTGTTTGCCAGAAAGTCGGCGCCACATTAGCATCCATAGAAACAGGATAGTCCAAAGGCACTACCCGCCAATCTCCGTTGTAGTGGATATAGCATTGCCAGAAAATTCTTGAGTCCTCGGAAACAATATCGGTTTGCCAGAAGCCTATTTCCACAATCGCCTTAAAAGGCATTGAGTGCGACGAAAAAGTAGTCAGGCGTTCAGGCCTCGATTGCTGGATCATATGCCAGAAAGTCGAGGAAAAAGCGATAACTCGCGCCAAAGCCGGCGCTTGAAAAATATTATTGGTAAAAAGCGAAATCGGTTGAAAACTTGATCGTTGCGGATTTTTTGCGGTTAAAAATGTGTAAGTTAAAATGCCGAAATAATCGAGGGGCACTTGCGTGTCTACGTCGAAAACAGAAACCAAAATATTTTCATAAGAGATTTTTAGCTGGTCGATTAAAATTTTAGCTTGTTTTCCGGCCCAAGTTTCGTTTGATCCTTTGCCCGGGATTTCATTAGGTAAGTCGGCGGGGTGGGTAGTGATTAAAAATTTAAAAAATTTATTTCCGAAATTTTCTTCTATTTTCTTGGCGGTTTCTTGAATTATCTGTCCAGCCCGTTGTTCTGTGGCTAAAACAATAATGAATTTATCTTTAGGATAATTTGTGTTGATGAGCGCGTCAAAACTTTCTTTGACTATTTCATAGGGCTCGTTGTACATCGGGAGAATTATCAAATGATAAATATCTTTCCAGTTGTAGGTTGTGGGTTGTAGGTTGTGGGTCAATTTTGCTAACCAATTTATTTTCAGATTTTTTTTCATTCTTACAAATGTGGAGCGTAAATGAAGAGAAAGATAAATTGTTTTGAGCAGCCAATAAATGTCAAAAAGAATAATAAAAATAGCCACTCCTGCGGGAAATAGCCATGACAGCAAAAACATTAAAATTATAGTAATCCAGGACAAAAATCCAGGGATAAATTCGTAAAGCCGCATTTGGGACATAGAATAATATTAGTTTAAAAATCCCTTGAATTCAAATAAAATTAATGCATATAATATGTTTGTAGTTGTTAATAGTTAATTCAACGGCCCCATCGTCTAATGGTTAGGACATCAGGTTTTCATCCTGAAAATCGGAGTTCGATTCTCCGTGGGGTCACAATGCAAAAACGAGTTTTTATAATTCATGGATGGGAGGAGTATCCTGAAAATGCCTGGTTTCCGTGGATCAAAAATGAATTAGAAAAAAGAGGATTCGAGGTTTTTGTTCCCGCAATGCCAGACAGCAGCAATCCCAAAATAGAGGCTTGGGTTTTATTTTTAAAAAATTTAGTAGGGAAATGCGATGAAAATACGTATTTTATTGGTCATAGTATGGGCTGCAGAACAATAATAAAGTATTTGGACGAGCTGGGAGACAACGAAAAAGCGGGTGGCGTTGTTTTTGTCGCTGGCTGGGTAAGTTTGACTCCAATGGCTATGAGAACCGAGGAGGAAAAAGAAATTGTTCGGAAATGGTTAGTTGCTTCGATAGATTACGAAAAAGTTAAAAAGATTGGAAGAAAATTCGTCGCGATATTTTCAGACGATGACGAGTACGTGCCGTTTGAAGAAAACTCAAAAACCTATAAAGAGAAATTAGGATCTGAAATTATTTTAGAGCACGGCAAAGGACATTTTAGCGACGACGCCGGAATTAAAGAATTACCCTCCGCACTCAATTCCATATTAGAAATTGCCAACAAGAGTTAGTAGTATGTAGTCGGTGGTTAGTAGTAATTTTATTATGAAAATTCTCGCTATTGAAACAAGTTGCGATGAAACAGCTATTGCTTTAGTTGACGCAAAAGGCGGCGTTAAACAGCCGCGTTTTAAAATTGAAAAAAATTTAGTAGCCAGCCAGATTAAAATCCACCGGCCATTTGGTGGGGTAGTTCCTAATCTTGCCAAGCGCGAGCATTTGAAAAACTTACCGATTCTTTTTAAAAAACTAGTGGCTAGTGGTTATTCACTAAACCCTGACTTGATAGCCGTAACCGTCGGGCCCGGGCTTGAACCGGCTTTATGGACCGGCATCAATTTTGCAAAAGAGCTACATAAGAAACTAAAAATTAAAATTCTTGGAGTAAATCATCTAGAGGGACATTTGTATTCGCCTAAACTTGAAGGTAATAAAAATTTAGACTTTCCCGCCATCGCCCTGATAATTAGCGGAGGACACACGATTTTGTTGAATGTTAAAAATATGGCGAGTTGGAAAAAAATAGGAGAAACCGTTGATGACGCAGTGGGGGAATGCTACGACAAAACCGCCAGATTATTAAATTTGCCTTATCCCGGAGGTCCCGAAATAGAAAAATTGGCAAAAGATGGAGACCCGAATACGATTCAATTTCCAAGGCCGATGATCCATCAGAAAAATTATGATTTCAGTTTTTCCGGGCTTAAAACTTCCGTGCTATATTTTTTCAGGGAAAATAAAAATGAAGAATTTGTAAAAAAATACAAACTCTCAAAAAAGCCGGAAAAAATATCCAAAGCCGATATTGCCGCTAGCTTCCAACAGGCGGTGTTTGATGTTTTAACCATAAAAACATTGAGAGCGGTTAAAGAAATTAAAGCCAAATCGCTTATAATAGGAGGAGGAGTTGCCGCCAATAGGTCGCTTCAGAAAGCGTTCAAAAAAAAGATAAAAAAAGAAAATTTGAAATTAAATTTATTTATTCCTTCGCCTAAATTTTGCACTGACAACGCGGCTATTATTGCCGCGGCCGGATATATAAGTTTTTTAAAAAATAAGAAAATGGCGTTAAAAGCCCAAGCGAACTTGAATTTATAAGATAAAATTACAAATGTCTTTTTTTATAAAAAATTTTGATTGGAAACTTAACGGCGCGGTTTTGTTTTTGTCTTTTTTGAGCTTGTTAAGTTTGTTCAGCACAAAGCCCGGGCTTTTTTATAAACAACTGCTCTGGATAATAATCGGAATTTCCACCGCTTTTTTAATAACCCAAATTGATTGGCGATCTCTTGTAAACTATAAAGGAGTGGTTTGGGGGTTTTATCTTTTTACCGTTTCGCTCCTGGCTCTTACGTTGTTTTTGGCGCCGAAAATAAGAGGAGCTAGAAGTTGGATTCCTCTGGGGTCTTTTCAGCTACAACCTTCGGAATTCGTTAAAATAGCTCTTATAATATTTTTAGCGAATTTTTTCAGCAAACGGCACAAAGGCATCGCGCTTGTTTCTAATTTAATTTATTCGTTTGCGCTTTTTTTGCTTCCCGCCGCTTTTATTATGGCGCAGCCGGATTTCGGTTCAGCTTTATTGGTTTTTTCCATATGGTTTGGGTTTGTTTTAGTGTCGGGGATAAGATATAAGCATTTGGCGATAATTATTGTTACTCTTTTAGTGGTCGCGGGGCTAATGTGGAGTTTTGCTTTAAAAGATTATCAAAAAGAAAGAATTACGGGCTTGTTTTTTTCACAGAGAGACGCGCTGGGGATAAATTACAATGTAATTCAGTCGAAAATAGCCATAGGTTCGGCCGGATTTTTTGGCAAGGGTTTTAAACAAGGTTCGCAGGCTCAGCTCGGATTTTTACCTGAAGCGCAAACTGATTTTATTTTCGCCGCCATAGTGGAAGAGTGGGGACTTATTTCCGCTTTTTTGATTTTCGCCGCTTTTCTGCTGATGATTTTACACATTGTTAAAATCGGGTTGGATGCCGATAATAATTTCGGAAAATTTCTTTGTTTGGGGTCGGCAATATTGTTTTTAGCGAATTTTTTGTTTAATATAGGTTCAAATATCGCTTTGACTCCTGTTATAGGAGTGCCTTTTCCGTTTCTAAGTTACGGGGGGTCGCACATAATAACGGATTTTATTTTAATCGGTTTTGTACAGGCTGTTAAAATTAGAAGAGCATGAAAAATGAATGAAAAACAAAATTTTTTCAAAAAAGTTTTTCGCCCTCATCCTTCTTTTACTGTTGGTCTTCGGTTCGGGAATTTATTTCCGCCAATCATTAAGGCCGGTTTCTCCCGGCGCTGGCGCGCAAACTGTCGAGTTTTGGGTTAAGCAAGGGGACAATATTGATCAAGTGGCAGAAGTTTTAAAAGCAACCGGCTTAGTCAAGTCCAAAATTTTATTTGAATTTTACGGGCTTTTGACCGGTGGCGCGTTTTTGCTTCAGCCGGGCCTCCATTATATATCAAACGCGCAATCGGCTTCGGAAATTCTTGATAAATTATCTTCGAAGCCGAACGAAGTCTCCTTTACGGTGTTTCCTGGGTTGACCCTGAAAGAAGTCGAGGAGAGATTGGTCGCGGTAAAAGTTATTTCTAAAGGCGAATTAGCTAATTTTAACCCCGCGCCCTTTAAGAAAAGCTATACTTTTTTAGCCGGAGCTGTTTCTCTTGAGGGGTTTATTATGCCAGATACGTATAAATTTTTCGCATATTCCAATGTCAATGGAGTAGTTAAAAAATTTTTAGATAACTTCCAGGCAAAAACTAAGGACTTAAAAGATTCCAAGGGGTTGACTTTTTTAGAACGAAAAGATATATTGGAAAAGTTGGTTGTTGCTTCTTTATTGGAAAAGGAAATACCCGATATTGCTGAAAGGCAAATCGCCGCCGGCATCCTTGAAAAGAGATTAAAAAATAATATTCCTCTTCAAGTGGACGCCACAATATTTTATTTCAAATGCGAGGGAAAGTTTTTGGGATGCGCAAATGTTGTTCGCAAAGATTACAAGAAGCCCTCGCCCTTTAATACCTATTTAAATAAAGGCTTGCCGCCTGCGCCGATAAGCAATCCTGGCGTGGAGGCTATCAAAGCGGCGGTAAATCCCGTTTACTCTAATTACTGGTATTATCTTTCTGATCCAAAAACAAAGAGAACGATATTCAGCTCGACTTTTGATGAGCATAACGAAAACCGTTACAAGTATTTAAAAATGTAAATGGGGGTTGACCCCGCACCTTTTGAGCTCAGTAATCGTTTTTATAAATGTATTACGTGTATATATTGAAAAGTAAGGTAAATGGGGAATTATACATCGGTAGCACTAATAATATTAAAAAACGATTAGAAGAGCATAATTCAGGCAGAGAAAAAGCTACAAAAAGGTACAAGCCTTGGAAAGTTGCATATTTAGAAGGCTATTTTTCTGAAAATGATACCAAAGGCAGAGAACATAATCTAAAACATTTTGGCAAAGTTTATTCACAGTTAAAACGAAGGATTAAAAATAGCCTTCAAGAGGCTTAAAAGGTGCGGGGTTGACACAAGGTATACAAATAGTATTAAATATTTATAATATTCATATTCTAATTTCATCCAATTAGATTTTGGCACTTTTTAGTCCGTCAATTTCGGATAGAGTATTTTTTTGTTCGATTTTTTTCTATATCGCCATGGATAAAAAAACCCCAGTAAAAAATTTCTCTTCCATTCCTGCGCCTGTATTGGAACAGCCCTTTTTGGCGCAATCCTTATCCGATAGTTGGGAATGGTTTATCAAAAAAGGACTAAAAGAACTTTTCTCAGAAATTTCTCCTATTAAAGATTACTCCGGCAAAGAACTGGAGCTTTATTTTGTTGATTATTATTTTGACGAGCCCAGATATGACGAAGAAACCACGCGAGTGAAAGGCCTTACTTACGAGGCGCCGCTTCGGGCAAAAATAAAATTAGTAAACCATTTAACCAACGAAACCAAAGAAGAAGAGATTTATTTAGGCGATTTCCCGATTATGTCTTCGAGAAATACCTTTATAATGAATGGCGTTGAAAGAGTGGTGGTTTCTCAAATTATCCGTTCAAGCGGCGTTTATTTCAGCGCTAATATTTCAAGAGGGAGAAAATTATTTGGAGCTAAGATTATACCAAACAGGGGAAGCTGGCTGGAATTTGAAACAGAGGTTGACGGATATATTGGCGTTAAAATAGACAGGAAAAGAAAAGCGCCGGTAACCGATCTTTTAAGAATTTTTGCCGCCGGGACCAAAAATCCTTTGGATGATAATCAAAAAATCATTGACCTTTTTAAAGACGCCGACACCGGTACTTTAAAATTTATCCAAGCGACTCTTAAAAAAGACGTTGCTAAGAATACCGAGGAATCTTATCTTGAAATTTACAAGCGTCTCAGGCCCGGTGATTTGGCAACCGCTGAAAACGCCAAAAGCTTAATTGACGCGATGTTCAAGAGAGTTGACCGGTACAGCTTGTCTTCGGTGGGACGGTTTAAGATTAATCAGCGGCTGGGATTTAAAAATAAAAACACCACCATCCTTGATTATGAGGACCTTCTAAATATTATCAAAGAAATAATCCGGTTAAATAATGATTCTAATTCTCAGCCGGACGATATTGACGACTTGGGCAACCGCCGGATAAGAGGAGTCGGCGAGCTTTTGCAGAACCGCCTTTACGTCGGTTTTGCCAGAATGAGGCGGAATATTCAAGATAAAATTTCTACTTCTGATTTGAGAACTGTTTCCGCCGTGCATTTAATAAGCGGCCGACCGCTTGTTGTGGCAATGAACGACTTTTTGGTCTCTTCCCAATTATCGCAATTTATGGATCAGCACAATATTTTGGCGGAAGTCGAACATAAGAGAAGATTGTCCGCGATGGGGCCCGGAGGATTGACCCGAGAACACGCTGGTTTTGAAGTAAGAGACGTTCACTCTTCCCATTACGGAAGAATCTGTCCTATCGAAACTCCTGAAGGACAAAATATCGGCTTGATAAATCATTTAGCGAGCTACGCGAGAATCAGCGAATTAGGTTTTCTTCAAACGCCATACTTCAAAGTTAAAAATGGAAAAGTTACCGACGAATATATCTGGCTTGACGCTTTCGAAGAAAAGAAATATAAAATTGCCCATAGCGGAGTAAAACTTGATGAAAGCAAAAAAATTATCGATAAAATAGCTGAAGTAAGAATTCACGGCGAACCAAAAACCTGCGCCAGAGATCAAGTCGAACTTATGGATATTGCTAATACTCAATTAGTCAGCGTTGCTACTTCGCTTATTCCGTTTGTGGAAAACGACGATGCGAATCGGGCGCTTATGGGATCAAACATGCAGAGGCAGGCAGTGCCGGTTCTTTTTCCCCAAGCTCCGCTTGTGGGAACTGGCATAGAAGACAAAGTGGCTAAAGATTCAGGAAGAATAGTTGTGGCCGTAGACGACGGAGAAATTGTCGAGGTTGACGCTGACAAAATTGTTTTAAAAACAAAAAAAGAATTAAAGGTATATAACCTATTCAAATATCAAAGATCCAATCACTATACCTGTTTTTCGCAAAAACCGAGGGTGGCGAAGGGCGAACATGTAAAAAAAGGCGATGTTTTGGCTGATGGGCCGTCCACCGAAAATGGAACTTTAGCCTTGGGGCAAAATCTATTGGTTGCTTTTTTGTCTTGGGAAGGCGGAAATTACGAAGACGCCATTATTCTCTCGGAGAGAGTTGTTAAAGAAGGAATTTTTTCTTCTATCCACATAAAAGATTTTTACTGCGATGTCAGAGACACCAAGCTCGGCCCGGAAATGACCACTAATGACATTCCTAATGTTTCGGAAGAAAAATTACGGAATCTCGATGAAGAAGGAATTATAAGAATAGGAGCCGACGTTAAAGCCGGAGATATTTTAGTCGGGAAAATTTCTCCAAAAGGAGAAACCGAGCTGACTCCTGAAGAAAAACTTTTGCGGGCAATATTTGCCGAAAAAGCCAGCGACGTTAAAGATACTTCGCTTCTTTTGCCGCATGGAGAATCAGGAAGGATTATCAGCGTTAAAATATTTTCTCGAGACAGAGGCGACAAACTTGATCCCGGAGTTATTAAAAAAATTCAAATCGAAGTAGCCCAGCTTAGAAAAATAACCGCTGGAGATAAATTAGCCGGACGTCACGGCAATAAAGGCGTTATTTCTTCAATCAGGCCGCTTGAAGATATGCCCTATCTTGAAGATGGAACGCCGGTTGATATTGTTTTAAATCCATTAGGCGTTGCTTCGCGTATGAACCTTGGACAAATTTTAGAAACGCATTTAGGATTAGCAGCCAAAACTTTGGGCTATCGGGCGGTTAGTCCGGTATTTGTCGGAGCCACTGAAGAGGCGATTAAGGTTGAGCTCAAAAAGGCTGGCTTTAAAGAAGACGGCAAACTCCCGTTATATGACGGCAGAACAGGCAAAAAATTTTCAAAACCAATTACCGTTGGCTATGTTTACATGCTTAAGCTTGATCATTTAGTAGAGGATAAAATTCATATGCGCGCTACCGGGCCTTATTCGCTTATTACCCAGCAGCCTTTGGGAGGCAAGGCGCAATTCGGCGGCCAGAGATTCGGAGAAATGGAAGTTTGGGCTCTTGAAGGATATGGCGCCGCTCATATTTTACAAGAAATGCTTACCACAAAATCAGACGATATTTTTGGTCGCGCCGCCGCATACGAAAGCATAATTCGAGGAGAAGAAATTAAAAATCCCAATATTCCGTCCGCGTTCAATGTTTTGGTTAGTGAATTGAAAGCGCTGGGATTGAATATCGAAGTTGATAAAAAAGATAAAAAATAAGGGCTTTGTCTATCCCGCCAGGGCTGGGTGCTCAATTCTGTAGATAAATTTTCGTCGCTACAGAATAAATGAGCTCGAAAATTTAAACATAATTGGCATGTCAGAATTAGATTTCAATTCAATAAAAATAAGCGTTGCTTCGCCGGAAAATATTTTGTCGTGGTCTCACGGCGAGGTTATCAAGCCGGAAACTATAAACTACCGGACGCAGCGTCCGGAAAAAGACGGATTATTTTCCGAGCGTATTTTTGGACCGACCAAAGATTACGAATGTTATTGCGGAAAATATCGAAGAATTCGTTATAAGGGCGTTGTCTGCGATCGTTGCGGCGTAGAAGTTACGCATTCGAGCGTCAGGCGCGAAAGAATGGGCCATATCAGCCTAACTACTCCTGTTACTCATATTTGGTTTCTTAAAGTTATTCCTTCGAGAATTGGTCTGTTCACCAATATTCCCATTCAAAAATTGGAAAAAGTTATTTATTATGCCGCGTACGTAATTACTTCGATTAATGAAGAAGCGAGGAAAAGAGTTTTAAAAGAAATAGGTTCGGAATTTGACGCTAAAAAGAAAGGGTTGGACAAGCAAAAATCAAAAGACTTGGAATCGGCGACCGAACAGACTAGGGATTTGATTGCGGATCTTTCAATTGGTCAGATTTTATCCGAGGCCGAATACTTTACATTGTCGAAAAAATTCGGAGATGTTTTTGAGGCCGGCAGCGGGGCTGAAGCCATCAAAAAAATACTTGAGGGCGTTGATTTAAAAAAGGCTTATAACCAGACTGAAAAAGATTTAGAAACTACCAAAGAAGAGCTTAAAAGAAAAAAACTTCTTATCCGCTTAAAGCTTTTGCATTCGTTTATTAAAGCAAAGCTAAGGCCTGAATGGATGGTAATGAATGTGCTTCCGGTTTTGCCTCCGGAGCTTCGGCCTATGGTACCGCTTGATGGCGGCCGCTACGCCACTTCCGATTTAAATGATTTGTACAGGCGCGTCATAAATAGAAATAACCGTTTGAAAAAATTATTAGAGCTTAACGCGCCGGAAATTATTATTGTTAATGAAAAAAGAATGCTACAAGAAGCGGTTGACGCTTTAATCGACAATTCCATAAGATTTGGCACTGCCGCGGTTCAAATGTCCAAACAGAAAAAGCCGCTTAGGTCTCTGGCTGATATTTTAAAAGGTAAAAAAGGAAGATTCAGGCAGAACTTGCTTGGTAAGCGGGTGGATTATTCCGGCCGCTCGGTTATTATTGTCGGACCCGAATTGAAACTTCAAAACTGCGGCCTTCCCAAAAAAATGGCGCTTGAATTATTCAAGCCATTCGTGATTAGCAGAATTATAAAAGACGGCTTGGCTCACACGGTTAAAAACGCCACTCGTCTGATTGAGCAAGCTCCAGCCGAAATTTGGGCTATTTTGGAAGATGTTATTGCCGATAAAAAAGTTTTATTAAACAGAGCGCCTACGCTTCATAGGCTGGGTATTCAGGCTTTTAAACCGATTCTCACCGAAGATTTGGCTATTAGGATCCCGCCAATGGTTTGTAAGGCGTTTAATGCCGACTTCGACGGCGACCAAATGGCTGTTCATTTACCGCTTTCCAAAGAAGCTCAAAAAGAAGCCGAGGAATTAATGCTTTCAACGAGAAATATTTTGAAGCCCGCCAGCGGCGACCCAATTGTAATTCCTTCCCAGGATATAGTTTTAGGTATTTATTATTTAACTCGGTTAGACAACGATGCTCTCGGAGCCGGGAAAACTTTTCCTTCTTCTGACGAGGCTCTTTTAGCTTATGATTTTGGTTACGTAGACGTTAACGCGCCGATAAAAGTAAAATTAAGCGATAAAAAAGAACTTACCGAGACAACAGTGGGCCGTTTGATTTTCAATACAGCCTTACCGCAAGATATTGGATTTGTAAATGACGCTTTGAACAGCAAATCCCTTCAAAGATTGGCAGCCGAAGTTATAGATATTTATGGCCCTGAAATGACTTGGGAAACAATGGACAAGATAAAAAATCTTGGATTCAAATATGCCACTCTATCGGCTGTCAGCTGGGGCATGGATGATCTTATAGTCCCCAAAGAAAAACCAAGTATTTTGGCAGAAGCGGAAAAAGAAATCGAAAAAATTCAAGGGCAATACGAAGAGGGACTTTTAACCGATTCTGAAAGAAGGGCTAGAGTGGTTGATGTTTGGCAAGAGGCCAAAAGGAAAATCTCCAAAGTTGTTCCCGAAGCTCTTAAAATACAATCAAAATTTAATTCAGTTTTTTCTATTATTGATTCTGGCGCGAGATCTTCTTGGGTTGCGGTTGTCCAGATGATGGGAATGAAGGGTTTGGTTTCTAATCCGAGCGGTGAAATTATCGAATTGCCAATTAAATCGTCATATAAAGAAAGGCTGACCCCTTTAGAGTATTTCATCAGTACGCACGGAGCTCGAAAAGGGTTGACCGATACTGCTTTAAAAACCGCGTCAGCCGGCTATCTTACCCGCCGGTTAGTGGATGTTGCGCAAGATATAACCATAAGAGAAGATGATTGCGGCACCAGCGAAGGAACTGAAATTTTAAGAAAAGACGGAGAAGAATTCGGGTATTCTTATGAACACCGTGTTTTTGGAAGAATTCCTTTGGAAGACGTAAAATCAGGCAATAAAATTTTATCTAAAGCCGGAGAGATAATTGATAGAAAAACCGCTAAAATTATCAGCCAAGATGAAAAAATTCAATCCGTAAAAACAAGGTCGCCTCTTTATTGTAAAACTTTGTACGGCGTTTGTTCCAAGTGTTACGGCCTTGATATGGGTTGGGGGGGGCTTATTAAAAAAGGACAAGCGGTTGGAGTTATAGCTGCGCAATCAATCGGAGAGCCGGGAACTCAGCTGACAATGAGAACTTTCCATATTGGAGGCATTGCCGGTCTTGATATTACTCATGGTTTGCCGCGGGTTGAAGAAATTTTTGAGGCCCGCTCTCCTAAAGGAAAGGCGATTTTAGCTGAAGAAGATGGAGTAATAGAAGACATCGAACAGCGCGACGCTGTCAAAGTTATAAAGCTTAAAATTCCGAAGAATAAAAAATCAAAAATAATAGAATATATTATTCCTCGAACGGTGGAGGTTTTTGTTGGCTTAGGGGCGCGAGTTTCTAAGGGTGACCAACTTTGCGAGGGAAACATAGATCTTAAAGAATTATTTGAGTTTAAAGGCAAGGAAGC
This sequence comes from Candidatus Wolfebacteria bacterium, assembly GCA_024654025.1. Taxonomy (GTDB): domain Bacteria; phylum Patescibacteriota; class Minisyncoccia; order UBA6257; family UBA9933; genus JANLIR01. Next base: position 2,808 of record JANLIR010000006.1, on the reverse strand, counting down.
CGTTGAGCGTTATATGATAAACGAAATTCAAAGAATTTATGTTCCGGAAGGAAATATTATTAACGACAAACACATCGAAATAATAATAAGGCAGATGTTTTCCAGAGTTAGAATAAAAGAATCAGGAGATACTGATTTTGTTATGGGCGAAGTTAGCAGCAAGTCTAAATTTTTGGAAATTAATCGTGAGATGAAAGCCAAAGGCAAAAAGCCGGCGCGGGCTCAGCAACTCTTGATGGGTGTAAAATCAGTTTCCCTTTCAACGGACAGTTTCCTTTCAGCGGCTTCTTTCCAGGAAACCGCCAGAGTTTTGGTTTCTGCCGCGGCCGAGGGTAAGGTAGACAAGCTTCGGGGCCTTAAAGAAAACGTTATTATCGGACGGTTAATTCCGGCTGGCACTGGTTATAAAGATAAAGTCGCCGCAAAAAAAGAAGAAACTGAAGGGTAGGGATTTTAATTGACTTTTATCGGTTTGACCAATAATATAAATTGGATATGCCCAGTACTACAACTTCGACGAATTCCCTCTATATTTTTGAGAATTTGAGCTAAGATAATATTGGGCAGTAAAAATAAAATTATTTAATTAACCATAATTTCGAGAATTAACACAAAAATAATCGAAGTTGTAGTACTGGGCATGGAAGAACAAAAAGACATACAAAAAAGAGAATACGAAATAGGGTACTTAGCAAAAGAAGAAGACGACCGGCAAGAAATTATGAAACTGCTTTCCGGCTATAAAGCGATAATTTTAAACGAAGGAAAGGTAGCAAAAATTAATTTATCCTATCCAATTAAAAAAGAGAAATCCGCCTATTTCGGTTTTATTTGGTTTTCACTGGAACCGGAGTTTATAAAAGAAATAACCGAAAAACTTAAATTGAACGGAAAAATCTTAAGGTTTTTAATTATCACCCCGCCGGTCCAGTTGCGCGATAAAAAAATAGCCGCAAGAGCCAGAGAGGTTATTAAGCCGCCGAAAATAAAGAAACAGCCGATTTTAGAAGGGGAACAGGTAAAAACTCAAAAAGAAGAAACCCCAACAGTAATCGACAACGAGTTATTGGAAAAGAAATTAGAGGAAATACTAAAATAAAATGAATTTAAATAAAGTTTTTGTATTGGGGCGTTTAACCGCCGACCCGCAATTAAGAAGCACATCTACTGGCCAGCAAGTCGGCAGTTTTTCCGTGGCGACTAACCGCGTTTGGTTCGATAAAAAAGGGGTTAAACAAGAGGAAACGGATTATCACAATATTGTAGTTTGGGGAAGGCAGGCTGAAGTGGCCTCGCAGTTTTTAATAAAAGGAAGCCTGGTTTTAATAGAAGGAAGAATTCGAACCAGAACATGGCAGAATAAAGAAGGCCAGAATCAAAAAACAACGGAGATTATTTGCGAAAGAATGCAATTAGGGCCTAGGCCGGCAGGCCAGGGAAGCGGACCAAGATTTACTTCGGATAAGCAGCCCGCAGTCGAAGGCACGGATAATAAACCAAAAGAAGAACTTCCGGAAATCAATATCGACGAAGAAGAAATTAAGCCGGAAGATTTACCTTTTTAAAATATGCAACAGTGTTTTTTTTGTTCTCAAAATTTAAGAAGTATTGATTACAAGGAGGTTGATTTATTAAAACGCTTTATTTCGGGACAAGCGAAAATTATCGACCCAAAACACACCGGAACTTGCCGAAAACATCAGCGGCATCTGGCTCAAGCGATAAAACGCGCCCGGATAATGGGACTTTTACCGTTTGTAAAACAATAATCACCTTTCTTTTTAATGCTCCTTGATCAACAAGTTTTTAACATAATACACGGTTTGGCCAACGTTAACGGCATTCTCGATATTGTTGGTGTTTTTTTCGCTCAGTACGCGGCTTATGTATTAGCCATCGTGGCTATATTTTTAATTTTTAAGGAGAAAAAATGGAAGAAAAAAATTTACTTTTTTTCTTTAGTTTCTTTGTCTGTTATTTTGTCGCGTGGAATTATAACCGAAGTTATCAGATTTTTTTATCATAGTCCAAGGCCTTTTGTGGCACTGGGGTTCAAACCGCTTTTATACGACTACGCTTATTCTTTTCCGTCCGGACACATGGCGGCGTATCTAGCGCTGTCCTTGGCGATTTTTTATTTAAACAAAAAAGCCGGTTATTGGTTTTTTGGGACTACATTTTTAATAGGCATGGCTAGAATATTTGTAGGCGTGCATTGGCCGAGCGATATTTTAGGAGGGGTTATTATTGCTATTTTAAGTTTTTATTTGATCAAGTATTTATTGTTTTATTCGGAAAAAAAAGAAGCCCCGCCTCAAACCGAGTGATATTGGTCTCGATTAATTTTGGCGGGGCTTTGAGCCACACTGCGGGGAGTGGTTTCATGCGGCATCCTCCTGGTGAGTGTATCTGAGACGTTCAAGAACCTCTTTGATTGTTAGCTGGCGAATTGCCAACGTCTCCAGGTCCTGCCTTTCACGGTCGTTGATTGGCCCGATAATCAGGCTCAAACGATCGACCGCGTCAGAGATTGTGATTCGCCCGCGTTCCAGCTTCACGAGGATTTTGATGATTTTTCGCCTCATCTTTCTCGCCTCCTTCCCTGTGGTTTAATAATTGGGTTAACAACTGCTTGAATTGTATGTAATTTTTGCCTTTCGTCAAGTAGTGACTAGTCCACGTCAAGGATTTATACCGAAAGTCAGATTTTGGTGTGTCTCTTAAAGGAGACTCGCACTCATTTTAGCAAAAATGGAGGCACTTTACCTAGTCACGCGGGTAGTCAGTCGCTCATCGCTCGAATGACTA
>JANLIR010000005.1 GCA_024654025.1 Candidatus Wolfebacteria bacterium | reverse complement strand
GGGTCGAGATGGAGGCTCTGGAATGATTGATTCAGAGTTAGCCACAATTCCTTTTATAACAGGATCAAGTAAAATTGAATTTAGAGGAGCTGGCTGGGGGTATACCGCAATTGCCATTGCTTATTCTTATAGCGGATCTGGTTCTGTCGTGTTTTGTAGTAATGGAGCAGTGCCAGGTGACGTATCTTACGGCGCTTGGAGCGCCTGCAACGCTGTTTTGCCTGACGCGTGTAGTGGGAATGGTTGCTGGGCGGGGCAAGTAAGCGGGACAGCGTTTGGAACGCAAACAAGAACGGTTACTACCTGTCAGGCAGACGGCACATTAAGTAACTCCACAGAAACTCAAAGCTGTTCAACTAGTGGCTGGTATTGCGCCGATTCTAATTATTGCCAGTCCCCTTGGGGGTGGTGAATAGAATAGAATAGATTAGATTAAGAATATAACAATATGGAAGATTCAAAATTTAAGAAAATAATCATTATTTCTTTAGCTGTTCTATTTTTATTATCGGTTTTTTCAGTTGGCAGCGCTATCTTTTTGTATAAAAGAATAACGTCTGAGAATGTTTTATCAACTCAAGTTGTGGGGCAGAATCAGCCGCCCGTTGCGTCAGAATTAATCAGCCCATTTCCAAAAAACGCGACTGGGTTTTTGGGCTTGCCTATTTCAGCGGACAAAAAAACACCCGGCCAAACTTTGAAAACGTTTGATATAAAAGGCCATTGGATTTTTGCCAAAAATCCCGGGTTTGATTACGTGAGCAAAACCGATAGCGAAAAAATAAATGTGAGTGTTTACGAAGATACGAAAATTTTAAAATTACTGCCGCCCAAAAACAAAGGCGAAAAATCAACAACTCAACAAATATCATTTCAGGATTTTAAAATCGATTCGTTTACAAATCCTTATCTGGTAATTTTTACAGAATCCGCAGAAATAAATAATCTTTTTTTGATTGCCAAAGAAATAAGAATATTTCCTACGGAGGTGAAGTAAGGATTTTAGGTTGACAAGTTTTATATTTAGTATTATTACTATAAATAGAAGTATTTATAACTTAATATAAAAGCAATTTAGGCTGTTTAACACGTAGTAAACTATTCGAAGGATAAGGAGGCGGAGATGAAAAAGATCCGGTTGGCAGGGATATTAATTCTCGCGGTGTTTTTGGCGGCGGTAACCACTAATTGCGGCGGAGGCGGATCCGGTAATTCGCAGTCGCAGGGAGGTATTCCTCCCGGACCATCCGACGCTTTGTGGGCAAAGTTTCCCGCGGATTTCAGCGCTTTGGACGTGGTCACAGTCGCGGACGGAGTTATTATCAGTGGAAACGACAATACGGCATTTGTAGTCAAGTATAGTTTTAGCGGATCGCAACAGTGGTTAGTTCGTATGAGCGCTTCTACGTTTAAGAACGGTCTGGTTGTTAACGGGGAAAAAGTAATAGTGGCTACCACTGAACCGGTAATATTTTATACTTTGTCATCAGTCAACGGAAGCGTTTTGTCGCGTGACGAAGTCGGTTGGTCTGCGTTTTTCGGTAAGGCGATCGCGTGCGACAATAGCGGGGGATATGTCGTAGGTATTCCGCAACTTGTCGCGTCTTCCGACGCGATTTATCGCGTAGGAGATTTACTTTCTTTGAACGGGATTGATTGCGTGGTAAAGAATACGCGAGCCATAGCGGTAAAAGACGGATACCTGTATATTCTTGGCGATGCTTACACCAATCGCTTTATGTACGCTGTAGCATTGGGACAGGGCCCGGGGTTTGAGTTCTCTTTTTTCAATGGGACATCTGCTCGTGCCAGCGTCTTTGATTCCAACTGGATTTATGTGGTGGCGATTTGGAACGGAAAGTACGTTGTGATGAGTTTTCCGCAGGTAACCGCGGATCAATTTTTGTGGCCGCCTCGGTTCGCTCAACTTCCGATGACGGGAACTCCGTACGGAATCGCGGTTTACGATAACGCGACAATTATGTTGTGTGGTGATGCCCCGCAATCAGAGGTTTTGATGAACGGGGTTACGTATCGGGTATATCCTGGGTCAGGCGTCGCGCTTTCGCCCGATAAGCAATACCTTTTCTTGGCCAATGGAAACGGGATTTACCGGTTTGAGGCCAGAACCGGAAACCCCGCAAGATAAAATAAGACAAAATGATCTTTGGTCTGTTTGCCCCGGAGAGCTTCGGCTCTCCGGGATTTTTATTGCCAAATTTTCTGATATAATTTAATTAATGAACCGCAGAATAATAAAACAATTTATTTACGGAGGATTTTTTCTAGCCATTATTTTTTTAATCGGTTTCGGAATTTATTGGATTTTTAGTTCAAAGGCAAGTTGTTTTGATAACAAACAAAATCAGTCAGAAGAGGGAATTGATTGCGGAGGGCCTTGCGTTTCTTGCGGGATAAAATATCCGAAAAGTCTTAACGCGTCCTGGGTTAAAACCTTACCGGCAGGAGAAAATAAAATAATCGCAGTTTCTGGGATTGAAAATCCAAATGTTGAAGTTGGGAGCGAATTTTCTTACACTATCAATATTTTTTCAAAAGACGGAGCTGTTTTAAAAACTTTAAATAACGATTCTTTTATCTACGCCGGAGAAAAAAAATATTTAGTTGATGTTTTAGACGCTGATTTTAAAAATATTGATAAGGCTGAAATTTCTTTTTCAAGCGTAAATTTTAAGCCAAAGAGAGATTTTTCAAAACCAAAAGCCGAAATAAGGGAATTTAAAACCGAAATTTTTTCAAATATCGCGTCTAGCACTTTTAATAAATTTACCCGCGAATTAAAATCGGGCATGGTTGGCAGCGATGTTAAAAATCTCCAAAACTTTTTGAAATTTGAAGGTTTTTTTAGCACGAGTTCAACCACTAAATTCGGCGCGGCAACAAGACTGGCGTTGACTAATTATCAAAAGAAAAACGAAATTTCTCCGGTCAATGGATATTTGGGATACCTGGATTTAAAAACCAGAAATCATATAAACTTTAAAATTGATTCTCTAAATAATTCAAATGCTTCCGGAGGGATTTTTCCAATAAGCGTTAATGGGGTTGTAACTAATAATGACGTTGAAAAAATCTCCAAAGCGGTTATTGTGGCTATATTAAGAGATAAATATGGGCTCTTGGCTGGCGCTTCGAAAATAGAGCTTGAAAATATCATGGCGGCTGAAAGCAGGGATTTTAAAATACTTTTTCCATCTTCTATAAATGTTAAAGATATCAATCCTACCGCAACAGAAGTTTATCTTTACCCCCATACCAATTAAAATTAGTTTAATTTAAATAAGTTATGGACGAAAAATTCAATAAGCCCTACGATCCTTCTGAAACTGAAGAAAAAATTTATAAAAAATGGGAAAAATCCGGATATTTTGCGCCTGAGGCGCACCAGCCTATGGCTGGTAATCCTAAGCCTTTCTGCATTATCATGCCTCCTCCTAATGCCAATGGCTCTCTTCATCTGGGACATGCTTTGATGACTACTCTGGAGGATATTATGATCCGCTATAAAAGAATGCGCGGATTTAAAACCTTATGGCTTCCGGGCGCTGATCACGCCGGTTTTGAAACTCAAGTTGTTTATGAAAAAAAGCTTGAAAAAGAAGGACGGTCAAGGTTTCAGATTCCGCGTGAAAAATTATGGCAGGAAATTTGGGATTTTACCCAAGCCAACAAAGTTGTAATGGAAGAGCAATTAAAGCGGCTTGGCGCTTCCTGCGACTGGTCAAGAAAAAAATTTACTTTAGACAAAGACATTATAGAAAAAACCCAGGATACTTTTATACAGATGCATAAAGAGGGGTTAATTTATCGGGGCAATCGTTTGGTGAATTGGTGCGTGAAACATCAAACCGGGCTTTCGGAATTGGAAACAAAACACGAGGAAAGAACAGACGCTTTGTATTACATAAAATACGGGCCGATTACAGTTGCGACTGTCCGTCCGGAAACTATTTTTGGCGATACTGCGGTGGCGGTGAATCCGAAAGACAAAAGATACAAAGATTTAATCGGCAAAGAAATTGAAGTAGATGTAGCTGTCGGAAAAATAAATTTGAAAGTGATTGCGGACAAAGTTGTTGATATCGAATTTGGAACCGGTGCGGTTAAGGTTACTCCGGCGCATGACCAAACCGACTTTGAAATATGGCAAAGGCACAAAGAAGAAATCGAAGGCCCGAAAGAAGTTATCAACCATTTGGGGAGAATTGATTTAAAAAACTACTTTCCTAAAAACGAAGTTTATGAAAAACTGCAGGGTTTAAAAGTTTTAGAAGCGAGAAAAGTTATTGTTGAAGAATTGCAGAAAAAGGGATTGATAGAAAAAATAGACAACGATTATAAGCATGATGTTTCTTTGTGTTATAAATGTTCAAATATTTTAGAGCCTCGGTTAATGTCGCAATGGTTTGTGAAAATGGAGCCCTTGGCAAAGCCGGCGATAAAAGCAGTTGAAAAAGGGGATATAAAATTTATCCCGACAAGGTTCAAAAAGGTTTATTTTCATTGGCTGAAAAATATCCGCGATTGGAATATCTCACGCCAAATTGTTTGGGGTATTCCAATTCCAGCTTGGTTTTGTTTGGATGAAATAGCAAAAAAAGGATTATTGCCTCAAAAAGAAATTGAACCAGATCAGTCATTAACTCATTGGCGAAAATGGCTTGATTTTTCAACAAAACCAGTATTTATAGGAAGAAATCCTCCAAAAAAATGTCCTGGGTGTGGTAAAAACGATTTAATTCAAGACCCTGACGTTTTTGACACCTGGTTTTCTTCTGGGCAGTGGCCGTTCCTCACTCTCGGATTCGAGGAATCCGAGAGTCCGTCAAAATCAAAAATTAAATCTCAAAAATCAAAATTAAGCGATTACGAACAATTTTACCCGACCGACGTAATGGAAACAGGATGGGATATTTTGTTTTTTTGGGTAGCGCGAATGGTTATGCTCGGGCTTTATAAAACTAAAAAAGTTCCGTTTAAACATGTTTATTTACACGGACTTGTGCGCGACAAAGATAAGCAAAAAATGTCCAAGTCAAAAGGAAATGTTATTGATCCGCTTGGCATTGTAAACGAATACGGCGCGGACGCTTTGAGAATGGCGCTCATAATCGGAAATACTCCGGGAAACGATTTGGCGTTTTCAGAAGAAAAAGTCAGAGGATACAGGAATTTTGCGAACAAAATCTGGCAGGCGTCTAGATTTGTTTTAATGAACACGCCGCGCACGAATTTACACGAATTTAATCACAAATTAACACGAATAAAATTATCCGCTTATGACAAAAAGCGATTAAAGGAATTCGAAAGTTTAAAAAAATCCGTAACCAAAGAAATGGACTCGTTTAAATTTTATATCGCAGGGGAGAAAATTTACCATTATTTTTGGCATACTTTCGCGGATAAAATAATTGAAGAAAGCAAAGAGAGGTTGAATGGTGAAGACGCCAAAGAAAAGCAATCGGCGCAGTTTATTTTGCTGGAAATTTTAACCGGCTCGTTAAAATTACTCCATCCGTTTATGCCGTTTATTACGGAAGAAATTTACCAATATCTACCCGGCAAAATAAAGAAAACTTTAATGGTGGAAAATTGGTGATGAAAAATTTTCAGCCCTTTTTTAAAAATAAAAAAGTTCTTTTGGTCGGTTTGGGACAATTAGGCGGCGGTGTCGGCACTGCTAAATTTTTATTAAAAAACAACGTCAATCTCGCCATTACCGATCTGCGGACAAATAAGGAGTTGAGAAAATCGCTGAACAAGCTTAAAAAATTCAAGATGAGATTTCGCTTGGGTGGGCATGACGATCGGGATTTCAAAAATAGCGATATAATCGTTTTTAATCCGGCGGTCAGCGCTTTCAGCGTCTGGGTAAAAAAAGCCAAAAAATTTGGCAAGGAAATATACAACGACTACACCCTTTTTTTGAAATTATTATCTTTTCGTAACCGGCCAGGAAAATTTATCGGTATCACGGGAACAAGGGGTAAAACTACAGTTGCCAATTGGACGGCTCACTTTCTTTCCCCCGCCGTTCTTGGGGGCAATATTCCCGGCAAGGGCCTTTTGAATATTATTGATGAGATAAAAAACGATAAGCCGGCGGTGCTTGAACTTTCTTCTTATCAGCTTGAATATCTGGATAAAAAGACCCCCACAATAGCTCCGCACATTGCTGTTATTACAAATCTTTTTCAAGATCATCTAAACCGCTACAAAACTATGGTGAAATACGGCCGAATTAAGTCCCTGATTTTTTCCGGCCAGACCAGAGGCGATTTCCTTATACTTAACAATGACGATAAAAATTTAAACTTTTTTCTGAAGGAAAAACCTAAAAGCCGCTTGTACTTTTTTTCGTTAAAATCGTTGCCGCCAGAGAAAAACGGAGTTTTTTTCAGGGGAGAAAAGATATTTTTTCAAGAAAACGGCGACAAAAAAAATATTGTCGCAGTTAAAAATTTAAGCCCCCATCAAAAACATAATCTATTGGCATCCATTCTGGTAGCCTATTTAAGCGGGGAATCATGGGAAACTTTAACGACCAAAATCAACAATTTGCCAGTCATTGCTTTTCGGGAGGAAATTGTTTTGAAAAATAAATCCTTTTTGATTGTCAATGACTCCGCCGCTACCAGTCCTGATGGCACAATTGCCGCGATTGAAAGATTTAAAAGATTTAAAAATAGATTTTTTTTGATTTGCGGAGGCACTGACAAGGATTTGGATTTTTCTGGTTTAGCCGGATATATTAAAAAAAATATCCTGCCCCGGAATCTATTTTTGCTTAAAGGCAGCGCCACATTGGAATTAATCTCATGCCTCAATAAGATTGGTTATTTTAAAAAATCCGGTGAAAAGCATCTACACGACACACTTGAAGAAATCATTCGGAAACTTTCTAAAGTTAAAAAAGGAGTAATTGTTTTTTCGCCCGCGGCGGCAAGTTTTGAAAAATTTAAAAACGAATTTGACCGGGGAAATAAATTTAACAAATTGGTAAAAAAATATTTTAATTAATATGGAAAAAAATTTCTTCGGCAACAAAAAAGAAAATAAAAAGCCGGAACAGAAAAAAATAGTCAATGAAAGTTTAGTAAAGGCGTTTGAATTAATTCACGGCGCAAAACCCCAAGAAACGGAAAATTGGCAGATAGCCCGCCGAATCGTGGAAGTTTTGGACGAGCCTAGCCAAATTCCGCCCGATTTAGCCAAGGAATGTATTTATCTGATTACCAATGCAATTGAGTATCCGAGCGACGAGATAAGAATAAATATAGTTTTAATGGCGGAAGAGAAAGCGTCAAAAGTGTTTTCCGAACTTGGTCATATCGATGAAGTCCATATGGCAGATATTGAACGCGCTTACTATAACTGGAAAAAATCGGCAAATTCTGGTTAAATTAAACGAGGAATATGAAAAAACTTATTATTGCCAACTGGAAGATGAACCCGCCGACGCTGAAAAAAGCCAAAGAGCTTTTTTCAGCTACTACAAACTACAGACTACAAGCAAAAAATGCGGAAATTGTAATCGTTCCTCCGTTTATTTATTTATCCGAATTATTAAAAATTAAAAATTCCCCGAAGCAAAGCACGCTTGCTACGGGGCAGATAAAATTGAAAATTGGAGCCCAAAATATTTTTTGGGCGACTGAAGGGGCTTACACCGGTGAGATTTCGCCGAAGATGCTTAAAGATTTGTACGTGGATTACGCCATAATCGGCCATTCTGAACGTCGTAAATATGCGGCTGAAACCGACGAGATGATAAACAAAAAAGTTATAGCCGCGTTAAAAGAGAGTTTAAAAGTGATTCTTTGCGTGGGGGAGCCGTTAGAAATTAGAAAAAAAGGCAAAAAAGCCGCAATGGATTTTGTTAAAAATCAATTACAGAAAGATTTAAAGGGTTTAAAAGGAAAATTATTGAGCAATAAATTGATTATTGCTTACGAACCGATTTGGGCGATAGGCACCGGCATTTCGGCAACCCCTGAAACCGCCCTGGAAACAATTAAATATATTAAAAAACTACTAATTACTAATTACCAACTACTAACTCCTAGAGTATTATATGGCGGCTCGGTGGATAGCAAAAATATTAAAGGGTTTTTACAGCATAACGAGATTGACGGCGCTTTGGTCGGTGGCGCGAGTCTAAATGCAAAAGAATTTAAAAAAATAGTCGAATTAACTAATAAAATAAATTAATTGTATTATGAATGACAATTCACAAGTAAAAAATAGCGCGATAGCAGGATTTTTAGGAGTGCTGACTTTGATCGTTATTTACTCGGTTGTTTGGGGGCCAGCGAGAAAATATATGGATTCGTTGTATCCTTCTCGGACTATAAATGTTTCGGCAGAAGGTAAAGTGACGGTTTCTCCGGATGTCGCCAAATTTTCTTTTTCGGTTGTAAACGAAGGCTCTGATCCGGCAAAAATTGCCAATGACAATAACGCAAAAATTAATAAAGCGATTGATTTTATCAAATCACAGGGCGTTGACGCTAAAGACATTAAAACCACTTCTTATAGTCTTGAGCCGAACTATGTTTATGATGAAAAAACAAGGAAGCAATATCTTTCCGGATACAAATTGACTCAATCTGTTCAAGTGAAAGTTAGGGATTTAAATAAAGTCGCTGTTGTTTTGGCCGGACTTCCTGAATTAGGCATTAATCAAATCGGAAGTATTTCTTTTGAAGTCGATGATCAAGAAAAATTCTTAAAAGAAGCAAGAGATAAGGCGTTTGATAAAGTAAAAACAAAAGCTCAAGAAATGACTGGTAAAAATGGGGTTTCTTTGGGCAGGATTATAAACCTTAGCGAATATCAAAACGGGCCAATTCCTTATTATGGAGCTGAAAAATCAATAGGTATGGGTGGGGGAGTTGCTTCGGTTGCGCCGTCAATTCAGCCGGGAACTCAAGAGATAACCGTAAACGTCAATATTACTTACGAGATTAAATAACGGCCGTAAACCACTAGCCTTGAATTAATAAAAACTAAACAATAATAACACGTTGTTTAGTTTTTGTTTTTTGTGTAAAGTAAATATTGTATGACTCTTTATACTCAAAAAGATTCGAATATCCGAAAAACTTGGCTGTTATTCACTTTATTTTTGATTGTCGTTATCGGCTTTGGCTGGGTTTTCGCGCAAGCTTATAGAAGCCCGGGAATTTTATATTTCGCGGTGATTTTCAGCGTTTTTATGAATATTTTGGCATATTGGTATTCGGATAAAATTGTGCTTTCGATGGCAAGAGCTCAATTGATAGAAAAAAAAGACGCGCCTGAACTTTATAATATTATAGAAAATTTGGCGATTACCGCGGGACTGCCGATGCCCAGAATCTATTTGGTTAAGGAAAAACAACCAAATGCTTTTGCTACCGGCAGAGATCCTAAACACGCCGTTGTGGCAGTAACTGAAGGACTTTTAGAAATTATGGACAGGTCAGAGCTTGAAGGAGTGTTAGCTCACGAACTTTCACACGTTGGAAATCGAGATATGCTTTTATCAACCGCTGTCGTGGTTTTGGTGGGATTTATTTCTATCGCCTCGGATATTTTTATGAGATCGTCGCTTTTCGGCGGTTTTAGGAGGAACGATGACAGGGAAGGGGGTGGATTGTTTTTTATAATCGGAATCGCTTTGGCGATACTGGCGCCTATTGCCGCGATTTTGATACAGATGGCGATTTCCAGAAAGCGGGAATTTTTGGCTGACACCGATGGCGCGCTTTTGACCCGTTATCCGGAAGGATTGGCAAACGCGCTTGAAAAAATTTCAGGAGCTAATATCCCAATGGCGGTTGCCAACAACACCACGGCTCATTTGTGGCTGGATAATCCGTTCAAAGGCAAAAAAATAGGTGGATTTGCTAAGCTTTTTATGACACATCCTCCTATTGAAGAACGAATTGCGGCGTTAAAGGGAATGGAAATAAAGTAATGGATAAAAAAATATTTGAATTAAAGAGCGAAATACTGCGATTGAAAAAAATGTCCGAGAATCAGGAAAAAGAGATAGAAAAATTAAAATCTTTGGCGGACTATGATTTTTTAACCGGTCTTTATAATAGACAAGGGTTTTTACGGGAAGCGGAAAGGTTTGTGGATTTATTGAAAGACAGCGAAAAATTTTTTAAAGGAGGCAGAGAAAGGAGAAAATTCGCCATTAGAAATTTTTCAATTATTTTTATTGACCTCGATAATTTAAAGAAACTAAACGATAGGTATGGTCATAAAGCCGGCGATAAGTATATAAAAATTTCCGCCGATATTTTTAAAAAAACTTTGCGCGATATAGATATAGTTGGCAGATGGGGAGGCGACGAGTTTGTTGTGGGGCTGATAGATACTGACATCAATGAAGCTGAAGCGGTGGCGAAAAAAATTAAAACTGCCTTATCGCGCGCAAAATTAAAAGGAATGCCGGGAATAAAACCGAGCGCCAGCTTCGGGGTAATTGCGGCAAAAAATCAAGAGGGTAAAATCATCGCCGATATGATTAAACTTTTGGAAAAATCGGACAAAGCAATGTATCTGGCAAAAAAGAAAGAAGGCAAGGGAGCGATTGTGATATTTAGATAAATATATGGATTTAGGAAGTCTTTTAATATTATTAATAATATTTTTAGGAGCTATAGTCGGAGCTGTATATTTTTTATTCAAGAAATTTTTACAACCGAAAGACGATAATCAAGCGCTGCTGATGATTCAAGGCCAGATAAATGAAATAACCCGCACTTTAGACGTTAAACTTGGCGAATCAACCAGAATTTTGCAAAGCCAATTTGGCGAAAGCGCAAAAATTATTAGAGACGTGACGGAGCGTTTAGTTAAATTAGACGAAACAAACAAGCAGGTTATAGATTTTGCCGATCAGCTCAGAGATCTTCAAGATGTTTTGACCAATCCGAAACAAAGGGGAGTGCTGGGAGAGTATTATTTGGAAACGGTTTTAAAAAATGTTTTGCCTCCCGGCAGTTTTCAAATGCAATACCCGTTTAAAGACGGGACAATCGTGGATGCGGTGATTTTTGTAAGAGATAAGATAATTCCTATTGATTCGAAATTTAGTTTGGAAAATTATAATCGAATTTTAGGAACAAAAGACGAAAGCGAAAAGGCGCGTTACGAGGCGGCTTTTAAAGACGATTTAAAAAATCGCATTGACGAGACCTCGAAATATATAAAACCGAATGAAGGCACGATGGAATTCTCTTTTATGTTTATTCCTTCCGAGGCGGTTTACTATGATTTGCTTATTAATAAAATCGGCGCCGTTAAGTCCAATACTCGCGATTTGATTCAATACGCGGCCGGCGATAAAAAAGTAATGATTGTTTCGCCCACAACTTTTTTGGCGTATTTACAAACCGTTCTTCAGGGATTAAAAGCGCTTCAGATTGAGGAATCGGCAAAAGAAATAAGAAAAAGAGTAGAGGAGCTAGGAAGGCATTTATCGAGTTATGAAACCTATATGAAAAAAATAGGAGTTCACTTGGGCACAACGGTAAATATGTATAATAGCGCTTATAAAGAGCTTGGGAAAATCGACAAAGACGTTTTAAGAATAAGCGGTAAAGCCGCGGAAATAGAGCCGATGATAATAGACAGGCCGAAGGAAGAGGAGCAAGAAACACTTGACATTTAGCATTTTTATTCGTAAACTATCTTCAGCTTTAGTTCAAAATACTGAAAGAATGAGGTGAGAGAGATGAAAAAAAGTCTTTTGGTGTATGTTGTTGATGACAAGGAAGAGGTTTTGATGATGGTGAAGGCCTTACTAAGGGAACTCGGTCATCGGCCCATTGCATTTTCAGACCCGCTTAAAGCTTTGGCGGATTTTCTAAAGCAAGCTCAGTTTAATTCTTACCCGGACCTGGTCATTTCGGATTACGAAATGCCTGGAATTACCGGAGACGTATTGGTCTGGGGCGTGAAGGAATTCAGCAATGGAAATGTAGCAACAATACTGATGAGCGGACTTTATCCTCCTACATACACGCATGATGGGGCGGCGTTTACAAGGTCCAACGCCGACGCGTTTTTGTCAAAGCCATTTTCTTTGGGGGATATTGAGAAAGCCATCCAGGAAATCTTTCCTGAATTGACAGCTGTTGGCTAATGTTTTATCGGTCGTTAAATTCAGGGCCTGACCAGCCCTTTTTTTGTTTTCGGCAGTAGCTCGTCCAAGGCGGATTATTACGGGGTTGACTTACCTATTTTTTTATATAGAATGTAAACGCTGTAAGGTCGCAAAATATAATAAATTTTATGAATATAAAACCATTATCAAATCACGTTTTTATCGAACCTTTGGAGGCGGAAAAAATTACTCAATCAGGCATTGTTCTTCCTGAAACAGCCGAAAATAAACCGATTAAAGGCAAAGTTGTCGCAGTTGGTTCAGGAAAAGTAAATGAAAAAGGAGAAAAAATTCCAATGTCCGTGAAGGTCGGGGACATTGTTTTATTTAAAAAATACGGACCCGATGAAATTGAAATTGAAGGGAAAAAATATTTGGTCGGGGATGAAGAAGACATACTCGCTATTTTGGAATAAAATAGCGAAAACTCTAATTTCTAATAACTAATTTCTAAAAAAAATATGGCAAAACAAATTTTATTTGATGAAAAAGCCAGGGCGGCAATAAAAAAAGGCATTGATAAATTAGCTGAAGCGGTACGAATGACTTTGGGTCCGCGCGGCCGGGCAGTTGTTATTGAAAAAGCGTACGGCGCGCCGCAAGTAACTTTTGACGGAGTAACCGTTGCTAAAGAGATCGAGCTTGAAGATAAATATGAGAATTTAGGAGCCGAACTTATAAAACAAGCGGCTTCTAAAACTAATGATGATGTTGGAGACGGTACCACGACCGCCGTTGTTTTGGCGCACGCGATGATTGACGAGGGAGAAAAAGCAATTCGTGAAAAGGGGTTTAACGTAATCAGATTAGCGGAACGCCTTAAAACAAGAAGCGAAGCGGTTGTAAAAGCCCTTGAAGCTCAAAAAATTCCCGTTGAGAGCAATAAAGACATTGAAGAGGTTGCCACTCTTTCGGCAAAAGACAAAGAAGTGGGAAAACTTATTGCCGAAGTGATGGACAAAGTTAAAAAAGAAGGCGTAATTACGGTAGAAGATTCCAACGCTGTGGGGCTTTCTTATGAAGTTGTCGAAGGACTTCGTTTTGATCGCGGTTATGTTTCCGCTTATATGATGACTAATCCTGAACGGATGGAAGCGGTTTTGGAAGACCCGTATATTTTGGTTGCCGATAAAAAGATTTCTTCAATTAGCGAGCTTTTACCGCTTTTGGAAAAAATAATCAAAAACGGCAAAAAAGAATTGGTTATTATTGCTGATGATGTTGAAGGCGAGGCGCTAGCAACGCTTGTGGTTAACAAACTTCGCGGAATTTTAAATGTTTTGGCTGTTAAAGCTCCGGGATTTGGAGACAGAAAAAAAGAGATGTTGGAAGATATTGCCACGGTTACCGGAGCGGAATTTATCTCTGAAGATATCGGAAAAAAACTGGACAGTGTTGATGTGAGTTCTCTGGGTCAGGCGCATCGGGTAATCGCCAATAAAGACAACACAACGATTGTCGGAGGAAAAGGCAATAAAGAAACTATTGATAAACGGATTTTACAGATAAAAAATCAATTGGAAAAAACCGATTCGGAATTCGATAGGGAAAAATTACAAGAACGGCTGGGAAAACTTTCCGGAGGCGTGGCGGTGATGAAAGTTGGAGCGCCGACCGAATCCGCGCAAAAAGAATTAAAACAAAGAGTGGAAGACGCGGTTAACTCGACTAAAGCCGCAATGGAAGAGGGAATTGTTCCCGGAGGCGGAATAGCGTTGTTTAATGTTGCTAACCTGGAAAACGTTGGATCGGTTTTGGAACACGAAAAGGAAGTTGACAAAGCCGTAATGGAAATTATTTTAAAGGCTGTCCGTGCGCCTTTAAAGGCAATTATAGACAATAGCGGAGAGCTTACGCCGGTTATTGTGAGGGAATTGATGATTCATAAGAAACAGGAAAAAAGCGATTGGGTGGGTTTTAATTCTTTTAACAATAAGATAGAAAATTTGAAAGACGCCGGAGTGATTGATCCGCTTAAGGTTACCAAAACCGCGTTTATAAACGCAGTTTCGGTTGCGAGCACTTATCTTACAATCGGCGCGGCAATTGCCAAACTTCCTGAAAAAGAAAAAGAATCTCATGGCCATAATCCGATGATGGGGGAGGAGTACTAGCATACGAACGCACTCACACGAATTAAAAAGTTATTATTACGCAATATCAAAACCGCTCCGATTTAGATCGGAGCGGTTTTTGGTTGACTTTGGTCAAGTGTTTATTTATCTTGAAATCAGCAAATAAAAAAAGAACATGGAGGAATGCCTGACATGAGGACATGCCAAAATTATATTCCGGTGAAAGGCATTATTTTGATGGACAGGGCGATTATTTTTGGTCGGGCCGCCGGCATTCTCTCAGTGGCTTCAAACCCTAAAAATAGGTTGTCCGATGAGGATAATCGCATTTTGGGAATTGCGGCAGAGGATATGAAAAAGATCATTGGCGATATGAAGTTCGTAACCTCCAAGGGGCGCGAACTGGATCCGGATTTTCCTCCGGTTAAATTCACACTCGGTCAAGAATATTCATTAATGTGTTACTTGGTGCATTGCGCGTATCACTATCTTGCAAATGAGTTGAGGCCGAAAGGAATTATAATAAACCCCGCATGCTGGATGCATTTCAAACCGATATTTGACACTGTCGAGATGACAAGAAAAGGGAATTTTGAAAGAGTAGAGAAAGACAGCATTAGACAAGGAATCGAGTTTTTCCGATATCTCAAGGAACGGTTTTGGAATGAAGGCCAAAGCCGGGTCAACGCGGAACGAATGAAAGAAGATACGGACTGAAATTTTTCGGCCATAGGCCGCGGAATCACAAGGGGCTCGCAAAGCCCCTTTTTCTTTTGCCAGAAAAATTTTTGACTTTGGGGTCTATTCGTGATTAGAATTGGTCAGATTTTTAAGAAGTGAATAAAGAATTTAATCTCATATTCCACAGGAGGATTGTCCAATGTCTACGAATACTATTGATTATGCCAAGAAAATCGTGCTGGATTATGACAAGCTCGCGAAGCTTTGCAAGGCGTATCAGGAGCTTGAGCACAAGATCATCTGCACAATCGGGAGTTGGGATCAACTGCATGTCGGGCACGTTCGTTACTTGCTAAAGGCGAGAGAACACGGCGATATCCTTGTTGTCGGAGCGGATTCTGACCGGGCCATTAAACTTTACAAAGGTCCGTACCGGCCATTAAATCCCCAAATCGAGCGTCTTGAAATGTTGAGTTATCAGGAGTGCGTCAACTTTGCCACAGTGGTGGATGATGTGACGGATGACGGTAAATGGCAATACGGCCTTTTGGATTGTATTCGGCCGAACGTTTTTATTGCCGTGACCGATTCTTATCCGGAAGATCAACTCAACCAAATTCGCGAGCGATGCGGAGAAGTGGTTGTATTGTCTCGTCAAGCTGAAACCAGCAGTTCCAGCCTGTTTCATAAGGCCATGAAAGATTTTTTGGCCCCGATGGCCGAGTTTATGAAAAAAAGCGGACTTGTGTGAAGGGAGAAGCATAATGGAGAAAATACTTCTTCTTTATATTCCGGTTATCCACGCTGGATATTTGCGACTTATCGAAAAATATCAGAAAGAAATTGAAGCGCTCTGTATCGTAGGCGAAGATTTTATAAATGAATTTTGCGATAGAAAAGAAATTCGAGCTCTTGATCCAAAAACTGTCGAGGAAATGTTGGATTTTGGGAGCAGATTGCAGGTTGAGGTATTTACTTTGAGTCGGGCTAACTTAAAGATTCTTAGCTTACTAAAAGGTTGTGGAATTATAACTACTCGTGACGAATTATGTCGAGCCGTCGTCAATAAATATTTTCCTGGTCAACCGGTCGAGTATGATACCGCGTTTCTTCGCTGGGACCGAGCTTCGATTTTTTCGCAAACCCCGGTTAATTATGACCGGGTAACGACGGGAGAGTTTGATCGAAAAATAATGGCTTTGGCAAAAGGAGAGGCCGAGAAAACGTCTGATTGGTGGAGGCAGGTCGGATCAGTCGTGGTAAAAAATGGGCAAGTTGTTTATAGCGCTCATAACCGTCACGTGCCGACAGAATATCAGCCCTATATGGTTGGCGATCCTCGTGATTTCGTGAAGGCAGGGGAGCGCAGCGAACTTTGTTCCGCGATTCATTCGGAACAGGACGTTATCGCCTGGTCGGCTCGGGAAGGCATTTCACTTAAAGGCGCGTCTCTCTATGTGAATGTTTTTCCGTGTCCGGTTTGCGCTAAGTTGATTATGGCATCCGGAATCGGGAAGCTTTATTTTGCTGAAGGACATGCCAGCCTTGACGGCGAGGCCGTCCTTAAAGAGGCGGGCGTGGAGATTGTTCTTGTGAAGTAAGCAAAAATTAATTTTGGATACCCCATCGCGCATGCAACACGCGCGATGGGGACTTTTTATAAAAATTATCCGATTGGGAAATTCACCGGAACGGATTTGCCGTTTTTTAGCGTAGGAGTTATTAAATGGAAGTGCAAATGAGTCACGGTTGCTCCTGTATAATTCGTATCTCCAAACCGAAGCATTAATCCGCCACCCTTAAGATCAAATTTTTTAATCGCCCAAGTAGCCAAAGCTTTAACGGTTTTAAAATCGTTTATTGAAAGCTGGTTAAAAGTATCTTTGTGTTTTTTGCTGATGATAAGAAAATGATATTCGCTGTTTTTGTATGGCCAACTTGATTTTGTTATAAACCAGCTAGGTCCTTTTTTAAGGACGGGGTTTTTATGATATTTAAAATTTTTCGAGCAAAACGGACATTTTCCTTCGCTAACAATATCAGAAATAACTTTTTTGTATTCGTTTCCTTTTGCAAACCGAGGATTTACATATTCCATTAATTTATTATAAAACTTATTTAAAAATAAAAAAGGGGATTCCGCTTGAAACGCGAAATCCCCGTGTTTGTATGATTTCGACCAGCGATTGCCGGTCAGATAAGTGCGCGCGGACAACAGCGCAGCCGTTCCAGAGTCATGAACGTGAAAGGATATTTATTTTTCTCGTCCGGTTCGTGGTGTTGGGCGCTTATCATTGGCCATTTCTGGAGGTCGATTTCGGGAAAGAAGGCGTCGCCTTCAGGATGTGCTTCCACCAGTGTTAAATAAATTCTCTCGGCTTGTGGAAACGTCAGTCGGTAGATCTTTTCGCCCCCAATAACAAAAACTTCTTCTTTGCGGTCTGTTAGATTGGTGGTAAGACAATATGCTTCTCTAAATGAGTGAACTACGGTACAACCAGAAGCTATATAGCCGCGGTTTTCGGTTATCACGACATTTCGGCGGTCGGGAAGCGGATTTCCGAGACGTCTGAGAATTGATTCAAATGTTTTTCTTCCCATGATAACGAAGTGGCCAGTAGTTAGTTCCTTAAAGTGTTTGAGGTCCGCTGGCAGATGCCAAGGCAGTTCTCCTTTATTGCCGATGACCCGATTCAAGGCCATTGCGACCACAATCGAAATTTTAGCCATCTCATTACCTCACAGCGCCACTGGGAATTTTATGCCGGGGTGTGGGTCGTAATTCTCCAGGATAAAATCATCCGGTCGGAAATTGAAAATGTCTTTTACATCCGGATTCAGCTTTACACGAGGGAGAGCTTTAGGTTCGCGGGAAATCTGCAGTTTCATCGCGTTGATTTGGTTTTCGTAGATGTGGCAGTCAAACGGGGCATAGATAAGCCCTTTTGCTTTGAGACCGGTTACTTGCGCAAGCATCATCAGTAGTAAGGCATACTGCGCAATATTGAAAGGCGCGCCTATCGGTAAATCGCAACTTCTTTGGTCCTGCCGGAGCCACAGCATTCCCTCGGCGTGAAAAACCTTGAAATTATCGTGGCACGGGGCTACGAAAACTTTATCAATATCTTCGGGGTTCCAACTGGTTATTTCATTTCGCCGGGTGTCGGGGTTTTTCTTAAGGTTATTGATGAGCCGGGATATTTGATCAATTCCGTTTCGACCAAAAAATCTCCATTGTTTGCCGTAAATCGGTCCAAGCTCTCCAGCTGGAAGGCCGAGAGAAGAACAGATTTCCGGGGTTGCCCACATATCCCAGATATGGATATTGTACTTGTGCAAATCGGCAACGTTTGTGCTTCCTGAAAGAAACCATAGCAGTTCGCAGATAAGCGGTTTCCACTGTTTTGACATGTCTTTGGTTGTGAGCAGGGGAAATCCATCCTTTTCTAAATCAATTCGTATCGGACCGGGCGAGCACAAGGCCCGATTACCAACTCCTTGCGGATCGCTTTTTCGGTGGCCGTTTTCCAAAATTTCTCGCGCAATATCCAGGTATTGATTCATGATAATCCTCCCTTTATTTCTCTTGTCTTTTAGGTATATTAAATTGGGAATTTGCTGTAATGTGTCCTTAAATTAATGTTTTTGATTGGCATTGTCAAATAAAATATGAATTTGTGCTATAATTATCAAAGTCGCAATAATTTATATTATTTATGGCATTATATATAGTTTTGGCAATTGTGGCGGCAATAGTTTTTTGGTTGGTCGTAGTTTTTAATGGTTTGATTCGCTCACGATACAGAGTCAGGGAAGCGTGGTCGGATATAGATGTTCAGCTTAAGCGAAGGTATGATTTGATTCCAAATTTGGTGGAAGCCGTCAAGGGTTATATGTCGCACGAAAGAGGGGTTTTTGAAAAGGTTACCGAAGCAAGAACAAGAGCTATGGGCGCGGCATCTAAAGATGAAAAATCGGGAGCGGAAAACGCGCTTTCAAACACTTTGAAAACTTTATTCGCGGTTTCGGAAAATTATCCGGAATTAAAAGCCAATGCAAATTTTTTGGATTTACAAAGAGAATTGGCTGATACGGAAAATAAAATACAGGCAGCCAGAAGATTCTATAACGGCAACGTGATGGATTATAATACTAAAACAGCCGTTTTTCCCACTAATTTAATGGCCGGAGCTTTTGGCTTTGGCAAAGAAGAGTTTTTTGGTTTGGAAAACGCGTCGGAAAAAGAACCGGTGAAAGTAAAATTCTAACGGGATGAAAAAAATCGCTACGAAAATTCTCATAATTCTAATCGCCTTAATTACTATTTTGGCGATGACTCTTTTTTGATAAAATTAAATGTCGATTTCATAAAATAAAAAACATGGATATTCAATATAATAATTCTTCAAGCTCGTTTGTTTCAAAAAAAGATTATTTTTTGGTCGCGATAATTGGATTCGTTTCAGGACTATTGATTTTGCCGATTGTTAAAAATATTAATTTTAATTTAACGACAATCCGTGGCGTGGTGATGGTGATTGCGCTGACTGTTTTGGCGGTTATTGCTTTGTGGGTTGCGAAAATAATCAGCGGAAAAATTCCAATGATTTTGCAGATTGCTAAATTTGTCGCCACGGGAGTTTTAAATACTTTACTTGATATTGGCGTTTTGAATCTACTCATGTTTGTGTTCGTGGCAACTTCCGGATCTTCCTATTCGATTTTTAAAGGAGCTTCTTTTATTGTCGCTAATATAAATAGTTATTTTTGGAATAAACATTGGACTTTTGGGACTTTTGGATCTGGTAAATCGGCGACTACTAAAGAATTTGGACAATTTTTTGCAGTTAGTTTTGTGGGTTTTCTCATTAACATAGGAATCGCGTCTCTGGTTGTGAATTTTATAAGTCCGGTAGGCGGAATTTCCGTGACTTTATGGGCGAACGTTGGCGCGATAGTGGCAACGCTGGCTTCGCTTGTTTGGAACTTTTTGGGCTATAAATTTATTGTTTTCAAAAAACTGCAACCGATAGCTGCTTAGGGTTTGTTCGTTCTCTTTCGACGTCCGATTTGTTATAATGTTTTGGGACAGCGTGCTGCGCACTCACTAGTAAAAACGGAGGTCACCACCGCTGTCCCGCAGTATAAATCCTTCGTTTATAAGCGAGGGATTTATGTATGCCAATCCCACCTCCTTTAAAAAAATGAGGTTTTTGAGTGAATAGACAAATTTCTGGGCACCCGCTTACAATACAGCCACACTTAATCTACACAGTTCGTCTTATTAATTTAAGGAACGTCCCGTAGGCGTAAAAAGCTCGGTCTCGTAAGAGTTTTTGCGTCGAGGGCGAAGAAATTTTTGCCGCTGGAGCAAAAATATTCTGTTTCCGAAAAATAATAAGACGAATTTCTCGCCAACCAAGTTATCCACAATTGCATTTCGAAATATTTGTTCTAAAATATATATAGAAGCACGTAGTAGGAATTATTATTTTACGTGCGCTAAAATTTAGAAATAATTTGCGTGGTCGACATTTATTTCTAGATTAAAATAATTTTCTGTTTGCGCAATTTTTAAACGCAAGCGGATAAGTAAAATGGCAGCAAAAAAGAAAGCAGCGAAAAAAACTGCTAAAAAGAGAAAGAGAAGGTAAATTTCTATCCCGCCCCGAATCAAATCGGGGCGGGTCTTTTATTATTGGAAAAATGTTATATACTATGCCAATGCGTGAATTTATTGTTATTTTTAAGTAACAATAAAGGAAATATATTAATGATATGAAAATTATAATAAAAACCACCCAAATTGAATTAACCCCCGCTTTGAAAGAATACACAGAGAAAAAAATAGGTTCTCTTGGTAAATTTATTAAAAAAATTGACGCAAAAGAAGGGGTTGAAATTTTTGTGGAAATTGGAAAAACCACAAAACATCATAAAAGCGGAGAAATTTTTTATGCGGAAGCTACAATGGAATTGCCAAAAAAAGTTTTAAGAGTTGAAAATAGTAGCGTTGATTTGCGGGCTGCAATTGATACGATTAAAGATGTTTTAAAACAAAGCATCCAAAAATATAAAGAAACGTTTATTGAAAAAGCCAGAATGGTCAAATAGAATTTGGAGTTTTAGAAAAAAAATAAATTCTCGATAGCATATTTAATTCTCCGGCGTTCAGTCGGAGAAAAACGAAAATTTTGCAATAAGATATGAAGAATTTTTTAAAAAGCTTTCTTGGAAAGCAGGATTTTTCTGCCCAAGTTAAAAAAATAAATTTATTGGAAGATAAATTTAAAAATTTATCAGACGATGAATTAAAAGAAAAAAGCATCGAGCTGAAGAATCAAATAAAAGAAAAAAACGATCTCGATAAAATTATCGAAGAAGCATTCGCTTTAGTCAGAGAATCAGCGAAAAGAAATTTACGTCAAAGGCATTTTGATGTCCAATTAATCGGCGGGTTGGTTTTGCATCAAAGTAAAATTGCCGAGATGGCGACCGGCGAAGGAAAAACTTTAGCGGCAACTTCTCCGATTTATCTAAACTCTCTTTTGGGAAAAGGAGCGCACGCTATAACCGTTAATGACTATTTAGCTAGAAGAGACGCGGTGTGGATGGGGCAAATTTATTGGTTACTGGGAATGACTGTGGGCTGCTTAACTCATGATCAAGCTTTTTTGTACGACCCTTTGTATAAGCCAAACAATGAAGGCGAAAAAGACAAAGAACGCGATGCCTTAGGCAGTTTTAAAGTTGTGTCTGATTTTCTAAGGCCGGCATCTCGCAAAGAAGCTTATTTGGCGGATATAACTTACGGCACCATTAATGAATTCGGGTTTGATTATTTACGCGATAATTTAGCGCATAGCAAGGAAGATCAGGTTCAGCGGGAACATTATTTTGCCATTATCGACGAAGTGGACAGCATTTTAATAGACGAAGCACGAACCCCGCTTATAATTTCCGCGCCAGATGTCGAGTCCAGTAATTTTTATAAAGTTTTCGCAAAAGTAGCGGCTAATCTTTTAAAAGAAGAGGATTATAGCGTTGACGAGAAATTAAAATCAGTATTAATAACTGAAAATGGAATAAATAAAGTGGAGCGGATGTTGAATATTAAAGATTTGTACGGACCGGAAAACGCCCGGTTAATCCATTATTTGGAAGAATCCCTTAAAGCAAAGGCGTTGTTTCATAAAGATAAAAAGTATGTTGTTAAAAATGGCGAGGTTATAATCGTTGACGAATTTACCGGCCGTTTAATGCCCGGCAGACGCTACAGCGCCGGTCTTCACCAAGCAATTGAGGCAAAGGAAGGCGTGGAGGTAAAAGAAGAATCGCGTACTTACGCGCAGATTACTATTCAAAATTATTTTAAATTATACGAGAAAATCTCAGGCATGACCGGTACTGCGCAGACGTCTGCCGAAGAGTTTGACAAAGTTTACGGTTTAGAAGTTGTTTCTATTCCCACAAATAAGCCGACAATAAGAAAAGATAAGGAAGATTTGATATATAAAAATTTGGAAGTGAAATACAAAGCTATTATTAGCGATATAAAGAAGAGGTATGAAGCGGGACAGCCGGTTTTAATCGGAACGGGTTCTATACAAAACAACGAAATTGTTTCGGCGTTTTTGAGTCAAGCGAATATTCCGCATGAGGTTTTGAACGCAAAAAACCACGAACGTGAAGGAGAAATAATCGCGCAAGCCGGAAAATTAAAAGCCGTGACAGTGGCGACTAACATGGCGGGAAGGGGAGTGGATATAATTTTAGGAGGCAATCCGCCAAGTCCCGAAACAGCTCGAATAGTTAAAGAGGCGGGCGGACTTCATGTTATCGGCACTGAACGCCACGAAGCGCGAAGAATTGACAATCAGCTTAGGGGCAGAAGCGGTCGGCAGGGCGATCATGGTTCATCGCAATTTTTTCTTTCGCTTGAAGATGATTTGCTTAGAATTTTCGGAGGCGAAAGGGTGAGAAAATTAATGGAAACTTTTAATTTGCCCGAAGACGAGCCGATTGAATCGTCAATGATTTCAAAAGTCGTTAACGAAGCGCAGAAGAAAATTGAAGGAATGAATTTCGATTCCAGAAAGCATTTGCTTGATTACGACAATGTTTTAAATAAGCAAAGAGACGCGGTTTATAAAAAAAGGCAGGAAATAATAGAATCGAATGCCAAAGAAATTTTTAAAGAAATAGCTTTTAACAGTTGGGAGCGGATAAAAAATAATGTTTCCGAGCGCGATCAATTGGAGAAAATTTTAACCGAAACAGGCATTCTTGAAAAAGAAGAATTAGAAAAAGGCGATATTGAGGCGCTGGTTGAAAATAAAATAAACGGCTTAATCACCGAAGAAAACCAGCAAGAAATAAAGTTCCGGCTTCTGGGAACTTTGGATATGTTTTGGATGACGCATTTAGAAAATCTGGAAGCGCTTTTGGAGTCGGTTGGAATACGAGCGTACGGCCAGCACGATCCTTTAGTGGAATATCGGCGAGAGGCGCATCAGCATTTTAAAAACCTTTTTGCTAATTTTGAAGATACAGTATTTCAAAATATCTGGCGGATTTTGAAATCGCCGACTGGAAATATTCCTAGGCAAAACGTGCCGGTTAAAAATATTTCTGCGACTGATAAAAAAGTGGGCAGAAATGATCCCTGCCCGTGCGGAGCGATTAATTCGGAGACTGGCAAAGTTTATAAATGGAAACAATGCGGTTTAATTAACGCGTCACATCATAAGTAATAAAGCGAAGTCCTGCCGAAGCTTCGGCGAAGGCGGACGGAAGCGGGAAAAAGTATAAGAAATGTCATGGAAAATAAAATGGTCCTACTCTATATAAAGCAGGACCATTGATTGCGAGGAGTCCAAAACGAAAATCCAAATAGTATGGTGGCCGGAAAAAAGGAATTTAACCTGGACCTGGACAAATAAGCATAACTAATAGATATAACCAGGCAAGACGATTGAGCCAGGAAGAATTTTTCCACATGTTATCGCTGTCGCCGGTTTTGAACGCTTGAATAGCGGCTATCACCACTGAAAGAACCAGAGTGATATTTAAAATCCATGCAATTCCGGTTGAAAATTTACCAAAAATCCAAATGATACTTAGAACGAGAAACATGAGGTTCTCCTTTCCATTGAGGAATATGAATACCTAAATATTCAATTGGTAATAATATTGCCAATTAAGATAGTAGCATGTAAAAATATATTTGTCAATGTAATAAAAATGGCTTAAAATGGTATAAATAACCATGTTATATTTTTTTGTAGGTTGTAAGAAGTATAAAAAGTGTCATGGAAGATAGCACTATTAAAATTTATTACAAGGTTTTAAAACCAGTAAAGAAGTTATATCGGTTTATTTTTCGGCCAAAAACCAAAGGCGTAAAGTGTGTTATTGAATGCAATGGTGAAATCCTATTAATTAAAAATACATACGGACATAAATCTTGGACTTTTCCGGGAGGAGGAGTAAAGAAAAACGAGACACCTGAGGAGGCGTTGAAACGGGAAACAAAAGAAGAGGTCGGAATTAAATTAAATAATATTGATTTTATAGGGTCGTTTATGGCTAATAGCCAATTTAAACGCGATACGGTTTATTGTTTTACCGCCTCTGTTCCTAATAAACATTTTAAGATCGACCCGATTGAAATTTCAGAAGCGCGTTGGTTTGTTGTCTCCGAGTTGTCTCAGCTAAAACCGAATGCAAATAGAGTTTTAGAATTATATAAAAGCCATAGATAGAAAAATTGATTATTTTTCTATAAACAAAACCTCCCCCTTGCGGGGGAGGAAACGGGAGTTTTCCTTAAATGTCCTGATTCTTTCGAACAAGGATAAGAAAAACACACTCACTATGAATATAAATATATACCCATTTGTTGTAAAAGTCAACACGTTCGACAGGCTCAGTGTTGATACTGAATCATACTGAATGTATCAATGTTTTGGAAAGTTGTGAATAACAACAATTTCTTTTAGCCCAAAAATATCGTAAAATAATTAAAGCGATGAAAAGTCGCTTGTTTTATGACTACACTTATTAAAAACGTTGTTATTTTAGATGGAACCGGCCAGACACCCAGGAAAGCGGACGTTATCATAAAACGCAACAAAATTGCGGCCATTGGCCATTTCCATCGGTATCAGAACGCCGAAATAATAGACGGCGTGGGAGCGTATCTGGCGCCGGGGTTTATTGATATAAACACTTCATCGGATTTATTTTTGACCCTTTTTTCAAATCCTTCCCAAAAAGATTTTCTTTTGCAAGGAGTAACAACCATCATTGGCGGTCAAAACGGGATTTCTTTGGCGCCTATTTTTTACGGGTCTTTGGAATTAAACAAGCTTTTTACCGATGTTTATAAAATAAACATCAACTGGCATACGATCGGTGAGTTGCTTGATACGTTAGACAAAAAAAAGTTCGGCGTGAATTTCGGCACTCTTGTGGGCCACGCGACGCTCAGGGAATCTATTATCGGCGATAATTTTCGCGATTTAACCCAAAATGAACTTAATGTCGCCAGAATGGTTTTAAAAAAATCTTTGGAAGAGGGCGCGTTTGGATTATCGGTCAATTTGAATTTTCCGCTTACTTCTTTAACGCCGCATAAAGAAATCAAATTTTTAGTCGAAGAAGTCGCCGCTCAAAAGGGGATTGCGAGTATTAATTTAAAAAGTTGTAATGATTGTAAAAATGACAGCGTTTCAATGGCCGAAGAAATTATAAATTTAGCGAAAGAAACCGAAGCCAGAATCAGCATAGGAAATTTTTCGGCGCTTTCCGGAACAGAAATGGATTTGAAAAAAATTGCGGAGTTAATCGATGAAAGTTCCGCCAAGGCAAATATTTATTTCAGTCTGAGCCTGCTTTCCCGTTTTATCGCTCCGATTTTTTCTTTTTTGCCGTGTTTCGCGACCAGAGGCAGTTTAAAGGAAATCCATAATAATTTAAACGACGCGGTTTTTATAAATAAGATTAAAAAAGAACTGCCGGTAAAATTTAAAAGCGAGGAATTCAAAATTATTTCCGCGCCTCGCCACGATTATCTTGTTGGCAGGTCTTTAAAAGATTTTGCCGAGGCAAAGGACATGACGGCAAAAAACGCGTTTTTACACCTGGTTGATTTTTTGAATTTGCGGGGAGCGGTTGTTTATAAAGGTTATAACCAAAAAAACTTGTTGAATTTGATCAGTTACAGCCGAGCCGTTGTTTCTTCGGGCGGGGTAAGTTTTAATAAAAATCCGGAAAATTTAGTAGCCGCTAAATTTTATTCCGCATTCCCAAAATTCTTGGATTCTTCGCTAAAAAAATCCGTTTTGCCAATTGAAATTGCGGTTAGAAAAATAACGGGGTTGCCGGCTAAAATTTTGGGCTTGAAAAACCGGGGGCTTATCAAAGAAAAATATTTTGCCGATCTGGTAATTTTTCGTGATTCGCATATCGAGCATGTGTTTGTTAACGGGAAAATTACCGTTAAAAACGGCCAGTATTTGAATATAATGTCAGGCCGAGTTTTAAGGCGATAAATAAAATGGCGAAAAGAGCGTTAACAAGAGTTGGGAAAGGGCCGGATTTCGTGTTTTTGGCGGCAGTAGTAATACTGGTTGTTTTTGGTTTAATAATGCTGGCAAGCGCTTCTTCGGATTTAGGAAAAATAAAATTCAACGACTCGAACTATTATTTAAAAAGACAGTTGATGTATGGTTTGGGTTTGGGGATTTTAGGATTTTTAATCGGGCTTTTTATCCACTACAAAAAATGGCAGAAATTAGCAGTGCCGCTTTTAGGAATAAGCATATTATTGCTTGTGTTAGTTTTTTCGCCTTTTGGTTTTAAGGCGGGAGGCGCGAATAGGTGGCTTAATTTTGGACCGGTTTTGTTTCAGCCGGCGGAACTTTTAAAAATAACTTTTATAATTTATTTAGCTGCGTGGCTTTCTAAACGAAAAGAGAGGCAATCAAGTTTTTGGGAAGGTTTTTTGCCTTTTTTGGCAGTAGTGGCCCTTATAACAGGATTGATTTTTATGCAGCCCGCAACAACAATCGCCGTTGTTATAGTTGCCGCTAGTTTGATAGTTTATTTTGTTAGCGGTTTGAAAATGCGTTATGTTGTCGGTTTTTCTTCTGTTACGGTTTTAGTAATCGCGTTTCTTGTTGTGGCGAGTCCTTATAGATTGGAGAGGGTGAAAAATTTTGCAAGCGGTTTTCATCGAGAACAGGCTCTTATGGCGATAGGTTCGGGCGGGGGACTGGGAGTTGGTTATGGCAATTCGACTAATAAGTATAATTTTTTGCCAGAGCCCATAGGAGATTCAATTTTTGCCGTAATCGCCGAGGAGCTCGGTTTTGCCGGAGCGATTTTTTTGATAGTGCTTTTTGTAATAATACTTATAAGGGGCGTTCAAATCGCAGCAAATTGCCGGGATCAATTTAGCCGACTGGTTGTAATTGGTTTTGTTTCTATAATTACCATACAGGCGATAATTAATATCGGCTCGATTTCGGGATTATTGCCTTTGACCGGAATGCCCCTGCCTTTTGTAAGCTACGGAAGCAGTTCGCTGGCAATTTTTTTGACCATGGCCGGCATAATTGGTAATATATCGAAGAACACATAACTACTAACGACTATGAGAATTTTATTTACCGGCGGGGGATCGGGCGGACATATTTTTCCGATAATCGCTGTTTGCGACAAATTAAAAGAAACAATACCTGGCAGCGATTTTTTTTATGTTGGAACTCCGGATATTTACGAAGCCGAACTTATTAAAGCCGGTATTAAAATTAAGAGTATCGTATCGGCAAAATTACGAAGATATTTCGATTTTAGGAATTTTATAGACATTCCGAAATTTTTATTTAGCATTTTCCAGGCTTTTTGGAAAGTTTTTTGGATAATGCCCGATGTTTTATTTTCAAAAGGAGGAACCGGATCTTTCGCGGTTGTTTTGGCGTGCTGGTTTTACCGAGTGCCGATAATCATCCAAGACAGCGATTCGATTCCGGGCGCGCAAAATTTGTTGTCCGCAAGATTCAGCGACAGGATTGCGATTTCATATGACGTTGCCGCCGATTCTTTTGTAAATTTATATAAAAAAGAAATCAAGCGTCAATTAATGTCGGAAAAAATTGCTTTAACGGGCAATCCGGTAAGAAATATGTTTTTAACCGATTTTGATTTAAATCAGGAAACCGCTAAAAAAGTTTTGGAACTTGACCCGAATAGAAAGCTTCTTTTGGTAATAAGCGGGTCGCGGGGCTCAATACGAATAAACGATTTTTTTCTTGATACCGCGCCTGATTTATTAAAAGAGGGTTTTCAAATTTATCATCAGACAGGAGTGAATAATCTTCATGGTTTTAATAATGAATTAAAATTAGTTTTGGAAAAATTGCCCAAAGAGTATCAAGTTGCTTATAAAACAATGCCGTTTTTAGATGGTAAATTATTGAAGGATGCGGTGGCCGCGGCGGACTTAATCGTGTCGCGATCCGGAAGTTTTATTTTTGAAATAGCGGCGATAGGAAAACCGTCCGTGTTAATACCGCTTCCGGAGTCAGCGGCGGATCATCAGAAAAAAAACGCGTATGAGTATGCAAAAACCGGAGCCGCAATCGTAATAGAAGAGGAAAATTTGACTCCGCATTTGTTTTTAGCTCAAGTGAATAAAATTTTTGGTAATCAGGAAAATTATAATGCGATGTCTTTGGCGGCTAAAAAATTCGCTAAACCAAACGCGACAAAATTATTGGCGGAAGAAATAATTAAGTTAGGCAACAAAGGCTAGGTAAGGCAATTTATTGTATTTTTTGTCAATAGCAAAGCGTGGTTTTTTTTGGTAGAATAATCAAATGACTGATAGCGTAAAAAAGCCCGTAAGGGTAAGGATGGCGCCATCTCCGACAGGGCCGCTTCATTTAGGAACAGCCAGAACAACGCTTTTTAACTGGCTTTTTGCTAAGAGCCATAATGGAAAGATAATCTTAAGGATTGAGGATACCGATTTTGAGAGGTCAAAGAAAGAATACGAGGAAGACATAATAAACGGCCTTAAATGGCTTGGTTTTGATTGGGATGAAGGGCCGGATGTGGGAGGCCAATACGGGCCATACCGGCAAAACGAGAGGCTGGATATATATGAAAAATATTTAAACAAGTTTTTTGATGAAGAAAAAGTTTATTATTGTTTTTGTTCCAAGGAACAACTTGAAGAAGACAGGCAAGCGATGTTAAGCCAAGGAATGGCTCCGAAATACGGCGGACGGTGCCGTAATTTAGATCCAAAAGAAGCTAAAAAACGCGTTGAAAACGGAGAGCACGCGGCAATAAGATTTAAAGTTCCACCAATAGAAGTTGAGTTTACGGATATTATTCGAGGCAAGGTATCGGTTAATGCGGAATTAATCGGAGATATCGTAATCGCTCGAAATTTAAGATCCCCGCTGTTTATGTTTGCGGGCGTAGTTGATGATTTTGAGATGAAAATCAGCCATGTGATAAGGGGCGAAGATCATATAACTAATACGCCAAAACAAATTTTACTCCAACGAGCTTTAGAATTTGACGAAGTTAAATACGCGCATTTACCTTTGATACTCGCGCCGGACAGAAGTAAGTTGTCAAAACGGCATTTGGAAACGTCTTTAAATGATTACCGCAACGAAGGATTTTTGCCGGAAGCACTCGTTAATTTTTTGGCATTTTTGGGCTGGCATCCAACGGAAGATAAAGAAATTATGCCGGTTGAAGAATT
Source organism: Candidatus Wolfebacteria bacterium (assembly GCA_024654025.1). GTDB lineage: Bacteria > Patescibacteriota > Minisyncoccia > UBA6257 > UBA9933 > JANLIR01. Next base: position 41,096 of record JANLIR010000005.1, on the reverse strand, counting down.
AATAAAAGAATTTGATTTAAGGCGAGTGCAAAAAGGAGGAGCAGCTTTTAATATCGTTAAATTAGAATGGTTTAACAGCCAATATATACAAAAAATGGATAGTAAGGAATTGTTAAGCCGGCTGGAAAGTTTTATTCCCAAAACATGGCTTGAAAATCCGGATTTGCTTATAAAAATAATTGATGTGGAAAAATCGCGAATGAACAGCTTGGCGGGTTTTAAAAATTTAGCAGAACCGTTTTTTGAGCTACCTTTTTACGACAAAAAACTTTTGTTGTGGAAAGATATTTCCGAAAAAGACACGCTTAGAAATTTAAAAATGCTTTCTGAAGAAATTTTAAAAATTCCTGAAAGCGATTTTGGAAAAAAACGTTTGGAACAAATAATTATGCCTCTTACCGAGGTTTGGGGCAGGGGAGAGCTTCTGTGGCCGCTACGGGCGGGATTGTCGGGACGGGAAGCTTCCGCTGGACCATTTGAATTGATGGATGTTTTAGGGAAAGACGAAAGCTTAAAACGAATTAAATCAGCAGCGGATAAATTTAATGCATAAGAACTCCGGAAATTTTAGAAAATATTTCGCGATTTTTTTGGTTGTGGCGATTTTTTTTGCGCTTTTTCAAAAAATAAAAGTTGACGCGAAAGAAGCGCAAGAATTAAAGGATTCGCTTTCACAAAAAACTCAGGAATTGGACAACGTAAATAGTCAAATTAAGGTTGTTCAAAAACAGCTGGAAGCTACTCAAAACGCAAAAAGTTCTCTTCAAAATGAATTAAGCCAGATAAATTATAGCGTAAAACAGATGGATTTGGGCATAAAATCAAGCGAAATTTTGATTAATAAATACAGCCTTGAGTCAGAGCAGATTCAAAACAATATTTCTGAAGCGGAAGTAAAAATAGAAGATAAAAAACAAATTATAGCCGCGGCTTTAAGAAAATTACAGCAAGAACCCGGCATTAATAGTCCGCTAGAGATATTTTTAAGAAATAAAGATTTAAGCGAGAGCGTTTTTCAAATGCAGGGATTGGTTGATTTGCAGCAGGGGCTATATAATGATGTGGCGGATTTAAATGTATTAAGAGGGGAATTATCGAATGATTTGGAAGCCCTTACTAATAAGAAAGCCTCCAAGGAAATCGAAAGTGATAATTTAAAAAACAAGAAAATAATTGTGGAAGAAACAAAAAAATCCAAACAAGATTTTTTGGCGCAAACAAAAAATAAGGAAAAAAATTATCAAATATATTTAACGGATTTGCAAAAGAAACAAACAGCCATCGCTTCTGAGATTGAAAAAATAGATGAAGAATTAAGATTAAAAATAAATCCAGGATTGCTTCCAACGCGGGCCCCGGGAATATTAGCAATGCCGACTACGGGATTGATTTCGCAGGACTATGGAGCCACGCCGTTTGCCACAAAAGGCGGTTATCGCGGTAAATGGCATAACGGCATTGATATAGCCGCGCCTATTGGAACCCCGGTTTTTGCGGCTGAAAAAGGAAAAATTGTGGCAACCGGCAATCAGGATAAATATTGCTACCGCGGAGCTTACGGAAAATTCGTCGTTGTAGAACATGAAAATAATTTAACAACGCTTTACGCGCATTTTTCCCTAATTACCGCTACTCAAGGAAAAGAAGTTAGGCGGGGCGATTTGATAGGTTATGTTGGTAGGACCGGTTATGCTACTGGCCCTCACCTTCATTTTACGGTTTTTGCCAGCCAGACGTTCCGAATGGGTCCCAGCCTAATGTGCGGACCGATGCCATTTGGCGGAGACATTAATCCGACTAATTATTTGTAATTATTTATGATAGCCAAAATAAATTTTTCAGAATTAATTAAAGCCACTACATTATTCGTAGGCAAATCCGTTAGCTGGATCAATTTGAATGTAATCCATAATATTGGCGCAACAATAAAATTTATAGGTAATTTAATAATTAAACTTCTGCTTTTAGCGATTGATCTGGTAAAATGGGTGATGCATCTGTTTTAGCCGCTTAATATGAAATTTGGGCCATTTATGAGGTATTACTTTAATATATGTCGTAAAAGAATCATTTTGCGACAGGTATAAAAACTTTAAACCACCACTCCCCTTATGTACTATTTTGATTTAAAACATTTCAAATCTCTTGCCGGTTATGAAATCGGTGACGTTTGGTATCCCCGCGTGACAAAGATAATAGAAATAAAGGCCAAGCCGGCGCTGTATCATTTTTATGGCGAACTTAATAGTTTTGCCGAAGGCGAAGCGGTTAAAAAAATTTCCGCTGGAGAGGGAACTCTTATCCATGAGGCGGTGGAAAAGATTTTAATCGGTCAGTCCCCTGTTATCGATCCTTCAATCGCGCCGTCGATAAAGGCATTCACGGAATTTATAGAAAAAAATAATATTCAAGTTGATAAAGATTTTGTTGAAAAACAAGTTGTTAATCACGAGCAAAGGTATGCCGGCACTTTAGACGCCTTGGCTTTAATAGACGGCAAATTCGGCGTGTTGGACATTAAAACGTCGCAAGCGATTTACCGCGACTATAATCTTCAAACTTCGGCATATATGGGAGCGCTTGAAAAAGAATTTAATAATTTGCAATCACGCTGGATATTAAGAATCGATCAAATAAAAAAATGCGTTAAATGCAGGGCGAGCCTAAGGACTAAAGGTGGACGAGACAAAATACGGCCGGCTAGAAACGAAAACAACAAAGCTTTGCCTATGTGCCCGGACGAAACTCATGAGTGGTCGGAGTTAACCGGTGAAATAGAATTAAAAGAATTCCCCTATTGGCAGGAGGATTTTAAAGCGTTTTTGGGAGCAAAAAAGCTTTGGGAGTGGGAAAATGATTATTGGCTTAAACAGGCAGGATATCTATAAAACAACTACAAAACAAAAGGGGCTCTAGTTTTTATCTAGGCGCCCCTTGTTGCGTTATTGGTTGCGCGCACCAATCATTGGTAGCGCATGTTTTGCAATGTCCGTGGCTTGGTTTTCCAACCTCTTCTGGTTTTGGGCATTCGCGTTCTTCCGGGCACTGATCGCACTCTGTACGAGTTCCGTTTTGACAACAACCGACTGTTCGCGTGCAATGCACACAGAATATGTATCGTTTGACTTCGTTTTCCATCACGGCCTCCTTCTTTATATTTTAATACAATCTATCTCTTATATTACCCCAAATAAATTATTTGTAAATTATTTGACAACAAACAAAAAAAGGCCGTTAGACACCGTGTTAATTAGAGCAACGTTCAATGATAATCGGGGCATGAGAAAATTCTCTGTTTGTCAGGTATCCCAAGCCAAAACTTAATGTGCCAACTATAAAAATAATAAAAAATAGATCAATAACCTTTTTTCTTTCCTGATAAAAATATTTAATTTTATCCATAAATCAGAAATTAAGATATTTTTCCCATTTTTCGTACAGTTGTTTTGTGGCGCGCAAGTCGCCTAAATTATATTTGGCGATATCCAAAATTTTTCCTTCTTTATATAAACGGCCGACATCATCGCCGGTAATCCCCTCTTCTTTAGGGCTTTTGATGCCAAAGGCTTTTGTCCAAAAGTGAAGATTAAATTTACGCCTGACCGCGCCGTAAAAATTAAGCTGGTCGAATAAATCAATGTGATGGGCGCCGAATTTTTGGGAACTCAAATACCTATTGCTCATTAGGTCTTTAGTGGGATCAATTTCTAAAATAGCGGAACGGATAAGCAAAAACGGAACATCGAACCCTCTTCCGTTAAAAGAAATAAAATAATTATAGTGTTTCGCGTCTTCCCAGAATTTTTCTAATATTTGTTTTTCGGTTCCGATTTCTATGTCTATCCCCTCCTCCAATTTGTCCGCGCCGATATTTTTTTCTGATTTCAAATAAATTTTTCCGTTATCGGTGTCGGGGTTTAGCATGCCGATAGCGACGATTTCTCCGGTTAGCGGAGAGAAACTTAATTGGTCTTTAGCTTGCGCTTTTTCTTCTTCATCCTCGGCGAATTTCAAAAGATACTCCTGGGAGATTTTATCAAGACTGGCAAAATCAACACCAATTGTTTCGATATCGAAAACCAGTTTCTTTTTCTGGCTAAAATCAGTTAAATGAGATGTTGACATATTAATGAATTATAATATATACTTTATCGTATTCAAAATAAACTAGCCATTTATTATGGTGTCCGCCTTCGCCACGGCTTCGGCGGATTGCTCATAATTTGTGGCTAAATTTTTAAGTAAAATTTAGACAAATATGGCACATACTAAATCAGGTGGTTCTACAAAATTAGGCAGAGATTCCCGATCACAGCGACTGGGCGTTAAACGGCAGCACGGCGAAAAAGTTAAAGTCGGCGAAATTTTAATCCGCCAAAGAGGAACAAAGTACTCGGCCGGCACAAATGTTGTCCGGGCCGGCGACGACTCTCTTTACGCGATGAAAGCCGGCGTTGTCAATTTTAAAACCAAAAAGAAAACTAATTTCGACGGCAGCCTCCGATTTGCCAAGGAGGTTTCGGTTTTGTCCAGCCTTTAATGATTTTCAGAAACGCGCACGCTGATTTTCGTTTTTATCCCGAATCCTAAATTGATTTCAATCTGGTGAGAACCGATAACTCTTATCGGTTTTTTTAATTCTATTTCAATATCGTTGAGGATTTTTTCGTTTTTATCAGAAATAAATTTTTCAAAAATGGAGGTTTTAATGTTTTCTTTTGTAATTGAACCGTAAACTTCATGGTTTTTTCCGAGTTTGGGATAGAATTCGATCTCGGCGCCGTTTAATTTTGTAGCAAGGTTTTTTAACTCGCTTATTGTTTTTTCCTTTTCTAACTCTTGACCGGCTTTTAATTTTTTTATTTCTTCAATATCGCGCGGGCCGGCGAACTTGGCTAGATTTTTCGGAATCAAAAAATTTCTTCCGTAGCCGTCTGAAACATCTTTTATGTCGTATTTTTCCCCAAGCCCTTTTATGTTCTGCAAAAGTATGACTTTCATGAGGCTTTAGTTGTGGCTTTGATTGGTTATTTTATTTCCGACTTTAGTGCCTCCATTGCTTTATCAAGCTGAGGGTCGCGTCCGGCTTTAATATCGTCATCGGTTAAATCAACTTCGTAATCCGGCTTAAGGCCATTTTTCTCGATAACTGTCCCGTTGGGCGTCAGCCAGTGCGCGAAAGTTATTTTTATCATTGAACCGTCTTTTAAAGTTTCTATCTCTTGTACGCTTCCTTTTCCGAAGCTTTTCTTTCCGACTAGCTTTACTGCTCGGTTGTCTCTTAGCGCTCCTGCTAAAATTTCCGCGGCGGAAGCGGACCCCTGGTTTATTAAAACAACAATCGGAATGTTTTTGAAAAGTTCAGAGCCGTTGGCTTTAGTTTCCTGAATTTCGCCGCTTCTGAATTTTTCTTTAACAACCACCGCGTTTTTATCCAAAAACCATCCGGCCAGCGCGTTCGCGACTTCCAAATAGCCGCCGGGGTTATTTCTTAAATCAAATACAATGCCTTTGTTGTCATAAAACATCGCCTTGACGGCTTCTTGGTAAAAAAGATACGGCGCGTTTTCGTTAAAATTGTATAAGCGCAAATAGAGTATTTTTTCTCGAGAGCCGGGCTTTAATTCAATTTCTTTTGACTCCAAAGTAGGTATTTGAATAATATCGCGGGTTATCACAAAATCCTTAGGTTGCTCCCAGCCGTTTCTAAAAATCGTCAAAGTAACCTTTGTTTTGGGCTCCCCTCTTATTAATTTCACGGCGTCTTCGGTTGTAAATCCAACGGTTATGGTGTCGTTGATTTTTAATATTTCATCTCCGGCTCGAATTCCCGCTTTGTCGGCTGGAGTGTCTTTGAGTGGAGACACTATTATCAACTGCTCGTTTTTTATGCCCAATTCCGCGCCAATGCCTCCGAATTGGCCGCTTATTTCCTGCGAGAATTTTTTGGCATCCGCTGGTGAAAAGAAATTACTATAAGGATCGTCGGTCGCGTTTAAAAGTCCGGAAATAGCGCCGTAAAGCAGTTGCTGATTTGTTATTTTATCTCCTTCTATATATTTATTTTTTACGATTTGCCAAGCGTCCCAAAATAAATTAAAGTCGATATTTTTTTCGTTACTTTGCGGATTTTCGACGCCTCTTATTATTGTTTCTTTCGGATTTTTAACGCCTTCGTAATAACCGAGATAAAAAGCTCCGCCGATTAAAATAAAGACTATTAATATCGAGACGGCTGATAGAAAAGTTTTACTTTTAAATATTTTTTGTATTTTTTTTATCATGATGTTTATTTTATTAAAATGCTAATAATTGAAGTGATTGCGACAAATATGGTAAATATCGTAACCGCGCTTTGCCAGGCGAATTTTTTGGTCTTATCGAAATGAAAATAATCATGGATAATTTGAAAAGGTTCTAAAAAGCGATTCTTGTAAAATCGATAGAGTACTTGCAGAAAATCCGGAAGAATCGCCATAAACATTCCAAATGCCACATAAGGAAAGCTGGCGGTTTTTTCGGCAACCAGGAAAACAAATAAAAACCCCAAACAAAAATCCGCGCCTAATTTTAATATGTCGGCGACAGTTTTTTTCCCAAAAGTTTTGGTTTTTAAAAAATTTAGCTGGTATGCCGGATGAGGAATGGCATCGAGCAAATAGTGGCTGGCGAAAGACAATATTGCCACAGCCCACCAATTATGAATTCTTGAGCCAATCGCCGCTCCGACTAAAAGATGGGGCGTTATTATCATCTTAGTGCGCGTTTTGTTAAAATCTGCCGTTTACGATATTCCAGTTTATAACTTTAAAGAAGGCTTCGATATAATCCGTTTTTTTTATGCCGTAGTCAATCATAAACGCGTGTTCAAAAACGTCCATCACTAAAATCGGTTTGGCGCCTGATAAATGTCCTCCGTCATGTTCGTTGATCCAAGTATTGAAAAGTTTTTTGCCGATTGGATCGTAATACAAAATTACCCAGCCAATTCCCCGTAAAGCGCCGACCGCTTTGAAATCTTTTTCCCAATTTTCGTATGAACCGAAGCTCTCAACTATTTTTTTATATAAATCAGAGTTGGTGTCTAACTGGATTTTTTCTTTCGAAAGATTCTCAAAATAATATTCGTGAAGTTTCATACCATTCCATTCCCAGCCGAATCGTCGTTTTAGTTCTGAATGGCCAACGCCGTCTTTCGCGAATTCGGTTAACATGTCTATTAATTTATTTGTGTTGTTAACATAGCCCTGATAAAGAGCAAAGTGGTTTTTTAAAAGAGGCTCGCTAAAGCCAGGCAACCCTATTAAATTTTCGTAATTTTTTGTTTCGTATATCATGTGAAGATATTATAGCATATTTATGAGATTTTTAAGCAATTTTCATGCTATAATCTTGAAAAAGAAATGGATAAGGATTATTTAAGTAAAATAAAAGAAAGGACGCAAAAAGCGCGGGTTTATAAGAAATTTCAGGCAACGGGCTTGGAAATCGCCGAAATTTTAGGCGACTTGCCCCACAAATCGCTTTATATAAAACTTGCCAAAGAGAACAATGAACAGCAGTTAAGGGCTCTGGCAAAAACTATTTCGCAGAATAAAAAAATCGCAAAAAAAGGAGCGTATTTTATGAGTATGTTGAAAACATTAAAAAAATAGCCACTAGCCATTAGGCCCCGACTTTTATGAGAAAAATTTTTACAATCGCGGATAAGAATGAAGAAAAGTTTTTACGCAAGAAAACGCGTGATTTTGATTTTGAAAAATTTTCCAAAAAAGAAATTCGGGATTTATGCCAAGAGATGAGAAGTGAAATGTTAAAGGCCAAAGGCATTGGCCTTAGCGCTAATCAAATTGGTTATGATTTTAAAATGTTTGTGGCAGGGTTTTCCGATAAAAACGGGATAACGAAATTTTTTTACGTTTTTAATCCAAAAATTGAAAAGGCTTTGAAGGAAAAAGAAATTTTAGAAGAAGGATGTTTAAGCGTGCCGGAAATATTCGGCGAAGTTGAACGTTTTGAAAAGGTTGTTATGTCTGGCCAGGATAAAAACGGCAAACATATAAAAATCGAAGCTAGGGGGCTTTTGGCCCGCGTTTTTCAGCACGAAGCAGACCATTTAAACGGAATTTTATTTATCGATAAAGCAAAAAATTTGCGTAAATTTAGAGACAACGAAAAGGCTAGAATTTAAGAGAAAATATTAGGCAGATCCGAGAGAAAAGAAGTGATGTCCATATAGATTTTATTAAACATCAAATACACAACTTCGGGCTTGTTTATCGCTCCTATTAAAAACAATTTTTTACCGAGCCCATACGCTATGCCGGCTTCAACGTGAGACGAGTCCCCTGCCGGTAAGAGCAGTATTAAAGCGTCGCAGGCTTTTAGGCCGTTTATTTCAGATTCAAAAATTTGGGAAATCCGTTTGTCGTTCTGCCAGTTGGAAAGCGCTTCCCAATAGACTTTCATTTCTTCTTCTATTGGGTGGCCGGTTAAAAGATTTTCTCCGCTTTCCAAAAAAGAGTAGACGTCATGCCCTTTGGTTTTTAATTCTTCCGTCAATTTTTCTACTTGCTCTTTATTTTTCCAAGGCGATGCGATAAAAAATTTCATCCCAGTATTACAACTTCGATTATTTTTGTGTTAATTCTCGAAGTTGACAATTAATTAATGTTTTTTACTTTTTGCGCAGTATTGTTTCTTCTAAAATCCTCAAAAATTTTTATAGAGAATTTGTCGAAGTTGTAATACTGGGCATATAGTATAATTATAAACATATTAAGCTTAAGGTCAACTTTTAGTTATCAACATGAAATACATATTTTTCGGTTCGCCTAAGTTTGCTGAGATAATTTTAAATAAGCTGATAATTTCCGGATTTATTCCGGCTGCGGTTGTTTGCAATCCAGACAAGCCTGTTGGCAGGAAAAAGGTTCTAACTTCTCCTCCGGTAAAGGCGAGTATTATGCAACAAGTAGAAAGTATTAAGGGTAAGATAGGGATTTTTCAACCGGAAAATTTATCAGAGGCTAAATACTTACTACTTAATACTAAATACGATTTTTTCGTTGTTGCCGCTTATTCAAAAATAATTCCCAAGGAAATCATAGACATTCCAAAACTTGGAGTTATTGGAGTTCATCCGTCGCTTCTCCCCAAATACCGCGGCGCAACGCCTATTCAAAGCGTTATTTTAAATGGAGAAAAAGAAACCGGCACGACTTTATTTTTAATAGATGAAAAGGTGGATCATGGGCCAATATTAGCCGCTAGAGATTTGCCAATAGTCAGTAGTGATAATTACGAAACTTTGTCAAAAAAATTAGCGGAAATGAGCGGAGATTTATTGGTTGAAGTTTTGCCAAAATTTATAAATGGCGAAATAAAGCCTCAAGAGCAAAATCACGATGAAGCGACTTTTACTAAAAAATTTACTACGGAAGACGGTTTTGTAAAGCCTGAGGATTTGGAGGAAGCGCAGGCAAAAGGAGGGTCTAATGCCGTTGAAATAGAGCGTAAAATTAGAGCTTTAAACCCTGATCCCGGGGTTTGGACATTGGGCCTTAAAGCACCCCTTAGAATACCCGATAATAAGCGTATAAAGCTCTTGGAGGGGCGTTTGTCCCCTACTGGGTTATTGATACTCACTAAGGTTCAGGTGGAAGGAAAAACGCCATTTGTGATAAAAGCTTGACAAATCGCCACGGAAGAGACGGGGCGCTAAACGCCCTTTTTTTGTACAAAATAAATTATACGCCCGCAGTGTTATCAACCGGGGTGTCTGTTGGCGTTTCCGAAGTCCCAAAAGTTTCTAAGGGCGGTTGCGGCGGTTGTTCTGCGGTTTCTGTTGGCGGTTGATTATCTGTTGGCGGAGTTTTAGTTTCTTCGGTTGAAGAAGTGGGCTCGTTAGGTATGGATGATTGTTCTGGTTCAGCCTGTTTTTCTGTCGTGCTGGACGCCTCTTCTTGTTGTGTAATAGTAGAACTTAATATTAAATTTTCTCCGGTGTTTTCCGAATCATGTTTATTATTTTCTTCGTTTTCATCTCCATCTTCTTTATGTCCTCCCCCTCCATTATGGTTGTTGTGGTGTTCGCAATCCCCTTCATTTTTTTCATCGTTATCATCTTCGTCGCCCTTATGTTTATAATGAGGATTGTGATCGTTGCCGTTCGAATGGTCGCAATAATTCGCCTGAAAATTGCTTTGGATGTTTTGAGTATCGCTGAAGCCAAAACCGGACGGTAAATTATCCTGCCGGCCGTTAAATACGAATTTGAATTGGCAAGTTTTATTTTCCAAATTATCCGATTCCGAAGGCAAAGAAACATTAAATGTCCATCGCTGTTCGTTTGGGGTAAAAACAATATCGCCCGACGTAAAATTCATCAAACTTCCCGAATAAACCGGCGAACCGTTTAAATCAACCGAGGATTGAATCTTGTCGCACAAATTGCCGTTGTCGGAAACATTTTCCACGACAACATTATATTGAAAATTTAAAGTCCCGTTGTTGGTAATTATAATATCTTTTTTTTGCGATTCTCCGGGTTTTAAATCGAATAAAAGTTCTCCGCCTGAATTCACTGAAAACTCCAATGTCCCCGCTGCAAGGCTATTTGCCAATAAACTGTCGGAATCATTAAAGACCGCGAAGGTTCTTTTGGCCCCGGCAAAGTTTATAGAAAGTAAAAAAACCATTAAAACAGCCGGCGTTGTTTTAAAGAAAAAGTTTCTAAGTCCGTGAGAATAATTTGGTACGATGTATTGGCTTTTCTCTTCTTTCGGCAATACCAGCGCCACGGGCTTTGATTTTAAAATATCCAAAACTAAAACTTTTGAATTATTCCTGCTAACTAAAAATTGCCGAATTTTAACAGGGCTTTCCGCTTTCTTTTTGCGAGGCGATAATCTAGATTTACCTGGTTTAATTGATTTAATTCGCTTTTGCCTCGCTGGTTTTTGTTTTGTTTTTGGCGACTTCATTTCTTATTTTTTTAATTTCTTCGTAAATAATTGTCGCTGTTGGTATTAATAATAACAATACGAAAACAATCGGTTTTTTAGAAAAATTAATTACGTATCCTGCGTATGGCAAACTGAAAATAACTTTGCCCACAATGTCGCTTTTTTTAACTTCTCTTAAATCGGTGCCGTTATTGGCATCGCCTTTGGTTATGTAAATTATTTGATTATCTTTGATTTCTGTTTTTACGATGCGGTGCGTAGTCGGAGTTTCAACTTTACTGATTTTCCCGAAAGTTATAATATCCCCTGCTTTATAATTGTCATTCGGGTTTATTACAACAATGCCTCCGGTTTTTATGGCCGGTTCCATTGAGCCTGACTGCACAATTAAAATTTTCGTTTTACTGTTTGCGGAAAGGACAAAAAATAAAAGCAATAATATGAGCGTGACCGCGCAAACTAAAAAAACGTAGTAGATTATATTTAAAATTTTCATATACCGCATATTCAGCTTTTAATCCGCGTCCTTATTGTTTTTGTCGCGCGAAAACGGAGCTTTTGTCCCCGCCAATTCAATCCAATCGATTCCTAGCTGGCCGTATGCGCTGTGCTGGTTCCATGTGTCGCCGGTCGCCATAATAGTTATTTCTATTGGCCCCTTATTGAACCAATATTTATGGTCAAGCGCGATTGTGTGGACTTTCCAAATTTCAGCTGTGCTGGGATCGGAAATATATGTGTAAACCAATTCCAAACGGCCTTTTTTGTTTTTAATAAAGACCATAAAATCGTCATTGGCTATTCCGTCCAGCGCTCTTATTTTCAATTCTTTTATAAGCCCCCAGCGGTTTTGCGAATTTAACGTAACGTTTGCCATTCTGCCGTTTATTTGCGGATGGTCGGGTTCGTCTTTCGCGTACGTCACTCTTAACGCCTTGTCGCATGTTTCGCCAACCGGCAAATCGCAGGTTACTGACGAACCAATTTGTCCCCAATTTCCCCCGCTCGTTAACGGCTCAATGGTTCCCCAGCCCTGTAAATTATGGCTTGCTTCAGACGAAGGACTGCCGATATTTACAAAATCAATACGCTGTAAACTTCCGGCAAAAACTATTGTCGCAATCGCCAGCCCGACAGTAGAGACTATTCCCAAAACGATATATTTTTTCATTGAGTTATTGAAATTATATTTATTACACCGACCTTTATTTTTCTTTAGTTTTTCTTTGTTTTGATTTTTTTATCGGTTGCTTCATTTCCTTTTATTTTCTTGGCGATCTATGAAGCAACCAAAAAGAAATCAAATTCTAACTTTGATTTCAAACATCATTATGACTTGTAGTAATCAATCATTCCTGTCTCAAACAGATAGTCAGCCGGAGTCCAACCGCTCAATGTGCTGCCAACCAAGTCAGAGGTTTTTACAAGCCAAATTTTGGCATTAAGCATATCGCCGGTATCAGGATTACCGTTAAGAGTTAAGTCTCCGCTTCCGTCTGTTGTGCCCGCGCCAAGAATTTTAACAGTTCTCGGCCAACCTGAAGCAGAGGGAGTGGAAAACGGCTCTTCATACATAACCAAGGAATAGCCTGTACTCGCCAACGGAGCAGTTCCTGTAAAGCTATAATTAAATGTTGAGTCCTTTACGCCGTATGTTAATGTTCCGGTTTTGGTTCCCAAAACAAACCAGCCGTCTGTAACCGGACGATTCGGGTCTTTATTGGACATAACCAGCGTACCCTTTAGTTGTTCTCCCGTTAAAACGATATTAAAAGTTATTTTATCGCTTTGATATTCGTTGCCGGCCTCGCTTTTCATGTGATAGCTCTCAACCACATCCATATGCCAGCCAGATGGAATCATACCAAGAAACATTTTTTGTCCTTGGAGCTCTGCCACTGTTTTGTCCATGTCGCGCAATGTTTGATTCCATGCTAATACACTGCTTGTGTTGTAAACTTTTACCGATAAATCGTATTGGAGCACAGAATCAATGTCGTTTTTCGAAGTATTATTTGAACATTCGCCATTAGTCCATTGTCCTCCTTCGGCAATACATTCTGGCCGATTAACGTCAACTGTTTCCCGATTAGTAACGTTTATTTCCTTGGTTACGTTAATCGGATCGCTGCCAACATTTAGTACCGTAAAATTGGTATATCCAACCTGGCTCGGCTTCATGTCCGCCAGTTGGATTGGAATTGTTTTGTCCCAATTAACCTGCATTTCAATTGTTCCAGCCGAAAAAGTATTTCCGGTCGCTGTTTGCGTATCGGAAAAGTATGCTGTTGTTGCCACGGCGGCAACCGCCACAATCGCAACAATCGCGCTAACGCTTAGTAAAATTTTTTTATTCATTGTTTTATTGTTTAATTTATTTCAACCTTTTATTTTGTATCTTTCGACCTTTTTAATTTTATTGATTTTTCCCGACCTTTAATTAAAAAATCTTTTCGCTATTTTATTTTTAGAGAAACAAAAAAGCCCGCAAAATGGGCTCCCGTAAAAAAATACCGATTTTATTATTGCCAGAAAAAAAACAGAACCTCTACTCAATTTCGACGTTAGCGCCTTCGTTTTATTTGGTGGCATATAATGTTTTATATTACCTTTTTATTATATGGCTATTAGTTGCTGTTTCAATAAAAAAAGTGGGCAACTTGTGGATAAAACCCAAAATTTTGTGGATAACTCCAATTGTACTAAGCAGGGTTGAAAATAATTGAATTTTCAGTAGAATATTCGTATTGCCGGGTAGTGTAATGGTAGCACTATGGACTCTTGCGCCAAAGGCGCATTAGCCTCCGGCTAAGAATCATGTCATCTAGGTTCTGCGCCAAAGGCGCACTCGCCTCAGGCGAGGCCTCCGGCGGAGAATCCCTGCTCTAATATGTTTTATGTTTATGTTATTTTAAGCTCAAGTCATAATAATAGATATATTGGCTCAACAGATAATGTGGTAAAAAGAGTAGACGAACATAATAAAGGCAAATGCAGGTATACTAGCGGAAGAAAGCCTTGGATGCTTATTTATAAAGAACAATACGCTACGCGATCTGAAGCAATAAAACGGGAAAGTTTTTAAAATCAGGACAAGGCAGAAAATGGCTTGATGGAATTCTTTCCTGAGCTGCGGGGTCATCTAACGGTAGGATACATGACTCTGAATCATGTCATCTAGGTTCGAGTCCTAGCCCCGCAGCTCAGGGCGGAATCGTAAGGTTCTGCGTTAAAAATGTAGGAATGCCTAGCCCGGTAGCGAAATATTATAAAATATGTCAGAGCCAATTTCATTAGATATATTGTTTAACTAATCTGCGGATAAGATTAATCGCATTCTCTTTTCTTACCTCTTACTTTATTTTCTCGCAGAGGAAATAAGGCAGAAATAAGCCTTGATTAAATTTTGAAGTTGTATTATAATTATTTTTTATCGGCCTGGAGGCCTATTTTTTATGGAAATACGAAATATTGCAATCATCGCTCACGTTGACCACGGCAAAACAACTTTGACCGATGCCCTGTTGCGTCAGACAGGCGCTTTTAAAGAAGGGGTTTCGATGGATTCGAACGTTCTTGAACTTGAACGCGGAATTACTATTTATTCAAAAAACGCGGCGATTATGTATAAAGGCACAAAAATAAATATTGTTGACACTCCCGGCCATGCCGATTTCGGTTCAGAAGTCGAACGTGTCTTGCGTTCAATTGATTCGGTGCTTCTTGTTGTGGACGCTCAAGAAGGCCCGATGCCGCAAACTCGGTTCGTTTTAAAAAAATCTTTGGAACTTGGATTAAAGCCGATTGTCGTAATAAATAAAATAGACAAATCAGCGGCAGACCCCGGGCACGCCGAAGAACAAGTCCTTGAGCTTTTTATAGAACTTGGAGCGAATAAAGAACAAGAAGATTTTCCAATCGTATACGCAATCGGCCGCGAAGGAATCGCGAAACTTAAATTAACCGATGAATCAAAAGATCTCACGCCGCTTTTAGAAACTATTCTTTCTCACGTTCCTTGCGCTTCGTCTGGCGCGCTTAAAGAAAAACCGCTTAGGTTTCAGCCGTTCAATCTCGCCTACGACAATTTTATAGGACGCATGGCTGTAGGACGCGTGTACGAAGGCGTTCTTAAATTGGGTGAAAATATATTTATTAAAAAACCTGATGGCGAAATTCGTTCCGGAAAACTCACGAAGATTTTTACTTTTGACGGTTTGGAGCGGATAGATTCAACAGAGGCAGAGGCGGGCGATATCGCGCTTATTGCCGGAATTCCCGATATCGACATCGGCGAAACTATAACAAACGACGCAAACGCAGAGCCGCTTCCGGCTATCGCGATTGACGAACCGACCATCACGCTCAATTTTTTGGTTAACAACTCCCCTTTTATGGGCCGGGAAGGAAAACATATAACCTCTCGCGAGATTAGAGAATATTTGAAGCGCGAACTTGAAGTAAATGTCGGTTTACGCGTGGAATTTTCCACGGCGGATATATTTCAGGTTTACGGACGCGGAGAACTCCATATCGCGATCTTATTGGAAAATATGCGGCGCGCCGGATACGAAGTTCAAGTCTCTCAACCGCGTGTAATTACCAAAGAAGAAAACGGCGTGAAACTCGAGCCGTTTGAAGAGGTTATTATCGACGCTCCTGAAAGATTTCAAGGCACGATTATCGAGCGTTTGGGCACGCGCGCGTTTGTGCTAAAAAATATTTTTCAGCACGCTGATATTATGAGATTAACGTTTGAAGGCCCGACACGCGGACTTTTGGGATATAGAAATCAATTTGTGGTGGATACAAAAGGAGAAGGAATTATGTCTTCGCGCGTTTTGGGATTCAAACCATACGCCGGAGAAATTCGCAGAAGGACTTTGGGATCAATGGTTTCTATGGCAAACGGAAAAGTTTTAGGATATTCGCTGTGGGGGCTTCAAGAACGCGGCATGCTTTATATTAATCCAGGGATAAACGTTTATGTTGGTATGGTTATCGGCAACACATCAAAAGGAATTAATATGGACGTAAATCCGACAAAAGGAAAACAATTATCTAACATGCGGGCGTCCGGTTCCGATGAAGCGATAGTTCTTACGCCTCCTTTTGAGCTTACTATTGAGCGCGGGCTTGAGGTTATGGCCGAAGACGAATATCTGGAAATCACCCCGAAAAGCGTTCGGTTAAGAAAACAGTTTTTAACGAAGTCCGACAAGTCAAAAGCAAAATAAATTTTTTATGAAAGCTTATTTAGCGCATAAATTTTATTCTGACGGCAGAAACAGAAAATTAATCGAAGATATCTCAGAGTCTTTAAAAGAAAACGGAATAGAGACCGTAATAATGGCTAGAGATTTTGAAGATTGGGGTAATAAAACATATTCTCCCAAAGAGCTTATGCGATTATCTTTCAAACAAATAGATGATTGCGATATTTTAATTTTAGAATTTTCCGAAAAAGGAACGGGATTAGGAATAGAGGCCGGATATGCGTACGCAAAAAACAAGCCGATTTATGTTATCGCGGTATCCGGATCGGAAATTTCCACCACGCTTAAAGGAATTGCCGCTTCAATTATTTTTTATTCGGATCCAAAAGAAATTGGAAAGAAAATAAAGGAAATTATAATATAAAAAAACCGTGTTTAGTTTTATTTGATGGACAAAACTCCAAAAAATCGCTAATTTTAAAAATTAGCTTACTTTTTAAATATGAATAATTTTTGGGAAAAAATAAGAAAGCCGATTTTAGTTATGGCGCCCATGCTGGACGTAACGGATACCGTTTTTAGGCAAGTGGTCTGCAAATGCGGAAAACCTGACGTTATGTTTACGGAATTTGTTTCGGTTGACGGACTTACCCATAAAGAATCGAGAGAAAAATTAATACGCCGATATTTGAAATTTTCCCAAAAAGAACGGCCGATTGTGGCTCAAATCTGGGGCACTGATCCGGAAAAATTTTACGAATCGGCAAAAATTATTTCTAAGCTGGGCTTTGACGGTATTGATATAAATATGGGTTGTCCGGATAAAAAAGTAGTTAAAGCCGGAGCCGGCGCAGAGCTTATTCTTAATCCCCTTTTAGCGCAAAAGATTATTGAGGCTACGAAAAAAGGCGCCGGTAAAATTCCGGTATCAGTTAAAACCAGAATTGGTTATGATAAAAATATTATTAAAAAATGGATACTCTATCTTTTAAAAGCTGAACCTGCGACAATAACAATCCACGGCCGGACAAAAAAAGAAATGTCAAAAGTTCCGGCGGGTTGGGACGCGATCGGCGAAGGGGTCAAAATCGCCAAGAAATATAATAATGATCATAAAAGCAAAACTTTAATTTTGGGAAACGGAGATATAAACGATTCAAAAGACGCTTATGAAAAAGCGAAAACTTACGGAGTTGACGGCGTGATGATTGGGAGGGCGGTTTTGTCCAATCCGTGGTTTTTCAACGAAAGTAAAGATTTCGCAACTATTTCTTTAGAGGAAAGGCTGGAATTATTAAAATTTCACGTACAATTATTCAATAAATGTTACGGCAAGACGCGGAGTATCAATATGGTAAAAAAATACCTAAAGGGCTATATTTCCGGATTTAAAGGATCCAAAGAAATAAGATCTGATTTGATGTCGGCTAAAACGTGGCTTATTCTTATGGATAAAATTAATAAATTTATGGTATAATTTTAAAGAATAAAGGTATCGTAATATGAAAATAATACACATTCCAAATCCTCGAATTGAAGAACGGACAAAATCCGGTCCTCATTTGACAAAGCATGAGCATGCTGGATTTAATGGCCGTTTAGCAGTGTTAATAACCGGCGCAGTTGGTACAATGTGGTGCGCATACCTTTTTGCTATCATAGCGCTTATAAGCCTTCCGGCTGCTATTTTAGGAGGAACGCCAACTCTTATATCATGGATTGCTCAAACATTTTTACAACTAGTTCTTCTTTCAGTTATTATGGTTGGCCAAAAAGTAGCCGCGCAAGCCGCTGATAAGCAGGCGCTTCAAACATATCAAGACGCTGAAGCGCTTTTAAAGATTCAGGACGAAATTCATAGATTAATAAAAATCAATAATGAATTGACTCAAGAAATCCACAGTATTATGGTCAAAAAAAATAAGTTGACCCCGCACCTTTAATGAATTTAAATTCTTTCCGAAGCCGCCGAACTAAGCATAAAACATAGTTATTTAATAATAAAAATTTAAATCTATAGAATTTCAAAGCTTCGCCATTCATTAAAGGTGCGGGGTTGACCGAATAAAATTTTGGTGGTATAATTGCCAAAGCTGGTAAGGGAACGGTTACTCTAACTTAAGAGTTGGAGAGGAAAGTCCGGACACCCTTTTCCGCTCAAAGGCGGATCAAAAATTGTACAGGCTAACAGCCTGCCGCAGAAACCCTTCGGCTTTACTCAGGGTTATCCTGAGCTCATCGAGTCTGAGACTCTCAGAGTCGAATGACCCGTCGAAGGAAATGCGAGAGGTGCGAACAGAAACGTCCTGATGCGAAAGCTGAAGGAAAGCCCAATCCTAACGTAGAAGGCTTAGTTCTGTCATAAGGATAAAAAGACAGAAATGAAACGGCTAAATCCTTACTGGGTGCAAGGTCGTGTCCCGCTTTTAGCGGGGAGTGCCGCTATTGCCCTAAGTTTATCGAAGGGCTAGATCCTGAGAGTAATCGAGGGACCAGATAAATTATCGTTTAGAAACAGAATCCGGCTTACCACTTGCCAGCCACACCGCCCCGACTTTTCGTCGGAGCGGTGTTTTTTTATCGCCTAAATCATTTCATTTATAAGTTATCGAGTTATCCACATTTTACTACAATAGCCAGCGATCGCTGGCTATTGTAGTAAATTAAAAATCTTTAAAATAATGAGTTTTGAGAGTTGAGTTCCTTGTTTACTAAAAAATCGGCGCGAGTATTTTGCTCGCGAGGAATGTGCTTAAAATTTATCTTTTTAAAATCTTGTTTCAAATTCCAAATTTCGATAAAAAACGGAATTAAACTTTTTTCCTTTATTTTATATTCGCCGTTTAATTGGTTCACGATAAGTTCGCTATCGGCTTTTATTTCAACCTCTGTTTTTTTGGTTTTTGCTTTACCTACGAGTTGTTTTATTTTTTTGAGAGCGAAGATTATCGCCTGGTATTCGGCGTCGTTATTAGTGGTTTTGCCTAAATATTGGGAATATTCTTTTTTAAAATCGGGAATATATACGCCCAGCGCCGCCGGGCCAGGGTTTCCCCTGCTTCCTCCGTCGCAATAAATTGTAATTTTATCCATATTTTTTTACTGGTTTCCAAGGAAAATTAAATTCATAATCAAACGAAAATCCGCTTGCTTGTTTATGGCCTCCCCCACCATAATTTTTTGCGATTTTTGACACGTCTACTCCTTTTTGCGACCTTAGCGATACTCTGACTTTGCCATTTTCTGATGACCAGACCAAACCAATTTTTCCTTTTTTTGAATATATATAATTTCCGATTTCTGAAATTAAAATTGGGGAATTAACCGATACAGCCCTTTTTTTATCTAGTTTAACCTCTATTCCCCCATCAGCGAGCTTCTTAATTAAAGTATCTTGATATTTTACTATCGCCCTGCCTTCATCAATATATTTCTTTGTAGAGGAATGATTTTCCAAAGCCTTTACGACCTTATTCCATATTGAAAATTTAAATTCATATGTATCCAAAGACGCAATGATTTCTCGAGTATTTTTCTTTTTAAATTTCCATAAATCCATATCTTCGATGTGCTGCAGCAATTTTGGAACGGATTTTTTAGGAAAAAAATATTTCCAAGCCAAGACACAGCCGGAGTGATTAATATCAAAGCGATTTTCGGTTGAAATTTCCACCAGTTTTTTTGCTGATATATGATGATCTACAACTATTACCTTTTTATTGTTTTTTAATAATTTTTTCATCGATTCCGCGCTATTAAAACAGAAATCTATTAAATAAATCTCTTTATTTTTGAAATTATTTTTTGGAGGATTTGAATAGCCGGCGGCTATATATTTTGCTTTATTTTTAAATTTTTTCCACGCTACCCAAGCGCCGGCAAAGCCGTCTTCGTCATTGTGATAAATAACAACAATATTTTTCATAAATAGTTTGGCTTTTTGTTTGGCAGAACCTTAGTGTTATGCTAAAGCATAACACTAAGGAATTCATTTTTTAAAATTTGTATCAATTAGCATCATCGGTTAGTATTATTGGTATTGTGTAGAGCTATTAGACCTGGAAGTTTTTTAGCGGATAAATATTCCAACATCGCCCCTCCTCCGGTGGAAACGAATATATTTTTATTTTTAGAAATCACTGACTGGTATTTAGAAATTGCCGCTATCGTCTCCCCTCCTCCAATAACGACCTTAGCGTTTTTGTTTTTTAGAATCGCTTCAATTATTGTCTGTGTTCCTTTGGCAAACTTAGGGATTTCAAATCGCCCTACTGGCCCGTTCCAAATAATAGTTTTCGCATATTTAATAATATCCGCGAAATGTTTTTCGGTTTTTTTGCCAATATCCAAAATTTTACGATTGTTAATTACTAAATCTGTTGGTAAAACAATTTTTGCTTGTTTTAGAAGTTTTTTGGCGAAAGGAACCATTTCTTTTTCGTAAACAGAATCGCCTATCGGAAGCCCTTGGGCAACCAAAAAATTGTCGGCCATGGCGCTACCAATCAAAAAATAATCCGCTTTACTGAAAAAGTTTTTTATCAATCCGAGTTTTGTAGAAATTTTTACACCACCTAAAATAACAATTAATGGTTTTTTGTAGTTTTTTAAAACTGAACTTAAATTTTTAATTTCTTTTTCCAGATTCGGTCCGGCATAAGACGGCAAAAAATCGGTTATTGCCGCCATTGAAGCTGTTTTTCTGTGACTGAACGCGAACGCGTCGTTTACGTAAAAATCGCCGAGTGTAGCTATTTTTTTAGCGAAGTTTTTATCGTTTTTATCCTCACCCGGGAAAAATCTTAAATTTTCCAGTAAAAAAACGCTTTCTGATTTAGAATTTCTGATTTTTTCTCTAAAATTTTTATCGTTTAACCCTGCAAAATGAACTGGTTTTTTTAACGTATTAGAAAGTGCTTTTGCAAATGATTTTAATGAATAGTTTGTAGTTTGTAGTTTGTAGTTTGTAGTTATCTTCGGCCTTCCTCGGTGGCTCAAAACAACCACCTTTGCGCCATGATTATTTAAAAACTTTATCGTATTGACGGCGTTCAAAAATCGCGGGTTTTTATTAATTATTTCGCCTTCTTCTATATTAAAATCAACGCGCAAAAGACACGTTTTATTTGATAGATTTTTAGACTTGAGAGAGGTTAAGAGTTTTATTTTAATAATTTTTATTTTTAGACTTCAGATAAAATTTCATTTATAAATTCTGTTTTTCTTCGATAATATTCTCGAACACTTAATCCATTACCGTCTTCTTTTAATTGTCGATATTTTTCTAAGGCTTCTGGGTGAGATCGTAAATATTCTTCAAACTTAACTGCATTTTTCCACCCGTCATGCTCTTCGTTTATTAAAAATACATCGATATGTTTTCCATTTTCTTCTGTTACGAACCTCGCTCTTTCAAGCGGGTACAAACTTTTTGGTTCGCCAAAAATATTTTTTAATGGATCGACTAATGAATTAAATCTCGCCGATGGAATTGGAATGTAGACGTCAATTTCATCTTGTCCGGATATTCCTAAACTCGTCGCTCCTCGATGTTCTACTGGCACTTCTCTTCCTATCGAGTCGTTGATTCTTTGTTTAACTTTTTGGAACTTTTCTTCTGCAGTCGGGTCGAATGGAACGATTATTATTTTGTTCTCATCAGACAAATGGGCAATCCACTTTTCTTGCTCCAGCGTTAACATAGTTGTGATTTTCTGTTTATTCCCGGCACTTCATGAGCGGGTGAAGGGAATCGAACCCTCGTCTCAACCTTGCCCCGTCACCAAAAGAAAGATTGCTTGCTTTTTATGAGCGGGTAATGGGGATCGGACCCACGCTTCAACCTTGGGAAGGTCGCGTACTACCACTATACTATACCCGCAAGATTATGCTCAATATCTTTCTTTGGTGCGGGGCTTGGGAAGGTCGTATATTGCCACTATACTACACCCGCTTAAAAATTTAATACAAAAACTTGCTTAAAAAGTAAAGAACTAGCCCCAGGCTGGAAAATACTCCTGAAATAATCCAAAACCGCATTGTGATTTGGGCTTCAGACCAGCCCTTAGCCTCAAAATGATGGTGTATCGGAGCTGCCAAAAAAACTTTTTTCCCGTTTCTAAATTTTTTAGAAGTGAGCTGAATTATAACCGAAAGAGCCTCAATTACTAACACCAATCCGATTATGGGCAAAAATAAAATGGAATTCGTTAAAAACGCGATTACAGCAAGAACAACCGTAAGCCCCATGATCCCGGTTTCTCCCATATAGAATTTCGCCGGCGGCACGTTAAACCATAGGTATGTTATTAAAGCGCCAATAATAATAACTATAAAGGTGGTTAAATCATACAAACCTCTTGAATAAGCTATAACCCCGTAAGCTCCAAAAATTGGAGCTAATACCCCGGCCGAAAGCCCGTCCAAGCCGTCTACTACGCCGGTTGAAAATGTTGCTAAAATAGCCAAAACAAAAAGTATTATATATAAACCGTCTATCGCGACGTTTCCATAAAATGGAATATAAATACTGCTCCAGCCGAGTTTAAAATAGAACCACCAAGCGCCGGCAAGGGCTATAGCGGATATTAAAGCCAAACGGGTTTTAAATCGCATTCCGCCGGTTATATATTTCCCGTTTCCCTTGATTGTTTTTATATCGTCAACTAAGCCTAAAAGAGAAGCGGCGATTAAAGAAAAAAGCGGCAGCCAAGTTTGCGAACGGTTAAGAAAATTAATCCGAGCTCCTATTTGAGCAGGGAAAAATTTAGACATCAGAAAACTCAGCGCCGTGACTATTAAAACCGTTCCCCAAATTAATATTCCTCCCATTCTGGGAACGCTCGTTTCTTTAACGCTGTGGAATTTTTTAAAAATTGGGGTGTCGCGTCCGTCGGCGCTCACATCTTTCGGTTTCTTTTTCCAGGCTTGGTATTTATATAAAAAATAACTTAGCGCCGGTTCAATCAAGAGCGCGACCACAAAAGACGCCGCTAAAAAACTTATAATTTTAATTATTAAAAATACGTGAGTTAAATACATTCTAAAATTTGTTCGCTTTCTTTAAACCTGTCGTTTGAGCCGAAAACTATTATAACAACCGGCTGGCCCCGGACATTAAACAGTGAAACTAAATTTCCTCCGGAATCATTTATGAAGCCGGTTTTACCGCCGATAAAGCCCGATTGGCCGGCAAATTTATTTATATTCATAAAAACTTCCCTCGTTTTAGTTTTTATTTCGTAAGCCATTTCTCTCGGCGACCGAGTCAATTTTAAAATTTCGGGATGATAATTGTAAAGATACCTCATCAATTTTGCGATGTCACGCGGAGTGGACTGGTTTTTTGACGAAAGACCGGTAGACTCATAAAGGCTCGTTTCTTCCATTCCGATTTCTTTTAATTTACCGCGCATCAACGCCAAAAATTTTTCTGAACCGAATGTTTCCGACAAAGCCATTGCCGCGTCGTTGCTGGAAAGTAAAAGCATCGCTTTTATTAAATCATTTGCTTTAAATGTCTGGACTGATTTGAAATTACCGACATCTCCCTCGGCTTTTAACGCTTTATCCGTGAGAGTGATGGAAAGTTCCGGGTCGATGTTTTCGACGGCGACAACGGCAGTTATTAATTTTGTTATTGAAGCGATTGGCCAGCGCCGAGTGGAATTTATTTCCGCCACGCTAATATTTTGATTTAAATATTCAACTAAAATCGCTCGGCTGGAAAATTCAACTTCCGAACAGACTCCTTCGGAAGCGAATTTCAAGGTAGAGGTGGGGTTTTCTGAAAAATTTCCCGTTGAGGCTATTTCTGATACGAATGTTTTATCAATAACGGGGCTTTCTTGGTTTATGTCTCCGCCGGCACCCTCCAGAACATTTTTAACCGTTGCTAGAGCTGAAACTTTAGGGCTGGAAATTTTATCGCCCCAAATTTTAACCGTCAAAACGGAAACGATAAAAATTAAAGTTAAAAAAAATATACGACTGTAGGACTTCATGTTTGTTGGCTGTCTTGAACCGACAACTCTTTATATTTTTCGTATTCAGGCAATTCTTCTATTTTAGAAATACCTAAATATTTTAACAAATCTATGCTGGGTTTGTAAAAAAAGACGTGCTGGTTGTCCGGCTTGTTGAATCTTTCTATAAGACCCTTTAATAAAAGATTTCTTACGGTAAAAGACGAATTAACTCCCCGGTAGTAATCAATTTGAACGCGTGATAAAGGCCCGAAATAGGCTATTAACGAAAGGGTTTCCAGAGCTGCCGGCGTCAAATTTTCGTCAAATTCGCTTTTTATAAAGCCCTCTATCAAAGAAGATAGCTCGGGCTTTGTGGCCAATTCAACACGCGAGCCGTCTCTAATCAACACTAATCCCCTATTTTTGTCTTCTAAAATTTTTGATAATCGTTCTACCAACTCGCCAATTTTTTCTTCGCCGACCTCTAAAATTTTTGAAAGTTTTTTTGTTTCAAGAGGTTCTCCGTGAACAAATAAAACAGCCTCTAGGGCTGCCAATATATTTTCTTCTAAATATTTCATTGTTAAATTTTATGATATAATAATTAAACATGCAAATACTCAAAGTAAAAAATTTGAGCGTTAATTTGGGCGGTGAAAAAATTTTGCAAAATATAACTCTAGAGGTTAACCGCGGCGAAATTTTAACCGTAATTGGCCCTAACGGAGCGGGCAAAACAACTTTATTTAAAGCGCTGCTCAATATGATTTCTTATGAGGGAGAAATAAAATGGGAGCCGAATGTTAAAATAGGCTATGTTCCCCAACGTTTGGATATAGACATTGATGTGCCGATAACCGTCAAAGAATTTTTTAAATTAAGAGGAAAAATCGCTAACGCAAAACGCATACGAGAAGCTCTTAGTTTTATTCAGCTTGAAGAAAATATTTTAAAAAAAGGGCTGGGAGAAATTTCTGTTGGACAACGACAGCGCCTGTTGGTTGGCTGGGCCATGATGGATAATCCGGATGTTTTGTTGTTTGATGAACCGACAGCTGATATTGATATTTACGGTCAGGAATCAATTTTAAAAACAATCAGCCAAATGCACAAAAAATTGAATCTTACGGTTATTTTAATATCGCACGATTTGAATATCGTTTCAGAGTACGCCACTAAAGTTATTTGTTTGAACAAAAAGAATTTATGCTACGGCCCGCCAGCTAAAGTTTTAACCGCGCAAAATCTAAACGAGCTTTATGGGGGAGAAAAAGCGTTTTACGAGCATAAACATTAATTACTAAATTCTAACTACTAATTCCTAATTACTATGACGGATTTAATACAACCTTTAATCGTGGCGATTTTTATAGGGGCCAGCACTAGTTTGCTGGGCGCTTTCGTTATTTTGCGAAAAATGGCTTTGGCTGGCGACGCGCTTTCGCATGTGGCTTTGCCGGGCCTTGCCTTGGGCCTTATGTTTAACTTTAATCCGTTTTGGGGCGCCGCAGGATTTTTACTGTTAGCTACGCTCGGTGTATGGTTTTTAGAATATTACACAACGCTTTCAGTTGATACTTTAATCGGAGTATTTTTTACGGTCAGTTTGGCAATTGGAGTTTTGATTACTCCTCAACAAGAACTTCTGGAAGCTCT
This sequence comes from Candidatus Wolfebacteria bacterium, assembly GCA_024654025.1. GTDB lineage: Bacteria > Patescibacteriota > Minisyncoccia > UBA6257 > UBA9933 > JANLIR01. The sequence goes on along the minus strand of JANLIR010000005.1, from coordinate 15,290 downwards.
TTTTGGAAACATAAGTTTATTAAGCCGACAAGAAGCGTTATTTTCTATTTTTGTTTCAGCTGTTGTTATAATTACGCTTTTGGCAATCTATAAAAAATTAGCGTTAAATATGCTTTCACAAGAGCTGGCGCAATCAATCGGCATTAAAAATCGAATTTTGGAATTAATATATCTTCTTATTTTTGCGCTGGCAGTTGCCTTAGGAATAAGATTTGTCGGGGCGCTTTTGATGGGATCGCTTGTGATAATACCGGCGGCTTCCGCTAAAAATATAGCTAAAAGTTTAAAATCTTTTATGACAATCAGCGTTTCGCTTGGAATTTTAACGACGATACTGGGAATGATTTTCGCATTTAATTCTAAAACAGCTCCGGGACCATTATTCATACTTATAAGCGCCGGATTTTTTGTTATAACCTTGATAATCCGCCGGTTTCGATTTGCGCTGAAATAATTTGATTAACGCGAAAAAAATAATTCTTGACGTTCTATTTCCGCCGGTTTGCTTGGGTTGTTTTAAAAATCTCGAAGAAAAAATTGAAGAAAAACCCAAAGAAAAACAATGCCTTTGCGACGCTTGCCTAAAGTTAATCGTAATTAATTCGGCTTTTTCGTGTCCGGTTTGTCGTCTTCGTTTAGCCGACAATAAAGTAATCTGCCGTCACGAAGGCGTGCCCAGATATATTTTGGGCGCGGCGGCAAATTACGACAATCCTGTTATAAACAGCTTAATTCATTATTTTAAATACGAAAATTTTCAAAATCTGGCGCCTTTTCTTTCTGAACTTATTCTTGAATTTCTTGGCCGAACCGGATTTGATACTTCTGGTTTTATTTTAGTTCCAATTCCTTTGCATACTTCCCGGGAGCGCCAGAGGGGCTATAACCAGTCAAAATTACTGGCTGAAATTTTATCCGAAAAGTTAAAAATTAATTTAGTTGATGGGTTGAAAAGAATAAAGAAAACAAATCCTCAAGTGCAGGCAAAAAAATCGGGCGACCGAGAAAAAAACGTAAAGGATTGTTTCGAGGTTATTAACGCGAACCAGATTAAAGGCAAAAATATTTTGTTAGTTGATGATGTTTTTACGTCAGGAGCGACAATAAATGAAGCTGTGAAAGTTTTAAGAAGTGCCGGCGCGCGTAAAATCGCCGCGCTTGTTATTGCTAAGGCTTAATTTTTCGAAATTATAACCGAAATAACCGTTAGAATTAGAAGCGATAGAAACAGAGTGGCGAACGAAAAAATATAAGACAAAAATCTTTCCCGTTCGTAAAGAAAATCGGCCAGAAAAAAATTGATGGCCGAGACGATAAAGCCGTAAATAATAATTGCGCGAACATCCGTTTTGTTTCCTAAAACATCAATTCCTTTAAAAATATCAAAATGAACGATTATTTTTTCAGTCACTGACCCGAATTTAAAATAACCGACAACTGCCGTAATTATCAGAACAACCATAGCTGCGGAAAATATTAAACGCAAATTTTTGTCTTTAAAGATGTGGGCCACCATAATTAAGAATTACAAAATACAAATTTTAAAAATCATGAGATCCCTCTCCGTCAGCTGACGGATCGGGATGACAACTAGGAGCGAAGGCGACTAATTATTTTTTGTTCCACTTCCTGGCGATTGGTTCCGTATTTTAAGCGAGAAATTTCTTTGACTGTAGCGATAGTGTTGTAATCGGCTTTTGGTTTTAAAAAAGTTTTGATGCTGAAAGGCGAAGCCGGAGCGCCGTGAATTAACATTTTTATATAAGCGCGGCCGGTGGCAATGGTTGTTAAGTCAGTTTGGTCGAAAACCGGCGAAAATTCTTTCACCAGAAATTCAGCGTCGGAAATACCAACTCTAAAAGCAATTTTGGTGCCGACGTTTCCGAAAACTGAATCTTTTATTTTGTCGGGCAGTTGGGCGATGAATTGATGCGCCATTACCAGGTTAAGCCGATATTTGCGCGCCTCGGCTAAAATTATCGATGTTGAATCAGTTGTAAAGTTTTGGAATTCGTCGATAAATAAATTAAAGTCCCGGCGGTTTTCCTGCGGCATATCAGCTCGCGACAACGCCGCCATCAAAATTTTCCCCAATATTATCATTCCTAATAAATTAGCGTTGGCTTCGCCGATTTTTCCTTTGGAAAGAGGCAGAATTAAAATTTTACCTTCATCCATTATTTTCCGAAAATTGAACGCGGATTTTTCTTGTCCTATTATCGGCCGCACATAATCGTTAATCGTAAAATTATTGAATTTTGAAGTTATATACGCGGACATATTTGCCAATGAGTGTTCGCCTGTGGCTTTTTGCGCTTCTTTTTCCCAAAAATCTATAACTACCGGATTAGCGATTCTCATTAATTTTCTTTCCCGATAATCGTCGTCGGTGAAAACTCTCTGGATTTCCATCAAAGTTGCCGGTTCGTTTACCATATCCTCCATTAAAAGCAGAATCGCGTTTTTAGTATATTGTTCAAACATCGGACCGCCCGCGACTTTCATGTCGTAAAGTTTGTCAAAAATATTAAATAATTCATTGACAATAAATGTTTTTTCTTCAGGTTTATTAAAATCATATTCAAGCATGTTCATGCCCAACGGCTTTTGGAGGTCGGCAGGGTCAAAAACTATAACGTCATCGAGACGGTCTTTGGGAATAACGCTTAAAACGGATTCCGCGTCTTCGCCGTGCGGATCGATAATACAAACTCCCTTGCCTTGTTTGATGTCCTCGATCGCCATATTCATCAGCAGATTAGTTTTGCCGGTTCCGGTTTGGCCGATTAAATAAACATGCCGCCTACGATCTTCTTCGGCGATATAAACGGGCTTATGTTCGTCTCTAAAATCGCTTTCACCGACTAAGGTTCCGGAGCTCGGCAGAACAGGAGGCGGCGCTTCTTTAGCTTTCGCCCATTTTATTTTAGGGATATCGGTTGTGGCGGTTGGGAAATGAAAAACACTGGCTAGCTCTTCGGTGTTTAACACGACATTTTGATTTTCATCAAAATCCCTAAAAGAAAAATTATAAAAGAAATCTTTCGCGTTGCGCGGTTTTACTATTTTAAATTCTTGCCGGCGAGGCGAACTGAATTGGGAAAAACCGCTTAATACGCCGTCTAAAATTATATCCGCTTGAATATTATTTAAGGCCGAAGCGACAACGCGGATATTTAAAGCTAAAAGCGGTTTGGAAATTTTTGACTCCAACGCTTTTATCGCGTCTTCATCGATTATTTTCGGTTCGTTTTCTTTTTTCTCTTCCGGTCCTGCCACTATTTTTTTTATGTCGCCGAAGCCGATTTTTAATCCCTTTATCAAATCCTCCATTTTAGCTCCCTTTTTCAAAGATTCGAGCATTTGTAAAATATTTTTCTTTACCGACTCGGGCGCGGGATTTCCTAAAATTTGAATGGCTATTCCCTCTCCCACCTCGCTGATCTTGCTTAATCCGCTTAAAATAGGCGCAAAGGTGTCGGTATTGGATTCAATATAGGTTCTGACCGGCAGGGCGTAAGAAAATTTTTGCTGGACAAAAACTCCGGCGCTTTCGCCGTTTGAATTAAAAATATTGTAATCGTCAACGTAACTGACTTGCGCGTCTTTCCAAAGGCCTTGGATTTGCCGGATTACGGCTTCCACGGATTTTGTCGGAACCCCGATATAAAAATGAATTTCTTCGCCGACATGATGAACCGCGGCTTCCAATACAAAATGAGATTTTAAACTGGCAAGAATGGAAAAAAGCTGGGCTGATAAATTTATTTCTTCTTTCCAATCATTGGGCTGGCCCGGCTGAGAAAAATCGCTTTTTTGTTTTTTGGGCAAGCTAATCGAAAGCAATTTCATTTCCATCGTTTGCGCCAGCTTTCGTTTTTTGCTTGAGCGGTAAATTAAAAAGAGCGCGGTAATAGCCGCAATTAAAACCGGGACTATTAAAATAATATAAAAAATCATTTTAAATCAACCTTAAATCAAATTGCGTTCTTTTAATTCGGCGTGAAGCTTATCGGTCAACGCGTCATGGTATGCGTCTAAAACAAACGGGCCGAATTTCTGGGCTTCATCAACTGTTTTTTCAATGCCTTGGTGAAAAGTCATATCAATAAGTTTTTCAACTTTGATTTTTATTTCATCTGGCGCGTCTATGAGATAGTTGGGCAAAACAGTCGTTTGAAACGGCTTAGCCGGAGAAAAATCTATCGGTTGTCCCAAAATTTGTTTTCTAACAATCGGTCCGAGCGAACGTTTTATAAGTTCTCTCTCTGAAATTTCTTTAAACTCCGGGTTATTTTTATTTTCTTTGATTTGCCGGCTTAAACGTTCAATGTCCTGCTCTAATATGTTATGATTAATTTGGTCGTTCATAATATAAAATTACATCAAAATTATATGGATAATAAAGGAAGAAAAAAATCTTTTTCTTTTATTTTATTGCTAGTTATACTAATTATAGCCGGTTTTCTCAGGGCTTACAACATAAAAAGTTTGCCGCCGGGACTTTATCCGGACGAAGCAATGAACGGCAACAACGCGCTGGAAGCAATTTCAACCGGTAATTGGAAAGTTTTTTACCCGGAAAATAATGGACGCGAGGGATTATTTATAAACATACAGGGTCTTTCAATTGAAACTTTTGGCAATGAACCTTGGGCGCTTCGAATAGTAAGCGTTATATTCGGCATACTTACGGTTTTGGGCGTTTATTTTTTGGCAAAAGAGCTCTTTGTAAAACTACGAACTACGCACGACGAACGACAAACAGAAAATAAAATAATTCCGCTGAACCAAAAAATCGCATTACTCAGCGCCTTTCTGATTGCCACGAGTTTTTGGCATATAAATTTTTCGCGTATCGGATTTAGAGCGATAATGGCGCCGTTTTTCCTAACCTGGGCTTTGTATTTTCTTTTAAAAGGACTGCGGAATCAAAAATGGCTTTTGTACGGAATTATTTCAGGCCTTGTTTACGGATTAGGAATGCACAGCTATATCGCTTATCGAGCCACGCCGCTTTTGATTCTAATTGTTTTCGGAATGTGGTTTTTTGCCCATAAAGAATCAAGAAAGGCCACTGTAAAAATTTTTATTGTTTTTGCAATTTTTTCTCTTTTGGCTTTCGCGCCTTTGGGATATCATTTTTTGAAAAACCCGGCGGATTTTATGGGCAGAACTTCACAAGTTTCTGTTTTTAGCTCTGAAGCGCCGTTAAAAAACTTGGCGCTTAATACGCTAAAAACTTTAGGAATGTTTGGCGTTGTCGGCGATTATAACTGGCGGCATAATATTTCCGGCAGCCCCCAATTATTTTGGCCAGTGGGAACAATATTTTTAATTGGCGTTTTATTCAGTCTTATCGGTATTTTTAAAAAGCCGCTAAATGACCGCGATAAAACAATCAGATTCTCTTCTTGGATTTTATTTTCAGCGCTGGCTATTGTTTCTCTTCCGGTAGTAATTTCAAACGAAGGCATTCCTCACGCGCTTCGATCAATTATAATGATTCCGCCGGTTTTTATTTTAGCCGGATTCGGTGGGGTGTGGCTTTATGAATTTTTAAAAAATTATTTCGGCGAATTTGAGCACGGAATTTTTAGAAAATTTTTATTTACCGCCAGCGTAGTATTCTTAATATTTCTTCCTTTTAACGCTTATTATGATTATTTCATTGTCTGGGGCAAAAATCACAATGTTCAGGGCGCTTTCGCGGCTGATTATGTCGCGATTGGGCGGGAATTAAATAATTTACCGCCGGAGAGGCCGAAATTCGTTATAATTCAAGCATCCGGCGCTGAAGTCAGAGGTATTCCCATGCCCAGCCAAACTGTTATGTTTATAACCGACACTTTCACTCCGGAAAAACAAGTTAAAAAAAATATTTATTACAAATTACCTTCTCAAATTAATCAGATACCAGAAGGGTCTTATACAACGATTATAAAATAAAAAATAATTTATTTTATGCTTATTAAAATCGCGCCGATAGCCATTAAAAGACCTCCTAAAATTACCAGCCAATGAAATGATTCTTTCAAAAATAGAAGGCTAAAAATAATTATAAAAACCAAGCTTAATTTATCAATTGCCGCCACATGCGAAGCCAATCCGTATTTTAACGCCATAAAATAAAACAGCCACGAGAGCGCGCCGAAAATTCCGGCGGCAATTATCAACCACCAATCTCTTCCGGCTAAAAATTTAAAGGAAAAACCGTTAAATTTTCCCAAAGTCGCGGTTATAAGCAACAAAACCGCAACCATAATAATCGCGCGGATTGTGGTCGCTAAAATAACATCAATATTTTTTAGTCCCGCTTTAGCCAATATCGTCACGAGCGCCGCGGTAATTGCCGAGAAAAACGCATAGACAATCCACATTTTATTTAAATTTTATAATAACAATTTCCGGACGACTGCCGGTGCGCATAGTGGGACCCCAAACGCCGACGCCGTTTGAAGTATAAATCGAGTAGTTCTCTTCTTGATGAAGGCCGGTATAATATTTTCCGTATACTAAACGCGAAACAAGATTAATTGGGAAAATTTGGCCGTGATGAGTATGCCCGGATAATTGCAGACTAACGCCGGCTTGTTTTACCTGGTCAATCTTTGTGGGGTCGTGCCACAAAAGAATAGACGGATTTTGCGGATTAAAATATGCTAAATTTTTAATAACCTGGCCTATGTCTTTTGAAAATCCCCGTTCAGGATAAGAAATTCCGATTATTTGCATGCCGTCAATATTAACTAGCTGGTCTTTTAAAGTTTTGACAGGAGTAGTTTTTAAAGCAGAGTAAGCATTTTCAACTCCTAAATAAGTTTCGTGATTCCCGGTTACGTAATAAGTTCCGAGCGGCGCTTTAATATTACTTAAAGGCTTTGCGAGTTGCGCTAAATCGCCGTCCATTCCGTCAAACAAATCACCGGTAATAAAAATGATGTCCGGTTTTTGAGCATTAGTTTCGTCAACTACTTTTTGCATAAACCCGGCTCTTAGAACGTGGCCTAAATGAACATCGGAAAGTTGGGCGGCTTTTTTGTCTTTCCATTGGGGCGGAAGATTTTTTATGTTTACGGTAATTTCTTTTATGACCGGATTATACGCGTTCCAAATTCCATACGCCGAATACGCGAATGAAAATATTAAAGCCACAACGCCTAAAGCAATTAAATTAATCTGCCAGCTAAAGTATTTGGAAATCCAAATTACAACCCAACTGGCGATAAAAACAGCGAGTAGTGTTGTTGCCACGCCAAGCCATAAAGTTGATAAAAAATAAAGCGTTCTGGTTACAAAATTTTCGCTTAGACGGGCCAGGATTGACGTTACAAAAAAACTAAGCGCCAGTCCTAAAAGGACTAGCCCCAAAATCGCTTTTGTTTGCGCGGTTGCAACTGAAAAAAATTTAACTGTTGAATAGTAAATAAGATAATGCCCGGCAAACACTACGGCTAACAGCAAAGCCATCACAATCACAAAAATTGGATACAAATCTTGATCCATAATATAAATATTTTACCATTTAATCGCGAAAGCGCCAGCTTGCGAAAGGGCTAATTTTAAAATAAACTCTAAATAATCCTTCAATAATTATTCATGCGCATTTTAGACACTCTTAGCGGCAAAAAAATAGCGGTAAAAAAACCAAAAAACGGCCTTAAGCTTTTTGTTTGCGGGCCAACGGTTTACGATTATTCGCACATAGGACACGCCCGGACCTACATAATATTTGATAGTTTTGTTAAATACCTTCGTTTTTTAAAAAATAAGGTTTTTTATTTGCAAAATATAACCGATATTGACGATAAAATCATAAACAGGGCAAAAGACAAAAATATCAGACCCGAAAAACTGGCGAAACAATTTGAAAAGGAATATTACACAGACATAAAAGCGCTGAATATAAATTCGGTTGATAAATACGCTCCTGCCAGCAAATATATCAAAGAAATTCAAAAACAAATCGCCGTTCTTTTGAAAAAAAACTTCGCTTACGAAACAAAAAACGGAGTTTATTTCCAGGTTAAAAAATTCACTAATTACGGCAATCTCTCAAAACAAAATTTAAGCGAACTAAGGCATGGATACAGAATTGAACAAGACCCGCAAAAAAAAGATCCGCTTGATTTTGCGCTTTGGAAAGAAACCAAAGAAAACATTGGCTGGGATTCGCCTTGGGGTTGGGGCAGGCCAGGCTGGCACATAGAAGATACGGCAATAACCGAAAAATTTTTCGGTCCCCAATACGATATTCATGGCGGAGCAAACGATTTAAAATTCCCCCATCATGAATCGGAAATAGCCCAACAAGAATCGGCTTCAGGGAAAAAACCGTTCGTGAAAATTTGGATGCATACCGGCTTTTTGCTTATCAACGGCGACAAGATGTCCAAAAGCTTGAATAATTTTATAACTATCCGCGAATTCCTGAAAAAAAATTCCAGCAGCGATTTAAGAATGATTGCGCTTTCCCATCATTACCGTTCCCCTATTAATTACAACGATGAAGTTTTAGCGTCGGCAAAAAAATCTCTAAAAAATATTGAAGATTTTATAACAACTTTAAAATTTGTGGAGTTAAACGCCGTAAATAAAAAGGGCGGAACAAACATAAAAAAAATATTAGAAAAATTCGAAAATGATTTTAAAAAAGCGCTGGACGACGATTTCAACACTCCTAAGGCGCTATCAGAAATTTTTAATCTCATAAACCAAATAAACCCCAAATTATGGAAGCTTTCAAAAAAAGAAGCGATAGCGATAAAAACGTCTATAAACAAGCTTTTAAAACTATTTGAAATAAACTACGCTTCTACAGAAATACCCCTAAAAATAGCGAAATTAGCCCAGGAAAGGCAGTTATCGAGGCAAAATAAACAGTTTGTCCCCGCCGACCGCTTGAGAATTAAAATAGAACGTTTAGGATACTTAATAAAGGATACGCCGCTGGGACCGTTCGTAACCAAGCGTTGAAGTTAAAATTTACAAAATGAGCATAATAAAAATTCCTCCACAAGATTTGGAGGCAGAAAAATCATTATTAGGCGCGCTGATGATAGACGGAAACGCCATTATCAAAGTGGCGGATTCAATCGCCGCCGAAGATTTTTATCAGCCGGCTAACGCAAAGATTTACGCCGCTATAATAGAGCTTTTCAAAAAATCGGAACCGATTGATATTTTAACAGTCACCAATAAACTGAAAGATAAAAACTTGCTTACTGATGCCGGCGGATCAACTTATCTTACCGATTTGATAAATATGGTGCCTTCAAGCGCCCATGTTTTCCATTATGGAAAAATTGTTCATCAGAAAAAAATACTGCGCGACTTAATACAAGTTTCGGGAGAAATTACCGAACAAGCCTTCAATAATCAGGAAGATGTCGAAAATGTTTTGGACAAAATAGAGCAAAAAATATTTTCAATCAGCCAAAAATCACTTTTACCAACTTATTCTCTTGTCAAAGAACATTTGAGCGAGGCGTACGAGCGAATCGAAAAAATGAACCGGGGAGAAAGGGGGTTGCGCGGAGTGACAAGCGGATTTGTCGAACTTGATAAATATCTTTCGGGATTTCAAAAATCCGATTTGATTATTTTAGGAGCAAGGCCATCCTTGGGAAAAACCTCGCTTGTTCTTGATTTTGTCCGAAACGCTTCAAAAGCCGGCGTGCCTGTGGCAATTTTTTCTTTAGAAATGTCCAAAGACCAAATTATTGATAGGCTTATCGCGGCAGAAGCGCAGGTTGATTTATGGCGGTTAAGAACCGGGCGGTTAACCGATGAAATTGAATTCGAAATGATCCGCGAAGCGCTTGACCGGCTTTCAACAATGCCGATTATCATAGACGATACGCCATCGCCAACGCTTTTACAGCTAAGGTCAATGGGCCGGAGAATGCAAATGGAACACGGCTTAGGACTTATTGTTATTGATTATGTTCAATTAATAACGTCTAGTTCCAATTCTGAAAACATCGTCCAACAATTTACCGAAATAAGCCATGGACTAAAAGCCCTTGCCAAAGAATTAAACGTTCCGGTTTTAGCGGTATCGCAATTAAACAGGGCTGTGGACCAAAGGGAAATTAAAATCCCCCGCTTATCGGATCTTCGTGAAACGGGTTCTTGGGAGCAGGATGCGGATGTGGTTATGTTTATTTACCGGAAAGATCGCGATAAATTAAATCCTTCGCCTGAAGAAATAAATACCGCCGAAATCATAATATCCAAACACAGAAACGGGCCTCTAGGAACGGTTCCGCTTAAATTCGATCCGGAAAAAGCCAGCTTTAAAGAAATAACGTCTATTCATTCTTAATTTATGTACCCCGAATCTATCAAACTTTTTATTGACACGTTTTCCAAGTTGCCCTCAATCGGTCCGCGGCAAGCCACAAGACTGGCTTTTCATTTGGTAAATAGCGGTAAAGCAAACATTGAAGAAACGTCAAAAGCGGTTGGCAACTTGAAAAATATTAAAATTTGTTCCGAGTGTTTTTTTATCCACTCTAATTCCGATAATTTGTGTAATATTTGCCGAGATAAAAACAGGAAAAACACCGTTGTGATGATTATCGAAAAAGAAACGGATTTAATTTCGATTGAACGAACCAAAAAATATCCGGGCAAGTATTTGATTTTGGGAGAGCTTACTAAAAGCGGGGTTTTGGAAAGCTCCCAGAAATTACGGCTTAATAGTTTAAAAAATTTAATTAAAAATCGAGGTGGGCAAATTGATGAAATAATTATCGGCATTAATCCGACTACCTATGGAGATTTGAATGCGCTGCTTATTTCCAAAGAACTGCAAGGTTTGTCAAAAAAAATAACCCGGCTCGGCAGAGGCATACCGACCGGCGGAGAAATCGAATTTGCCGATGAAGACACGCTCGGACAAGCGCTAGAGCGAAGGATTTAGAATTTAAGTTATCTTGGTTATCTCAACTTCCGTGAAGTGTTGGCGGTGGCCTTTTTTCTTGCGATAACGGGTTTTGGAATGGTACTTGAAAACAATTTTCTTTTTGTCGCGGCTGTTTTTTAAAATTTTTGCCTCCACTTTAGCGCCATCAATATGAGGCGCTCCAACCTCGGTTTTATCCCCTTCTGAAACCAAAAGAACCTTGTCAAAAACAAAAATTTCACCCTCTTGTCGTACTTGACGAGCCTCGCCTTTGGAGGAGGTTTTTATTTTTTCAACTTTTATTTTTTGTCCGGCAGAAACTTTATATTGTTTCCCCCCGGTTTCGATTACGGCAAATTTCATAATAAGTAATAAATTAAAGCATCTTGAATAAAAAGTCAATAAAGATAAGTGGATATTATAACTATCGTCGCCCCACATTAAATAGATCGAACCATATCCGTTTTTATTTTTTATTAAGGACAGGTTATAGAAATCGTAGATAAGGTCCCGGCATCGCTAACCGTAAGGCGATAACAGGTGCCGTTAGGAGAAGTCAAAATCAAACCGTGAGAAGAATCAGAACCAGCCCGTAAATTTCCAGAGAATAAACCGTTTCTCCATCGCGTGCCGGTAAGTCCAAAATCAAATGTATTGTCGCTTCCCGGGAGTAAATTATCGTCAAAAGTGGCGGCTGAAACTCGAGAAATCGCCGACTGCAAGCTTCTAACTACTCTGCTTTGAGGGTCAGAGCTGTTATATGTTAATTGCACGTCAATTAAAACATTGTCGTGGCCGGGATAAAACGTTATTTTTGTAAAATTTAACCTATCAACAGTAACTTTACCGTTAGTTAGGTTTGTTGCGTTCACAAAATCACAATTTCGATTTGATGCGTCTGGTCCGGCAATTTTAATAACTCCGCCGGAAAGAAATACACAAGTAGGACTACTAGACGGTGCTGGCATTCTTAGTTTTAAAGTCGACGTTGTTGTGCCAGATACAATATCAAAATTAGAAGACTGCTTGGCTAACCTCTCTACATATTGCAAAACAAAATTCAATTGGCTAGTAACTTCGGCCGAAGCGGTTTCTCTGTTTCCTATTTTGACGGTGCTTATAAATATTCCGATTACTAAACCGATAACTGCCGTAAAAATAGTTATGTAAATGACCACTTCCAATATTGAAAAAGCTTTTGTTTTTATTTTAAATTCATGCATTAAATAAATTCTATCATATTAAGCGGAGGAATTCATCAGTTTTCCCCGGTTTCAACTGCCGCGAAAGACATAGTTACAAAGACTAGCTAAATCTCTAATTTTTATTAAATCGAGATTTCTTTTAAAGATTCGATTTTTATTTCGGTGGTGGCGCTATTTATATTAATAATTGCCTCCAATCGCCTGTTCTTATTAACAACTTTTCCGGTAGAAATGATATCCGCTTTATTTTGGTATCCAGGCGCCGCAAAATCGCAGGTTGAACTAGCAATATTAATTTTTGAATTATTACAAACTACAACCTCGAATGACTTTCCGATGTCGATATTTAAAGAATATACGATGCCGTTGGTGGTGTAGTTTTTATTTCTTTCAAGCTGGAGAATCGCGTCAAAAATACCGGAACGCCCCAATGCAAACGCCTCTTGGGAATTCTTAAAACCATAACCGTTTTCCGTTGAAAAGTTAGCAAGTAACACAACCGTGGCTCCGATTTCCAAAATAATCGCGCTGATTAAAATAATCATAGGCAGGAATGTCATTCCTTTCTGGCTATTTTTCGTAAAGGTTTTCATTTTATAATGACCAGTTAATAATTACGTCGTCAACTCTGGGGCTTTGACTTACGGTCGTTTGTAAAAAAATTTCGTATCTGAAATATCTTTGATTCATATGATTTATCGGATTTACGGAGATTGAAGTATTTTGATTGGGAACGTAATAGCTTCCACTTGTGTTGTCAGGGCCTAAATAATTCCAAGGCCCGCCAGAATTATTTGAAGAAGCAATTTGAAAACTTACAGATGTGTTTGGGAGCTGCAAACCTTTCCAAACAATTGAATTGATGGCGCTCCCAGAAGCAATAAAAGTATCAAAAACGCTAGACGTTAAATTAGCCGGCGATGTTGTTGTTGACATGGTAATTGAACCAGCCGAAGAAAAATTTGTGTTTGTGGACGCGCTAAATTTATCGTTAACAAGGGTGGAGCTTCCTGAAATAGGAAAATTTTCCTGCCCGGCGCCGCCCTGCCACTCGGTTTGAGAAAATACATTATTTAGATTACGCATCAAATATTGTACTTCTTTTATTGAACGCGTATCGCTGTCCCATTTTATAAAAGTGGTAATTTTTTGAGTCGAGGGGTCTTCGGAAACGTAAGTTAAAAAAGGCGGCCAAATTAAACAAGCGCCAGTTGCCGAAGAAGTGGAAATATCGCCGGTTCCGCAATAATTTCGGTTCACATTTTCCACGTAAAAATATCGGTTAAAATTTTTGCCGTCTATCGAGGTTACCGTTTCAATTCCGCTTTTTATTTCCGCCACAAAAGTACTTGTGTTGTAATAAATATAATAAGGACTTGAACCTCCTTTATTTAAACCATAAATATAATTCCAATTTGATTCTGAAACAGACTTAGTTTTATCAACTAAATCTTGAGCAAACGATGCGGCAAGCTGGGTATTTTTTGTATTAAAATCGCCTTTTAAAGTTATAGTTAAAATTCCCGCAATACCTCCGATTATTATAATCCCTATAACCATTCCTAAAAGAATTTCTATTAAAGCTTGCCCTTTTAAATTGTGGTATTTATTAAAATTCATAAATTTAATATTGAACGTCTCCGTTGGCGTTAATGATTATGGTGGACGAAGAAGTTTCGTCGTCCGTTAACGCGATTATAATACTTGTTGTTGCTGCTAATACTCCATTCATTGTGAATGGAGTCGCATAGGTAGACGTCGCAGAAAAAAACGGATTTAAAAAAACAATATTTACCGTACTGCTTGCAACCGGCATTAAAAACTGCACTCCGGGATTTAACTCGGTTTTAGGAAAAATCTGGCCGGCATAAGCAGGTCCGCTAAAAATAATATAGTATCCCTGAGCGCCGGAAGTATTTACAAAATGAATCCCCCAAGGAGTTCCTCCCTCTTGGCTAATTGCCTTATCGCGGCTTGATTTCAAAGCAAAAGCAATTTTTAAGGAATCGTCCTGTAAATTTCTTTTGTAGTAGTAGTCACCAAACCGCAACACTAAAACAACCGCCAAAATTACAAAAATAGTTATTGAAACAACAAGCTCAATAAGAGTAAACCCGTAATCCCCTCCTTTTATTTTTAATCGCATATAAACTAAATTCTAAATCTTTAATGATTATTAACTCAACCCAATGATTTTGTTCGTAATTTTGGGCACTTCTTTAATAAAAAATTTTTTAACTGATAGCCAGCTGGCGTTAAAATTAATTCTTGGCATCGGATCATTTTCCGCGTCGGCAAAATAAACCAAGCTCTTTAAAATATGCGCCAGGTTTTGGCGCACTGTGTATTGCCGATTAACGTTCAAAATAATATCACCTAACGGCTGTATATTTTGAGAGAGCCAAAAAAGATCAAAAAAATCGCGCTTGCGGCCTCTTTGTGAAATGGCGATAATTTTCATTACGGCGATATCAGGAAGCGCAAGAGCCGTACCGCCAGCCAGATACCAATCCTCATGCGAAAAAATCGGCATATTTGCGCAAGCTCGAAAAGCTTTCACGGTTTCTTTGGGTAAAATATCTAATTTTAAATCTGCTTCTTGTTTTGTTACTTTAGGATTAACGTCCATAGTGCTTTTGATTTGGGGCTGATTTGATTACGCGGCAGATTTATAACTTTTTTAATATCGCTTTTTGAATATTGTCTGAACATCCAAGTAATATCATCTGGCTGACCCAGCTCTAAAATACGCTCAATGATATAACGAGCGTTTTTTCTTGTGTCTATGTTTTTAGGGTTTGTATCCCAAAAAAGTGATTGTCTAAATTTCATATATATATTAATTATATCAAATAACACTCAAAAACTCAATCGTAATTAAGCTGTTATTTAGAATAATATGCAGAGTTTCAAAATATTTAAATGAGGTAGTAAAGGCGAGAGTGGTATAGTGTTATGCTATAGCATAACACTATACTTCATAAAGCTAGAGGGTTTTGAGGCGGACAAGGAGTTGGTTTAATTGATCTTTCAGATAGCTTATTTGTAGAAGCAGGTTAAGAACTTTTCTTGTTTTAGGGCCTACTTGTCCATAAGCGGGGTCGGATTTGTTTGTTATATTGTATTTGAGTTGAAGCTTCTGAATAGCTTGTTTGGTTAGTTGTCCGTAATAACCG
>JANLIR010000002.1 GCA_024654025.1 Candidatus Wolfebacteria bacterium | reverse complement strand
AGAACCAATTACGTTTTCAGGTCTGTTATCTCCTTTATCTATTTCTTGAGCTGTGAGTTCAGGCTGATAAAAGAAATCTAAATCCTGCCAATTAGATAGTTGAAAACTTACGATATTAGTGGCGGGCTTTTCATTTAAAATAACTTCAAATTCCATTCCCCCGTCTTCCATAGAACTTGTGGCTTCAAGGGAATAGATTTTGACTTCCTGTTTGGAGTTTTTATATTCTATCTTCGTTAGATTTTTTGAGGAAACAGCACTCACGCCATTATAAGAAATTCCCAAATCAACTTCGCCCCATTTCTGCAGTCTGACTTCGGGCTTTGTTTTGCTGATAACTTGTTTGATTTTTCCTGAATTTGGAATTACAGAATCCTTTTCCAATTCAAAATTTAAATCATTTTCGGTATAGGGACCAGCCACTACTGGAAGTGTAATATCTCCAGCCGCGCTAAAAGTGTTATGATTTCCAACATTCGGCCAGCTTTGTCCGTAAAACGGCGGATAATTATAAAACCAACTAAACACCAAAATAACTATAACTGCGAATCTGAAAATTTTACGTATTCTTTTCATATTGACGCGCCTTTCAAAATTATAATAAACAACCCTTTAATAAAAGTTCTCTTTTGTTAATTATATCAAAAAATCGTTTGCCTGCAACTAAAAACTCCGGATATCCGGAGTTTTTAGCAATAAGCCGCTTGAAACGAAGCTATTTTTTCTCTACCCTTTCTGTATATTGGCCTGTTTGGGTATTAATTCTTACCGTATCGCCTTCGTTGATAAAAAGCGGGGTGGCAATTTTGATTCCGGTTTCAATAACCACGGTTTTTGTTCCGCCTTGGGCGGTGTTGCCTTTTATAGCCGGAGGAGCTTCGACAACTTTGTAATCAACTTTTATCGGAATTTCTATGCCGATTATTTTTTCGTCGAATTTTATCGCCATAACTTCTAAATTATTTTTCAAAAAATCTTTTGTTGAACCGACAAATTCTTCTTTCAAACTAAATCTGTTTTTGGGATTGTTGGTTTCCGTGAACCAAAATTCTCCCCTGTGGGAATATAAAAATTGGGATTTTTGCCGTTCAATTTCCGCCTCTTTTATGTCGTCGGACGGCTGCCAAGAACGTTCGGAGATGCTTCCTGAAATTAAATTTCTAAGCTTGGTTTTAACTACCGGCTTTCGTTGCTGCATTCTTAAAAATTCGTATTCTAAAACCACAGAGGGCTGACCATCCAAGATTATACAAGTTCCGGGTTTTAAGTCGGTATATAACATTAATTTTCTGATTTTTTTTCCTCTGTTTTATTCTCCAGCGATTCTCTAATGGATTTCTGCAAATCTCCAATATCCACATTGGGCCTTTCTTTTTGGGCCGTTTCTTTTTTTGTTCTCTGCTCTTCGTGTTTTGCAACTTCCTCGCTGTTTAAAACTTCCCTAACCGGCCTTTCGTCTCGGCGAAACACTTTATCCTGAGCGGAAGCAACTCCAGCGCTCCACTCGAAAGCGATTTTATCCTCAACAATTGACCTCGCAACGCTGTATTTTCTCCGGCTATTTTCGATAAGAACGTCTGAATACGATTCACCGATCATTGAAATTGGCGGCAATGCCGCGGCGGAAAACGGCTTGCCAGAAACGCCGTCTATCAAAAGCTTTAAATAAATATGGTAGTTAGGAAGATTAACCAAATCAGTAACTTCAAATTCGGGCATAAATTGCTTTTCTAAAAACTCGGCGTCAAAAGCTCCGACCCTGAAAAGAATCACCGTGCCTACGTTTCCAAAAATCGCCGCCCTGACTTTTTCATCAAGCTGTTCGATGTATTGATGCGCTAAAGTTAAATTAAGGGCGTATTTTCTAGCCTCTGAAAGAATATTAGCGAATGATTCGGTTGAAAAATTTTGAAACTCATCTACATAAAGATAGAAATCTCGACGTTTATCCACGGGAATATCAATTCTCGACATCGCCGCCATCTGAAGCTTAGTTATCAGCATCGCCCCCAAAAGAGCGGAGTTGTCCTCGCCTATCCTTCCTTTTGATAAATTAACAATCAAGATTTTTCCTTCATCCATTACCTTTCTCAAATCAACCGTTGAATGGGTTTGGCCGATGATATTTCTTATTAAAGGATTGGAGACGAACTGGCCGACTTTATTTTGAATGGCCGCCACCGCTTCCACTTCAAAACGCTGGGAATAGCGGGAGAATTCATTTTCCCAAAAGGCTTTAATAACGGGGTCCTGGACATTGTCAACGATTTTTTTACGGTAATCTTTATCCGTGAACATCCTCATTATTCCCAAAAGAGTTGATTCCGGAAATTCTAAAAGCGCTAACAAAGTGTTGTTTAAAATGTATTCCATTCTGGCCGACCAGGCGTCAACCCAAATCTTTTTAAAAACGCCCATTATACCCGAAGCGATAAGGTGCCGATATTCCATTCCTACTTTTTCCAGAGGATTAAACGCAATCGGATTATCTACGTCGGCCGGGTTGAAATAAATAACATCGTCAACGCGTTCTTCGGGAATAAACTCCAAAATTTTTTCGGCAAATTCTCCATGAGGGTCGATGATGCCAACGCCTCTTCCGGCGCGGATATCATCAATAACCATATTTTCAAGCAAAGTTGTTTTTCCGGTTCCGGTCTGACCGATAACATACATATGCCTTCTTCTGTCTTGGGTCTTGATGCCAAATTTAATTTCTTGATTCCTAAAATTTGTTTTCCCGATTACTGTTATGTCTTTCATGGTTTAATTATTCGTTAATAATTGGCAGCCCTTTCGGCGGACCGCCTTTTTTAGTATCTAAACGCCTGAGCTGAGGAGTTTCAATCGTCAAGCTCGGGAAATGATAAATGGTCGCCAGCTCCTCGGTGTTTAAAATCGGAAATTTCTCCTTTTTTTCCCAATTTGTTTTGCCAAACCTGCGGTTGATGTACGCAAAATAAATTGCCCGCTTTTTTATAAATTCCTTCATTTTTTTATAGCGCGGGCTGATTTTGGACAAAAAATTCGCCGCTCCTGTTATTTCCCCGCCTGGCTTGAAAGAATTTATGTCAGTGGCTCCAAATTGCTGAAAAGTGCCTAGTATTGAAGCAATATTTAACGGAGTAAACGCCTCTTTTTGATCTATATAAATAATCCTGATGACTGTTTCAAACCCCATTTTTGCCGTTTTCCCATTGATGGCCTTTACGATGTTTTGTTCGACGGGAGTTAAAAATCTAGAGGGAGTTTTTTCTTCTTTTTTTTCTTCACCCCAATTAATATCGGTAAACGGCGCTTTGAAAAAATTAGCCACCCACATATTAAACTCGCCCCAAACGCTGAATTTGTTTTTATCCTCTTTTTTACGGCCGGCTATTTCAGAAATTTTATCCTCCCCTTCTTTTTGCCAGTCGTTTCCCGTTGGTTTTCCGGTACCGGCAATTATCACTTGATACCATATTCTTTCTCCTTCTTTTAAATTAGAAATGACCTCGACGATGTGCGCCAGCGGATCAATTCTTTTTTCTTCTTCTGTTTCTTCGAAATAAGCGTAGGTCTTTATGGGAAAATAGTTTTCCCTGCTTAAAATATAGTTTGTTCCCCAGACCTCGTATTCGCTATTTGGCAAATGAATCGGAGTGGATTTTGCGTAATCAAAGGCGTCGTGTATCTCCGCGTTAGGATATTGAGCGTAAATCGCCACTTCGATAAGTTTTCTTAACCGCGCCGGGTGATAGATATAAAACCGGACTCCGGCGGAAGACCCTTCAATTTCAAAAGAAACGAATGTCTCAACTTTTCCCAAAACGTATTTTTCCCAGTTTTTAAAAGCGCCGAAAGAATAAACAGAATACATTGCCGCAAAAATTTGCTCCATCGCTTTTGCGGTTATAAAAATATTTTTAGGGATTTTAACTTCCATTATTTTAAAATCCATTTTTTTAATAAAAGCCCGGCGGATAAAACGAAGCCTAAGCTCCCAGAAAAGAACGAATAAAATAGCGGGAATTATAAACCAGCCGGCGTAAGACAAAATAACGCCCAAGCTTTTGAAAAAATTGAGTTCTATGTCTAAAAGAAAATTAGAGCTCATACTCAGATTATAAGATATTTTCGGTCAAAAAGCACAGCTTATAGGAAAAAAATTTACGCGAATCCTGCGTAAAAATATATTTTTTATTTTCCAAGTTTTTTTTTAAGCTCTCGCCAGGCGATATTTGCCGTCGGGAGTTCGTTGAAAATGTTTTTTGTTCTGAAGATTAAGAAGTATTGTGTTGGGCTTTAAAATTCTCTGCTTAGAAATATGATCCATTATTTCGTCTTTGCTAAGAGGTCCTTTGCTTTTTAAAACTTTTACTATGATTTCCTGGCAGGTGCCGGGCAAATATCCGTGCTCTTTTAAAGCGTAGATTCCCCGGCCAACCAAAACCACACGCTGGTCTTTGATAAGCTCGTTGTGAACCGTTTGCGCGTAGGCGTGTTTTCTGACGTCGCTCCACTTATTTATCAAATCGGAAAGTTCGCGAAAATGAATAGGCACTCCTTGTTTTTTTAAAACCAAATAAGCTTTGCTTCTTATTGTTTTGGGATTTATTTCTTCCCAGTGGCTAAGCCCGAAATCATTAAAAGGATTAACTCCGAATTTTTTGGAAGCGATTAAATAATTCAAAGCCACGAATTCGCTGAGCTTGTGATTCCTGGCTAACTCTTCGACAAGCGGCGCGAATTTATTTTGAAAAACAAGATGTTCTTTTTTATCGGCAAAAAATTTAGCGGCGTTTTTAACAAATTCATGAACGTTATCCAAAACCGGTTCATCAACATAATAAAAATCGAAATAATCCTCGTCGGATTCATAAAGCGTGGGAGAACCGGAGACAGCGAATAAAAAGCGAGTCTGTTTAAAATCCAAAGAATCGTCACCGAACAAAAACTTCAAATCATCAACAAAATAATCCTCTCTTTTGAGGCCACCGACGCTTCTAAGATGATCAAGAGACTTTTCAATAATCTCCAAAACGTCGGTTCTAGAGTTTGCCCGCTCGGCAATTAACGCCAAAGCATCCGCTTCAATTTGGCGGACTCGTTCTCTTGTAATGCCATAGTCTTCCCCTAAATCAGCCAGAGTCCTTTTTTCGCCGTCTTTGGACAAGCCAAAACGGCCAACTAAAATATCCTGTTGGCGCTCTGAAATATCGCTGATTAGGCTACTGATGATTTTAGAAACTTGGGTCATTCCCAGTACTACAACTTCGATTATTTTTTGCGTTAATTCTCGAGGTTGCGGTTAATTAAATAATTTTATTCTGACTACCCTGACTACCCAATGCCACCTTACTTCTAATTCTCAAAAATAGAGAGAATTCGTCGAAGTTGTAGTACTGGGCATTTTCTAAACTCTACTAAATTTGTTCCAAATTGTCAACAGTGGGCTGGCAATAAATATGGAGGAGTACGTTCCAAAAACCGTGCCAACTAAAATCGTCAAAATAAAATATTTAAGAGAAACAGGACCAAAAACGAAAAGCGCCACTAGCACCAAAACAAGCGTTAAAGAGGTGTTGATTGAGCGCGCCATTGTTTGGTTAATGCTTTTATCAACTACTTCATCAAAATCAACTTTTCCCCGGCTAAGCGTAAGATTTTCTCTTATCCTATCAAAAACAACGATAGTATCGTGAACCGAAAAACCCATAACGACTAAAAGCGCGACTATGAAATTAGTGTCCATTTCTATCCCAAATTTTGTTCCTAAAACCGCCAAAAGTCCGGCGGGGATAATAACATCGTGGAAAAGAGTTATTAGCGTTATGACTCCGTATTTCCAAGATTTAACCGGAAAAGAAACTTTTCTAAACGCGTAGGCGACATAAATGGAAATTCCCAAAAGAACCAAAACGATCGCCTCATAGGCGTTAGTTTTCAACTCTTTTCCGATTGTCGGGCCGACAGATTCAAAACGAAGCTCTTCGATGTTTTTAAAATTGGATTTTAACGCGGTTAAATATTCCTGGTGCTTAGCTTCGCTAATATCGTTAGAACGAACCAAAAAACTCTGGCTGGACGGCTCCGGATAAACCGTTATGTTTTTGACATTTAAATTATTTTCAAAAAATGACTGCAGCTGAGGCACTGCAATATCGCCTTTTATTTGCCAAAGCGTTCCTCCTTCAAAATCTATTCCGGTTTTAAATCCGAAAATTGCCATTGCCACGATACTCAAAACAACAACTGTTCCGGAAAATCCGAGAAAATATTTTTTGTTTTTAATTATATTCATTGTTTTTTAACAAATGCCCTTAAAAATGTTTTGGTGATTGTTATCGCCGAGAACATACTCATTAAAACTCCTATTAAAAGTGTAAGAGCAAAGCCCTTAACAAAACTGGAAGTGAACTCGTAAAGAATTACAGAAGTGATGATTGTGGAAATATTCGAATCGCGGATTGAAGCCCAGGCCCGTTTGAAACCCTCTTCGATGGCTTGCGCCTCAAGCAACCCCTTTTTCATTTCTTCTTTTACTCTTTCAAAAACTAAAACATTGGCGTCAACCGCCATGCCTATGGAAAGAACAAATCCGGCAATACCAGCCAAAGACATAACCACAAAAAGCTTAAAGATGGCGGCGGTTAAAACTATATAAATAAAAAGCGCAAAAGCGGCAAAAACTCCGTATTTGCGGTAATAAAATATGAGGAAAATTATTATTAAAATCGTGCCGATAAAACCGGCGTAAAGCGCTTTTTTCAAAGAGTCCTGGCCCAAGCTGGCGCCGATGGTCTGCTGGCTTATCAAATTTATAGGAGCCGGAAGAGCGCCTGCGTTAAACCTTTGAACCATTTGCTTTGCCTCATCAGGCGTAAAGTTGCCGGTGATCACGGCTTTACCGCCGGAAATTTTTTCTCTGACCGTTGGCGCGCTGACTAAATTATTATCCAAAAAAATCGCGAGCTGTTTACCAACGTTTTTAGCGGTTAATTCTTCAAAAATTTTGCCGCCCTCGTCGCTAAACTGAATGGCCACCTGCGTGGCGCCGGTAGTCTGGTCAATATCGAGCTGGGCGCTTTTAACATAACGGCCATTTAATTGAGTGGGGACGAAATCCACGTTTTCATCTTTTAAAATTGTAGATGTGCTTTGAGACGGCTTTTGAACAACTTCCCTGAAATCCAAAAACGGAGTAAGCCCTATTTGCTTCACCGCCTCGGAAACGTCTTTTATTCCGGCAAGTTCGACGATAAGCCTGTGAGAGTCGCCTTGCTGGGCAGAAGTGACTCTGGGCTCGCTGACGCCAAAAAGATTGATTCTTTTTTCAATAACATCTCGAAGGCCGCTCAAAACCGAATCGCGGTCTTTTGAATCAACCTTGGACATATCAACTTCGTATACCAAATGACTGCCGCCCACAAGATCCAGCCCCAAACGCCACGGCCGGTACTTTGCCCCAAGCCCTTTAGGCATAACAAAAATACCACCGATAACGGCTAAAACTAAAGTGATGATTAATAGGAAAATTATTCGTTGACGATTCATCTTAATGAATTGTTGATAGTTGGTAGTTTGTAGTACGTAGTTAAATTAAATACCGTATTTAAAAACAATATAATTGAAATTAGAGCTGAAACCAAACAATACAAACAGAATTGATTCAACAAAAACGCCTGGACATACAATAAATACAACGAAAAAACAAAACCGAAAGCGGTTAAAAAGAAAATGGCTTTTAAAGCCAAGTCTCTTTTAACATCTAAATAATAAACCGAAAGCAAAAAAATTGTCAAATAAAAAATTGCGCCCAATAAACTTACCGGCGCTCCGAAGATTTTGGAGTAAGAAGAATTTATAACTTGATTGCAGTTTTCAAAAAACGCGCAGCTTAAAGGACTGCTAAGATAAACTTTAACAGTTACGTACGTTGCATCGACAAAGCCCGCAAAACTTAAAATCAAATAAGACCACAGCGACCATTTGGGGATTTTCAACATATTATTTTTTTCCGATCCGAGCCTCTATCAGCGACTTGAACTCTTCGTAGCCTTGGGGATTATTTATTCGCTTTGAATCTAAAAAAAACGTCGGCGTATAAGATATTTTTGATTTTTCGCCACCCGCATAATCGTTTTCGATTTTTGTTTTGGCTAAATCCGAGTTAAGGTCGCTTTTGAATTTTTCGATATTTAAACCCAACGACCCTGCGTATAAAATAAAATTCTCTTGAGGGTTGTTACTGTCAGTCCATTCGTTTTGTTTTTCAAAAATCAGGTTTTCCATTTCCCAAAATTTTCCTTGCCTGCCGCTGGCTTCAGCAGCTTGAGCCGCAACTCGCGCGTTTTTATGCTGCGGCAAAGGAAAGTGCCGATAAACTATTTTCAAATCATTTGGGAAGTCCTTATTAAGCTGCGTTATAATCGACGCGTAAGCCTTGCAAGCCGGACACTCGAAGTCGCTATATTCAACCAGCGTCACCTTCGTCACTTTGGCGTTTTTAGGACCTAAATACCAATCATTATCAGAAACAGGAACAGCTAATTCGCCCGAAGAAACTGGCGCAGGCCTGGTAACAACACCAACAATTGCCAAAACAACGGCAAATATCCCCAAAGCAATCAAAGACCATATTAAAAAACGATATTTCATGAGCTTTATACTAATTTATTTTATTAAGCGCACAATCCCCAACCGCAGCTCGGACACTTTAAACACCCTTCCTGTCTTGCCAAAGGAGTTTTGCAAGACGGGCAATTTTTAAGCTGATTATTATTAGAAGAATTATTATTGCCGTTATCAGGCGCCGGAGAAAGGCCCAAACTGGACATGCCTAAAATTGTTCCGGCTTTGTGATAAACCGCCAAACCTTTGGCTTTTTCATCTTTTATCGCGATAAGCTCGCCGTCTTTTGTTTCTTTTTTGTCGTGCTTCTTTTCGTATTTTTTAATGATACCGGTTAACACTTGAGTCTTTAAAGATTTATCGCGATAAACAGTTACTCCCTTACAGCCTAAATCATGCGCGAAAATATAAATATCTTTTATGTCTTCAAAGGTGGCTTCCGCGGGAAGATTTGTTGTTTTAGAAATTGAAGAATCGGTCCATTTTTGGAAAGCCGCTAAAACTTTAACGTGATCTCTGGGAGAAATATCCATCGCGGTAACGAATATTTTTTTAAGCTTCGGCGTAATATAATTTATATTTCTGACGCTGCCGGTCATGGCCGCCACGTCTTTTATAAGCGCCTCGTCCATTAATCCTTCTTTTTGCATTCTTTCTTCAAAAACCGGGTCTATGTAATAAAAACTTCCGATAGCCACATTTTTTTCAAAAACCAAACTGAAAACCGGCTCGATTCCCGAAGAGCATCCGGCAATCATTGAAATAGAACCGGTCGGCGCTATAACGGTTGTAAAGCCATTTCTAATTCCGTCCTTTTTTATTTTTGAAGCAAGGGCTTTCCAATCGAAACTCCAGGAGTCTTTGTCTTTAAACGCCGAAAACGGCAGCTTGCCTTCTTTATAAAAAGATTTATCAAACGAAGGCATTCTGCCTCGCTCTTTAGCTAATTGGACCGAAGCAATCTTGGAATGATAATTTATAAATTCCATTATTTTTTCCATAAAAGAAATTCCTTCTTTGGAATCGTAAGGAATTTCCAATTCGTATAAAAGATCTCCCAATCCCATAAGTCCCAACCCTAATTTTCTGGTGTCTAAAGTCATTTCTTCAATTTCAGGCAAAGGATATTTGTTAATATCAACCACGTTATCAAGAAAACGGATTGCAATTTTTATATCCTCTTCAAAAGTCTGCCAATCGAAATAGGGCTTTTTACTGCCGTTTCTCTTGAAATAACTCCAGACATTTAAAGAGCCTAAATTGCAACTTTCGTTGGGATAAAGAATAACTTCTCCGCACGGATTAGTAGCCTCAATCGGGCCGATCCCTTTTAGATACGGATTGTATTCATTGATGCGGTCGTGGAACAAAACTCCGGGCTCTGCCGATTCCCAGGCCTGAAAAGCAATCGCGTCTAAAAGCCCCTGAGGTTCTATCTCTGCCACCACTTTTCCGCTTCTCGGATTAACTAAAGGATAAGGCTTTTTTTCTTCCAAGCATTTCCAAAATTCTTCTTTCAACATCACCGAGATATTGAAGTTTTTAAGAGCCTTGTTGTTTTCTTTGGCGTGGACGAATTTTTCGATATCCGGATGATCTGAGTTTAAAATACCCATATTGGCCCCTCGCCTGATGCCTCCTTGCTTTATGACGTCAGTCATATTGTCGAACATCGACATAAAACTCAAAGGACCCGAGGCTGTGCCGCCCGAGCTTTTAACAAAATCGCCTTCTGGCCGGAGCTTAGAAAAATTGTATCCGCAACCGCCGCCGGATTTAAAAATAATCGCCGCCGCTTTCAAGGAGTCCATTATTTTATCAATTGAATCCTCTATCCCTAAAGTAAAGCAGGCCGAACCTTGACCTAAAATATTTCCAAAATTGGCGATTGCCGGAGTGTTTGGTAAAAACCGGCGGTTTATCATTAAATTATAATACTTTTCGATTTCCTCTTCGTATTTATCGAAATATCCTTTTTTGAATAAATCCAAAAATCCTTGCCAAGAAATTGTTATCTTTCTGTCTCTGTCAAATCTTTTGTACATTCTGTACAAGCCGTCGAGATGAAAACGATTAAGTTTATATTTGCCGATAGAATATTTATCTTCGTTTTTTATAAAATCGAATTCTTCTAAGCGATGCTCCAGCGCGCCACCCCGCTTTTGATAAATTTTAGGATCATAAAAAAGAGACGGCAGAGCTGTATGAACCGAAACTCTTTGAAAAAGTTGCTTTGGAGTTTCAAAAATAAAACCTTCTTCGTTTTTTCTTAAATATCTGCTGGCTAAAACTCTTAAAGCGTTAAGGTCAAATTTTTTATCAACTTCATCAATCTCGCTTTTATTTAGAACTTGCTGCTTCTCCAAACGGATCTCGGCGCGATGCTGGCGATATAATATATAAGCCTTGGCGATTTTCGCGTGAGCGGTTTCGATTAAAACCTGCTCGACAATGTCTTGAACCTCTTCAACGGTCGGCAGAGAATTTTTTTTAATTTTTTTAGTTAATTGATTGGCGACTTCTTTTGCTAAAGACTCCGCTATTTGCCAATTCGCTTCGCCAACCGCTAGCGACGCCTTATAAATGGCGTTGATAATTTTTTCCGCCTTGAAGGGTACGACTTGTCCGTTTCTTTTTTGAAGTTTTTTGAACATAAAAATCAACGAATAACTAATCGATACGAATAAACGAATCACAAATTATAAATTCGTAAATTCGTACAAATTCGTTATTCGATGGTCTAATTTATCGACGTTTTCTTCTTAAAAATGCGGGGATTTCCAATTTTGATTCGTCTTCAACATTTTTTTTCTTGTCCGAATTTTTTAAGTTCGGTTTTTCGGAGCTTGTTTCAAGCGCGGAACTTTCCGTAATGCCGACAAACGGCAAATGAGTACTTTGAGAAGCAAACTCTGGAGATGAAACAAAAAGCGATGACGAAAAACGATTTTCTTTTGTAAGTATATTACTAAAACCGGTTGCAATCAACGTCACTTTTATTTGACCCTTGGCAAGTTTGCGATCATGGTAAGCGCCAAAAATTATTTTGGCCGAAGGATCGGCGTTTTCAGCGACAGTTTTGGCAATTTCGTTGACCTCAAACATTTTCAAATCCCTTTGGCCTGAAATGCTAAATAACACCCCTTTAGCGCCATCAATGCTTATTTCCAAAAGTGGCGAATTTATAGCCATATCAGCGGCTTTTTTTGCTCTTTCATTGCCCGAAGCAATACCTATACCTATCATAGCTGTTCCGGCATCGCGGGTAATGGCTTTTATGTCGGCAAAATCAACGTTTATGATTCCGGGGCTTAAAATAAGCTCGGTTATGCCACTGACCGACTCTTTCAAAACACTATCTATCTCTTCAAAAGCCTTAATTAGGGTAGTGTCTTTGCCTATAATAGAAAAAATTTTGTCATTGGGCACTGTTATAAGAGTGTCAACGCGATCTCTTAGTTTTATTAAGCCTTCTTCGGCAATACGGCTTCTTTGTCCCCCCTCAAAGCCAAAAGGCTTGGTAACAATGGCAATGGTTAAAATTTCCATTTCCCGAGCTATTTCCGCAATAACTGGCATCGCGCCAGTCCCTGTTCCGCCGCCAAGCCCGGCTGTTAGAAAAACCAGATCCGCGTCTCTTAAAACTTCAGCAATTTCAGAACGGCTCTCTTCAGCCGCCTGGCGGCCCAAATCCGGATTCATACCCGTGCCGAGTCCTTTGGTTAAATTTTTTCCAATGCAAATTTTCTTTTTTGCCTCGCAATGCTCAAGGTCCTGAATATCGGTATTTATAGCGACAAGTTCAATGCTCCGGGGAAAATTATCGTACATTCTGGTAATGGCGTTGGAGCCGCCGCCGCCGACGCCCAAAACTTTTATTCTTGCTAGATGTTGTTTTTTTGATTTAGGCATTTTAAGGCAAAAAATATTTTAATAGTTTGGCAACTTTTCCTTTTTTAGTTTCTTCTTTGGCAATTTGATCGTAACCCCATAAAACAAGTCCTGCGGCAAGCGAAAATTCCGGATCTTCAATTCTTGAAATCAGATCGACGCTGGCTGCGCTAAAATTACTTTGATCCAAAACCCCAAAATGAGCCGGTAATTTTAATTCGTGCCTTGCCAAATCGATAATGCCGGGGATTTTTGATCCGCCGCCGCAAAGAATAACTCCGGCCGGCAATTTCGTTTTTCCTATGGATTTCAGCTCATTATTAACCATTTCAAATATCTCGGCAAGCCGGGCTTCGATTATCTCGGAAATATATCTTCTGGAAATTTCCGATTTTAAATCAGGATCAAGTTCCGACAAATCAACCTTATCTTTCGAAGAAACTTCGCTCGCGTCGGCGTGGCCGAAAGAAATTTTTATTTTTTCCGCGACATCTATCGAAGATTTTAATTGAATGGCAAGATCATTAGTAATATTGCCGGCGCCAACGGGAAACACTTTTGCCTGAATAAGTTTGTCCTCTTCAAAAACCGCCAAACTGGTAGTTCCAAATCCGATATCAATCATTGCAACTCCCAATTCTCGATGAACTTTATTTAAAACCGCGCGGCTTGAAGCAAGCGGATTAAAAACTAAACCGCCAACACTGCCGCCGGCTGAATCAACGCAGCTATTTACATCGTTAACAATCGGGGAAAAAGCGTCGGCAATAAAACTGTTGACCTCCAAACGATTGCCCACCATGCCGATAGGATTTTGGATTTGATCCATTCCGTTAACAATAAACTCGGAAACAATGGTGTGGAGAATCATTCTGTTGTCGGAAAGGTTGATTGCTTGCGAAGCCTTGATGACTCTATCGACGTCTTCCTGATATATTTCGTTGTCCGCGCGAGAAACCGCCACAATGCCGCGGGATCCTTGCAAACGGATGTTTTTCCCGCCGACGTTAATAAAAATATTTTTTAAAGCGCCTTTGCTGATTTTTCTTATTTCTATAAAAAGAGCGCTTACGGCTTTCAAGGCCTCGTTAAAATCGGCTATTTCGCCTTTGCGCATGCCTCGGGAGGGCAGTTTAAAAACCTCAGCCAAAGTCAGCCGATTTTCTTTGTCCAAAACCGTTACTAGGGCCTTTATTTGAGATGAGCCTAAATCAACAGCTGTTAAATACATGGGGACTAATTATCTAATTTTCCAATTAACCATTTTTCCTTTTTTTCCATTTTCATTCTATCATTTTTTGTATTGTGGATATAGCCCAAAAGATGAAGGAGTCCGTGAGCCAAAAGATTGTCTAATTTCAAGTGCTCTTTTAAGCCGGTAAAGTCGTTAACTGTATCGATATTTAAATAAATCTCCCCAATAAAGTTTTTAACGGAGCCTTTTACGCTTTTAAGCTCCGGGTGGGGAAATTTTTTCGGCTCAACAAAACTTAAAATATTGGTTGGCTTGTTTTTCCCGCGGAATTTTTTATTAATCGAGCGTATTTGGCTGTCGCCGATTAAAAAAATATCAATTGCCGAATTTTTTATTTTTAAAATTTTCGCTATTTTTACGGCCTGTTTTTTTATCAAGCTTTCGTATTTTTGAAATTTTTTTTCTGCGCTGAAAACAGAAATTCTACTATTCATAATTCTATTTATTCGTATAGGCGCGTTCGTATTTCGCAAACGCGCTGCTTGTCCCGCACCAACACTTGTTTTGGTGCGGAATTCGTATGCATTAAAATCCGCCGCCTAAAAACATAAATAATTTGGAAATAATCGGCTGAATCAATCTAATCCCGAAAAAAATAAATAAAAGCAAAAACATAAAACCGTATTGTTCCAAAAAAATTTGAGCTTTTGAAAAACGCGGGGGGAGAAACGCAAATAAAATTTTTGATCCGTCGAGCGGCGGAATAGGAACAAGATTAAAAATTGCCAAGGAAATATTTATTAAAATAATTATCTGCAAAAATAAAAAAAGAGGCGAATCAACCATGCCGCTCATTGAAAAAAATTTTAAAATAAATCCAAAAATAACCGCCACTGATAGGTTGCTAAGAGGCCCGGCGGCGGCGATTAACCCTCCGCCTTTTTGCGGGTCTTTTAAATTATACGGATTATAAGGAACCGGCTTGGCCCAACCGAACAAAATAGGGCTGCCAAATAAAAATAAAACCAGAGGGAAAAGAAACGAACCGAAAAAATCCAAATGCTTTAAAGGATTTAAAGTCAGCCGGCCCATATCTTTGGCCGTTGAATCTCCCAGTCTATAAGCAACAAAACCGTGAGAAACCTCATGAATTATCACCGAAGCGATAAGCGTTATTAACTGAAAGACAAAAATAATGGGGTTGGACATGCCAATGTTGTTTAAATTTTATAGCGGAGCTCAGTGCGTAGCGACGAAAATTTAACTACAATATTGAGCACCCAGCACCTTTTGTGGCACAGATTTATCATTATACCTAATCTGAGCCACAGGCGACTTCGTCTTCATATCTTACACTTTCATAATCTCTACTGCAAAAGGTGCTGGGTAAGGTTTTGTATCTAAATTTTATTCGCCTGACGGCTTCAAAATTTAGACAAAATCCTTAAAACAAGGCCTGTTGGGTTTTCATTTTTTCCCTTTCGCCATCCTTAAATATTTTTACCTCGCCGTATTCGCCGTCATAACCTGGTCGGATTTCAACCTTGCCTTCGCGTACCCGTTTGATGCCTTCGACAATTATCGGGTCCACTGATTTTCTTAACTCCTCTTCGCTGATTTCCAAAAGAATTTTCAATTCCGAACCGAATTTTTTTATCAAATCCATGTAAGCTTCTTTCACTTTTTTAGAAGCCGTTCCAACGCCAAAAGCCTCGCTGATAATTTCATCCAAAGACACCAGATTATAATAAGGAACGCGGTTGTCAAAATAATGGTAATTGCCTTTGCTTGTAATTTCCGGTCTTGCGTCCGCCAGTTGATCGACTCTGTAAACAACTCCTACCGTAAGAGGACGTTTGCATACCGGACAAATTCCGTTGTGTTTTTTTGTTTCCTCCGGAGAAAAAACTATTCCGCAAACACGGTGGCCGTCATAATGATATTTTCCTTCTTCGGGGAAAAATTCTAAAGTCGCCACGAATTTGTTTTTAAGTTCTTCAGTTTTTAAGTTTTTTAGTTTTTCCGGAGCTCCATTTTTAATCGCCTTTATAATCCCCTCGTAAGACAATTCCGTATCTAATACATTCGCTTCCCTGCCAATTTTTTGCAAAGAATGCGAGTCTGAATTGGAAATCAAAGCAATTTTATCGAGCTTGGACAACCGCCAATTCATTGCCGGGTCGCTTGAGAGCCCGGTTTCAATTGCGAAAATTTTATCCGCGTATTTGCCAAAACATTCTTCTATAGAATCAAACCCGGACATTGACCCAAATATTGAAAACCACGGGGTCCAGGCATGCGCCGGAATAATAACAACGTTTTCATCTATGCCAAAAACAATTTCCGCCAGCTTTTCACTGTCTAAGCCCAAAATTGGCCTGCCATCGGATTTTAAATTTCCGATTGCCGAGAGAGCGCTGTTGATGTTCTCTACGACTTCAATGCTTGGAGAAAAAAGTATGTTATGAATCCTTCTTGTTTTCCCTCCGCGGCTGTAAATTCCGGAAATTTCCGCGGTTAAAATAAAACGCGTGTCGCTGAAGGTTCCTTTTATAGTGGGAAGTTTTAGTTCTTTTTTAAGTTTATAAAGCCCGTGCTCCGCAGATTCAAGCTTGGTTTTAATTTCATTAATCCACACCGGGTGCGTAAAATCTCCGGTTCCCATAACCAAAATCCCTTTGTCATCAGCCCAGCGGTCAAGCTCTTCCAAAATCATATCCTTACTGGTCGCTCGGGAGTATTTGGAGTGAATATGAAAATCCGCGATGAAACGCATAAATTTCAAAACCGCAATTACAGTTGTTAAAAATTATTTGGCGGCGTTTTGAGAAGAAATTAATGCTAAAATTTTCTTTTTAATTTCTTCCACAAGTTTTTTGTCTTCTTTGAGTTTTTCACGGGAGGCGTCAAACCCAACACCTAATTTTTCTCCGTCAAATATATAAGTATTTCCGGATTTTGTAATCGCACTGTATTTGATTGCGGCGGTCAAAACATCGCCCTCGTAAGAAATCCCTTGGCCGAATAAAATATCAAATTCCGCCTTTTTAAACGGCGCGGCAACTTTATTTTTTACCACTTTAGCGGTAACGCGGTTTCCCACAGCTTCATCGCCTTTTTTTATCTGGGCGATACGCCTGATATCAATTCTAACCGAAGCGTAAAATTTTAGAGCCCGTCCGCCGGGGGTTGTTTCGGGATTGCCAAACATAATTCCGATTTTTTCCCGAAGCTGGTTTATAAAAATTATCAAAGTGTTGGTATTGTGCGCCAAAGCCGTGACTTTTCGAAGCGCTTTGGACATCAGCCGCGCTTGAAGGCCGATTGACTGCTGTTCCATTTCCCCTTCTATCTCCGCTTTAGGCGTAAGCGCCGCAACCGAATCAATAACGACAATATCTATAATCCCCGAACGCACCAAATTTTCCAAAATATTAAGCGCTTCTTCTCCGCTGTCTGGCTGTGATATTAAAAGGTCGTTTATTTTTACTCCCAAACGTTTGGCGTAGTCAGGATCCATTGCGTGTTCGGCGTCAATAAAAGCCGCTCTGCCTCCTTTTTTCTGCGCTTCAGCTACGGCATGCAAAGCCAACGTGGTTTTGCCCGATGATTCCGGCCCGAAAATCTCCACGATTCTTCCTCTGGGAAAACCGCCTACGCCCAAAGCCAAGTCCAGCGAAAACGAGCCTGTCGGCACAACCGAAACATTTACTTTTTTGGCGTCTCCGAGTTTCATTATCGCCCCTTCGCCAAATTTACCCTGAAGAGATTCCAAAAGTTCGTCTATGTCTTTCGAACTGACGGCAGTTTTTTTGTCTTCTTTTTTTGTCATATTATTTACCCCGCACCTTTTATGGATTGCGAAGCTTACTTAGCATTATAGCATTCAAATTTCCAAATATTTATTTTTAAGTGATTAAATTTTACCCCATTTTGCCGCTTCGAAAAAAATATATCCATAAAAGGTGCGGGGTTTACGGCCGAAAAATTATTTGCCTATCAACTACGACTTCTTTGCCTAATAATCTTTTAACTTTAAATTCCAATTTCGCGGTTATGTTATCCGGACCAAAATGAAAATCCCAATATTTTTCAAAATATCCCTTTCCGTCAGTAGTTACTTCTTCGCCGTTTATTGTCAGCTTGTCCTGCGGATTTATTTTCCCGGTTAAATTTATAATCGGATCTTTTATAATAAAATTATCAGTTGCCGGATTAGTTATTTCTATCGCCGGCGTTCCAAAAAATCCGCCCGCTCGCCACCCAAAATAAATTATAGCAAATAGCACCACTATTCCAACTGCTATTTTCGCTTTGCTTACCGGCTTTAAGGCAAATCTATTAAACGGTAAAATATCTTCGCTGCCGGAGGTTTTAGAAATTAAAGTTTTGCTATATGACTGCCACAAAGAACCGCCGTCCAAATTCAAAACCTCCGCCATCTTTAAAATATATCCTCTTGTATAAGGCGGCGGCGGAAGATTCTTTGACTGGTGGCTGACAAGCGCCGTAAGATAGTGTTCTGGAATATTTGTGGCTTCTGACAATTTCAGCACATTCATACCTTTCAACGCCATGGCTTCCTCAACTTCCTCTTTAAAACTTTTAGGAAAAACGCTTTGTTCCATTTCAAACGTAATTAAATTTCTCTTTTTACATAAACTTCCCGAGGTTTTGCTCCATCGCCCGGGCCGATAATGCCTTTAGCTTCCATTATATCCAAAAGCCGGGCAGCTCTAGCATAACCTACTTTCAAACGTCTTTGAAGTAAGGACGCTGACGCTTTTTGAGCCTCCGTTACAACGGCTATCGCTTCCTCAAGCAATTCATCGTCGTTGTCGTTTTCAAATCCATCAAATAAACTATCAGCCGTCATCGCGCCTGACGGCAAACCATTCTCAAAAGTAGGCGCGTTTTCATAAACATAATCGCCGTTGTTTTCTCTTATAAACTGAGTAACTTTATTTATTTCTTCCTCGGAAACATAGGCGCCTTGAATTCTTCTTGGCTTGGAAAGATCGCTGGTAATATAAAGCATGTCGCCGCCGCCTAAAAGCTTTTCAGCGCCGGAACTGTCCAAAATCGTCCTGGAATCTATTTGGCTGGCAACTTGCAAAGCGACTCGAGTCGTAATATTAGCTTTTATGAGTCCGGTAATAACTTCTACTGACGGCCTCTGGGTAGCTAGAATTAAATGAATACCCGTGGCTCTCGCCATTTGCGCCAACCGGACAACAGAGCCTTCAACTTCCCGTCCGTATGTGCTCATTAAATCGGCTAACTCGTCAATTACTATAATAATGAAAGGCAGAGGGCTATCTGGATTTTTTTTATTATAACTTTTAATATCGCGCGAACCGGCGCTTTCCAGTATTTCATAGCGGCCATCCATTTCTCTGAGCGCCCATTTGAAAACACCTAAAGATTTTTTAGATTCGGTCACCACGGGAGCTATCAAATGCGGAATTCCCGAATAAGCCGTGAGTTCAACACGTTTGGGGTCGATTAAAATCATTTTTAGATTATCAGGAGAATTTTTGTATAAAAGGGATATTAAAAGCGAGTGAATGGAAACGCTTTTGCCGCTTCCGGTTGAACCGGCAACAAGCATATGAGGCATTTTTTCTAGGCTGGCAAAAATCGGCTCGCCAGTGACGTCTCGGCCGAGCGCGAAACCCAGAGACCCGGCTGCGGAAAACTCCGGATACGCCATCAAACTCCCCAATCGGACAATTGAAGCGGCTTTATTGGGAACCTCAATGCCAACCAATGATTTTCCAGGGATCGGCGCTTCTATTCTTATAGGATGCGCGGCTAAAGCCATAGACAAATCGGAAGACAAAGCGGTTATCCGGGCAAGCTTCACGCCTTCGGCAGGCTTTAACGTGTAACGCGTTACCTTGGGGCCGACATTTATTTCCCCCATTTCCACCGGAATGCCAAAGCTGTCCAAAGTTCTTTTAATAATATTTGCGTTAGCGCGAAGATCGCCGGGGGTTGGTTTTTCAACAGAAGACTTTAATAAATCCAGGGGCGGGAAAACGTAATTAGCGGGCGCCCGGCTGGTTTGGATTTTGGCAGGCCTAGAAAAAGGCAAAGTAAACCTTTCTTTTACTTCCACTTTCGGTTCTATTTCTTCTGTTTCTTCCCCTTGAATATCTTCTTCTCTTTTTTCATCTGGCCGTTTAGTTTCCCCGTTTTCCTCTTGCCAGCTAACTTCTGATTCTAAAATAGACTCTTTGGGCTTTCTTCTTATCTTTATAGGCAAATTCAAAGTTATTAAAAATGACGCGACTATCATCGCGATAACAACAATTATCGAAGCAACCCGGCCAAACAACGACTCAATAGAGCCGACTACCCAGCCAAAAATTCCGGCTTTATCGGAATAAAAAATATCTATCAGCCCCAAACTCGACAAAACAAAAACAATAGCGCCAACAAAAGTAACTCCGAAAATTCTTCTCCTTTCTGAAGTCAAAAAAACAACTGCCATTATTATAAAAATGAGCGGCAGAAGAAAATAACCCACGCCAAAAAGCCAGTTAAAAAAATTATACGCGTAATCGCCGACCGGGCCGGCGTTTCCGAATCTCGCTAAAATTAAAATAAGCGCTAATGCCAAAAAACCTATGGCAAACACGCTTTTTTTAGTATCCGGGTGAAGCCTAAATTGTTTTTCTCCGTTTTCCGACTCCTCGTTTGATAAAGATTTTGCGTTTTTTTTATTCTTCTTATTTTTTTTATTAGCCATCCTCGTTATTTTAACACTACTGAAACTAAATTCAATTATTCACCTCAAACTAAAAAGGCGCCGAACAGGCGCCTTTTGTTATTTTATCCCTACTAGTGGCTAATCACTAATCGCCAATATTTATCTTCCTTCTGTTTCTTGCTTAAATCTATCGACAAGGTGCGAAGCGTAATCTTTGCCTCCCAAGCCAAAAGCAACGCCGCCGGCAATTGCAAACATGGCGACAAAACCATAAATCAAAACCTGGAAAATAAAGATGTTTATTCCCAATTGGGACAAAGCGGTGACAAAACCGAAAATCGCGACAACCCACCAAACAAAGGTTCCCAAGAATTTCGCCGCATGAAATCTGGCGCTAAGAGCCGACGCCTTTACAGCTGCCTTTAAAAACTTGGCTACAGCTAAAGTGGCCAACATAATCAAAGCAGCGACAACGATGTTAGGCAAATACAAAAGGACCTGAGTTAAGAAAGCTGAAAATACTTGGAGCCCCAAAATATTGGAAATCGCCAAAACAACAACAATTACAAAGAACCAATAAACAATCTCGCCGAAGAACTTTCCGGAATCCATTCGAAGGCCGGCTCTTTCTACATAAGTTGCTAGGCCAAGCTTTCTAAGCAATTCGTCGAGTTTAATGGACCTGAAAAGCCTTTCGACTAGAGAACCCAAAACAGCCGCGACGATTAAGCCAATTACCAATATCACAAGCGCGCCTATTAAAGCCGGCACAAAATTATAAACCTGACCCCAAGAAGTTCTGAGCGAGCTCACAGTCGCTTCGGTCAAACTCTGAATCCACATAAAAATTTAATCGTTATTCATTTTAACTAAGAATTTCGACCTTTTTCACTTTAAATAATTATAGCATAAACCCCCGCCATTCAAAATATGGTTTTTCCACACCCGGGATAATGTGATAAAATAATAAAATGCGGATTATCTCAAAATTTATATTTTCCTTTTTTTCCAATGTGTTGGCGCTTTTGGCGGCTAAATATTTTATTTCCGGATTCAGTATCAGCGCCAGCCTTTATGGACTTGCCAGCGCGACACTGATATTCACTTTGATAAATATGTTTATCAGACCGATTTTAAAATTGATTTTTACGCCGATAATCTTTATAACTCTTGGATTGGGGATTATTATTGTTAACACGCTTACTCTCTACATCCTTGACTATTTTTCAACTGACATTACAATATCTGGACTAACGCCGCTTCTTTATGCTACGATACTAATAAGCGTTATCAATCTTTTAGTTCATTTTTCCGCAAAACGGCTTTACAAGGAATAAAACTCTAAATCCTAATATCTAAATCCTAAACAATATCAAAATTCAAATGTTTTAAATTCTAAACGTTTTGAATTTTGGATTTTGGTGATTTGAATTTGTTTAGAGTTTAGTGCTTAGAATTTAGGATTTGTAATTAAATCATGTTGTTTTCCATTGCTCAAATAATAATTTCGATAATATTGATTATTTTGATTTTACTTCAGGAAAGATCTTCTGGCCTTTCGGGAGTTTTTGGGGGAAGCGAAAGCTCTTATTACCAAACCCGACGGGGATTCGAAAAAATAATTTTTATAGCCACCGTAGTTTTAACGGTTATTTTCGCCGCCTTGTCTTTAATCAACTTATTTTAAACCTTGAATTTTAAAATCCGCCAAATCTTAAACGCTTTTTCAAAAAAAGAACGCATGGCCTTTTTTAGCTCATTGGCGCTTTTTGTAATCGCGGGAATTTATTTAAGCGCTAATTTCGTAAGAGCCGCCACGGTTCTTCGACCGGTGGCGGGCGGCGGATACACCGAAGGCAAGGTCGGCCAGCCGGTTTTTATAAATCCGGTTATTGCCGCAAACGAGGTTGATTCGGATATTATTGAGCTAACCTTCGCGAGTATCAACGATTTAAAAGATGGCGATATAGGCATTGAGAACAACGGCAAGGTTTGGAAATTAAGAATAAAAGGCGATATTAATTGGCAAGATGGCAGTCCCATAACCTCCGACGACATTATTTTTACAATCAAAGCCATTCAGGACCAGGACGCCAATTCCTCATTATTTCCCGACTGGCAGGGAGTAAAAACAGAAAGGGTCAGTTCCAGAGAAATAAAATTAATTTTAAGCGCGCCTTATGTCTTTTTTGAAAACACATTAATAAATCTCCGGCCAATACCCAAACACATTTTTGGCGACATCCCGTTTTCCAATATCCGCCTCTCCGATTACAATTTAATCGCTCCTGTGGGCAGCGGCCCTTTTAAATTTTCCGATTTAAAAAAACGGCGGGATGGATTTATCACTGATTATGAACTCGTGAGAAATGAAACTTATTTCAACCAAAAACCGTATTTAAATAAATTCACTTTTAAATTTTATACCAGCGAAAAAGACGCGCTTAACGCTTTTAACGGCGGTTTAATCAGCGGCCTCGGAGCCGTTTCCTACAACAATTTGGACAAGATAACTATTCCCCATAAAATTGAGGCTATAAACATGCCCCGTTATTACGGAATTTTTTTCAACCAAAGCGTTAATCCTATTTTGAGCGACATAAACGTGCGCAAAGCCCTCGATTTAGCGACTGACCGGGAGAGAATCATAAAAGATGTTTTTAAAGGAATGGCTATTCCTTTAATCGGACCGCTCGTGCCGGGAATTAGCGGTTACAGCGAAAATTTTTTCAAACAACAAAACGAGTTTTCGCCCGATAGAGCAAAAAACTTATTGGAGGCAAGTGGATGGCAAGTTTCATCCGACGGCATAAGGCAAAACAGCGAGAAAAACGCCCGTCTTGAATTTTCGCTGACTACCCCAGAAATCCCCTTTTTAACCGACTCCGCGAAAATAATTCAGGAGGATTGGCAAAAAATTGGGGTGAAAATAAATCTTGATATAAAGCCGAGTGACGAAATTTTCCCCGATATTATAAAGCCAAGAGACTACGAAATGATTTTATTCGGAAACATCTACGGCAAAAATCCTGATTTATTTTCTTTTTGGCATTCAAGCCAAAAATTCCATCCCGGCCTTAATTTGTCGCTTTATGAAAATAAAGACGTCGATTTTCTGATTAATTCCATAAGAGCCGACTTTAACGCCGACGCTCGGAGAGAAAAAATGCTGCAAGCGCAGTCGCTGATAAAAAATGACCAGCCGGTTATTTTCCTTTTCTCACCTCCTTACATTTATATCCAAAGCAAATCCTTAAACGGATTTGAAGAAAAAATACTCCCCTTACCAAGCAGCCGATTAGAAAATATCAAAGACTGGTATGTCAAAACAGAAAGAGTGTTTAAATAAATTTCCCAATTAAAAATTCAATGAAAGTTGTAAAATTAAAAATTGAAAATTTATCCGCGGCGAGCGGCTTGCCCCGTAACTTAAAAACACAAAACGCGCATAGCTGCTTTTTAAATATTACTATATATGGCAAAAAGTAAACTCAATTTCAAAAATAATATTAAGCTCTCAAATGCGCGTCATAAAAAGACCGGTGTTTTTAAGTTACGGGGCTTGCCAATATCAATAAAAGATGGTAAGTTGTTATTGTCAAAAGACGCCTCCTCATTGCCCGTCCAAAAAAGGACTTTGGGCGAAGCAAAAAGGTTTTTAAAAGATCCCGCTAGCAAAACCAAAATAAAAAACCTTTATTTGATGTATCGAAGCGTCAAATTAAAAAAGGATGGTTTGGTTTTTAAAAAGAACAACGCGACCTACGACATAACCGTTATCAATCCTGGATTTTTAGGCGAAGAATTCGTAAAAACAATCGGCCACGCTCACCCGAATAAACCGCAAACAAAAACAACCTACCCGGAAATATACGAAGTTATAAAAGGAAAAGCGCTTTTTCTTTTTCAAGAAATAAGTCCTCAAATAAATCATTCTGTAGGTCATTTTGGAAAAAACGCTAGAATTTATTTAATAAAAGCCGGGACAGGAGAAAAGGTTATTGTGCCTCCGGGATTCGGCCATGTCAGCATAAATATTGGGAGCGAGCCGCTGGTATTATCCAATATCCAGGCGACAAATTTTAAATCGGATTATAGTTTTTTTAAAAAACACCGCGGAGCCGCCTACTATATAACTAATAACCGACAACTTATAACCAATAACAAAAAAATTAAGAAAAATATCCGTATAAATCAGTTAAATCCGCATAAATCAGCATCGTTCCTATTAGAAAAAAATCCTAATTATAAAAACCAGATTAACTTTAAAATCGTTAAGCCAAAAAAGATTTTCAAAACGCCGTTGTATCAAGCTTTTATAAAAAACCCAAAAAAATTTGAATTTTTAAGATATCCGGAGAAACATATTCAGTTTTTTAACCCAAAAAACTTATTTAGATAGCGCCACCAGCAAACAACAAAAAGGCAGGTAGTGAAACTGGCAACCGCATACGGTTCACCCCGCACCTTTTGTAAATTTGGGCGAGTGGCGGAATCGGCAGACGCGCATGGTTCAGGGCCATGTAACCGTAAGGTTGTGGAGGTTCAAATCCTCTCTCGCCCACATAAATGAAAGTAAAAAAATATTAATTAATCATCAATTTCGAGAATTAACCCAAAAAATAATCGAAGTTGTAATAACAAAATGATCAGAAAAAGAACAAACAAACCATCCGATATAAGAACTCCGCTAAACAGGCAGGAAAACAGCCGCGGAACAATAAAACAAAGGTTTCAACCCATGAAACGTAAAATTGTTGACGACCCGGAAGACTTTATCGAGATGCCCAATAAAAAAGAGGATGAGGCGGAAAAGGAAAATACGGTGCGATTTGCCGCGCTCGGCGGTCTTGAAGAAATCGGCCGCAATATGAGCTTTTTTGAATATAAAAATGAGATTGTTATTATTGACGCGGGACTGCAGTTTCCGGAAGAAGACACGCCTGGCATTGATTATATAATCCCAAACGTGGAATATCTGGAAATCAATAAACGTAAAATTAAAGCTCTCATAATCACTCATGCCCACTATGACCATATCGGCGCTATCCCTTACATAATGGAAAAATTAGGCAACCCCGTTATTTACACGACCGCTCTGACAAAAGCGATAATTTTAAAACGCCAGGAAGATTTTTCTAATTCGCCGAAGCTTTATTTTGAAGTAATTAAAAACCACGACATAATTAAAATATCCGACAATATTGAAATAGAATTTTTCGGGATTATCCATAGCATTCCCGACATCGTAAGCGCCTTAATAAAAACCCCTGTTGGAAATTTTGTTTACTGCACGGACGTTAAATTTGATTACGACGAAAAAGGAAATACCCTTGGACTTGATGAGTTTAAATGGGTTTCCCAAAAAGGAATCCACACTTTATTTTTAGAAAGCACCAACGCCGAAGTGCCGGGATTATCAGCGTCTGAAAAATTGGTGGAAAAAAATATAGAAGATATTTTTAAAAAAACAAAAGGACGGTTAATTATCGGGACATTCGCGTCAATGCTCACCCGCTTAGCTGAAATAATAAAAATAGCCGAGAAATACGACCGTAAAGTTTTTATTTCCGGCCTATCAATGAAAACAAATATTCAGATATCCCAAAATCTTGGATATATAAAAATTAAAAAAGGGACTCTTCTCTCCTTGGATGAATTGCATAAATATAAAGACGATAAAATTTTGGTATTATCCACCGGCGCCCAAGGAGAACCAAGCGCCAGCTTAATGAAAGTTGTTACGGGAGAGCACCGTCAATTGCAAATTAAGCCTGGAGACACGGTTATTTTTTCTTCTTCGGTTATTCCGGGAAACGAGCGACAAGTCCAATCGCTTAAAGATAATTTAACCAGGCAAGGCGCCAAAGTTTACCATTCGAAAATTGTAGACCTCCATGCTTCGGGACACGCAACCGGCGATGAATTAAAACAAATCATCAAACTGGTAAAACCGAATTATTATTTGCCGATCCATGGCAATTATTTTATGCGATCCATCAATGCTGAGTTGGCGCAGGAAGTCGGCTTGCCAAAAGAAAACACTCTGCTCGTGGACAACGGCCAAATCGTGAAATTTACAAAAAACCACGCAAAAGCAACAGAGGAAGCCGTGCCGGCATTTTACATAATGGTTGACGGATTAGGTGTCGGCGATGTCGGAGAAATAGTTATGCGCGACCGGCGGCTTCTGGCCCAAGAAGGCATGGTTGTGATTATCGCCACATTGGACCGAAAAAGCGGGAGGTTTTTGAAAAATCCGGACATTATATCGCGAGGATTTATTTATCTCAATGAAAATAAAGAACTGATAGAAGAACTTAGAAATAAAATAAAAGGCATCGTTACCAGAATGCCAAAACGCCAAGCAATTGAGTCGGATTATTTAAAATCATTGATACGTGATCAAATCGGCCAATTTTTGTATAATAAAACAAAAAGGCGGCCGATGGTGCTGCCTGTAGTAATAGAGGTTTAAACTTATGTCCAAACCGATTTTAATTTCAGGAATCCAGCCGACAGGGAAACTTCACATAGGAAATTATTTAGGGGCTTTAAAAAATTTTGTTGACCTGCAAAATTCAGGCCGATACAAATGCTACTTTTTTGTTGCCGACCTTCATTCTATAACCGAAAGTTACGACCCGAAAGAAAAACCGGGGCAAGTTTTGAATTTGGTTCTTGATTATCTTTCAGCGGGACTAAACGCCGAAAAATCGACAATCTTTATCCAGTCGAAAATACCGGCTCACAGCGAAACCGCCTGGATTTTAAACACCGTTACGCCGTTTGGAGAATTAAAAAGAATGACGCAGTTCAAAGATAAATCCGAACACCAGCGAGAAAATATAAATGTCGGGTTATTTGATTATCCGGTTTTAATGGCCTCTGATATTTTGCTTTACGACGCCGAATTTGTTCCTGTTGGCGAAGACCAACTCCAGCACTTGGAATTAACGAGAACATTGGCGCGAAAATTCAATAAAAAATTCCCGCCAGACGGGCGGGCAGGCGGCAAGGTCTTTATTGAACCAAAACCGCTTTTAACCGAGACACCGAAAATAATGAGCTTGGACAACCCAAATAAAAAAATGTCCAAATCAATGCCCGAAGGATGTTTATTTTTAGACGACTCGCCGCAGATTATGACGGAGAAAATAAAACGGGCTGTGACCGATTCCGGAAAAGAAATAAAATACCTGCCCGAATCAAAACCGGCGATTTCCAATCTGCTCAGAATTTACAAAAACTTGAGCGGTTTGCCGATGAAGAAAATTGAAAAAAAATACGAAAATAAATCTTACGGCCAATTTAAAAAAGATTTATCAAACGTGATAATCGATTATTTTATGGTATTTCAGAAAAAGAAAAATCTGCTTTCCAAAAATATCAGGAAAATAGAAAAATTAATGGCAGTTGGAAATAAAAAAGCGGAGGCGATTGCGAACAAAAAACTAGAGGAGGTAAAAAAAGCAACCGGACTAAAAAAATAATCCCAGTTTAAGGGATTATTTTTTTTATTCTTCTTTCATGCCTTTCTTCTTTAGAAAACGGGGTTTCAAGCCAAGCCCTCACTATTTCTTTTATCTCTTGCTCCGAAAGAGAGTTCCCCGAAAGAGACAAAACATTAGCGTCATTATCTTTTCTTGACAATATCGCTTCTTCAATTTTATCTGCTTGGGCGGCGCGAACGTTTTCGAATTTATTTGCCGCGATGCTCATTCCGATTCCCGAACCGCAAATTAAAATTCCTTTGTCGGTTTCGGGATTTTTAGAAACTTTTCCCGCCACCGCGTTAGCAAAATCCGGATAATCATCATTTTCATCAAAATGGTCGTTTCCTAAATCAACAACTTCAAGCCCCAATTCTTTCAAATACGGCTTCAACGCCTCCTTTATTTTAAACCCCCGATGATCCGCGCCTATAAAAATAGTCATTTGTGAATAGCCACTAGCCAATAAGGTTTTAAAAATTAATTGGTTAGCAGTTTTTTAATTATTTCGCTAACTGCGCCCGGCTGGGCTTTGCCTTTTAAT
The DNA here is from genome assembly GCA_024654025.1 of Candidatus Wolfebacteria bacterium. GTDB lineage: Bacteria > Patescibacteriota > Minisyncoccia > UBA6257 > UBA9933 > JANLIR01. Next base: position 220,272 of record JANLIR010000002.1, on the reverse strand, counting down.
TCTTTCATGGCTTCGGCCATAACGCGCCCTATGTCTTTAATTTCTTTGGCGTTGGTTTTTTCTATAGCAACTTTAACAATTTTTTCTATTTCTTCCTCGCCTAGCTGCTCGGGCAAATAATTTTTAATAAATTCAAATTCTTCTTCTTCTTTTTGCGCCAGATCATTTCTATTTCCTTGTTTATAAATATCGGCGGATTCTTTTCTTTTTTTCGCTTCTTTCATCAACAAATCGACCAGTTCTTCTTCGGCCAAGACTGGCTCCTGACCCTTACCTCTTTTTTCTATTTCCTTGTTTTTAACCGAAGCCAAAACCATCCGAATTACACCGGTTTTGAAACTATCCCTTCCTTTGAGCGCTATTTTTAAATCCTCGTTTAATTTGTTGAGAAGCATAATTCAAAATTAATATCGCGAGTGTTAGCGAGCAAATATCCACATATATCTATAAGTATCCTTGTCGATATTTATTGATAAATGCGCCTTCGGCGCGATATAAGCTTCGCCCAAGGGCTTCGCGATACTACTAAAACTTCCCCAGTTTTTTCGCGGCCAAAACTTCCTTCATTTTTTGGGACTTATACAAAGCCGAGGCCTTCCTTTTGTTTTTATTTATATTTCTATGCGTAAACCTTCTTTTTTTGGCTTCGCGCAAAACTCCGCTTTGCTGCATTTTTTTGGTGAACCGGTACAAAAACGAGCTTGCCGATTCCCCTTCTCTTCTTTTTACTGAAATAGCCATAGTGGATAGCCGATAGCTTATAATTAATTAGTTAATGATGATAAAATTAGCAGATAAAAAAAATTATGTCAAACAAAAAATCAATCAACTATTTTTTCGTATTTTACTGGCGATTTCTCCTAAAGAATTTTCCGTAGGATTATTAACTACGTTATGAATAGAACCACCTCCGTCGCCATGCCATCTAGGCATTATATGAATATGAAGATGATCAACTGCCTGTCCGCTGGCTTTGCCGTGATTAATGCCTATGGTAAATCCGTCAGGGTTAAAAGTTTTTTTCAAAATACCCGTTATTTTTTTAACAGCCAAAAAAACTCCCGCTATTTCCCCATCGGGCAAATCCAAAATATTTTCGGAGTGAAATTTTGGAAGCGCCATAACGTGGCCGGGCGAACGAGGATGAATATCCAAAACACCAACTGCATTTTCATCCTCATAAACAATCTCCGACCCTATCTCCTTATTGATTATTTTGCAAAAAACGCACTCCATAAACTTATGTTCTCTTTTTAATGTCCTCGATAATTTTGGTTAAAGGAATCGTTTCCTGAACGCCGCTAGTCATATCGCGGACAATCACGCTTTCTTCAAAAACTTCTTTTTGCCCGATAATTAACGCTAAAAGCGCTTTTTCCTTGTCAGCCATCCGAAGCTGGGACTTTAATGATTCCCTGCCGAAAGACTCTCCGATACTTATCCCTTCTTCTACTAGTTTTTGGATTAAACTAAGGCCTTTCTTTTTTGCCGCATCGCCAAGATGAATCAAAAAAACTTTCGGCTGGCTCCTTAAAACCCCTTTCACCTCCTCTTTTAAAACTCCCGCAACCCTGTTTAAACCAATACTGCTTCCCACAGCGGCGATTCTCCCTTGCCCGAGCATTTCCGACAAATAATCGTATCTTCCTCCGGCTACCAAAGCGAACGGAGCTTTTTCACTGAAAATTTCGAACACCGTGCGGTTGTAATAATCAAGGCCTCGAACCAAAAGATGGTCGATTACATAAGGCAATTTTAATTCATCGGCGAATTCCATAACTTTTTTAAAATGCGCTTTGCACTGGCTGCATAAAAAATCCAAAATTACCGGCGCTCCGGCTTTAATGGGCTGGCATTTTTCGTTTTTACAATCCAAGAGGCGCATCGGATTAGAGCTGATTCTTTTTTCGCAATCTTTGCAAGTATCTTTTTGATGTCTTTTATAATACTGCTGGAGTTTTTTCAAAAAATTGCCGCGGCAATTATGGCAACCGATGCTATTTATTTTAATGGTGATATTTTTTACTTTTAAACTTTCCAATATTTTATAAGGAATAAGCATGGCTTGAGCGTCATAAGCCGGTTCGCTCTCGCCGCCTAAAATTTCTATCCCAAATTGGTAAAACTGCCTAAACCTCGCTTGCTGCGGCTGTTCGTAACGGAACATTGGCGCTTCGTAATAAAGCTTGACAGGCTGACCCATGCGACTTAAACCGTTTTCAAAATATGATCTCATTACCGAAGCGGTGCCTTCGGGCTGCAAAGCCAGCTTATCGTCGTCTTTCCCGCCTGCCGAGCGGGCAGGGGTTTTTATATAAAACATTTGCTTTTGGACAATCTCCGATTCTTGGCCAACGCCGCGCTCAAAAATTTCGGCTTTCTCCACGATGTGGGTGTCGATTCGAGAAAAACTATAAAGACCGGCAATGCTTCTTGCTTTGTTTCTGATTCTTTCCCAAAGAGGCTGGTCCTCAGGCAATATATCGTGCATTCCTTTTGGAGATTGGGGAAGTTGTCTGACCTTTTTCACCCTTTTTTCTTTTTTGTTTTCTTTTTTGGAAGTTTTTGACATTTATTTAATAAGCCGGACTTTCAAAAGCTTTGGCCTTATCAAGCGGCCATAATCTTAACCACGCAATACCGACTATTTCGCCTTTTTTAAGAGTGCCCCATTGTCGGGAATCAAAACTAAAGCCTCTGTTATCTCCCATAACAAAATACTCATCACTTCCTAGAGTCTTGTCTATATCACCGCTAGTTTTTTCTATCGATGGCAGGTAACTTTCTTTAATAACAAACCCTTTGGCGTTAGAGCTGTTAAATATCTTTACTTCACCGTTTTTAATAACTACGCGCTCCTGGGGAAGACCTATTACTCTTTTTATGAAATATGTCTTTTCGTTATTAGGATAATGAAAAACAATAACTTCGCCTCTTTGAGGCTCGCGAAAACGGTATGATATTTCATTTATGAGAATATAATCTCCGCTTTCAAAATTAGGTTCCATGCTGGAGCCATTGACTAAAAATGGCTGGATAAGGAAATACCGAACTCCACCGACCGCCAAAACAGCGATTAAAACAATTTCCAATATTTCTTTTAAGGCGAGGAGGAATGATTTCATGTTTTTTAAAAATAGGGGTAAATTGAAAAAATGTCGCTTACATTCTAATATTAGGAGATATGAATGTCAAATTAACAATCGGATTGGGAAATCCCGACAAAGAATACGAAAAAACTTTTCACAATGTTGGTTTTTTATTTGCCGATTTTCTAAACAATAAAACGGGAGTCCAATGGAAAAGAAGTAAAAATTTCGAATACTTCAAAGAAGGCGAAGTTGTTATTATTAAATCATCGGTTTTTATGAACGAGTCCGGCAAAGCGGTTTCGGAGGCGATTAAATATTTTTCCCAAAAAAGCGCTATTAGACCGGAACAAATTTTAATAATCCACGATGACGCAGATATTGAACTGGGAAAATACAAATTACAATTTAATCGGTCAAGCGCGGGACACAAAGGAGTAGAATCTATTATTCATGCGTTAAAGACTCAAAAATTCTGGCGGTTAAGAATAGGAATAAACGGTACAAAAACAGGATTACTTGTTAAATTAAGAGGCAGGAAAAAAGCCGGAGACCTCGTACTTAGAAAAATTTCCAACGAAGACCTGAAAAAAATAAGTTCTGTTTTTGAAAAAGCTTCCCGAGAAATTTTCCACTAAACCCTAGTGGCTATACCCTAAACCCTGTTTTAGCGCTCTATTTTGCTTTGGATGAAATCTTTTAATTCGCTGTAATTGTTTTGCCCGGCTCGAGGAACCAATATATACGCGGTTGAAGTGCTTGATGTCCCGACAGGCACGACCACTCCGGAACTTTGAAGAATCTCCGTGGAAAAATCAAAAACAATATCGTTGAATCTTAAATTGCTCACATTAAATGCCGGTGTTAAAAATTCCTGCACGTTTATATTGCCCTCAAGCTGAGCGAGCAAGGGCAATGCTTTAAAAACGAATTTGGCTTTTTCAAAATATCCTAAATTTTTATATTTTTCGAAAATTGATTTTATGACAGCGTGCTGGTTTTTCTCCCTGAAAAAATCACCCTCGGAAGAATACCGGTTTCTGACCAGCCAAACAACGTCTTCTCCGGTCAAATGGCGGTTGCCGGTCGGCATTGTATATCCGCTCGCCCAATCAATCGCGGGCGACGGCAAATTCACTTCAATACCGCCCAAATCATCGACAACCTGTTTTACAAAATCAACGTCGATTACGACATAGCGGTCAGTTTTTATTCCTGTCATTTCAACTAAATTGCCTTTTAAGAATTCATTTATCTTGTTTCTCTTGATAATTTCATTCAATTTGAATTGCTCATTGCCAATATTGACGTAAAGATCTCGCGGCAATGATATCAAATTGACCACCCCGATTTTTGGGACATAATTGACCAAAAAAATCGAATCAGCCAAATCGGGCGCGAAGTTCCAGCCGATTACTTTGCCGGTTTTTCCGAGAACTAAAAAATTAATGCCCTCGCTAGCGTCCTTATTTCCGTTGCCGCTGGAGAAAACAAAAAATGTTCGCTGGAACCTCAACGAAAAAACCGCGACTATTACTACCACTAGCAATATAAAAATAACCACCACCTTCCTATTCATTTTCATTGTTCAAAGTATAAAAGTTTTCGAAAATTTTCGCCACCAGCACAGGACCGGTACCGCCGGGAGTACGGGTATAAAACCCAGTCATTAATGAATAGCCACTAGCCAATAACGCTGAGGCGTCAAAATCTCCCGAAATAGCGCCTGTTTGTCCTTCGCTTCTTTCATAACCGAAATCTATAACTGAAGCGCTTTCCTTTAACATATCCGGCCTTATAATTTCCGCTTTACCAACCCCTAAAATCACTAAATCCGCCTGTTTTAATATTCCCAAGTCGCTTCCTTGGTCCAATAAATAAAGTTCTTTACATTTTTTTATCAGCCACACCGCAATTGGTTTGCCCACTAATTGGCCAAGACCGACAACGGCAACTTTTACAACTTGCAACTTGTAGCTTGTAGCTCGCAACAATTCTTCAACTGTGGCAACTGAAGGCGGCAAAACCGGATTACGGCCGGCGTAAAATGCGCCCAAAGATCGCTCGCCCAAAACATCAATGTCTTTTTCGCGCGGAATCACGTTTAAAACGTATTGATTATTTATGTGCTTTGGCAAAGGAAGTTGAATAATTATTCCGCCTACTTTTTTTAAATTAGCGAGTTTAACAACTTCTTTTCTCAAATCATCTTGCGAGATATTCTCATTAAGATCGTAAAGCCGAAAATCCACCTTCAATTCTTTGGCGACTTTTTCTTTTTGCTTTATAAAACTTTCTGATGCCGGGTTTTCGCCAACTTTAATTACCGCCAAAATTTTTTCCGGTTTTGGCTTATTTTTTAAATTTTCTATTATTTTTTGGGCAATTTCTTTCCCGTTGATAGCTTGCATACATAATTATATAAACTAAAACTTAAAAAATCTCAAACAATAAAAACAAGACATAGTGTCCGAAGACTAGGGAGAAACTTAAAATGTTAATATTACATCTTTCTTGAATAGCTAATCCCCAAAAGCTTGAACAAAATTTCAAAAATTATTTTGGTGGCTTTTATAAGTTCTAATCGCGCCGACATCAAATCCGCCCGCTCGCCTATGACATGTTCTTTCTCGTAAAAATTGTGAAATTGCCTTGCCAGGTCAATTGAATATCTGACTAAAATTTGCGGGTTGTAATTTTGGGCCGCTTCTTCGACAATTTCCGGAAATCTCGCCAGTATTTTCATTAAATTTACATCCTCTTTCGTACTTAATAAATTTAAATTTGGGTTGCTTTTAGTTTTTAAGTTTTTAAGTTTTTTATTTTTTTGCAGAATACTGTTCGCCCTAACTGCCGCGTACTGCGCGTAATAAACTGGATTTTTCATTGAACGCTCTTTTGCCAGATCAAGGTCAAAATTCATATGAGTGTCCGGCGCGCTCATTAAAAAGAAAAATCTTGCCGCGTCGAGCCCAACTTCTTTTATTAAATCCTCCATTGTCACGTAATCTCCTTTTCTTTTGGACATTTTGTATTCCTGGCCATTTTTAACAAGCCGAACCATCTGAGCAATAACAATCTTCAACCGGTCTTCGGAAATTCCAAGCGATTTTAATCCGGCTTTGAGCCGAGGAATATAGCCATGATGATCCGCTCCCCAAACATCAATGGCTTTAGAAAATTTTCTTTTTTTAAATTTATCCGCGTGATAAGCAAGGTCAGGCACAATATAAGTCGGCTCGCCCGAACTTCTTATAAGCACGCGGTCCTCGGTGTCGCCAAATTGTTTTGCTTTAAACCACGAGGCGCCTTCTTTTTCATAAACTAAATTTTTCTTCTTCAAATCGCTTAAAAGTTTTTTTACCGCTCCGCTTTTATACAAAGATTCTTCGGAAAACCATTTGTCGAATTTGATTTTTAAAACTTTCTCAACAAATTTCTTGTTTTGTTTATTTATTTCGCCTGCCAACAAATAGCCGACTTCGCCTGCGACGCTTTGCGGAGCATCCTGAGCGCAACGAAGGATTACATTACTAATCTTCGACTTTAATTTTTTGATTATTTTTTTTAATCCGGGAGTTAAATAAGTTTCCCCCAGACCAAGCCCGGTTTTACCCAATTCCCTTATTTGCGTGCTGTTTTTAGCGTCGTTAACATAATACTCTTTGATAATTTTATTTCCGGAAAATTTCAAAATATTCGCCAAAACATCTCCAAAAAACCCGCCTCTTCCGTTTCCGATTGTTAAAGGTCCGGTCGGATTGGCGGAAATAAACTCTACTTGAATGCTTCCCATTTTACGCTTGACACTTGACGCTTTACCATAAGAATTTTTCTTTTTTAAAATTTCTTTTAATTCGTTTTGTAAAGTTTTTTCTGAAATCCAAAAATTGATAAATCCTGGCGAAGCAATTTCGATTTTACCGAAGGTCCTGAGTTTATCGAAGGATAATATTTTATCTTTTATGTCCTCCGCAATCGCCATCGGTTTTTTGCTTTTTTCTTTTGCCAATCTCAAAGCAACATTAGTCGAGTAATGTCCGAATTTTTCATTTTCCGGTACAAAAATCTCGGCTTCCTCTCCAACAGCGTCTTTGATAATTTTCTTGATTCTTTCTTTTATCATTAAAAATCAGTTTAAAGCAAAATGAGACGAATTTAAAGCCTTGACACAACCCGCATTGTCTTAAATAGTTATAACAGCTACATATTACAATTTCCAAAAGTTTCCGAAAGGAGGCGCTCAAATGCGACCGAAACTGACTCCCAAGCAATATGACGAGGCAATGACGATTGAACTTCTTATGTCGGAAGGGCCGGAAAAGGACAAGGCCAAAAAAAGGTGGCGCAAACACTACCGCAAACCGTGGCCGTTCCCGACCGAGATGAGTCGCAACAAACTGGTCGAAGCGATCATGGAAACTGATGCCAAATGGGAAGACGTGGTTACAAACGGAAGGAAAGCTTCAGCCAAACCACCTTATTAAAGTAAGCCGGTTTCTCCAAAGGGGAGCAGAAATGCTCCCTGTTTTTTTATTTTCTTTATACTTACCGCCTAATACTTTATACTAAACTCATGGCTTTAGCCGAAAATAAACGCGCATATTTCGATTATGATATCCTCGATAAATACGAGGCCGGCATTGAACTGCTCGGATTTGAAGTAAAATCAATAAAAAGCGGCAGAATTAATTTGTCCGGGTCATACGTCGTAACAAAAGAAAACCAAGCTTGGCTGATTAACGCCGATGTTCCTCCTTACCAGCCCAAAAACATGCCGGAAAATTATGATTCTAAACGAACTCGACGGCTGCTTTTGAAACGCGCGGAAATCAATACTCTGATAGGCAAAACTCATGAAAAAGGCTTGACTTTGGTGCCTTTAAAAGTTTATACTAAAAACGCTTCGGGCCGGATTAAAATAGAATTCGGTCTTGGGCGAATCCGGAAGAAATCTGACAAAAGAGAAGTGATCAAGAAAAGAGACGTAGAAAAAGAAATGAGAACGGCTAAATTCAAGGGAGTGTAAGTTTCGACGCAGATTGTTCTTAAAAAAATGCAGGCCGAGGATGGCGCGTCACCTCGCTAATCAACGAACCAACAAATAATTGCCAATAAACCGGCATTCGCTTTCGCCTAAACCAATCGGTTAAAGCTTAAGCCATCAGCCTCTGACTCCCAATAAGGGATTAGCTGGTGTAATAAATTGGGATTGTTTCGGAGAAACGCTCCGATATCCGAAACGAGAATAAGGAGCAAAATTGTTCTCACGAACTAAGCTTGTAGATTTTTTTTAAAAAAATTTGCGGACGAGGGTTCAATCCCTCCGCTTCCACTATAAAAAACAAAAAATTAATATACAGACAAGAATAAACAATCAAATAACAGCGCCTGAATTAAGAGTCATTGATGAAAAAGGCGAAAACTTGGGACTAATGCCGACAAGCGTGGCATTAAAATTGTCTCTAGAAAGAGGTTTTGATTTGATAGAAATCGCGCCAACCGCCAAGCCGCCGGTTGCCAGAATAATGAGCTATGACAAATTCCGCTACCAGAAAGAAAAAGAGTTGAAAAAACAATACGCTGCCCAGAAAATCGGAGAATTAAAACAAGTTAAAATCAGCATGAAAGAAGCGATAAACGATATGAACGTCAAGGCGAGACGAGCAAACGACTTTTTAGAAAAAGACAATAAGGTTGACGTGACGGTTGTTATGAGGGGCAGGGAAAAAATGTTTAAAGATTTGGCGTATAAAAAATTAGATGTTTTTTTGAAATTAATAACGATTGAACACAAAAAAACTTCTGACCCGAAAATCGGAGGACGAGGATTATCCGTACAAATCACAAAAAAATGAAAAAAAGTTTTACAAGCAGAATAAAAATAACCGGAACGGGAAAAATACTGCGCAGAGCCATGGGCCAAGGGCATTTTCGAGCTAAGAAGAGCACTACCCAGAGAAAAAGAAGAAAGGGCATGCGGTCGGTTTACGGTGAAAAAATAATGCAAGCCAGATAAAAACCAAATAAAATATGACCCGAGTAAAACGAGGGAAAACAGCGCATAAGAAAAGAGAAAAACTGCTCAAATACACCAAGGGTTTTAAATGGGGCAGAAAATCAAAAGAGCGGGCAGCCAAAGAAGCCTTGCTTCATGCTTGGACGCACGCTTTTCGAGGAAGAAAAGAAAAGAAAAGAGACTACCGGTCCCTGTGGCTAACCCAGATAAACGCCGCCTCAAGAACCCACGGCTTAACTTACAGCAAGCTTATTGCCGGACTCAAAAAAGCTAATATATTGATAGACAGAAAAATCTTGGCTGACTTAGCGCAAAACGAACCAAAAGTTTTTGAAAAGATTGTGAAAAAAATAAAATAAACTGTGGCCACCCTCTTTCGGGGGTGGCCTTTTTAAATAGCGTTTCGCTTGTCCGTTCTAAAGTTACTGGAGCGGAAGCACCGGAGAGTATAAAACCTTCCCGCATTGCGCCGGGAAACACGTTCCCTCGTCCTTCTTCTTACGCTTTACGACTTCGCCTCTCGGAGTTTGCCCGCAAAGCACGCACACGACTTTTCGATGCCGGCGAAGCATTCCGTTTACACGAGAAATCTGTTCTGCTTTCATCGGTCACCTCCTTAAGATCGGTTAATTAAAGGTTCGCGGCATACTGCCTTTATCTTATTCGTATATATAAAAAAGTTTAAGTTCTAAAACTTTTATACCATTTTGGGCTTACCGGTGTCAATTCTATCAGATGGCGCGTGTGAAGATTTACTTTTTCTTAAAAAATTATACGCTTGCGTTAAAATTCTCCGGCTGTCTTTGTTTTTTGTTAAAACTTTCATCGCTTCCGGAAAGGTAACCCACGCAAATCCTTCGTGCGGTTCGCCCTCTTTTTTTTCGGAAATTTTTATTTGTTTTTTTTGGGTCTCGGCAAGATAAAAAGTGATATTTTTAAAAACCTTCATTTTCTTTTCTCCAATTTTTCTGTAAAAATAAAAGTTCTCTTTGGTTTTAAAATAATCACTAAAATTGAGATCGCCCCTTACTAATCCGGTTTCTTCTTTTATTTCTCTTAAAGCCGCTTGGAAACTTCTTTCCGCCACTTCTAATTTCCCCTTGGGAAAATTCCAATAATTATTGCCGTGGTAAAGAAGCAAAAATTTCGGCCCTTGGGCCGTTATTCTATAAATAATAATCCCGGCTGAAATTTCTCTCATGTTTTTTATTTTAACATTTTTAGCATTTTCTCCAATGGCCCCCGCACCAACACTTGTTTTGGTGCGGGGCAAGCACGCGTTTATTTCTTTAATAATTTAAGCATTGCTTCTACCGGCCTTGTGTTTATAATATCGTCTTTAGTGGCCCAGCCGCGGCGAGCTTGGGCTATGCCGAATTCCAGAAAATCCATATGGCTGACCAAGTGCGCGTCGCTATCAATGGCTAATTTCACTCCGGCAAACACACATTTTCTAATATAGTCGTCTTTCAAATCCAATCTGTCCGGAAATGCGTCAATTTCTAAAACCGTGTTGGTTCTTTTGGCGGCTTTAATTATCTCGTCAATATCGACCTCATAAGCTGGTCGACGATTAATAATTCTTCCGGTGGGATGAAAAATTATATCAACGTGCGGATTTTCCATGGCGCGAATTATTCTTTTTGTCTGTTCTTCTTTTGGTAAATTAAAATAAGAATGGATTGCGGTCCCGCAAACATCAAGTTTTTTTAAAGCCTCATCTTTTAAATCTAAAGTTCCGTCTTTCAAAATATCCACCTCGCTGCCGGCAAGAATTTTAAACTTGTAGCCCTTAGCTGATAACTTTTCATTAATTTTTCCTATTTCAGCGATTTGCTTTAAAAGTTTTTTCTCGTCAAGTCCGCCAGTCATTGCCAACCTTTTTGTATGATCAGTTATAACGATATATTTCAATCCTTTTTTAATCGCAACTTCTGCGTATTCTTCTATTGTGTTTGAACCGTCAGTCCAATTAGTTTGAATCTGCAAATCCCCTTGCAAATCATTATAGCCAATCAATTTAGGAAGTTTATGTTCGCTAGAGAGCTCAATTTCCCCTTCGTTTTCACGCATTTCCGGCTCAATATAATCAAGCCCTAATTTTTTATAAATCTCTTCTTCGGTTTTCCCAGTAATTGTTTTCTTACCTTTAAACAACCCGTATTCATTTAGATTAAACCCATACTTGATCGCGATTTCCCGTAAAGCGATGTTGTGGTATTTAGAGCCGGTAAAATAATTTAAAGCCGCGCCGTAGGATTTCTCCGCTACAACACAGACATCAACATCAAGCCCGTTTTTCAGTTTTACGGCCGACTTAGTGCTTCCGTGAGTCACGACTCTGGCGACATTTGGCATATTCACAAAGAAATCCATAACCGGAGCGGGCTTGCTAGAAACAATCAAAATATCAACATCACCTATTGTTTCTTTTCTGCGGCGGACTGAACCGGCAACAATGATTTTTTTAACTTCTTTTAATTTTTTTAAATCGCTTTCGATTTTCCTGATATCGGGCATTATATAGCCCAGAATAAATCTGCCGCCTGCTTGCCGTAAAAATTCCAAACTTTTTAAAATATTTTCCTCGGTTTTTTCGCCAAATCCCTCCAAACTTCTGATTTTTCCGGCTCTTGCCGATCTTTCCAATTCCTCAACATTTGTAATTTTCAACTCTTGGTAAAGTTTTTTGATTTTTTTGGGCCCAAGACCCTCAACTGACATTAAAGAACTCACGTCAACCGGAGTTTTTTTCTTCAGCTGGTCGTAATATTTTAAATATCCGGTTTTTATTATTTCTTCAATTTTCTCGGCAATGGAAACGCCTACACCCTCGATTTCTTCGATAGCTTTAATGCCGCCCTTCTCATAAAGGGCGTGCAAATCTTCGGAAAGGTCGGCAACCGCGATGGCGGTTTTTTCGTACGCGCGCGGCTTAAATGGAACATTTTGCATTTCCAAATACACCGCTATCTCTCGAAGAATTTTAGAAATATGTTCATTGGAAATTTTCATCTGTCGGATTAAGTTTTTTTACGATACCATAAAGCTCTTCCGGAGAATAAAAAGATATAACAATTTTTCCGCCTCCGCCAGCTGACGTATTTTTCTTGTCTATTTTCACCCGCGTGCCGAGCGTTTGTTCCAATCTTTCTTCAAGCTGGTGAGTTTCTTCGTCTTGAAAACCGCCGGCTTCTTCTTTTTGGCTTTCTGAATTCGGCTTGGCACGCCTAATGCGAGAGCGAAGTTCTCGAACTGTTAAACCCTTGTTCAAAAGTTCCTCAAAAAGTTTTTTCTGCGCTATATGATCATCAACCACCAAAAGCATCCTCGCCTGGCTTTCGTTTATTTTATTATCCGCCAAAGCGTCTTGAATTTCGCTTGGCAAATTTAAAAGTCGTAATGTGTTGGCGATTGTTTCACGGCTCTTTCCCATTCGAGCGGCGACTTCTCTTTGAGTCAAACCGAATTCGTCTTGAAGTTTAGCGTAAGCGCGCGCCACCTCAATAGAATTAAGGTCAGCTCGCTGAAGATTTTCCACAATTGCCACTTCAAGCCCTTCGGCTTTTTGAGAAAATCTTCTTATAACAACTGGCACTCTTTCAAGGCCCACAAGTTTAGCAGCCATCAAACGACGTTCTCCGGCAATGAGCTGATACTCAACCTCTGTGCCAAAATCGGTTTCTTTTTCAATTTTAGAAACTATAAGCGGCTGGATAATTCCGAATTCACGGATTGAATCCGCTAATTCTTTTAACGATTCCTCGTCAAAATGTTTTCGCGGTTGGTGCGGATTAGATTTTATTTTTTCGGTTTCTATATGAAAAATCGCTTCCTGGTGGTGTTTGCCTGGTTTTACAATTTGTTCTTGATCTTTTTCTTGCGATTTTTGAAAAAGTTCTTTTCTTTCTTCTTCTTTTTCGCTAAAGGAAATATCTTTTATTTTGTTTTCTATTTTAAACCCAACACCTCCGCCAACCGGAGAATCTGTTTTCTGATCATCAAAAGAACCACTCGACGAATCGTCGTTTTGAGATTTTTTTGGTATTAAAGATTCTAAACCTTTGCCTAACATATATTTATTCGATTATTCCTTTCTCCAATTCAATAATTTCCCTTGCTAATTTTTCGTAAGCTTGAGCGCCGGCGGCTTTAGGGTCATATAAAACAACAGGCCTGCCGAAACTCGGCGCCTCAGCCAAAGCATCACAGCGAGGTATCTCGCTTTTGAAAACAGTGTGGGGAAAATAAGTTCTGATATTTTGCGCAACCTCACGATTCAATTCCCTATTTTTGTCGTACATTGTTAAAACAGCGCCGGCAATTTTTATATTTTTGCCTAAATTCCTGTTTATCATATTGACTGTTTCCAAAAGCTGGCCAAGCCCTTCCAAACTCAAGTACTCGCACTGAATGGGGATTAAAACCTCATCAGAAGCAACCAGGCCGTTTAAGGTAAGCAAACTCAAGGACGGTGGAAGATCGACAAATATATAATCATACAAATGGCGGATTCTGTTTATAAATTTTCTTAAAAATGATTCCCTTTCCGGCTGGTCAACCAGCTCAATAAGGGCGCCTGCTAATCCTTGGCTAGCAGGGATTAGATGATGGTTAAAAAGCGCGGTCGGAAGAATTATTTCTTCCGGCGAAGAGTAACCTAAAATGCCGTGATAAATTCCGGCTTGGTCTTCTTTGGCCAAGTGGCCTAAGCTGGCGGTGGCGTTCGCTTGAGGATCAAAATCAATAAGCAAAACCTTTTTCCCCATGAGCGACAAATAAGCTGATAAATTGACGCTAGTAGTTGTCTTAGCTACCCCGCCTTTTTGATTACAAACGGCAAAAACTTTAGCCATGCAATAAGTTAGATTTGAAATCTAACCGCCAAAAAAATTAAAAACACCATAACCAGTAAAACAACAGCATTTTTTATGATTATCTGGCGGTTGAGGGCTCCTTTTAAATGATAAGATATTAAATCCTCCAATACAATAATAAGAAGAGCCGCCATTACGGCGGAATTTAAAAATCCGAGAGGCAACCAGCGGATTATGTGGGCCGCTTGAATGGTTATAAAAGAAACGCCAAAGGCCAACAGCCGCCTTTTTTTGACAGATATTTCGGAATAAAGAAAATCAAGAGACTCCTTGGATAAAATATAAAAAACAAAAAAAGTTAAAATAGAATAACCCAAAAGATTGAGAGTGCCCGTTTTGTCGCTGGCAAAAAAAACAATTGAAGCGACAAAATAAAGAATCCAGTACAAAAAATTAAAAATTGTTTCTCTGTCTATAAAAACGAAATTTTTTATTCCCAAAATCATAAAAAAAAGCGCGGCGAAAAAAATCGAAGAAACGACAGAAAAAAACTGATTGTTAAAAAAATTAATTACGATTAAAGAATAGAAAATCAAAACCAGAAACGCATAAAAAAACTTCCGCCACTCCAAAAGTTTGCGGAAATAAAAATAAAAAGCAGCTGCTAAAAAAAGAAGGAGGATTAAAAAACTCCTTTGAGCGCTTATCCAAAAAAGCAGCGCTCCGAATACCGCGGCTTTAACCGCGGGCGGGAACAATGGAAAGATGAGAGTTTTTGAAGCTGATTTTAATTTTTTTAACATTCTCGAATTTTCCTTTTATAAGCTGGTCCGCCAATTGATCCAAAATTGCTTTTTGAATCATTCTTTTTATCGGCCTTGCGCCGAAATCCGGATCAAATCCTTCTTGGGTTATGTATTTTTTAACCGACTCATCTATTACGATATTAAGATTTCTTTTCGCCAGCCTTTTTCTGACCTGTTCAAGCTGAATTTCCACTATTTTTTCAATCTCTTGCGAGCCCAGAGAATTAAAAACGACGATTTCGTCTAAGCGGTTCAAAAATTCCGGTCGGAAATTTTCTTTAAGTTTTTCCAATACCTTTTCCTTGAAAAGTTCGGCTTTTTCACTAGCCTCCGATTGCACTTTTTTGCCCGGAACCTCAAAACCGAGGCGGGAAATTTCCTGGAAATATTCGCTGCCGACATTTGAAGTCAAAATTATTATGCTATTTTTGAAATTAACGGTTTTCCCCTTGCCGTCGGTCAATCGGCCGTCATCAAAAATTTGCAAAAGGATATTAAAAACATCGGGATGAGCCTTCTCGATTTCATCAAATAAAATCAAGCTGTACGGCTTGTGCCGGATAGAATCGGTTAAACGGCCACCCTCTTCATAACCGACATAGCCCGGAGGAGAACCAATCAACCGAGAAACAGAATGCCTTTCCATATATTCGGACATGTCCACTCTTACAAGCGATTTTTCGTCGTTAAACATAAATTCCGAAAGCGCCCTTACTAATTCTGTTTTTCCGACTCCTGTCGGACCCAAAAACATAAAGCTCCCCAAAGGCCGCTGTTCTTCGGTTAATCCGGTTCTGGCGCGCCTCAAAGCATTGGCCACAGCTTTTATAGCCTGCTCCTGACCGACAACTCTTTTGGATAAAACTTCTTCAATGCGGCTTAATTTTTGCGCTTCGCTTTCAAGCATTTTTGAAACAGGAATTCCTGTCCAGTTGGAAACAACGCGGGCAATATCTTCTTCGTCAACCGCTTCTTTTATAAATTTATCCTTGCCCTTTTTGTTTTTAATGTCTGTTTTTCTTTCAGCGACCATAAATTTCTTTTCAAAAATTTTCTCTTCTTTTTCCGCTTGAGGCAATTCGCCGTAAAGAATTTTAGCGACTTTTTCCAAATTGCCTTCCCGCTCGGCCATTTCCGCTTCGCGCTTTAAAGTTTCTATGCGCTTTCTAAGATTATGGAATTCTTCGAAAGTTATTTTTTCAGCGTGCCACTTTGCCGACAATTCGTCGTTTTTTTCTTTTAAGGCGCTGAGTTCTTTTTCTATTTCTTTCAAACGGTCTTTTGATTTGCTCGCGCTCTCTGTTTGAAGGGCGGATTTTTCTATTTCCAAGCGTAAAATTTCGTGCCTGATTTTATCGATTTCTCCCGGCAAGCTTTCGGTTTCGAGCCTCCTTGCCGAACCAGCCTCGTCTATTAAATCAACCGCTTTATCGGGTAAAAATCTGTCGGTAATATAACGCGCCGACAAATTAACGGCGGCAATAATTGCTTCGTCGCTGATTCTAATGCCGTGATGAACTTCGTATTTTTCTTTGAGCCCTCTTAATATGGAAATGCTGTCGTCAATTGAAGGCTCTTCAACAATGATGGGCTGGAATCTTCTTTCGAGCGCCGCGTCTTTTTCAATATAGCGTCGGTATTCGGTAGTGGTTGTCGCGCCGATTGCGTGAAGCTCTCCCCGAGACAGAGCCGGTTTTAATAAATTAGAAGCATCAACCGCGCCTTCCGCTGAACCGGCTCCCACAATCATGTGAATTTCATCAATAAAAAGAATAATTTTTCCTGCTGAGTTTTGAACTTCTTTAATAAAGGCTTTTAATCGGTCTTCAAACTCGCCTCTGAATTTCGTGCCGGCTATAAGAGATCCGAGATCAAGCATTATAATTTCCTTGCCTTTTAGAGGCTCGGGAACGTCTCCGGCAATGATTCTTTGCGCCAATCCTTCGACAATGGCAGTTTTTCCGACGCCCGATTCTCCTATTAAAACAGGATTATTTTTTGTTCTCCGGCTAAGAACCTGGATGAGCCTCTTTAGTTCTTCCTCGCGGCCGATAACCGGATCAAGTTTTCCCTGGCGCGCAGATTCGGTAAGATTAATGGCATATTTTTCTAAAACCTGGAATTTTGTTTCTGGGGTTTCGTCGGTTATTCTCATTGACCCCCTAAGCTGCGCTAAAATTCTTAAAGCAGTGTCGCGCTGGAGGCCAAATTTGGATAAAATTTTTCCCGCGCTTGATCCTTCAAAATCTAAAATTCCCAAAAGCATGTGCTCGCAAGAAACAAATTCGTCTCTTTGCTGCTGGGCGATTTTAGCGGCCTTGTCCAAAATAATCATTAATTCTTGGGATAAATAAAGCTGGCCCACTCCGCCGCGCGATAAAATTTTAGGCTGTTTTTTTATTTCTTCGCTAACTTCGTTAGTCAAAGCTTCGAGATTTATTCCTGATTTCAAAATTACGGGTTTTACCAAAGATTGCTCGTCTTCGATTAACGAAGCGAGCAGGTGGATTGCTTTAAGTTCGCCGTGGTTTTCCCGGACAGCCAAGTCCTGCGCTCTCTGAAGCGCTTCCTGAGCTTTAATTGTAAATCTATGAAATTGATCCATATTATAAAAACTAAAATACTAAAAGACTGAAATACTTGAAGCTTTCAATTCTCCAGTTTTTTAATTTACTTATTAATTGTTTGGCCTCTCTTCTAATGTTATCTCAAAAGAGAGTTCTTTTCCATTTGGTAAAACCTTCAAACTTATAGTGAATTATTTTGGTCTATTTTAATGTTTTTTTTATAATTTTCAAGGCTTTAGACATTTCTTCTTTTGTTGTAAATCTGCCGAAGCTAAACCGCAAACTGGAGCGCTGCTCGCTTTCACTTAGTCCCATTTCTTTTAATACATAAGACGACTGAGACGAACGCGCCATACACGCCGAGCCTCGGGAAACAGCAGTGCCGTTAAGGTCAAATTTTATCAGCAAACTCTCCGCGTCATAACCCGAGAAAGCGATATTTAAAATATTAGGCAGCCGCTTGGCCTTCCCTGCGTTTAGTTGGGCGCTCGGAACAATCTTTTTTATTTCTTTAAAAAAATATTGCGCCAGCAAAAAAATTCTTTTTTTCTCTTTTTCCCGTTTCTCATTTGCCAATTCAATTGCTTTGGCGAAACCAGCTATCATGGCAACGTTTTCAGTGCCGGATCTTAATCCAAATTCTTGTTTTCCTCCAGTAATTATTGGTTGTAAGTTGTAGGTTGTGAGTTGTGAGTTGCGTACGTATAACGCGCCAATTCCTTTTGGTCCGTAAATTTTATGAGCCGATAAAGTCATTAAATCTACCCCTAAGTTTTTAATATTGCAATCCAGAAATTGGAACGCCTGGACAGCGTCGGTGTGAAAATAGGGTGTAGGGTTTAGGGTGTAGGGTTTAGGGTATTTTTTTTCTTTGAATTTTTTTATAATTTCGGCGATTTCTGCTATTGGTTGTATGACTCCGGTTTCGTTGTTCGCGTACATTATTGAAACCAAAATCGTTCTTTCGTTCAATGCGTTCTCTAACTTCTTTAAATCCACAACGCCGTTTTTATCAACCGGCAAATAAATAATTTCCACGCCTTCTTTTTCTCCGCCAAAGGCGGATCCGCCTCTGGCGGATAAATCTCTAGCAGTTTCTAAAATAGATTCGTGTTCAATAGCTGAAACAATTATTCTCGGTTTTTTGCTTTTAGTTTTTACCTGCCCGCCGAAGCCTTGGCGCAGGCGGGCGTTTTTTAGTATTCCTCTGAGTGCGAGATTGTTTGCCTCCGTCGCGGATCCGGTAAAAATTATTTCCCGAAAATCAGCGTTGATTGCGTTGGCGATTTTTTCGCGCGATTTATCAACCATTGCCATTGCGGCTTGCCCGAAAAAATTGAGCGATCCGGGATTGCCAAAATTATTCCTTAAATTAGAATTTATTTCTTTTAAAACCTCTGGGTCAATCGGAGTAGTAGCAGCGTAATCAAAATAGAAACGCCTCATTGTGATTGTGATACCAATATACGACCCATTCGACCGACTCAGGGTCGTCCTGAGTAAGTCGAAGGACGAATGCATTCGAATGATACTAATAAATACGAATTCGTATCCAATTCGTATCATTAGTAAAATTAGTATATTAGTATCGTGTTAGCGTAAGCGCAAAAGGAGCCCTGGTGTTGGATTATCCCGGCTAGTGCCAGGTGGGCGGATTCAACCCTAACAATGAAGTTAAAGCACTTTTATCCTCCCCTCGCAAATAATTTGATCCGAGAATCACTACCAGAGCTCCGTCGGAAGTATAGCAAAAAAAGGGTGGGCTATCAATTGACAAAATACGAGATTTTTATCGAATATTTCGCGGGAGCTGAGGGAATCGAACCCCCGACCGTTGTTTTGGAGACAACTATTATGCCACTTAACTAAGCTCCCAAAGCCAAAATTATTTTTTGGCTTCTTTATGAACTATGGATTTTTGGCACCACTTGCAATATTTTTTTAACTCAATTTTTTTTTCAGCTGACCCTTTGTTTTTCTTGCTGTAATAATTAATCCTCTTGCAGATTTGACAGCGTAGCCGAATTAACTGGGTTTTTGCTTTTGTTTTAGCCATAATAATTATTAACTAGTAACTTGTAACTATTAACTTATAACGCAGAATCCGTAACTTTTCAAGTTTTTATAAAAATATCCGTTACTGGTTACGAATTGCTTGTTAAAAGTTAATTTTGAGCCAGAGGGGAGAATCGGACTCCCGACCTCTTTCTTACCAAGAAAGCGTTCTACCACTGAACTACTCTGGCTTTTGTCTAGAGCCGAAGGCGAGATTCGAACTCGCGACCTATTTACCCCGTTAGATACACCGAGAGAGCCGAGAGTCGGATTCGAACCGACGACCTACTGTTTACAAAACAGTTGCTCTACCACTGAGCTATCCCGGCATATCTAACGGGGCTGACGCAAAACAGTTGCTCTGCCACTGAGCTACTTCGGCGACAAAAAAGTGTGCGCAGGGAGGGATTCGAACCCCCGTAGCCACAAGGGCGACAGATTTACAGTCTGTTGCGATTGACCACTCCGCCACCTGCGCAAGTTTTATATATCCTCCGCTTCTTTTTTATTTTTTTCAAGATCAGAAGTTTCTTTCAATAATTCTTCGGCTGGAGAAATATCAGAATTATTTCCATTTTCTTTATCCTCGTTTGAAACTGAAAACAGCGTGGGCTTTTTGCCGTTTTGTTCGCCATTCATAATCTTGGCCTTAAATTTCGTCAAATGCTGGCTTAACTTGTTATCAACTCTCATTACCAATAATTTCAAATTTCTTAACGCCCTCTCCAAAATGCGGCTGATTGTCAGGTCCGCTTTTTCTATAGGAAGAGAATCGATAAATTTACCGAATCTTTCTCCAAGTCCTTTATTTATCGAACCTTCGTCCAAAACCGTGTCGTTTACGCGCGGCACAGCCCGAGCCACAAGATAAATCATGGCCCCCAAGCTCGCCATCAATATGATTTCGAAAACAAAACTAATAGTCATATTCACAATTTTAATTATACAATATGAGAACTATAATTCGTAGCGGCAGAATTTTTCAAGTTTCATATTTTCGCCAAGTTTGGCGATGCTTTGTTTGATAAGATCTTCCACGGTAATTTCTTCGTTCATTATAAAATTCTGTTTAAGCAACTCGTCTATGTTTTCAGGGTTCATCGCGGCTATATGCATGGCAATTTGGTGCGCTAATTCTTTAAACAAATCATTTCTGGCAACAAAGTCGGTTTCGCACAAAAGCTTCAAAAGAACCGCGACTCTTCCGTTGTGAACGTAAGTTTCCAAAATTCCGGAACCGGTTGAACGCTCGCTTTTTTTGTCCGCCTTGACCAATCCTTTTTCAAAAATTATGGCCTT
This sequence comes from Candidatus Wolfebacteria bacterium, assembly GCA_024654025.1. GTDB lineage: Bacteria > Patescibacteriota > Minisyncoccia > UBA6257 > UBA9933 > JANLIR01. The sequence continues at coordinate 199,620 of JANLIR010000002.1, read as the reverse complement.
GGCTTTTTCCAAATCGTTGTCGGCCTCTTCTAAAGCGCGTTTGCACTCCATCACTCCCGCGCCGGTGATGTCTCTTAATTGTTGGATTGAATTAACCATTTTACGAATTTTCTTCGCTGACTTTCATTATAATCCGATTTATAATCCATTCAATACTGTTTTTTGAATGATCGTTGGCCGGGATGGGATAATCAATAAGCTCGGGGTTATCGTCGCTGTCGATAATGGCAACAATCGGAAGTTCTTTTATTCTTGCCTCTTTTACGGCCGTCATATGGTTTTTAAGAGAAGTGTCTATAATAAACAAAGCATCTGGCGTATTTTCCAATCGTTCTAAACCTTCAAACATTCTACCCATTCTTTCAGCGTTCTTATTTATTACCGTTCTTTCTTTTTTGGTATATTTTTCGTATTCGCCTTTTTCCATGCCCTGGCCGATTTTCCTATAATATTCCAATCGCGAGTAAATAACTTTGAAATTGGTGATTAGCCCGCCAATCCACTTATTTTTTATCATCGGCAAACTGAATTTTTTAGCCATCGACTGGACAGCTTCCCACGCGGCTGGTTGAGTAGCTACCAAAAGAACGGTTTTTTTGTTTTTAATTTGCTCGTTTAGAAACTCGGCGGCTTTTTCTATGGCTTTAGCTGTCTTGGCCAAATCAATAATTTCAATGCCGTTTCGAGTCATAAATATATACTGCTTGAACTTCGGCACGGTTCGGGTTTTTTTATGGCCGTACATAATTCCGGCTTCAGCCATTTCTTTAAGCACCTCAAAATCAACGCCCTCCGGCGAAGTTTCGGCTATTTCTTCGGCAATTTCTTCTGTTTTTGAATTTTTTACTTCAGTATCCATTTTATTATTAATAAAAAAGTGCACTTAGGCACGAAAAATAGTCTAAATGAAAAAACAAAAGAATGCAAGCCCATCCCTACTTTTTGGGTGCTTTAAAAGTGGGGTGGGCGCAGTCCCGTCACTAAACAGAAATTAAATGAAATAACTCGTACTACGTTTTAAAAAATAGACCCAATTTTCTATATAAAATTTCATCCTTAATACTTAGCTTTTCTCAAAACAAGAGTTAATATTTCTGTTTTAGTGCGGGGCAATAGGCGTAGATAGAGCCTTAATTTTATGATTAAATACAATATATATGATTATTGTCTTTACGGGAAACGGAAAAGGAAAAACTACCGCCGCTTTGGGCCAAGCAATTCGGGCATTGGGACAGGGGAAAAAAGTTTTAGTAATACAATTTATAAAAGGGCCTTGGATTTCCGGCGAAGATAAATTCGCCAAAAAAATAAAAAATCTCCGGATAATTAAAACCGGCAAAGGATTCGTTAAAATCCTCGGCGACAAGCTCCCTTTTAAAAAACACCGAGCATCGGCCCAGGAGGGCTTGCAACTGGCGAAAAAATCAATCGCTTCAAAAAAATACGATTTAATAATTTTGGACGAGATAAATAACGCGGTTGATTTAAAACTCCTTAAAGCTTCTGCTGTTTTAAAAATTATTAAATTCCTTCCGGAAAAAACAGATCTTATACTGACTGGCAGAAACGCGCCTAAATCCTTAATCAGGATCGCGGACCTTGTAACGGAAATGAAAGAAATAAAACATCCTTTCCAAAAAAACAAAAAATCAGCTCGTGCCGGTATTGAATTTTAATGAGAATCCACGACATCGCTTTTTATTCCATATTCTTTTTTCTCGTTGGAGTTTTACTTGCCAGTTTGAATTTAAAATTTTTAATAATTATTCTTATAACCGCTTTGTTGGCGGCTTTAATTTTGACGCTTCATTATTTTCATCTAAAACCGAAAATTGATTTCAAAAAACTTTCGTTTCTTTCTTTGATTATCGTTGCCGGAGCTTTGTATTATTTTTGGGTAAATTTCCAAATGCAAAAAGGTTTTTTCGCTCCCTTTGACAAGAAAATAAGTTTTTTAGGCATTGTCAGCGACTATCCGCAAAGAGGGGCGAGCCAAAAAATTGCGGTTGCCCTGCAAGCGCCCTATAAAGGAAAAATTTTAATAACTTTAAAACCCTATCCTGAGTTCAATTATGGCGATAAATTAAATTTCGAAGGAATAATTAAAAAACCGGAGGGCTCTTACGCGAACTATTTGGCTAAAAACGAAATATCGGCTGTTTCCGTTTATCCGAAAACGAGTTTAATAAAGACGAACCAAGGATCGAAAATAAAATCCGTCTTGTTTTCATTTAAAGAAAAATTTGTTTTAGCGCTCCAAAAAATTTTACCTCAAGAAGAAGCGGCTTTGGCTTCGGGACTAACATTAGGAGAACGGTCGGAATTTTCCAAAAATTTAAAAGATGCGATGAGTAATTCCGGGACAACGCACATTGTGGCGCTTTCGGGATACAACATAACCGTTATAGTTTCCACGGCCGCTTTTTTATTCGCGTTCTATTTTAGAAAAAACATCGCTTTTGCAATGACGCTGATAATTATTTTGGGGTTTGTGCTGATGACCGGCGCCGAAGCTTCGGTCGCGAGAGCCGCGATTATGGGTTCGGTTGCGCTTTTAGGAAAACAAATCGGCCGGATTTATTCGTTTCGAAACGCGATGAGCGTTTCCGCTTTTTTGATGATTTTACAAAACCCGAAAATTTTGGCTTTTGATATTGGGTTCCAACTTTCTTTTTTGGCTTTAATGGGAATTGCTTATCTTTCTCCGGCGATTAAAGATTTTTTGAAACTGGGAAAAGAAATTGCCCAGTGGAAAGAAATTTTAATATCAACCGCTTCGGCCCAGCTGGCGGTTTTGCCAATTCTTATTTCTTCTTTTGGAAAATTTTCTCTTCTTTCGATATTGGCGAATGTTTTAATATTATGGCTTATTCCTTTTACGATGGGCGTCGGATTTTTTACCGGATTTATCGGGTTTTTTTCTTATTCTCTGTCGCAAATTTTAGGCTGGTTCCTTCATTTATTTTTGTATTACGAACTGGCAATAATAAATTTTTTTGGGAAAATCGCAGTGCCTTTAAAAATCTCTTTTGGCGCGCTAGGAATAATCATTTATTACACTCTTTTAATTTTATTCGTCGTCTATATTAAAAGAAAAGTTCAGCGCCGGCTTAATCAACCTCGGCATAATTTCGCAATATGAACTTCAATATGAACTTCAAGATAAAAATTTTCATCTCTGCTTTAATAATTTTTGACTTTTTTATCTGGAACTCGATAATATTTGACGGCGGACATAAAAATCTTCAAGCGTATTTTTTAAATGTCGGCCAGGGCGACAGCGAATTGGTTGTGCTTCCGGGCAATGTAAAAATTTTGATGGACGGCGGACCGAACTCAAAAATATTAACGGAACTTTCAAAATCTTTACCATCAACCGATCACTATATTGATCTGATTATTTTGTCCCATGCCGAAGCCGATCATTTCACCGGCTTAATTGACGTCGCTAAAAGATACCGGATAGGCGCGTTTATTTTCAACGGCCTGAACGGCAGAGGAAATACTTGGCCAGAACTTTTGAAAATTTTAAAAAATAATAATGTTCCGATAATTGTCTTGTCGGCCGGAGACAAAATAAAATATTTGAACAACCGCATGAATTTCATCTGGCCGGAAAAAAATAATTTGCCCAAAACAACTAAAACATTAAACGAAACGGCGCTGGTTTCAATTTTAGAAAGCCGGATGGTTAAAATTCTTTTTACCGGCGATATCGGTTTTAAAACCGAAAATCACTTACTTGGAAAATACGATCTTAGCGTTGATATTTTAAAAGTCGGCCATCACGGATCGAAATTTTCAACCAGTGAAGAATTTTTAAAAGCTGTTGATCCAAAAATCTCAATAATAGAGGTGGGGAAAAATTCTTACGGCCATCCGACAAAAGAAATTTTAAACCGGCTTGCCTCTGTTGAATCTAAAATTTTCAGAACCGATAAAGACGGGTTGATAAAAATTGAGGCAAACGGAGAAAATATAAAAATTTTTAAAATCCCGTAATCATTTTCCTTAGGGGGTTGCTTTTTATTTAATTTCTGGCATAATGAAATCTGCACTTATCTTATCGAAAGGAGGTGACAGCGGTAAAATAGCTAGAGATTTTCGGCGAAATTCGCAACGAACCCAAATCAGGAAATCAGGGAGGAATCTGGGCATGGAGAGAGCGATTGCATTACTCACGGGAGGGAGCACAATCAGAATTCGTATCAGCAACAATCCCAGGGTCAAGAAAAATATTTACATGGGAGCGTTCGCTGGTAAAGAGGTGGGTGCTCACGCGATAAAAAGAAATGCTTTGGGGGATTTCTTCATTTTTCGCGTGGGCGCCGAGGAACATCAGATCTCGTCCGCCTTTGCCCAGGTCGTGGACGAAGTAAGGCCTCCCCTTAAAAAGCCTTCTGTAACCTGAACCTGAATCTCCTTTCGGCCGAACGGAGACGGGGAGCCGCGTAAGCGACTCCCCTGTTTTTATAAAAAATATCTTTAATTTGATTTTAATCTTGGGGAGTGTATGATAATATTCTTAATATACTTTACTTTTGTTTTAATTTTACACTTATGAAACTTCTCACAAAAAACATCTTAGGAATAATTTTTTCGCTTTTGGCACTGGCGTTCTTATTTTCAGCTTTTTATACCGGCCAGGAAAAAACCCAGACGCTTTCTCTGGACCAATTGGCAACCAAAATTAACAGCGGCGAGGTTTCCAAAATCGCCGTGCTGGGGAATGACCTGAATATTGACCTCAAAAACAACCAAAAAGCGGTTTCCAAAAAAGAAGCCGAATCCGGATTAAGCGAAACCCTAAAAAATTACGGAGTTGACCCAGTAGCGCTTCAAAAAGTTTCTTTAGAAATCCAAGAACAATCAGGCTGGAAATACTGGCTTGGTATTTTAATTCCTATTCTTCTTCCTATTATATTAATAGGAGCATTTTTTTGGATGACATTCCGGCAGGCCAAAACTGGAATGAATCAAGCCTTTACTTTCGGCCGCGCGAATATCAAACTTTTTTCGTCTTTTAAAAATAAAATTACCTTTTCCGACGTAGCTGGCCTAAAAGAAGCCAAACAAGAATTGATGGAAGTTGTTGATTTTCTTAAAAATCCAAAAAAATACCTTGAAATAGGGGCAAAAATTCCAAAAGGCGTTTTGCTTCTAGGCTCGCCCGGAACAGGCAAAACCTTGCTGGCGCGGGCGGTTGCGGGCGAGGCCGAAGTGCCATTTTTCCATATTTCCGCTTCGGAATTTGTGGAAATGTTTGTAGGCGTGGGAGCCTCAAGAACTCGGGACGCCTTTGCCACAGCCAAAAGAGCATCTCCGGCAATATTATTTATAGATGAGATAGACGCGGTGGGCCGCGAAAGAGGCGCTGGACTAGGCGGCGGCCACGATGAAAGAGAACAGACTCTAAACCAAATTTTGGTTGAAATGGACGGCTTTGACAACGAAACGAATGTTATTGTTTTGGCAGCCACAAATAGACCCGATGTTTTGGATTCCGCGCTTCTTAGGCCAGGCAGATTTGATAGAAGAGTTATTCTTGATCTGCCCGACATTAACGACAGAGAAGCGATTTTGAAAATTCACAGCCGGAGCAAACCGCTTTCGCCAACCGTTGTGTTAAGACAAATAGCCGTCAGAACGCCCGGATTTTCCGGCGCTGATTTAGAAAATATGTTGAACGAAGCCGCAATTTTAACAGCCCGAAAAGGCGAAAAGGAAATCACCCAAAACGCCCTTTACGAATCAATTGAAAAAGTTCTGCTCGGTCCCGAAAGACGGAGCCGGGTATTAAGCCAAAAAGAAAAAGAGATAACCGCTTATCACGAAGCAGGCCACGCTTTAATCGCCGCGAGTTTAAAAAACACTGATCCAGTGCACAAAGTTTCCGTTGTCGCGCGGGGACACGCAGGCGGATATACTTTAAAACTTCCTACTGAAGACGTCCATTTAAAAACAAAAACGCAATTTATCAGCGACTTAGCAGTGATGATGGGCGGATTTTCAGCTGAAGAAATAATGTTTAAAGATGTTTCCACCGGAGCTTCTAATGATTTGCAGATGGCTTCAGAATTAGCCAGACGTTTGGTCACAAAATTCGGAATGAGCGAAAAATTGGGGCCTATTACTTTTGGCAAAACGCAGGAGTTGATTTTCTTGGGCAGAGAAATTGCCACTGAAAAAAATTATTCGGAAAAAGTGGCCACGCAAATAGACGAAGAAGTAAAAAAATTTATTGAACACGCTTATACGGCTGCCAAAAAAATAATCACTTCGCGAAAAAACGTTTTGGAAGCTATTGCCAAAAAACTAATGTCTGAAGAAACCATAGAAAGAGAAGAATTTGATAAGCTAATAAAAGGATTTAGATTAAAACCTTTGACGATTTAATCTGCCAGCCAAACAGGTCGCCTCAGGCGACCTGTTTTATTAACCGCCGGATTTCTGTATAATTTTATCAATGGAAAAGAAGTTTTTTATTTTAAGACATTCGGATAAGCCGGATGAGAAAAACCCGGAATCGCAAACTCATCCCGGGCTTAGCGAAAAAGGCGTTGAAAAAGCCAAGGAACAAAAAGCTAGGGAAATAAAAGAAATTATAGATAACGCTCCTGATAGAGCTTTAATTTATATTGGAGGGGCCACAGAGCTCGCAAGAACCAAATCAACGGCCATTGCGGCAGGCGAAGGATTGAAAACGTTGTATGAAAACGATGAAACCGTGTTGGTTTTAATCAAAGAGGAAATTTTAAACCAAGCAGGAAAAACCGGATCAATTTCATCCGCAATTAAAAAAATCATTGAAATAGTTGAGAGCGACGAAAATAAAAACAAAAAAATAGTGGTTGATTTTCCTCTTTTTGTTAAAGAACTTTCATTTGACCGCCGTTGGGACGCTAAAAAAGACAATTTTGAATATTACGATTATTTGGACAAAAAATATGGCGATAACGAAGAAGGAGCTTTTGAAGAATGGTCTCATACCAAAGGAGAAAACATAGAAGGATCAGAGGGTCCAAATCCGGAAACCGTAGCGGAAGAGTACTTATTTGGATTAGACAGGCTTCATGAATTTGCAAAAAAATATTTCCCTGAAAGGCCTGTGGTCATTGGCGCTGTTTCCCACCGCTGGGATTTAGACGCGGCTATTTTGAAACTGATCACGGGAGAAGTTTCTCCTAAAAGTTTTAAGGAAATTTCTGATGAAAAGCTTACAGACACCACGGAAGGCGCGACCATAACAATCGGCGGAGATCAAATAAAAATTGTATGGCGCGGAAAAGAATTTGAGGTAAAAATAGAAGAACAAAATGAATAATTGGAATCCAAATAAATGGATACGGGATTATTCTGATGCCGTAAAGGATTTTACTTTCGGCGATCACGACCCGGCATCTCATCTGCCATTCAATGCCTTTAAATTTTATCCTTTATATTTCAAACTTTGGATGGATAAAATTTATTCCGCCATTAAGATAATTGAAAGCAAAAAAATATCCCAAAAGAAAATTTTAGCGAACCTTTCTAATTATGGCTCCATAAAATATATATTTTATACGCTTGTGAATATGGGCGCTTATTTTAATTATGACAAAGAAAAAGCAAAAACTATTTTTGACTTTTTCATAAAGTACATGCTTTGGATAAGCAAAGATAAAAATCTATTTAATGAAAAAAGTTGTGTTTTAAGAACAAAAGAAGAAATCAGCAGAATTATCCTAAAATTGAAAGTTGCCGGCGAAAAAGAAAAGGCAAATATATCTAAATTAAGCGGTATTTTAGCGATGTATAACCACGCGCTTTACAACGATTATTCAACCGAATATGGTTATTTTAACGAAGGTCCTTACAAATATAAAAATCATTCTCTGCTTATAAAGAATTACCTTGATTTGTTTCCTAAAGAGCTGTGGCCTAAATTAAAAAATTTTAAATTTAAAAAAATAATGATTTTGGTTTTATACAAAGACACAAGACTCAAAATGCGTTTTGTAACTACTCATATTTTAGCGGATAAGGACTATGCCAAAAAATTGTTTAAATATTTGGTTTTGTTGAACGGAAAACCAGCGACTGGCCTTAAAATTGAAAAATTAATCCGGCAAATAGCGGAGAAAACCGGAGAAATTTATCTTGAGGCAAAGGGATATAATTTTGAAAAAACAAAATTGAAATTTTTAGAACAGCAAGCTTATGAATTAAGGGGATTATTTAATTTGGCTGGCTTAAATTGGCGTCCGGATAAAGAAATGGTTAAAAAAATAAAAGATAAGCGCTTAAAAACAGGTTTTATAAAAATGTCCTATCCGAAAAATAAAAAGGAGTATGAGAAATACGTAGGGGTGGCATACTTGAAAAAAATTTACAATTTATGAAAGAAATAAAAGGGATCGTTGCAAACAAAGGGAAAGCCAAGGGCAGAGTAAAAATCATTAAAAATCCCAAGGATTTTAAAAATTTTAAAGAAGGGGAAATTTTAGTTGCGGAATTAACCAATCCTTCTTTCGCGGCAATTATCATAAAAGCGGCTGCCATAATCACAGATAGAGGAGGAATCACCTCTCATCCTGCAATTATAGCTCGGGAATTCGGCATTCCTTGTATTGTGGGTACGAAAAACGCCACGAAAATTTTAAAAGACGGCGACAGGGTTGAAATGGACTTAAACAAAGGAATCGTAAAAATTTTGAAATGAGCAGGTATAAACCCTTTTCCAATCCGGATAACATTGAAAAAATGGTCAGAGTACTGGATATTCTTTCTGAAGAAGAAACTTTAAAAGTAACTATTTTAAATTGGAAAGGAGATCCTTATAAAAGAAATTACGGCAATTGGGTTAAATACGTTTCTACCAGATCGGGCAATCCCAGGGAATTTTTTATTTATTGGGACAGTAAAATTGAAGACGAATTTCTGGAAGGAGTCGCCGGCGATTTACTGAAAGATAAAAATTATTTCAGCAGGCTGGAAAAATATTTTTTCAAATCTTACGCGGATTTTAAAAAAATAACCGATCAAATATTTACCAAAGGTGCCGGTTTTTACAAAAGCAGGACAAACGGCGATCTGGTAAAAATATTGGAAAAGCACGGTTATTATCACCGCCGGGCGCTGGCCGGCTATTACGTCGTCTACGACTTGGTTAATCTTCTTCCCCGCCTAGTCAAAAAAGAATTGGACAAATTTTCTTCTGAGCTGAAAATAAAAGATGTTGGAAAAATTCTGCAAACTCTTTCATCTGTGGGCATAAATTCAATGGTTAAGACCGAGCGGCTGAATTTTTTGAAAAAATTAATTAAGATACAAAAAATATACAGGACTTCAAAAAACTGGCGGGACAAAAAGATTAAAAAAATTATTTTCGGCCATTGGTATAAATTCGGCGGATGCAGTTTTAAACACGACGGCAATTATTACAAGCTTGGGGACATTGACAAACGGTTTTTGAAACACTTAAAAACCGATGCCGAAGCCGAAATAAGAAAAATAAATAATGAAGAAGAAAAGAGCCGAAAAATAGTGGGGAAAATTTTATCCGAACTAAAAAAACATTCCAAAATAACAAAACATATTTTCTGGCTCAGAAAAATGATGGGCTACCGCAACTGCGATGAAGAAAATTATTATAACTACTTCGTGCACTGCTGGGATTTTTACCTTGAAATTATAGACAGATTGAAATTGGAAGAAGCGGACGATTTTTGGCTTCTTTCCAAAAAAGAAATTATTGAGGGTCTTTTGGGAAAAAATAATCCAAAAAAAATAGTCAGAGAAAGAATATTAAAAGGAGCCACCATAAAACAAGTCGGAAACGCGATTAAAGTATGGACCGGCGTCAAAAAAGAAGACTGGCACGAGAAGATAGAAACCTCAAAAAATCAAATACTAAAAGGGTTTACTGCATATAAAGGAAGGGTCAAAGGAAAAGCTAAAATTATTTTTGACCCAAGGTCAGAAAAAGGAAAATTTGAAGAGGGAGACGTTTTAGTTACTTCTATGACAACGCCGGATTTTGTGCCTTTAATAAAAAAAGCTTCCGCCGTTGTCACCGATGAGGGAGGTTTATTGTGCCATGCGGCGATTGTGGCTCGAGAACTTAAAACACCATGCATTATCGGAGCAAAGACAGCTACAAAATCATTAAAAGACGGCGACCTGGTTGAGGTTGACGCAAATTCCGGGAAGGTGACGGTGATAAAAAAATCAAAAAATAATTTTAAGATAATTCCGGTTCAAGCCCAAAAAACATCAAATCCTCATCATAGAAAAGTTTTGCATTTGGGAAGGTAGATATAAGCGGTTTGGGCTGTTAAAATGTAGATTATGTTTATTAAAAAAATTAACAAACTTTCAAAAAAAGACGCTGCTATTGCCGGAGGCAAGGGAGCTTCGCTTGGCGAAATGATAAAATCCGGAATTCCGGTGCCGCCCGGATTTGTGGTTTTGGCTGGGGCTTTTGATAGGTTTTTGGAAGAAACCGATATTGACGTTGAGATAGAAGCCCAGCTCCACAAAGTAAAAGTCAAAGATATAAACTCCATTGAAAAGGTCTCTGAAGAAATCAGGAGCTTAATTTTAAACGCTAAATTTCCCAAAGATATCGCCAAAGAAATTTTAACTGAATTCGCCAAGCTGAAAACAAAATATGTGGCAGTACGTAGTTCAGCCACAGCCGAGGACTCTTCTACCGCTTCCTGGGCCGGAGAATTGGAAAGTTATTTAAATACTTCAAAGGGAAATCTTTTGGAAAATGTTAAAAAATGCTGGGCATCGCTATTTACTCCACGCGCGATTTTTTATCGGTTTGAAAAAAAACTTCATAAGCAAAAAGTTTTAGTGGCAGTTGTGGTGCAGAAAATGATTCAATCGGAAATTTCCGGAATCTGTTTTACGGTACACCCAGTAACCGAAGATTATGACCAGATGGTAATTGAGGCCGGGTATGGATTGGGCGAAGCGATTGTCGGGGGCAAAATCACTCCTGACACTTACGTAATTCACAAAACAAACAGAAATATTTTGGACTCAAACATTTCAAAGCAGGAAATGATGGTTGTGCGAGACGGAAGCGGAGTTAAAGAAACTATCGTGCCGAAAGCCAAGCAAGAAAAACAAAAACTGGCCGACAAATATATTTTACAGTTGGCACAAATATGCCAAAATATAGAAAATCATTATAAAAAACCGCAGGACATTGAATGGGCTTTTGAAAAAAATAAATTTTATATTGTCCAAAGCAGGCCGATTACGACTTTGAAGTAGCTTTGACTATACAAAAGTTTTTGCTATATTTATTGCTATCTTTGCGCGTGTAGCTTCCTCCTTCGTCCGCCAATAGGCGGACTGCGGCGGACAGGCAGCTGGTTATGAAATAATTTGCGAGTGTAGCTCAGTGGTAGAGCACCGCCCTTATAAGACGGCCGTCGCAGGTTCGATCCCTGCCACTCGCACTTTTTTTGCTATAATAAGGAGATGCATATTGAATCCTTGTTTTTAAATCTCTCCGAAGTTCACCGAATACTCGCGTACTTGGCCATATTTATAGGAATGTTCATAGAGGGAGAAATTATTCTGGTACTGACCGGAGTATTGGTAAGAAGCGGAGCTGTCGGTTTTTTCCCTTCGCTAATAACGGCTTTTATCGGGGTTATCTTGTGCGATCTTTTTTATTGGAGCTTGGGTAAAAGATTGGTTGAAAGCGGACGGAAAAAATTTTTATTTTTTACAACCGAAAACACCGCGCCGATTTTGCGGAAACTGGAAAAAAGAAGCGGTTTTTGGATTTTTATTTCCAAGTTCGCGTGGAATTTAAACAGAGTAGTTTTAGTCTGCGCCGGCTATTCAAAAATTTCGCTTAAAAAACTTTTGAAATACAGCGCAACCGCCGCAGCTGTCTGGACAACTTTATTAATTTCTCTTGGATACCTTTTTGCGCACCAAACCGATATTCTTAAACACGATTTAAAACGAGCCGCCCTGTTTTTGACGCTTTTAATAATAGGAGTTATATTTTTTGAATACGCTCTGAAAAAAGTCTTTAATGCGTTAAGCAAAGAGAATAGCAATGGAGACGATAAAATCAAATAGTGGACGCGTAGCTCAGTTGGTTAGAGCGTCTCGTTTATTCCCGATTTGTCTAAAAATTTAATTTGATATAAAATTTTTAAAAACAAATCGCAATCCCGCTTAAAGTGGGTGCTTAGCTCAGTTGGTTAGAGCGTCGCATTTACACTGCGAAGGTCATAGGTTCGAATCCTATAGCACCCACTTTGTGCGGGACACCGAGAAGGTCCCCCGTTCGAGTCGGGGCGCGTCCACAATTTTTAGCTCTCCGACGTTCGCTAATACGAAGTCGGGGCTCCGACCGAAGCGTCGGAGCAGTTGGTTAGAACGGTCGCCTTAGGCGACAGGTCGGGGGTTCAATCCCCTCAACGCGCACAGAAATCAAACTTCTTTTTATTGTAATAATCGAACCTGTATGCTATATTCAGCATAGTAAATATCTTCATCAGTTCGATTATGAAGCAGGCTGAAAAACAAAAAGCGCGAGAACTCCGAGCTTATGGTTACTCTCTGAACGAGATCGCGAAAAACTTAAACGTTTCAAAAAGTAGCGCGAGCTTATGGGTCCGCAACATCGCGCTAACTAAAGACCAGGAGAAAACGCTATCAAAGCGCGCCGTAAAGCTTTCGGTAGTGGAAAAAAGACGCGCAACCAGACTGGCTCGGGAAACAGCTACACGAGAAAACCTTATCGACCAAGCGCAAAAGCAGGTAAAGAAAATAACTAGAAGTGAGCTTTGGCTAATTGGCTCGGTTTTGTATTGGGCAGGGTGTGGGAAAACCCAAAAAGGCCTTGTCCGGTTCTCAAACAGCGACCCGAATATAGTTAGGTTAATGATGGCCTTTTTTAGGGATGTTTGTGAGGTTCCGGAACAGAAATTCCGGGGGCATATTTATATCTATCCCCACCTTGATCATCGGGGAACAGAAAAATACTGGTCGGAAATTTCCGGCATCCCTTTAAAGCAGTTTTTCAAACTCTCAGTAAAAAGAGCCACAAAATCCAAAAAAGAGGGCCTTCCTTATGGAACTTTTGAAATCTACATCTGTAATGTTGGGCTATCTTTAAAAATCCGGGGGTGGGCAAAGGGTATTTTCGCGTCCTATTAGTTCGGCAATCCATCAAATAACGGATTGCCGAACTATTTACTAAACTTTCCGAAAATGTTTGCCAAAACTTGATAAACACTTTTTAGCCCAATTTTAAGCTAATCTGTCGTAAAAGATTGTTTATCAAAACTTGATAAACATTTTTGACACTTTAGACCCTTAAAATTTGATTCAAAGTGTTGGTTGTAAAACATTCCCAACATTTTAATTCGGCAAAACCCCTATTTTAATTCGGCAATGACCATTGCCGAATTAGTATTTTTACCTACTAAACCATTTTAATGCTATTTCTTTGAAAACCAACCGGATTTATGAAGACGGTATAGAATCTTAAATCCCTCTGGCACTTCCGAGTCTTTACCTATTCTTTCAAGCCACTTATTAAATTGGGCTGCTTTATACCCAACCAGCTTATCGTAAAAGAAAGGGATGATTATATTTTTCAGATTACCTATTTCTCGGACTATTAACATCGCTTGTGGCCCTCGTTTTGCGCCATCAGTTCCCGGATAATGATACATATAAACCCTATTTTTAAGTCCGAGATGTCCTTTAATCAATTCAATTAACCGTTTATCTCGAATATTCATTCTTAATTGAAAAGTTGGTATTTTAACCTTTTTATTGAAACCCCGTGACGAGGTTGTGAAAGTAAAAGTTCCCACGCCCTCAATAAAGCCCCTAATATATTCTGCTGTAATTTTTTTTGTTTGCATTTGTTTATCGTATTACACGTGGTACAATTTAAATAATGTTTACCCGAGCAACATTTATAAAATACTAACAAAAATACTGGATGGATTCAACAGATAAACAAAAAACTGGGCAATTAGGCGAAGATTTGGCTTGCGAGTGCTTAATCAACAATAGATACCGGATTATTGAGCGGAATTATAGGAAGCCGTGGGGAGAGATAGATATCATAGCTAAAGACCACGACAAAACTCTTGTTTTTATAGAAGTCAAAACCCTCCAACAATCTACCAATTTCAACCTAAAACCCGAGGATCAATTAACTGCTTCTAAGCTTAAAAAAGTAGCCAGAACCGCCTCTTTATATTCAGGCGCTAATCAAGGCTTAATAAATAAGGAAATGGGGTGGCGAATTGATTTAATTGCTATAACCCTAAACAACACTAATAACCCCATCATTTCTCATTACAAGAATATAAATCTCTGAATAGACGGGCTATTTTACCCCTCTTTACAAACTTTAAAAAATATGCTACTATTTAGCCAGATCGTAAAAAATCTTTGTGGGGGGTGAAAATGTTTATTTATACGAACCAGAAGCACAACAGCAAAAGGAAGCGGAATGACCACTTCACTCGCAGGTTTTTCCAGCCGATATTCAGAGGGATGCTGATCATGACCGTGTTCGCCTTCATGATGGTGATCCTGACTTCTCGGTATCCCGCTTTCATGAAGTCGATCCTGACCTTTCACTATTAGGAAGGAGGCGCAACTTGCTGAATGTCTGGGTTTTCGAAACAGGAAAGAAGCTTGGCAACCCAAACATCGTTCAGGTCTGGACAGAGGGGGTTGTTATACCTTTCCGTCACAAGACACGCTTCGGTCGTCGTATCGTAACAGCCGGCGGTCTTAATGAGAGATTTAAGCCGGGCGCGCACACGCGTGACACTCACAACTACGTTGTCGCGCCGGCCGCTTTTGCCGCGGCCTGCGACAAGGCCAAAGAATATTTTCGGAGAAACCCCCCGGAAAAGAAAGGAGTTGAGGTGGTCCCTGCATAAGGGACCTTTTTTTACGCAAAAAAAGCAGCCTCCTTATCTTTGGAGGCCGCCCTGATACGAAAATCATACGGACCGAATCTATATTCCTCTGTCTCTTCTTTTTGTTCTTTTTTTTGTTGTTCCTCTTGTTGGTCTTCCGGTTGCCACTCTATTTCCACCTGCCCATTTTTAATGACAAAAATCGTGCCTAATTTTAAATCGCCCGGAACATCCTTAACCATTACCACATCGATTCCATTTCTTCCCTTGTAGCTAATTATCGCATAATTAACTGTTGGCACTTGACCGGCAATTTGATAACGATTGTCTGGCAACTCAGAAAAAATCGTGACGTTTTTTAATTCTTGCGGCCGAAGCTCGCATAGAGCAACTCCAATTATAAAAAGCACTATTATCGTTTGCCCCTTAACCGCCCTCAACTTTACAATCAATAAAATTGCAGTGACAGTAACTAGAACAATGCCCGAAATAGGAATAAGAGACAGCAACCCATAGTAGATCTGCTTATCCATCGCTACCCCCTCCTCTATGTAATATGATTTTTTTCTGACAAATAAACTTTTAAAAAGCTACACCATTATGAGAAACTATTCAATACCTCTTCAACAACCGTTTTTTCATCCCAGAGATTTTTTTTATTATTCTCAATACACATAAATGTTTCTCCGCCTTTACCGGTTAAAACCACAACATCGCCTTTTTTCGCAAGAGAAACAGCTTTTTGGATTGCTTCTTTTCTATCTATAATTTTATTTACGGTTGCGAATTTTTTTGGATTGTTGCGAAATCCAGCTCGAACGCCTTCCTCGATATCGTCTAAAATTTGATTTGGATTTTCGTCGTAAGGATCTTCATTTGTTAAAATTATCTTATCGCAATATTGAGCGGCGATACTTCCCATTTTCGGCCTCTTCCATCTGTCTCGTCCGCCGCCTTGGGCTCCCAAAAGGCACAACATAGAACTTTTAGGTTTCGCTTTGTAACTTGCGGCTGCTTTGTAAACCGATTCCAAACTAAACGGTTCATGCGCGTAATCAATAATGACCGTGAATCCTTTTTCGTTTTCTACTTTTTCCAATCTGCCGGGAGTTTGTTTTGCTCTGCTAATAATAGGTTTTATTTTATTAAGCGGAACACCTTGGGATATCGCAACAGTAATAGCGGCTACCGCATTGTACACATTAAATTCTCCTATCAGGGGAGTTTTGAATCTCTCGCCATTAATTGAAAATTTCGATCCGTCTAGTCCCTGTTCAATATTTTTAACTTCGATAATTTTCTGCAAAGATTCCATGAGTTCTTGATTAATAGTTGTTGGTCGTTGGTTATTTATTGTATATCCTATTTTTGTTTTTATTCCGGGCTCCAAAAAATAATTAACATCCGAATCATCTAAATTATAAATTCCTATTCCGTTGTCTTTTTTTGCCAGTTTTTCGAATAATTTTACTTTAGCGTTTCTATAATTTTCAAAACCGCCGTGGCGTTCTATGTGTTCAGGGAATAGATTGGTAAAAACCGCCACATCATAATCTATAAACCGGTGCCTGTATTGCAAAATACCTTCTGAAGATGTCTCCACAACAGCGTACCGGCATTTTAACTCGTCGGCTTGGCTTAAAAATTTCTGGAGCTTAAACCGGCCAAGCATTGTTTGTTTATGCTCGTTTTTCCACTCCTCGTCTCCTATGCGCACCAAGGCAGTGGTAACAAGCGCGGTTTTATAGCCGAACGAATTTAAAATTTGAGCAATAAGATCGCAAGTGGTAGTTTTGCCTTTTGTGCCCGTAACTCCGATAATTATCATATTTTTTGACGGAGAGCCGTAAAGAAAAGCGCCTAAAAAAGCCAGCATCCAATGGTAGGCTGGCTGAAAAAATTCAAAAACAGGCTTTGGAATAACTTTCCTTCCTAAATTTAAAATTTTTTCTAAATTCATTTTTATTTGATATTCTCAAACAAATATATTCACAGCGCGGCTCCGCGACTGAGCGGGCACGGTGGTCGCCTGTGGCGACCGAGCGAAGAAGCGGCGCCAGTGAAATCGCTCGCTGGGCGGTTGAACGGTAGCGGGAATATATTTGATTGGGAATAAATTTAACTATCTTTTATTTAAAAATTTCAATGCTTCCCTTATTCTTTCTTCCGGTTTTTCGCTTTTTGAAGAAATAGCTTTTACGGCTTCCTTCACTTCGTTTTGCCTATAACCCATTCTTTTGAGCGCTTCGGAAATGTCAATATCGATTTCCAGCATAGAAATAATTTCTTCGCTTTCTTTAACGGCTATTTTGTCTTTTAATTCCAAAATTATCCGCTCGGCTGTTTTTTTGCCGACTCCGGAAATTTTTGTAAGAAGATCGGCGCGGTTTTTATTTACGGCCGACATTAATTCTTCCGGTTTTATGACCGATAAAATTTTTAAAGCCATTTTCGGACCAACGCCGCTAATTGAAGTTAACATTTCAAAAACGTCCATTTCGGTTTTATCGTAAAATCCGTAAAGCTCGATTCCGTCTTGTTTGACGTAAGTATGGCAAAAAATTTTCGCTTTCGAATTTATTTTCGGAAGCTTATTAATTGTCCGCCGCGAAACAAAAACTTTAAAGCCGATTCCACTTGTTTCAATAATGATAAAAAGTTTGGTTTTTACGGTGAGCTTTCCAGAGAGAGAGTAAATCATTATGGATAGTATAAAGTAGAAAGCAAAAAGTATAAAGGGAAGGAAATTGACAGCAATGCGTTTTTAACTTAGTTTGTAATCAGTTTTTATTTAAATCGGCACACTCTTCACGCCAAAAATGGCGAAATCCTATGGGGGTGAATCATGGACCAGAACCAAAGGGCGCAAGAACTGAAAGACACGATCGAAATATTGGCTTTTAAAGGACTTGACTTCGGACTGGCGGTTTCACTGCTCCACAACACAAAAATTATCTCCCAAGATTTTATCGCCGCGCTTGAGTTTGATCAATTGGTCAAAATTTACCGAGCAAATATTTATTTCGGTCGTAAACTGCTTATTTGGGACTTAATGGAAAAACGCGCTTCGGATTTTTGGCACTGGAAAACGCTTTTTGACCTTACTCCGCGAGATGAATCAACCATTTCCGCCTGCAAAAGCCGCGATAAAATAATTTCCAAAATGAAAGAAAAGGCGGGGGATGACTTTGATAAACTATACACGCTGTTTAAATTATTGAATGTATGTTATGAATTCCGTGAAAAGGTCAGATGCGTCAAGAAGGAAGTGGAGAATAAAATTTGCCGCGATATTCACCTGACATTTAATCAGTGCGTACAAATCCTAAACGACACCGCCCCGAACAGTAACTTGTATGATAAAGCATTTCAAGAAATGTCGGTTTATATATCCGATGAATTCGGACAATAAACCTAAAACGCCGAGAAGAAATACGCCCGTTGGCCGGAGCCTTGCTCTGGCCATTTTTTATCCTTCTTTTACCCCGCACAAGTTTTGGTAAAAGACGCGTTGACAATTAATCTCTTATATAATAAGATAACGAACGTAAACAAATTTTAATTCATATGCCAAGAACAAAATCAGCAAAAAAAGCTTTAAGACAAAGCGAGCGGAAAAGAAAAATAAACGCGAAAAGAAAAATTGATTTAAGAAAAGTTCTCAAGGAATACAAAAATCTCCTTGAAGCCAAAGACAAAGAAAAAGCAAGAGAGCAGCTAAAAACCGTTTATAAAAAATTAGACAAGGCCGCGAAAGTGAAGATAATAGCAAAAAATAAGGCGGCTCGGCTTAAGTCTCGCTTAACTAAAAAACTCGCCTAGTGGCGAGTTTTTTGTTTTCTATTTTTGTTCCGCCAAGGCTTTTATCGAAAGTCCGATTTTTCCGTTTTCAACTTTTATAATTTTTGCCCTCACAACATCGCCCAATTTAAGAACTTCATTAATATCTTTTACAAATCCGCTTTTTACTTCTGAAATGTGAATCATTCCGTCATTGCCGCCTCCCAAATCGACAATGGCTCCAAATTCCAAAAGTTTGATAATCTTGCCTTCAATAATTTCGCCGACCTCGAATTCTTTTGTTAAGGATTGGATGAACCCAATCGCCGCTTGGGCTTGTTCGGGAGTAGTGGCGGAAACAAAAACTTTTCCGGTTTGTTCGATATCTATTGTCGTAACGCCGGTGTCTTTAATTATCATATTAATCATTTTTCCGCCCGGGCCGATAACTTCGCCGATTCTTTCCGGACTAATGTTGATTGTCAAAATAATTGGCGCGAACTCTGAAAGTTTTTCCCTAGGCTTATCAATAACGGATTTCATAACTTCCAAAATCTCAAGGCGGGCTTTTTTGGCTTGAACTAACACGTCATTTAAAATTTCGGTGGTAACGCCGTCAATTTTCACGTCCATTTGTATGGCGGTAATTCCGTCGGTTGTGCCTGCAACTTTACAATCCATATCGCCGTAGTGATCTTCCGGGCCTTGAATATCGGTCAGCACTTTGTAATCTTGTCGCTTGTCGCTTGTCGCTTGTCCCATAATAATTCCCATAGCAATGCCTGCCACCGGCTTTTTAATAGGAACACCTGCATCCATTAGCGATAATACCGACGAGCAGACAGTTGCCATAGAAGATGACCCGTTTGAAGACAAAATCTCTGAAACAACACGGATAGTATAAGGGAATTCCTCTTTTGAGGGGATTATTGACCTTATGGCTTTTTCCGCCAAAGCGCCGTGGCCGACTTCTCGGCGTCCCGGTCCGCCCAGTCTGCCTATTTCTCCAACCGAATAAGGCGGAAAATTGTAATGGAGCATAAATCTGCGTTTCCCTGAAACTTCCATTGTTTCTATCATTTGCTCCTGTCCGGGAGCGGCTAAAGTTGTAACTGCCAACGATTGAGTACTACCCCTAAAAAACAAGGCGGAACCGTGAAGCCGTTTAAATAAACCGACTTGGCCGAAAAGCGCTCTGACCTCATCGAGTTTTCGAGAGTCCGGCCTCATATCTTTTTCCAAAATATTTTTATGGATAAGCGCGTCGATTTCTTCCTCTACAATAGCATCAATTCCTTCCGGAATTAGCCCCTCAGAAACCAAATGCTCTTTCAAATCTTCTTTTAACTTTCGCAAAATATGGCGCTGCTGGGCTTTATCGGAAACATAAACTGCGTTTTCTAATTTATTTTTTAAAAATTCCTGAACTTTATGCTTTAAATTCGGATCCGGCTCAACAAGAAGCACTTCGGCTTTTGGTTTGCTGATTTTGGGAATAATTTCTTTTTGGAATTTTATCAATTTTTTTATTTCTTCCTGGGCTGTTTCAAATGAACTAATAACTTCTTTTTCGGAAACTTCGTTTGCCGCCAGTTCTATCATATTTATTTTACTTTCATTTCCGGCGACAAAAGATTCGAATAAAAATTCACTGCCGCTAATTTCCGTCTTGGTCGGATTAATCATTAAATTTCCGCCTTTCATTTTTGCCAATCTTACTCCGGCAACAGGGCCATTCCACGGAATATCGGAAATTGCCAAGGCGGTTGAAGCGGAGAGAAGCGAAATAAAATCCGGATCGTTTTCTTCGTCGTAAGAAAGGATAGTGATTACAATTTGAACATCTCTTCTCATCCGTGAATTAAAAAAGGGCCGAAGCGCCCGGTCAATCATTCTTCCGGAAAGAATAGCTTCTTCCGAAGGCCGGCCTTCGCGCCGAATAAACCGGCTGCCGATAATTTTTCCGGCGGCATAAAATTTTTCTTCGTAATCAACTACCAAAGGAAAATAATCCGTATCGCGGTCTTTTTCGCCCATCGTGGCGGTTACTAGAACCACGGTATCGCCGTACTGGCCTAAAACAGCCGAGTTGGCTTGCTCGGCAATTTTGGAAACTTTTAAGCTCAAGGGTTTCCCTTGAAAATCAATTGAAAATTCTTTGGATTCAAGCATTTTATTTTTTTATCATTATTCTGGGATTTTTTTCTAAATTAATAAAAAGATCGGCCGCTTCTTTTAATTTCGATGAAGTATTATAACTGAAAGCGGCAACTTCAACAATCCTGCCCATGCCCCACTGGATATATTCAACAAGCGGTTCAAAATCGCCGTCGCCAGTAACTAAAATTATGACATCCAAAAAACTGGACATTCTCAGAGCGTCAACAGCCATACCCACGTCCCAGTTGGCTTTTTTAACGCCTCCCGGAAAAACCTGGATATCTTTCATTCTTAGTTCCACGCCTGCTTTTTCCAAAGCCTCAAAAAACGACGCCTCGCCGGTAGGCGCTGATTTATCGGAGGTTTCGCTTTTAACTACATAGCCCAAAGCCCTGATTAGCTGACGGCCGTCAACAAGAGTTTTTATAAGCTCCCTGTAATTTACCTTGCCGCCGTAAAGATGCTTAGCGGAATGATAGAGATTTTGGACATCTATAAAAATGCCTACTCTTTGATTTTTATTTCTCATGCCGAATTTTATTTTTTAAGTCCGAGTTTTTTAACAATCTTGTCGTAAGAAGATTTTCTTTTGGTTGAAAGATAATCAAGAAATCTTTTTCTCTTGCCAACCATTTGAAGCAACCCCCTTCTGGAAGAATGGTCCTTGGGATTTTTTTTAAGATGGCCGGTAAGCTCGCTTATTTGCTTAGTTAAAAAAGCAACTTGGACTTCCATAGAACCGCTGTCTTTTTCGTTAATAGCATGTTCTTTAATCAAACTTTTCTTTTGAGTTTTGGTTAACATGATTTTTAAAGGGTATCATTTTAATGTTTATTTGTCAATAAAAATGCTCTGCTTTAATAAGACATGTTATAAAACCATTTATTTTACGACAGAACAATGGTATTATCTAACTAGTGATTGGTAACCAGTGACTGGTAACTAGAGGGAGAAATATTTAAAACTGATTTGTTATAAGTTAATTGTTACAAGTTACAGGTTGCGAAGCTATGGCTGACATAAACAAACTCCTCAAAAACTATCTTGATTATCTTGAGATTGAAAAAGGCAGGACTAAAGACACGCGGGAAAATTATGAGCACTATTTAACGAAGTTTTTTGATTTCGCCAAAATAAAATCCGAGGGCGATATCACCGCTGACAACGTAAGAGATTTTCGGATCTATCTGGCGCGGCTTCATAATCCCAGAGATGGAGAAAACTTTAAACGCACAACCCAAAGCTACTACATAATAGCGCTTAGAAACTTTTTGAAATTTTTGGCGAAAAACGACTACAGGGTTTTAGCTTCGGAAAAAATCGAGCTTCCTAGAATTCCAAACCGGCAAATCAATATAATGGAATACTCGGATTTGGAACGGCTTATGGCAGCGCCCAAAACAAACGATTTAAAAGGACTTCGCGACAAAGCGATTTTGGAAGTTTTGTTTTCAACCGGGCTTCGCGTTTCAGAATTATGTTCTTTGAGCCGGTATTTTGATTTGAATAGGGGAGAAATTTCCGTGCGGGGCAAGGGCGGGAAAATAAGAGTGGTGTTTTTATCCGAATCCGCCAAGAAAGCTATAAAAAATTATTTAGGAAAACGAACCGATGCCGAAGAAGCGCTGTTTGTAAGCTTAACTAAAGCAACCCGTTCGACAAGTCATTCGACTCTGAGAGTCTCAGACTCGATGAGCTCAGGGCAAGCAAATCCGAAAGTTATCGGGAGAATTATTCCTCGCGCAATTCAGCGCTTGATAGATTTTTACGGCCGAAAAGCGGGGATACCGCAAAAAATCCACCCGCATTTGCTCCGGCATAGCTTTGCCACTGATTTATTAATCGGAGGAGCGGATTTAAGGTCTGTGCAAGAACTTTTAGGCCATAGCAATATTTCCACAACCCAAATTTACACGCATTTAACAAATAAAGAACTCAAAGAAATACACAAAACATTTCACGGAAGAAGAAGGGGATAATTTTGTGTCCTCGGTGGGAGTCCTCTTCCCCCGTAATTTTTCGTTCATAAATAAACATGGAAAATTACTCCTCCAGAGCCGGGGTTTTAAAAAAGCAAAGCAGTTTGCTTTTTTAAATACCCTTCTCCTCCCTTGTGATATATAAACTATAAATCCCTTCGGTCTCGAAGGGATTTATAGTTTGGTGTCCTCGGTGGGAGTCGAACCCACAACCCTTGCGGGACAGCGTCCTAAGCGCTGCGCGTATTCCATTTCCGCCACGAGGACATATTAAACAAATAAATTATACATTATTAGCTGTTATTTTTTAACAAAATCATTAGTTGACTTTTAAATAATTTTATTGTATTATATCAAAGTATTTTGGGGTAGGCAACTATTCCAAAATTTGCTCTTATAAATAGTTTACGTCAACCCCGTAGTGAAACTATCTAAATCCTGAAAGGAGGACGCCGACCATGGCAGAGGAAAAGAAAGCTGATTTCAGCGCTGGCGAAGTCGGAAAGGAACTCGGGATAACGGCAGGGGGTATTGCTGTTTTTGAACTCCTCAGAAAAGCCTGGGGGCTTATGAAGATGGGGTCAAGAACCGCTGCCGCCGAGGTCATTCGCGAAGTCGGGAGCAAGGCAGCCGTAGAAACGGCTAAAAAAGTGCAGGCGAAGATGAGTGACCATTACCGCGCCAAGCTTCTCGTTTTTTTACAGAAGATGGAATCTTCCGAAGATGAAAAGAAGAAAGTCGCGGCAAAAACCATCAGAAAGAGGCAGGAAGATCGGCAGTTTTGTCGGCCCCGGCTTTATTCTGACGAAGGAAATTACCGGCCTGGCGAAGAGAATCTTCTTGTGGATTGTCTCGGAAAGGTTTTAATACTTAAAGAATCCGAGGAAGGGAAGGAAACGACCGATGAAGATACCATCAACTTCTTCGTCTGGCTCGGCGAACTTCCTCCGCAAGAATTCGACAGCGCAATCGAGTTTCTCAACCACGACATCGTCATGCAGTGGCTAAGAATGTTTGGGATCCGTCTCAACGAAGTATTTGGAGTAATTGGTTCAGAACTTCAACCCCTCAACGACCGTTGGGCTGAATGGCTCAATAACCGCCGCACAGCACGCGGCCGGAAGACTGCCAAATATCGAAAGGAGGCTCCTCATGCGTGAAACACTTCGTGAAATACTCTTAACGCTGCGGCTCATTCTCGACACAATCATCACCGGCGCGGCGGACGCCGCCGAGGTCATTGCCCTTGTTGGGGGCGATAACAGAACCGATTTTGAAGTATATCGGGTCGGGCTTTCGCGGCTCGCAATCGTAATGATGCTTCTGCCCATACCAATCCTGCTTCTGGGAATTTTCGGATTCTCGATGTGGATTTCGGTTGCGGGACTTGTTTGGGCGTTCTTCACGATCTTGCTTTCTTTACTGGCCGCGCCGATTGCGTTAATAATCGACGCGATCTGGCGAAGAACAGCAGTGGGGTTTGGAGAGCGGTATGTTCGACTGACGCTGCACGTATTATTCGCCGAGTTATCATTCGCCCTGATGCTTATCATCATTCCGATAGATAAACGACCCGAGCTGATCCCGTTGCTGCTGCTCTTGGCCTTTATCATCTTTATCGGAACTCGGCTTTTCGGAGGCACTTCCATCTTCAACGGAAGGGCAATAACGTTTGTCGCATCGATGATTTTCATAACAATCGTCATTTCATTGTTTCTTCCCCGCACAGCCGAGCTCGCAAGGAACTCAGCAAAGGGAATCGACAATGGCATCGTGACGACTCTCACCATGAAACCATCTAACGCGGAAGCGGGGGTTGCGCCCAGTGCGCCGGTTCTCAAAGAAATCGTGGTCACGCCGGAAGAAGGACGAAATGGTGTTTTTATTCCGGCCGGGAGCGTTGCGGTGACTTCATGGACCCCGCCCATTGGGACAATCATAACGATTGACGCCCAAAACTCTTACCAGATCATAATTGGCGAGGGCTCCGGCGAAACACGGAAAGCGGGACCGGTTGGCTTTTGGAAATGGAAAACTAACGGAAACCCGCTCGGCCCAATAAAAGTGGCCATGGGACAACCGGGTCTCCTGAAGATTTATTGACGTGAACTAACTAGTTTTTTACACCCCGCTTGTGGCTTCGGCCGCAGGCGGGGATTTTTTTGTTTCTAACAGATTTGTGCGAATTATAAATACATACGGATTAATACGGATGAAAATAGTAAAAAAATATCCCGACACTCGGGATATTTTTTGAATCATTGAAAATAAATTTATAAGTTTCCGGCGATTCCTCTTATCGCGGCAACTAGCCCTTTAGCAAGTAACCCAACCGCGACAGCTACAAGAGCCCAGAGAATATGATTTCTTGCCGCTTTTGTTTTTGCTTCATCTCCACCGGAAGTTAAAAACTGAAACGCTCCCCAAACAATGAAAACAACCGCCAAAGCAATTAATAATCCCAACAAATAATTAGCTACCGTATCTAGCGTGTCATACACATTAGAGAGGCCGGTTATAGGAATATTTCCAGGTTGCCCCTGGCCTGGCGGAGTAAATATCGCGGCAAACGAAAATACCGGCAATACGAGCGATAAAATCGCTCCTGAATAAATAATTTTTTGTAAAACTTTTTTCATTTTTTTGATTTCTCATTCTCGACCTTTTTCTTTATATTTATTATAACGTTTGTATTATCCCATACAACGCGCCGATAATCCCTCTTGCGAGTAAAATTACCAACAACCCGATAGCGGCGTACAAAACTGTTTTTTGGCCTTCTTGGAATTTTTTAGGATCGCCTGTCGCGGTCATCATTTTCCACGCTCCATAGATAACTATTATCACAGCCACTGAAACCGAAACACCGATAAAATAATCGATTATTTTGGAAAGGACACTGTCAAGAGTCGAACCGGATCCGAAATAATTAAAAAGCTGTCCGTTACCGCCGCCAACAGAATCAACTCCGCCGCCCGGCGCCGCTGTATTAACCCCTCCACCGGACACTGCCAAAACTTTTTCTACAAAAATACTCGTGGTAAAAACCGCGAAAATTATCGCTGATACTATAGAAATTTTAAACAAAAGCGATTTCATTAATATTTATAATAAATTTTTTTTGGTTTTTTAGCAAGGCAATTTATTCCACGGACCCAAGCTGCCGCCGACAAGGACTTTCAAAACTAAATCAACCACAAACCCGGCTAAAAGCAGAATGGCTATGCCGATTAAAATCGTCCTGATTTTTCCAACCGCGTCTTTATATTTTCCCGGATCGCCGGCAGAAGTCATTATTTTAAACCCCGCCCAAACCAAAGCTCCTAAAGCCAAAACAAACGCAAAAACAATAACAAAATTATAAATATTTTGAGCCAATTGAAATAGATCACAAATAGTGCACTCGAGCTTGGCTGTTCCGGGACCGCATTGGACTAAAGGAGTTAGAGCAGCGTATGCGATATTCATAAATTTTATTTAAATAAATTATTTATTTGAGAAGCGGCTTTTTCCAGCGCGCGCCCAGAAGTAAGCTGGCCGCTTAAAACCGATTCGACCGCGCTTGAAAAAATCTGGCTGGTTTGGTCAGAGTCGGGCTGATACCATGAAGTTGCCGCAAGCGCTTGGTTTGCAAAAACATTTAAATCCGGATCATTCTGATATTGTTTGATTAAAATTTTCAAAGCCGGCGGCCGTTTTGTCGCTTGAAGATAAGTAAGAGAGTTTTGCGGGTCAGTTGTCAGGTATTTTATAAAACTCCAGGCAAGTTCGGAATTCGCGCTTTTAGAAGAAACTGCCAAGCCCCAATAAGCGGCGTAATTTTTAGGATTTGAAGGATCGGCCTGCGGCATAGACGCCACCTCGAAATTCAAAAGCGGATTTTTTTGTTTGAGATATGAAATCTGGTTAGCATAACCGAAAATCATCGCCGCCTGCCCCTGGCTGAATAAATCAAACGAGTTTCCTAAATTTTGGTTCCAAACATAATTACTGCTAGCTGGCTTGGCAAAGCCGGTGTAAAAATCAAAAGCGCTGGTTGCTTTACCGCTAAAATCAGTTCGCATAAAAGATGGATCAACTATTAAAGAACCGTATTGAAGCATTAACGTATTTAAAACATCAGTTGCGTTTACGATATTTTTATCAGAGCTGCCGATAGCCGCGCCGGATTGTAAAATCTGGCCGTTAGCTTGTTTTTTCGTAAGCCTCGTTGCTAAATTCGTAAAATCACTCCAATTTGCCGGCGGAAAAACAACGGCGTTAGCATTAAAAATATCTTTATTGTAAAAAAGCGCGAGAGTGTCGAGATATAAAGGAAGCGCGTAAACCTTACTTTGGTAAGTAAAATCTTTTTCAACAACCTGCGGGAAAAGCTGGCGAATATTTGCTAAAGAAATTTGCGCGTCAGTGGCCGGAGCTAAAAGATCGCCCTGTTTTATAAGCCAGGAGTTATGAAACATTAAAATATCGGGCCCTTGATTTTTAGCCACTGCCCGAACAAAAGTATTTTCAAAATCCGCTTCGGGGATTTGCTGGTATTGAATTTGAACTTTTCTATTATAAAACTTGCTGTAATTATCTATAACGGTTTGATAAGCGGAAACATCGTCAACTCCCCAAAAAATTAATTTTCCGGACACGGAAGTTTTTGAACAATTTTTTGTTATCGGAATTACGCAAAAAACACTTAGAACAACTAAAATAAGTGCAATAACTCCGGCTCCGAACAAAACTATTTTTAGGCGATTATTATACATAAGTTAATTTTTACAGCGTAACCGCTCCTACCAATTTGTCGCCTCCTTTAAGTGTCATAATTTTTACTCCGGAGGTGGCGCGACCGGCGGTTCTGATTTTTTTTAAAGGCGTTTTAATAATCTGCCCTTTGGAAGAAATCGCCAAAAGTTCTGTCGCTTCGAAAATTACTTGCGCGCTGACAATTCTTCCGGTTTTGGAAGTAATCTTAGCGGTTTTAATTCCCTTACCGCTTCGCTTCTGAACTTTGTATTGGCCAAGCGAAGTTTGTTTAGAAAAACCGTTTTCCGTAACAATTAAAACTTTTAGCTTAGAAATTTTTTCTTTCGACTCTGTGCTTATTATATCAAGTCCAACGACAAAATCATCCCCAGTAGCAGAACCCTGTTCGCTACGGGGCGCGGCTTTTTTGAGCTTGATAGCCTTAACGCCTGTGGCAATTCGGGACATAGACCGCAATTGGCTTTCTTTAAATCTTATTGACTGTCCCAAGGCGGTTACTATTAAAACTTCGTCTTTACCCGAAGACGACATAACCCAATTAAGCACATCTCCTTTTTGCAAATTGATGCCGATAATTCCAGTGCGTCTGATATTGGCGAATTCCAGAAGCGGAGTTTTTTTGATGACTCCGTTTTTAGTGGCCATTACTAAATAATTATGGGTTGGCGGTTGTTGATTTTTAGTCGGCGCGTAAGCGACTACGGCGCTGACTTTTTCGTCAGGTGGAATTTCTAAAAAGTTTTGTATAACTTTGCCTTTAGCTTGCCTGGAAGCTGAGGGGATTTCATAAACTTTTGTCTGGAAAACCCGGCCGCGTTCGGTGAAAAACAAAATATTGTCGTGGCTGTTGGCCGCGATAAAATGCGTCAATGCGTCTTCTTCGCCGACTTCGGAAGCGATAAGTCCCTTTCCTCCTCTTTGCTGGCTTCTAAAAACATCGGGGCTTCCTCTTTTTATGTATCCGTTTTGAGAAAGAGTGATAACGACTTCTTCTTCGGTAATCAAATCTTCTTCTTTAAATTCCGTGAGGCCGCCGGCGACAATTTTAGTGCGCCTTTCGTCGCCGTAATTTTTTTTGATTTCTGAAAGTTCGTCTTTTATGACTTTTAAAATTTTCTGCGAGCTGTTCAAAAGAATTTCCAGTTCGTTTATTAATTTTCTTTTTTCTTTGAGCTCGTCTTCTATTTTCTGCCTTTCAAGCGCCGCCAAAGTCGAGAGCTTCATTTCTAAAATCGCTTCGGCTTGAATTTCGGTAAGCTTGAAACGGGAAACTAAATTTTTGCGCGCCTCTTCTTTGTCTTTTGATTTTTTAATCGTCTCGATGACTTTATCGATAACCGAAAGCGCTTTCGCAAGACCCTCTAAAATATGCGCCCGCTCTTTGGCTTTGCGAAGCTCGAATTCAGCTCTTCGGCGAACAACTTCTTTTCTGTGTTCGATATACTGGGCTAAAAATTCTTTCAGCGAAAGAAGCTGGGGCTGAAGCCCGCCGACCAGCGCGATTGTGTTTAAATTAAAATTCTTTTGAAGGTCGGTGTGCTTGTAAAGCTGGTTTAATATTTTTTGCGCGGGCACGTCGTTTTTAAGCTCAACGACAATCCTTAACCCGTCGCGATCGCTTTCGTCGCGCAGATCTTTTATGCCTTGAATTTTTTTATCGGTAACAAGGCCGGCCATTTTTATCAAAAGCTCGGACTTGTTAACTTGATAGGGGATTTCGGTGATTATTATATTGAAATTATCCTTTTTTCTTTCTTCGATTTCCGCCACCGCCCTGACCGGTATAGAACCTCGACCCGTAGAATACGCTTCGGCTATGGATTTTTTATCGTAAATAATACCGCCAGTCGGAAAATCAGGGCCTTGAATAAATTTCAGCAAGTCCTCGATTGTGGCTTTGGGCGAATCAATTAAATGAAGAGTGGCGTCAATAACTTCAGAAAGATTATGCGGAGGAATACTGGTCGCCATACCCACCGCGATACCCGAAGAACCGTTCAAAAGAAGGTGGGGGAGCTTGGAAGGAAGCACCGCCGGCTCTTTGGTTGTGCCGTCATAATTATCCAGCCAATTAACCGTATCCTTTTCTATATCAACAAGAAGCTCTTCGGCTATTTTGGATAAACGGCACTCGGTATACCTATAAGCGGCTGCTGAATCTCCGTCCTGGCTGCCGAAATTACCCTGTCCGTCAATTAAGGGGTAGCGAAGAGAAAAATCCTGAGCCATCCTAACCAACGCGTCGTACACGGAAATATCGCCGTGCGGATGATAGCTTTTTAATGTGTCTCCGATAACTGAGGCGGATTTCCTATGTTTGGCACTCGCTCTAAGACCGCTTTCCCACATTGCCCAAAGAATTCTTCGCTGAACCGGCTTTAGGCCGTCTCTGACGTCCGGCAAGGCGCGCGAAACAATAACCGACATCGCGTAATCAAGATAAGACTCTTGAAGTTCATCGGATATTTCTCGCTTTTCGATTCCTGAGCCGACGCGAGGGCTGCTTTGATTGTTTTCCGGTAATTTATTTTTTTTCATACGCTTCGCTATTGATTCTGTATATTAATGACTCTTTCGCCGCCGATTTTTGGTATTTTTGAATACAAATCGGAAGTTAATTCGCTAAATTTATATTTGATCGATTGAATGATAACCGTTGCGCCGTTTTTAAAAACCGGCCAAAACGGCGTTTCGCGAGCTTCATCCGTTTTAGAAGTTCCCACCTCTTTAATATAGGAACTCATATACCAAATCCAGAAAAAAATGACAACCACCATTGAAACCGCGCTCAAGAAAATAATCACTTTTTTCTTTTTTTCTTCATTCGAATGCCTTATTTTACTTAACCAACGCATATACTTACGTAAATAATACTAACTAGTTAAATCGCCAGCACAACGACTTTTGTCGGCTTAATTTCCTCGATGTCTTTTTTCTTTATGACTAGCTTGTCGGTTTTTTCGACTTTCGAGGTGTCTATTTCTTCCAAAAATTTTTTAATGTCGTCCGCTTTCCTTTTCAATCCGGGAACCTTATAAAAAGTAGGGATAACTATCTTTGGTTGAATCTGCTTTATCAATTTAACCGCGGTTTTTTGATCTAAAAACGGCTCTCCCCCGCTAGGAACAACCAAAATATCGATTCCGTTTAACCCTTCCATTATTTCAGGAGAAAGCGTTTGAGAAATGTGCCCCAAAAAACAAAAATTTATCCCTTCCATCTCTACCCAATAAATGGTTTTTAAAAATTTTTCTGATGATTCTTCCGCGACAAAAAATCCCTTAACGTTTACGCCGTTAAAGTCGTATTCTCCGGCTCCTAAAACTTCCGCGACTGCTTCTTTGTCATAATTATAAGACAAAGGAAAGGCGGTCAAAGTTTTTAAAGCCGCGTCATATTTAAAACGCGGAGCTGTCAAACCACTCGTGGATTCAACCGGATCTATTAAGATGACTTGGTCGCCGGATTGCAGTTTTAAGCATCCTTCGCCGTAATAAGAAATAACCATACAAAGAAATTTCTAATATCTAATTTCTAATGAAAAAATGCGATAAAAACAAGCCTAAAATAAAAATAACTAATCCTACCTACCTAATTGATTGGAAATTAGTTATTAATTATTAGGAATTAGTAATTCATCATACCACCTTCCCTCTTGCTTTTCAATTCCTTTTTGATTAGAATTTCTTTCTATATGCCCAGTATCACAACCTCGACGAATTCTCTATTTTTTGAGAAACTCCAGAAAAAGACGTATTGGGCAACAAATTAATATTAATTAATCAATCCATCAACTTCGAGAATTGAATCAAAAATAATCGAAGTTGTGGTGCTGGGTATGACTGAAACTACAACGTTGCAAAACGACAAACAAATATCGGCAATGAATCAGCTTGCCAAAATAGCCCCCAACATGCTGAGCTTTTTAAAGCAGGGCGACTTGATAGAAGCCAAACTTTTGGCTCGGACCCCAAAAGCGGTTCATTTTGATTTGGGCAAATACGGAACAGGCATCGTATACGGAATCGAACTTTTAAACGCTAAAACTATTATTAAAAATCTTAACATTGGCGATCCGGTTAACGCCAAAATATCCGAAATAGAAAACAGCGATGGTTTTGTGGAGCTGTCTTTGGCAAACGCCCGTCATCAAAAAAATTGGCAAGAATTAGAAGAGTTAAAGGAAAAAAACGAGCCCGTCGCGATAAAAATAACCGGCGCCAACAGTGGCGGACTGGTGGCAGAGCTTTTGGGAATCAAAGCGTTTTTGCCGGTCTCTCATCTTTCGTCAGAACATTATCCTAGAGTGGAAAAAGCGGACAAAGGTAAAATTTTATCTGAATTAAAAAAATTGCTAGGCCAGGAATTAAACGTTAAAATAATCGACCTAAACCATCGAACCAACAAATTAATAATCTCCGAAAGAGAGGCGGTTGAAGGAAGCGCCAAGGACTTAATAGCTAAATACAAAGTGGGCGATGTTATCGACGGAATAATTACCGGCATCGCCGATTTTGGAGCTTTTGTCCGGTTCGCCGATAATCCGGCTATCGAAGGATTGATACACGTTAGCGAGCTCGACTGGCGATTAATAGACAGCCCCAAAGAAATAGTCCAAATAAACGAAGTTGTCGCCGCTAAAATAATAGAGATAAAAGAAGACCGGGTTTTCCTTTCTTTAAAAGCCCTAAAAACCAATCCGTGGGAAGACGCCGGCGACAAACTCAAAGAAAGGCAGAATATTACCGGCGTTGTCCATAAATTCAATCCGTTCGGCGCTTATGTTGATTTGGAAAACGGTTTATGGGGACTGATACACGTTTCGGAATTCGAATCGCTTGAAAAAATGAGAGACAAACTTGAGATCGGGAAAACATATAATTTTGTAATCGAATCGATAAAAACCGAAGAGAAAAGAATTGTGCTGAAATTAAAAAAAGAAGAATAAACAAAAAAGGTCGCCTTAGGCGACCTTTTTTGTTTAGAATTAACTATTAAAAATTGATTTCGTTTTTATCTCGATGTATTATTTAAAATAAAAACTATAAATACATAAACGGGATGAAATTGACTTTTTGCGGCGGAGCCGGAGAAGTAACGGGCGCCAATTATTTATTAGAAAGCGAGGGCGCGAAAGTTTTGATTGACTGCGGGCTTATTCAAAGCGGAGCTTTTTGCGATCCCAAAAATTTCGAAGATTTCCCTTATGACCCGAAAACAATCGACGCGGTTTTTGTTACGCACGCGCATATCGACCACACCGGCCGGTTGCCGCTTTTGTATAAAAGAAATTTTAAAGGAACGATTTATTCTACGCCGCCGACAAAAGATTTCGCAGAACATCTTCTGATAGACTCCGAGGGAATTTTACGAAAAGAATTGCTGAGAGAAAAAAAACCTCCTCTTTATTCTCTTTCTGACATAAACGAAACATTAAAGCTCTGGAAAAAAATCAGCTACCACGAAACTCTTCGCGTCAAAGATTTAATAATAGAATTTTTTGACGCCGGCCATATTTTGGGATCGGCTTTTATTTCCATAACTTCTGACAGCGGGAAAAAAATCATTTTTTCCGGCGATCTGGGGAATTGGACGGCGCCAATGATCAAAGACACGGAGCCGATACCGGCCGCTGATTACGTATTGATTGAATCCACCTACGGCAACCGCCTGCACGGAGATTTCTCAAAAAGAAAAGATGAGTTGGAGGATGCTATTGAGGAAACGGTAAAAACCGGCGGAGTACTATTAATTCCGGCTTTTGCGATGGAGAGAACGCAGGAACTTTT
The DNA here is from genome assembly GCA_024654025.1 of Candidatus Wolfebacteria bacterium. GTDB lineage: Bacteria > Patescibacteriota > Minisyncoccia > UBA6257 > UBA9933 > JANLIR01. The sequence goes on along the minus strand of JANLIR010000002.1, from coordinate 166,242 downwards.
ATATGAATTGAACGATCTGGTTGAAAAAGGGAAAATTCCGAGAGTGCCGATTTTTATAGACAGCCCGCTGGCCATAAGATTAACCGATGTTTATAAAAAATTCTCGGAGGATCCTCTTTATTTTGACAGCGAAGCCATTGCCCGGCTTCAAGGAGGCGACGCGATTTTCGATTTTCCGGGACTAAGAACATCGCTGACTACCGAACAATCCAAGGAGATTGATTTCGTAAAACCGCCGAAAATAATAATCGCCGGCTCAGGAATGAGTAACGGCGGAAGAATAATTTTCCACGAACAGCTTTATTTATCCGATCCCAGAAACGCAATTTTGTTTATCGGCTACCAGGGAAAGGGAACTTTGGGAAGAAGCATCCGAGACGGCGCTAAGAAAGTAAGAATTTTCGGACAAAGCGTGGATGTGAATTGTAAAGTAAAAGAAATAAGCGCTTACTCGGCGCACGCCGATCAGGCAAAACTTTTAGAATGGATAAAACCAATCCGCGAATCTATACAAAAAGTTTTCATCGTCCAGGGCGAAGAAGAGGAAATGGTTCCTCTTGCCGATAAAATGAAAAATGAAATGACAATCGACACGCAAATCCCCAAAGAAGGAGAAACTGTTGTGTTATAATTAAATAATGCTTAACAAGGAAATTCATCTCTCTTCTAAAATTTTTGAAAACCACCGTGAAAAGGCGCTTCGCGACGGATTCGGCGAAGGTTTAGTGGAACTCGGAGAAGAAAATAAAGACGTAGTTGTCTTATGCGCGGATTTAAAAGAATCAACCCGCTGCCATTGGTTTGCCGATAAATTTCCTGAAAGATTTTTTGAGGTTGGCGTTGCCGAACAAAACATGGCAACAATCGCCGCCGGACTGGGAGTGGCCGGAAAAATTCCTTTTATTTCTTCTTACGCGGTTTTTTCTCCGGGCAGAAATTGGGAACAAATAAGAACTACTATCGCCTACAACGATTCGAACGTAAAAATCGCCGGCCACCACGCCGGAATTTCAACCGGCGCCGACGGCGCGACTCACCAGGCAACCGAAGACATCGCCACAATGCGGGCAATGTCAAATATGAAAGTAATCGTTCCGCTTGATTACGAGGAGGCAAAAAAAGCTACTGTAGCGGCCGCCAAAATCTGGGGACCTGTTTATATAAGGCTGGCGCGAGAAAAAACTCCGGAAATAACAACCGAGAAAACCCGTTTTGTTCCAGGAAAATCCTATGTTTTATGGGAGTCGAAAAAGCCACAAGCAGTGATTATCGGCGCCGGACCATTGCTTTATAACGCGCTTCTGGCCGCTAAAAAACTGGAAAAAGAAAAAATAGGAGTAGTGGTATTAAACTCCCACACCATAAAACCTCTTGATGAAAATAAAATCGTTGAATTGGCAAAAAAATATCGGGCAGTCGTAACAGTTGAAGAACATACTATAATAGGAGGGCTAGGATCGGCTGTGGCGGAAACTTTAGCGAAACACGCGCCGACAGCGATGGAGTTTGTGGGCATACAAGATGTTTTTGGTCAAAGCGGAGAACCAAAAGAATTGATTGAAAAATACGAATTAGGGGTTGATGATATAATAAAAGCAACGAAAAGGGCAATCAGAAGAAAATAATATGTTCGACATAATCACAATCGGAACAGCGACTAGAGACGTTTTTTTAACCGGCAAACTTTTTAAAGTCATAAAAGATCCAAAACACTTTAAAAAAATAGGCATTCCGACGGGAGAAGCCGAGTGTTTTGCTTTGGGCTCGAAAATAGAAATAGAAAAACCGATTTTTACAACCGGAGGGGGAGCGGCAAACGCGGCCGTAACCTTTGCCAGACAAGGACTAAAAACTGCCTCTTTGATGAAGCTGGGAAAAGATCCGGAAGCCGAATCGATTTTAAAAGAACTGAAAAAGGAGAAAGTTTTTGTGTTTCCTGTTTTTGATAAAAATCTAAGTACTGGCTACTCGGCGATTCTTCTTTCGCCAAATGGAGAAAGAACAATACTGGCTTATCGCGGCGCGTCTCATAATTTAAAAGCTACCGAAATTCCTTTTGATAAAATATCCGCCAGAGGCGGATCTCCGCCCAAGGCGGATGCGCCTATGGAGCACGCCTCTGGCGGAAAATCTCGTTGGGCTTATATTTCTCCGGGAAATATTCCGTTTCCAACTCTTCTTAAAATTTATTCGCATTTGGAAAAACAAAATACGCTTATCGCCATAAATCCCTCAAAGTATCTTATAGAAATGGGAATCAAAAAACTCGAGCCGATTTTATCTAAAAGCAAGGTTGTGATTTTAAACCGCGAAGAAGCGTCTTATCTTACGAAAACAAAATACCAGAACGAAAAAGGAATTTTTGAGCGGCTGGACAAAGCTGTTTTGGGCATAGCGGTAATGACCGACGGACCCAAGGGAGTTATTGTTTCGGACGGAAGAAAAATTTATCAAGCCAAAACTTTCAAAAACAAAAAGGTTGTTGACCGAACAGGAGCGGGCGATTCTTTTGGAAGCGGATTTGTTTGCGGGCTAATTAGCAGAAAAGAAAAATGCGATAAAAATAAATGCGCTCCGGCTAATATCGCGTACGCTATACAGCTCGGCGCGGCAAACGCAACTTCAAATCTTGAAAAAATCGGAGCCACAGAAGGGTTGCTGACAAAAAGCAATTTTGAAAAAAACCCGAGATGGAAAACATTAAAAATAGAAATTAATAATATTTAAATTTCGCGCCTAGCCACTGCGAGCCCGCCTATGGCGGGCGAGGAATCTCGTTTGCAATTTGGAATTTAACTTTTTTTAGTGTTAAATAGATAAACAATGAGCAACACAGAAAATCATCGGAAACCTAAAATCTGCGTTTCCGGAACAGCAGAATTAAGCGACTTCAGCGAAAATACTAATTTAATCGCCGAGAAATTGGGCGAGGAAATAGCCAAACAAGGCGCAATTTTAGTTGACGGAGCCACAACCGGTTTTCCGCAATGGGCGGCAAAAGGCGCAAAAAATGTTGGCGGTTTTGTAATCGGATTTTCACCGGCGGATACGGAAAAAAACCACGTTGAATTATTCGGGTTGCCAACCGATTACCACGATATGATAGTTTATACCGGCTTCCATTATTCGGGGCGGAATTTAATTCTTACTCGATCATCCGACGCGGTTATTGTCGGTCCGGGAAGAATAGGCACCATCAACGAATTCACCATAGCCTTTGAAGATAATAAGCCTTTGGGTATTTTGGAAGGCGATTGGGACACAGACGAAACTTTTAAAATGCTTATTGAAAAATCTCATCGCGCTCAGGAAAGGAAAGGTAAAATATTTTTTGATTCTGACCCTAAATCATTGGTTGAAAAAATAATTGAGGCCATCAATAAAGAAACTCTAAAATACGAATAAATGACCCTGAGCGGTTCGGCTAAGCTCAAAAGGTCGAGAATAAACTCATCGGGACAAATAAAAAATGGCCAATTCAAAAAAAGAAAAACCGATCGGCAAAATAACCCACTATTACGGCAATATTAACGTGGCGATAGTTGAATTCAACAAAGGCGTGGATGTCGGCGCAAAAGTCCATTTTAAGGGCGCCCACACCGATTTCGAACAAGAAATTAGCTCTATGCAGTTTGACCACAAAGATATTTCTTCCGCTAAAAAAGGACAGGGCGTGGGCATAAAAGTGAACGAAAAGGTTCACGAAAACGACGAAATTTTTGAAGTATAGTCTTTAAATTTCGTAATATTAAAGTTATGAGGTCCTTTTTGTTGTCCACCGGACTCCTGGTCGGGTCAATTGTCGGGGCAGGAATATTTTCTCTGCCATATGTTTTTTTAAAATCCGGATTTTTAGCCGGAATTATTTATCTTTCGGTTTTAGGAGTTTGCACTTTTTTAATCCATTTAATGTACGCTGACATTATTGTAAGAACCAGCGAAACACACCACCGTTTTCCGGGATACGCCAAAATTTATTTGGGAGAAAAATCCGGACAGCTGGCTGGAATAATAGTATTTCTGGCAAACTTTTTAACGCTGACGGTTTATTTAATCCTTTCGATAAGTTTTTTTAATTTAATCAGCCCGCAGTTTCCGCTATATTACAAATTTTTAATTTTTTGGCTTTTGGGATCGCTGACTATTTTTTTAAAAATAGAAAAGGCGGCGTTTTTCGAAATACTGACAACCTCGCTGACACTCGCGGTTATTTTCGCGGTGTTTTTAGCCGGATATTTTTACGGACTGCCGGCAGTAAATTCGCCTTCTATAGCTTTAAACGATTTGGCTCTGCCCTTCAGCCCGACTTTATTTTCTTTATTGGGCCTTGGGGCGATTCCCGCGCTTCTGGTTTATTTTCGGGAAAAAAAATTGCCTTTTAATAAAATTAAACGCGTGCTTTTAGTATCTACGCTGGTTGTTATTATCGCTTATCTTTTGTTTATTTTAGGGATTAGCCGGCTTTCGGGAACAGTTTCCGAAGACGCGGTTTCGGGACTTATCGGAAATATTTCTCCGGCAATTTTATTTTTCCTCGGAATTTTCGGAGTTGTTTCGCTTTTGGATTCTTATATGTCAGTGGCTTTTGACGTAGAAAAAACAATGCACTACGAATGGAGGCTGCCGAAATGGCTTTCTAAAAGTTTTGTGGTTTTTCTTCCGCCCGCGCTTTATTTTCTGGGATTTCAAAATTTTCTCGCTTCAATCGGCGTTGTCGGCGGAATTTTATTCAGTTTGTGGGGGATAATGACAATTCTTGTATGGAAAAAGGCTTCGGCGAATAGTTCACCGAATCAAATTGTCTCCAAAATTCCTGACACGGTTATTTATTTTCTTTTAACCGTCTTTACCGCGGGAATTGTTTATGAGATTATTTACGCGTTGGCGTAAATTAACCACACTAGCCAATAGGGCATGGCCACTAGAAAAACTGCGCTCGTAGTTCAACTGGATAGAACGTCGGCCTCCGAAGCCGGAGATTACAGGTTCAAATCCTGTCGAGCGCACCAGATGATACTTCCCCGATTTTTGGGGGAGGTTGCATAGCATTAATAAAATTTTAAACTTATAATTATAAATAATAAACATATGAATATCGAACTTAAAAAATTTGGAACAGCTCTAATTTCTAGACAAGCAGGGAGAGAAGCTTTTGCCGCCTTTCAATCATCTTTAAAAGATATCCCCGAGCAGGAGGAAATAATAGCTGATTTTGACGGGGTAATTACTTTCTCTCCTTCTTGGGGGGATGAGTTTCTAACGCCACTAATCCAACGTTATGATGGACGATTTAAATTAATGCACACACATAATCCCTCGGTAAAGGCTACCGTGGAGATACTTGAAAAATCCAACAGTATTAAATTCAACGTAGTATAATAAACTCCTCGCTACTAACTCCTGACTACTATTTTAAAACCTCGCGATGTCTTTAATGGTTATTACAAGCATTAAAACGAGGAGCAGCGCCAAGCCAACAGCGTTGGCGTAACGTTCGAATTTTCGAGGTAAAGGAGAGCCCTTTATTTTTTCAATTAACAAAAATAAAATTCTTCCGCCGTCCAAAGCCGGAAAAGGAAATATATTTATTGCCGCCAAATTTAAAGATATTAAAGCCAGAAGTTGGAATAAATAAATTATCCCTAACTTACTGACCTCGCCGGTAATTTTTACAATCCCGACCGGACCGGTCAAGCCGGCCAAACTGCCTTGGCCCAAAAACACCGCCTTAACAAGATTAAATATCGCCACGTAAATCATTGAAAATATTTCAAACGCGCTTTTTAAACCCTCCCAAACAGCCTTAAACACATTCATTTTTGGCTGGCCCGCGTCTATTAACGCAACTCCCAAGGCACCCTCTCCTACGGGCGGATTTTTTCTGGGCATCGCGGAAATTTCAATTTCCTTACCTGAGCGTTCTATTTTTAAATTCACTTTTTGACCGCGGTGCTGGTCTATAAAACTTATAAAATCTTTGGTTGTTTTAAAATCAATTAATTTGTCATTGGATAAAATACCGCTTTCAGCAGCCGGGCTGTTCGCTTTAACATCGGTAATAAAAACCGCTTGCGGAATGCCTATTGAAAAAACAATTGAAATAAGAATCCAGCCGAGAATAAAATTCATCACCACGCCGGCGGCGATAATAACGATTCTTTTCCAAATCGGCAAAAATGAAAAGTTCCTCGATTTATTTTCTTTTGAAAGAATTTCATCTTTATCTTCCTGGTCTTCGCCGTAAATTTTCACAAACCCGCCGAAGGGAAGCGCGTTGATGCTATAAACGGTTTCTCCTTTTTTCTTTCCCCAAATTTTAGGCGGCAAGCCAAATCCGAATTCCTGGACCCAAAGCCCGAATTTTTTTGCGGTCAAAAAATGCCCCAATTCATGGACTATGATAAAAACAGAGATAAAAATTATGACAACAATAATACCGATTAACATAATAGTTAGTAGTTAGAATTTAGGAGTTAGCGACTATTCCTCAATTTCGCGGATTTTCTGCTCCAGGATCTTTTCGATTTCTTCGTTAACGCGGTCAGTTATTTCCTGAATTTTGTCTTTTGATTTGAATTTGTCGTCTTCAGTGATTTTACCCGCCTCAAATTCATTTTTGCTTTCTTTTATGGCTTCGTCTCTGTGGCTTCTTATTCCGATACGCGCTAATTCGCTTTCTTTTTTAACGATTTTAACAAGCTCTTCGCGGCGCTCTTGCGATAAGGGAGGCAAGTTTATGTGGATAACATTTCCATCAACCGAGCTGGAAACGTTTAAATTAGACGATTCAATGGCTTTGGCAACTATATTAACCGCGTTTTTGTCCCAAATTGATATTTGAATTTCCCTGGGCGGGGCAACGCTAATGGCGCCGACTTGTTTAACGGTTAATTTCTGGCCGTAATATTCAATCGTAATATCTTCGACCAATTTCGGCGAAGGTCTGTTTCCGCGGATAGTAGAGAGCTGTGATTTAAAATGATCAACGGATTCTTTTACGCCTATTTCCAATTTTTTTAATATATTGTCCATATTATCTATTTGTGTAAATTTTACCACAAAAAAATTACAAAGAAATCATTTGTCTTTTCCTTTTAAATATCCGTCAACCACCCTTATTTGGAGTTTTTTGTTTAAATTAAAACGCTTCATTAAAGAAAGGCAGTTAAGGGCTTCTTTTAAAACAAGGTGATTTTTTTTAACATCTTTGCTTAGTTTTCCGATTAAATCGTTTAGTTTTTCTATTTGATCGTCGTTATCTGATGCTTTCTTTTTTTTCTCTGCTTTAAATCCGTTTGACGGGAAAAAGATTTTTTGAAAGCGGGAAGAAACTGTCGGCAAAAGATTTTCCGGACTTTGCCCTATTAAAATTATCAGCGATTGTTTAGGAGGTTCTTCAACGATTTTTAATATCGCGCTTTGGGCGTAGTCGGTTAAATTCTCGAAGCCGTCTATAATCGCAGTTTTTCTTTTGGCAACGGCAGGCCGGGTATAAAGGAATTTTTGCAGATCGCGGATTTCATCTATGCCGATATTGCCCTTTTCATTAGGCCCAATAACGGACAAATCCTGTAACAGTTTTTTTGAATCTTTAAATTTTCCGATTTCCAAAAAATTCGCCAACCTTTTGGCAAAATCAAAAATTTCTTTTTGGCTTTCTCCGAAAAAAATATAAGAGTGGGAAAGACGATCGTTTTCCACGAAAGATTTAAAATTTTGTTCAGCTTCTTTAAAAAAATCCATAATTACTTCTTTATTATTTTCAAAACATCTTTCCCGCTTAAAATAGTCGCGTTAGGGCCAAGAACTTTAAGCCCGTTATATTCTTTGGGATCGTGAGAGGCTGTGATTATTGCCCCTCCTAAAGCTTTAAATTTATTGACGCAAAAATTAAGCATCGGCGTAGTGGAGAGTCCGATATCTACAATATTTAATTCTTCTTTACTGCCTTTTTTCAACCCTTCAACAAATGATTTTTTAAGTTGCAGGGAGGTTAAACGCACGTCCCGGCCGATTATAATAGTTTTTAAGTTTTTAAGTTTTTTAGTCTTTAAGTTAAAGAATTTCCCGAGCGCAATACCAATTTCAAAAAAAGTTTTTGAATTAACCTCGGAAGGGTATTTACCTCTGATATCGTAAGCCCTGAAGATATTTTGGGCCAAAGGGGACATAAGTATTAAATTTTCGTTTTTATATAATCCGCAAGTTCTTCTATTTTTATTCTCTCTTGCTTCATTGTATCTCGGTCGCGCACAGTCACGTCTCCTTTTTCTAAGGTGTCATAATCGATAGTTATACAAAACGGAGTTCCTATTTCGTCTTGTCTTCTATATCTTTTCCCTATATTACCATTGTCGTCAAAAATAGTATTGAAGTGCGGTTTTAACATTTTATAAACTTCAGTGGCTTTATTTACAATATCTTCTTTGTTTGAAACCAACGGAAATACCGCGGTTTTGTAAGCGGAAATTTTCGGCGGAAGCTTCAAAACAATTCGGGTTTCGCCGTTTTCTAACTGTTCTTCTTTATACGATTCAACTAATGATGCTAAAAGCGCTCGGTCTAAACCAAAAGTCGGCTCTAAAACATGGGGAACAAGCCGCTCACTGGCTTTCTCGTCAAAATAAGTCAGGTCTTTACCGCTTTTTTCAATATGGCATTTGAGATCGTAGTCGGTACGATAAGCAATAGCGCACAATTCTTTCATTCCAAACGGAAACTGATATTCAATATCAATGGTTCTTTTGGAATAATGGGCGCGTTCGCCGTCAGGAATTTCGTGGTTGTAAATTTTTTCTTTATCCAAACCCAAAAAAGCGAGCCATTTATAAATTTCTTTCATCCACATTTCAAATAATTCTTCCCAGTTTTTCGGATCGATGAAATATTCAAATTCCATTAAATCAAACTCGCGGACTCTGAAAACAAAATCACCTGGGGTAACTTCGTTTCTAAAAACCCGGCCTATCTGGGCGATGCCGAAAGGAAGTTTCGGGTGCATAGTGTCCAAAACATTTTTAAAATCAACAAACATCCCTTGAGCGTTTTCAGGCCGAAGATAAACCAAGCTCTCTGTGTCTTGAACCGGACCGATATAAGTGCGAAACATCATATTAAAAAGACGGGGCTCGGTCAGTTCAGTCGAGCCGCAAACCGGGCAGGATTTTTTGCCGTCAATGATTTTCACTTCACCGTATTTTCCTTCGTCCAAATGGTCGGCCCGAAAACGGTTTTTGCAGTTTTTGCAATCAACCATCGGGTCGGTAAATCCGCTGACATGGCCGGACGCTTCCCAAACCTTAGAATTCATCAAAATCGCGCTGTCGATGCCATGCATATCGCTTCTATCGTGGACGAACATTTTCCACCAAGCGGCTTTAATATTATTTTTCATTTCCACACCGACCGGGCCATAATCCCAAGTGCCGGCTAGACCTCCGTAAATTTCCGATCCGGGGAAAATAATACCCCTTCTTTTGCAGAGGGAAACCAATTTATCCATTGTTAGTTCGGTATTCATTATTGTCTTACAATATCAACGGTTTGAAGGGGATCCGCTCCTGTGTTCACCGGAAGACCAGTAAACTCGTCGCTTGCCGTGAGCTGAACAGCCGACAAAAGCGGCAAAAGCGCGTTGGCTTGCGAAATACTGGGCGCTATTTCAATTTCAAACGTTGTTTCTATTGGCTTTCCTATTACGCCTTTATTGGCAATTACCCTTGCGATATCCCAGGAAACTTCTTGAGTTCGTTCATTATAGGTAGGGAGTCCGTCAGTGTCAATGTTAGCGGTAACTGTTCCAGTCCACGAAGCGCCGGACTGCAAAACCGCCTTAATTTTCACGTCTTTTTTATCGGTTACATAGTTTTTTATAATCCAATGGACAAGATATCGGGTGGGTTTATTAACTTGGGGCGGATAAGGGCCTTTTTTATTGTACCCGGCATAAGCGCTTATTTCGGTTCTGCCTCCGATTTTTGTTTCAGCGCTGTTGACGCCTACTGTTTTGTCGCTGGAAATATAATAAGGAACGGTAGGCGAGGAAATTTCTCCTTCGGCTTTTAAAGAAAAATTTTTGTCAGACAATTTTTTTATCGGATAAATTGTTTTTGTTTTAAAGGAAAAGGAAACTGTCCCTTTAGCGCCTTGGGAAAGATTTTTAAGCCCCGGTTCCTGCGAAGCGTTCCAAATAACCGTATTGCTGTTTGAATCAAAAAAACCATTGCCTCGATAACTCGCTAAATCAAACATCACTCCGGAAACTTTTACTTTAATAACCGCGTCCTGTAAATTATCTTCGGTGTTATTGCCATAACTGACGCTGTAATTTATCGTGTCTCCCGGAAAAGCCACAAAATTAGGATCATTGTTGGGGATAATGCTTAAAGAAAGGGGCGAGGAAGCAATGCCAAGATTGGCGGTTTTTTCACCAAGCGGGTATTCTTTGCCTTCTAATTCGATAAAAATTTTAGCCTTCACATCAAAAAATATACTGTCCGGGCCGACGATGCTTCCTTTTATGGAAACATTATTTTCTATTCCGCCGGGCATTGAAGTTATCCAGATATTGTTACTGCTTGTGGGGGCCGGCGACGATTCTTTGAATTTAAACGCGGCCGGATAAGCCATTTCCAAACGTACTTTTGAAAAGTTATGATCGGAAAGATTTTTGTAGCTTGCGGTTATTTCAAATTGTTCGCCGGAAAAAACTTTTTGCGGAGCGCTCAAATTAAGTCCTACTGCCGGCTGGTCTGCAAAAATTTCAATGGTTTGTTTTTTTTCAAACTTGGTATTTAAATTCGGGGGCAAATACGAAAAATAAACATCTATTTTCTTTGCCGGATCGTTTGTGTCTAAAATCGCCAGCGAAAAAGATTTTTGATAAGAATCGCCGCTTTCCAAAGTTCCTATGTTTTCTTCGATAACCTGCCTGTCGCTGTATTTTCCCAGTCCGACAACTCCTTCGGGAATTTGAATATCGACAAGCGAATCCCGCATGGTGTTTTTCGATTTGTTTTCTATGTTTATTTTTATTTCAAACGGCTGGCCGGCCAAAACCTTACTAGGCGCGTTGGCTTCAAAAACAAAATCTTTAGTTTTTAAATACTGCGATAAATAATAGCCGGCGAATGACCCGGCAATAATAAGCGCGGCAACAACCAGCCAAAAAATAACTTTTGAAAACTGGCTGACTTTTAAAAAAATTGGAGAGCTTGTCATTTGGTTTATTTTATCGGAAACTCCGCTCCATTTCAGGGTTGATTGATTTTCTTCCGGCGCTGAACTTTTTTCTTCTTCTTGACTTTCTTTTTGCGCGGGAATTTTTGGAGTTTCTTTTTCCGATTCTTTTTTGCTTTCTTTTTTTCTTCCGAGGCCGTATAAATTTTTTTCGAGATCTTCTAGGCTCATACTTTTATTAATATTAGCTCTTTTTTGCCTTCTTTTGAAGAATGCGCTTTGCACAAAAAGGTTTGGTTTTCTTTATTAAAAAATTCCGGATTTTCTTTTTGGCAGATTTCGCAAACTGCGAACTGAGGGTCAAACCCTAAGTCGCGCAAAATTATTTTATACGCGTCTTCTAATCCAAGGTTGTTTTTGAAAATATATACAATCGTATGCCAAAGCTGCTGGTCTGGCTGAAATTCAAAAACCGTTTCGTTAATAAAGTTTGTGATAGTTAAAAACTTCGCCAGTTTTTCGGCTGAAATTTTAATTTCTTGAAAATTATTTCTTTCTGAAGGCAAAGCGTCCACCACTTGCATGCGCCCATTTCCAACCAAGCGGATATTTATAAAATTAAGCGGCTCCAAATACGCGCTTAATTTTGATTTGATTCTTTTTAATCCCTTAGCTTTAGCAATAACTCTACCCAGTTTTTCAGAATAAAGATGCACTGTCGCGTCAGCTTCTCCGTTTTCTTTTTTCGCCAACACCAAGGCTTCGGTAAAATATTCGGTCATATAATAGAAAATTATAACAGAAAGAGGAGTTAAAAGTTAGAATAATTGACTTCATCTTGTTTTCCGTGCTAAAACTAAGCAGAAAATAACAAAACTTCATATTCTTTTATACTTTCATAAGGAGGAGTACCGCGATGAAGCTCAAGTTTGACGAAGAGCGAGCGCTCGCGGTATTTAAAGCGCTCGAAAAACCGTACAAGGAAAGGACGGGAATTTACTCTGACTTCATCCTGCCTCAGGACAGATTCGTCCCTGAGGTAGGCAAGCGCGAGTACGCGAACTGGCTCTTCTTCCTATCGCTGTTCGAAAGAGGCGGAATTGTAAGCGGCGACACCATGAAATTCCTTTGGCAACTCCACCAGGATCTGCCCGAGCTCTACAACCCGAAAATCGTTGCTAACTACTGGACTCCAAGCAAGATAGAGAACGCATTCATGGCAGTCGCGCCTAAAATCCTCAACGGTAACGGTACCGGCGAGGTCGGCGCTGGCTCTCTAAGCTACAAGCTCAAAGAACACACCGCCTCCTGGCACCGCAACGCGGTCACGCTCCACGAACATTGGGGCGACGACATCCGCAATGTCTTCTGGGGCGTCACGGAATTTGAAGAGTCCTTCCGCCGGGTGGACTATCATAACAACCCGGCCGGCTTCAAAGGCATGCGGCGCAAGATTTTTTCCTTGTTGGTAATCTGGTTGCAGGAAAAAAACTTCATCCCGATTTTCCCCGGCCCCATCCCTGTGGACTTTCACGCAATGAGGGTCCTCTGGGAAACCGAAATCCTTCAGCTTATTGGTTTCGCTAAACCATTCGAGCCCAGGGAAGGCCTGCACAGCCCGGTCCTCAAAGGAAAAATGACCATGCGGGTAAGCGAGAAATTTATGGACACCATCGCCAAATGGTCACAGAATTTTCTCCTGAAGCACGGTATGAGCCACTTAGTAATCAACCCGGCTCTATGGCTACTTTCACGAGATCTTTGCGCGGAGCAATTTCAGAACATCACCTTCGCCCAGAAACCGGAAAGCTCACTGGTGCCCGTCAGCGAAGAAGCCAAACCAAAGACTGTTTCCCATATGCGCCCCTTCCGTAAAGCAAAAGAGGCTATGCGCTTCACCGAGGCGGAAGACCTGCGCCAGAACCACGCCCTGTGGTCCGCCGGCTATAAGGACCCGTGTAGCCACTGCCCTGTTGAAAAGTGGTGCTCCTGGTCTATACCGGCTGCCCCCTATTACACCTGGGGCATCCTGGTTCGTTCCGGCCCCCGCGTTCCCTACCACTCCCCGCTGATTCCGGGAATAATATGCCCCTCCAGCTATCAATCAAGAAAACGTTCACGCAAGTAGCCCCGCCGATCTTTCTAGGCGGGGCATTTTTTTATTAACATTTTACGAACAAAATCTCTTGCTTTAAACCCGCGATTACTGATAATATGCCGTTAGAACACTGCCAACTAAAAATTCTAAATAATATATTTCGGGAGGTGCGCTTATGCGTCAGACTTTCAGGTTCGGGCCGATTCCACTGCATCAACTAGTGGAAAACGACGTAAACCGAGTAATCCAACATGCATCGATGATTATCTCTCTTACGCCAGAAGGACCGATGTCTTTTATCAACCCGGATCCGAGATTAAATGTTTTAGCGGTTATAGGTCCAGGCACAGGAACTCCTCTTAAGCGTTTTTTTGAACGAGCACTGCTTCTGGAAATGGGTCTTGGAGTTAGCCGTCCATATCACGAATCGAAAACTGGGAAAAGAGCGAAACAAGAGGGACCCAAAGGCATACCGGAGCGCCGTAAATGGTTTCATCTTACCGCCGAACAGTACATTCAAGTCGCTCCGATTCTTTTTTCCTATTTGCAGGAAATCACCAACCAGAAAGTGGCGAATTGGAAATGCAACCATAAAAATCCGTTTTTTATTCCGACTTCCCGCCACTACTTTTCCCGCCGCCAAAAAACTCTTTTCACCGAAGATGTGTACAAGCCGTGGCCGCGGGGAACACGCTTTGCCGTATCGCTTGAAGACCGCTTTTTGCTTTCCGATATTTACTGGGCGGAAAAACATAACCCCGACTTACGCCGACGTCTGAAAGGTCTCGCGAAATTTATAGACCTGCGACTCAATTTCTCCAGCACCAAAAAAACAAAAAGTCGCCCTCGCAAAGAATTCCGGGAGCTAAAACGTTTTGTACAAGTTGCCGGAATACTCGAGAAACGCAACTTGCCGGCTCGACACATTGTTGATCTCCTTGATTTTCTGCCGCTCAAAAATGGTCACAGCCGTAGCCTGTATTACTACGAGATTTCTAATTTGCTCGGCTATACCGGCGAAGAACTCCGGGAGGAAAAATTCGTCCGCCAAGTGCTAGCCAACCCGCGCCACCGACTTAACAGCGTTGAACTCCGGATCACTACTGGCCTCTCCTATCGAGATCATATTGTTTTTGAAATATCCACCAATCTTCCTGTGGGAGAAGAGATACCTCTTAGCGCGCCTATCCCCAAATAACATAAATTGCCGGGGGTGGGCGCTTTTTTTATAAAAACCCCTCCTCTCTTGACAAGAAGGGTGCCCATGATAAAATGGATATATCGCTTAACAGGCGATTTTTTTGTGCAAAATAAACAAAATTATGGGTAAACGTCTAGCTTTTTTACTTGCTTTAACCAGCATAAACCTGGTTTTTGCCGCAGAGGAGCTTACATTCGCAAACCCCAAAACTAACGGGTTTGACAATGGAAAATTAGCGTCGAGCGGGTCTTCTGTGATGATTTTTGAGGGCGCAATAGCCTCCAAATCGGCACTGGCAAACACAAAACAGCTGAAAACCGCCATTTCTTACGAAGTTGCGGATGTAGACAGCGTAACCGTAACCGGTTATTCCAGCACTGAAGCAGAGACTGACAATACACCTTTTATAACCGCTACCGGTAAATATGTTTTCCCGGGAGTAGCGGCCAGCAACGTCCTGCCTATCGGAACCAGATTCCGCTTGCCAAATCTCTTTGGTGACAGAATTTTCGTTGTCGAAGACAGGATGCATTCGCGATATAACGGCAAAAAATGGGTAGATGTCTGGTTTGATAGCCAGGATAAAGCTCTAAAATTTGGCAAGAGATTTTCAAAGATTGAAATTTTAGAGGGCTAATCTTTTTTAGGATTAGTCGAATAGAATCGACCAACAAAAATCCCCCGACCTAAGTAGGGGGATTTTTGTTTTAAGTTGCTTTTCTCTTTTTTTTACATCCGCAAAGAAAGTTGGAGATTGATTTTGCTTAATAACTCGCCGATGTGTTTAAAAAGCGGGCTGTTTTTATCTACTTCAAACTCGCAAGAAGCTATTCTTTCGTTTTCCCCGTTTGATTGATAAAAGGTGTAGATTAGTTCTGACCCGTCATATTCTACCGGGCATTGACCGGTAAATTTTTTAGATTTGATTTTTTTAAAATCTTCTGCGCTTATAAGTTCTTCTAATTTTTTTATTTCTTCTTTGGAAAATGATCCTTTTAATTCCTGTTGCGTTTTTTCTTTATATAAATACGTTCCGTCTTGGTATATAAATATTTCCGAATAACAACCCCCGTACGAACATTCCCCTCCGCTCCTTTCCACTTTCAGTAAAACTTTTTGACCTGTCTCGCTAGGATAGCTATTTTTTTCTTCTTCTTTTAAGTCCATAAAATAATAAAAAGTTAAAATTATTCCGATAACCGCCAGGAAAGAAATAAGTCTTTTTAAAAATCCGTAATTCATCTGCTAATTAATATGGCGTATTTTCTTCTCTTTTTGTTTTATTTTTTGCGCGGGCGACCCCGCCTTCGCTAAAGCTTCGGACGGGCAAGCATGATTTTCACTACTCGCGCGCCCCTCACTAAGTTCGGTGCGGCTGCGTTCTAAAACCCTGCGGTTTTAGTATTTCCGCGACGGGAAAACGAGTTTTCCCGACCCCTTTCTTAACGGTTCAAATCCGCAACTCACATTAATAAAACAAAACAATAACCTCGGTTGTTGTTTTGTTTTATGCGCGGGCGACCGGATTTGAACCGGCGATCTTCTCCGTGACAGGGAGACGCGATAACCAGGCTTCGCTACGCCCGCGTGCCGATATATATTATATTTTCCGGCCTAAGAAATCAACTTTATTCAGGTTTTATAATTATATATCTTTTCTTCCATCCGTTTTTGAATTCTTCTATTGTGGCTCTTCTTTCGATAAGGTTTAATTTGTTTATATCGGGGTCAGCAAATAAAACATTATCCTCGTCTACCCCGAAAACAACCACTAAATGGCCGCCGTTTTGCGGATTTAGATTCTTATATATAGAAGCTATCACAGGCCCGTTTTTTAACTCTTCAATCATTCGCTCAAAAGCGGTTTCTCCGTTTTCTTTCGCGAAATCAAATCTATTCCCACTTAAGCCGAAATATTTTACAGCGGTGTCTATTAACCCTTGATGCAACCACCCGATGTTTTCTATATAAGCTTTGTTTTTGACTCCGTCGGAAATTATAAAATCAACTAGAAATTCAGAAAGTTTTTTCAAAGAATTATTTTCTTTGTTTTTCTCCGACGATTTCTGTTGGGGATAAATTTTATTTATTGCCTTAACGACAGAGAATTTGTTTTTTGAAAAATAATAGGCGATTACCATTGCCAAAGAAGAGGGGCCGCAAACTCGCTTTGCCCAAAATTCATTGCAGCCGTCGCCAGCGCAAATCCCGTAACCGCTTTTACCAATATCCAAATGCTGAGAAATCTTAATAGGAAGATGATGCTGAATTGAAACTTTTTTTTCGTGTTTTTTTTCTTGTTTTTTGCTTTGCCTTTTGTTCGTCATGTTTTGTTAAATTTACTTCATATTAAAATTATTGCAATATTTTACTCACAAAAAGGCGTTTTAGATGATATAATAGACCCACATATGAACAGGAAAGAAGCAAAAGAGCGTACAGATCAGCTCAAAAAGACGATAAACCATCATCGCTATCTCTATCATGTTTTAGACAACCCGGAAATCTCCGACGCGGCTTTAGATTCCCTCAAAAAGGAACTTTTTGACCTAGAACAACAATTCCCGGATTTAATTACACTGGATTCTCCGACTCAAAGAGTTGGCGGTCAGCCTCTGAAAAAATTCCAGAAAGTGGCTCATGAAAAACCCATGCTTTCGTTTAACGACGCTTTTTCAGAAAAAGACATGGGAGACTGGATGATACGAGTGGAAAATTTTTTAAATAAAAAATTAACCGGCGAAACTTATTACTGCGAACTAAAAATAGACGGCCTGGCGATTGAGCTTGTTTACGAAAATGGAATTTTTTTGCAAGGCTCCACAAGAGGGGACGGATTAACAGGGGAGGATATCACCCAAAATTTAAAAACCGTCGAGGCGATTCCGCTAAAACTATTGGAAATCGATGAGGTTAGAAAAAATTTGGAAAAATCCGGCCTTAACCCAAGCCAATATGATTTGTCGAAAAGGCGTTTGGTAGCGCGAGGCGAAATTTTTATCAATAAAAAAGAATTTGAAAAAATAAATAAAGAAAATGAAAAGCGGGGTGAAAAAATTTTTGCAAACCCCAGAAACATGGCCGCCGGATCAGTCCGGCAATTGGACCCGAAAATCACCGCGGTAAGGAAACTAGATTCTTTTCAGTACGCTATTATTACTGATTTGGGGCAAAAAAACCACGAAGAAGAGCATTTATTGTTAAAAGCTTTCGGATTTAAAATAAACCCCAATAATAAGCCGGCAAAATCTTTGGAAGATGTTTTTGAATTTCGAAATTATTGGGAGAATCACCGAGAAAAACTTAAATATGAAATTGACGGAGTGGTGGTTATTTTTAATAATAATAAAACCTTCGGCGATGCCGAAGTTATCGGCAAAGCGCCGCGAGCGGCAATTGCTTATAAATTTTCCGCCAAGGAAGCAACGACTGTGGTTGAAAATATAATTGTCGGCGTTGGCAGAACCGGCGCTTTAACGCCAGTGGCGTTTTTAAAACCGGTAGGCTTAACTGGAATTACCATTACCCACGCGACACTTCATAATTTTGATCAAATAAAAAGATTGGGCCTAAAAATCGGCGACACGGTTATTGTCTCCAGAGCCGGAGACGTTATTCCACAGGTGATAAAGGTCCTGACAGAACTAAGAACCGGAAAAGAAAAAACATTTAAAATGCCCTCCAAATGCCCTGTGGACGGATCAAGGGTGGCCCAGAGTGGAGTAATTTATAGGTGCTCCAACCCGGATTGCGGAGCGCGAAATCGGGAAAATCTGTACCATTTCGCCAATGCGTTTGACATAATAGGCCTTGGCCCGAAAATTATCGATCGACTTTTAGACGAAGGACTAATGAGAGATGCTTCTGATATTTTCGAATTAAAAGAAGGGGACATTGCGGTTTTGGAACGTTTTGGCGAAAAATCAGCGCAAAATATCGTTTCCGAAATCCAGCAAAAGAAAAAGATTGCTCTTTCACGGTTTATTCAAAGCTTGGGAATTTTGCATATTGGCGAAGAAACCGCCCTAACCTTAGCAAAAGAATTCCCTGTTTTAACAATCAGCGCCTTAATAAAAAAGCTTAAATCGCTTTCTTTGGAAAACTTGCAAGAAATTTCCGACATTGGACCAAAAGTAGCGCAAAGTATTTACGATTGGTTTCGTAACGAACGCAATATCAGGTTTTTAGAAAAATTAGAAAAAACAGGGGTCGAAATAACTAGCCACGAGTTACGAGTTACAAGTTACAAGTTACGCGGTCTGACTTTCGTTTTAACAGGGACTCTTAAATCAATTTCTCGGGACGAGGCAAAAGAAAAAATCCGCGCTTTAGGCGGAGACGTTTCGAAATCAGTAAGTAAAAAAACAAGTTATGTGATAGCGGGTTCAGAACCCGGATCTAAGCTCGAAAAAGCAAAGCAGTTGAGAGTAAAAATATTGGACGAAAAGGAATTTTTATTGTTATTAAAATAAGAATGTCTCGCGTGAGACTATGTGGGGGCTTAAAAAGCCTTATGTTTCCTTGAATACCTATCCTCCTTTCAGTGTGCTAATCAAAAATTAGCATAGTATATAAAATTTGCCAATACCCTTAAAATGTGGTATTTTATAAACCTAACATGGCTTCCGCTACAGTAGAAAATTTAATAAAAATCTCCCGAGAAAAACGATTAACAAAGCCCGTTGACGCGGCTCTTATTCAAAAAGCGTTTTCTTTTTCCAAGTCAGCTCACCAGGGACAAAAAAGAAAATCCGGAGAAGAATATTTCAATCACTCTTACCAAACAGCCCTGCAATTGGCCGAGTGGGGGCTGGACTCAAACACAATTTCAGCCGGCCTGCTTCATGATGTTGCCGAAGACACGGTTAACACTCTTGATGACATTAAAAATTCTTTCGGCGAAGAAATCGTTTTTTTGGTAAACGGCGTTACGAAATTAGGCCGTTTGAAATACCGCGGGACCCAAAGGCAAGTTGAAAATTTAAGGAAAATGTTTTTGGCAATCAGCGAAGACCTTCGCGTGGTTTTAATAAAACTCGCGGATCGGCTTCACAATATGAAAACTCTCGGCGCGGTTCCTTTACAAAAACAAAAAAGAATCGCGCTGGAAACCGACGAAATTTACGCGCCCTTGGCATACCGGCTAGGAATGCAAAACTTGGCGGGCGAATTGGAAGATTTATCTTTTCCGTATCTTCATCCGCAAGAATACAAATGGCTCAGCGAAAATGTAAAAGAAAAATACGAAGAGCGATTAAAATATTTAGAAAAAGTAAAGATTGTTGTTAATGATTTATTAAAAAAAATTAATATTTCTCCGGCGGGAATAGATTTTCGCGCCAAACGTTACAGTAGTTTGTATAAAAAACTTATTCGCCACGAAATGAATTTGGAACAGATTTACGACTTGGTTGCGTTTAGAATAATTGTTTCATCTATTGAAGAATGTTACGCGACGCTGGGCGCTATTCATCAAATATGGCCGCCGCTTCCAGGAAAAATAAAAGACTACATCGCTTTACCAAAACCGAACGGTTATAGAAGTTTGCATACCACGGTTTTTTGCGTTGACAATAAAATTGTGGAATTTCAAATCAGAACAAAAGAAATGCACGATGAAGCGGAAAATGGCATCGCCGCCCACTGGGCTTACCACGATGCGAAGGAGAAAAACGTCGAAGAAAAACCTGTTTTTGCCAACAGAAAGGAGCTGGAATGGGTTAACCAGCTTAAAAATTGGCAGGAAGAATTTTTAAATTCCGGGGAATCGCTAGAGGCTCTTAAAATAGATTTTTTTAAGGATCGGATTTTTGCCATTACACCCAAAGGAGAAGTAATCGACTTGCCGGCCGGATCCACACCGGTTGATTTTGCCTATTCCATACACAGCCAAATTGGGGATAACTGCGTCGGCGCTAAAATAAATAATAGAATTGTTCCGTTGGATTACCAGATTCAATCCGGCGACATGGTTGAAATACTTATTCAAAAAAATAAAAAGCCTTCTGAATCGTGGATAAGATTCGTAAAAACCGATATCGCCAAGAAAAGAATTCGTTCGTCTCTTAAAAAAGATCACTTGCCCGGGAGCCGAGAGCGTTTGCAAACGGAAATTAAAATTATCGCCGAAGACAGAATTGGCTTGTTGAAAGACATAACAAGTATTGTTTCCCGATCTCACATCAATATAAGCAATGTTTTAACCGCTCCAACCTCGCCGGTTTTAACGTCTATAAAATTCCGTTGCGACACAAACAATAAAGACAAAGTAGAAAAAGTAATTTTGAAATTAAAAAAAATAAAAGAAATTAAACAGATTGGATCTAAACTTATTTAATTAAAATAATTTCTTTTGAAATTATTTTAATTATCTCTTTCGCTTCGAGTTTAAAAATTTTTGCCGCGGGAGATATTAAAATATCAACCCCAGTTTTGAAAATATTTTTTTCTTTACTTTTTTCTTGATTTTTTTCCTTACTTTTTTCTTGACGAAAATATTCAAAAATTATTCTTTTAATTCGGTTCCGGCGAGCTGAACTTTTTTCTGTTTTCTTGCTTATAACTACGCCAGCGCGATCGAATGAGAGCTGGTTAGGCAAATACCTGAAATAAAAATTAGAGGTTTTAGCGCTTTTCGGTTTTTTTGATAAAAATTCTTTAACCGGCAGACGAAATTTCTTTACCAACATTGATTTTTGGGAAAAAATTAAGCCGAAATTCTTTTCCGCCCTTTTGCGCGCCTTCTTGAAAGAGTTCTTTTACCGCCGGGGGTTTTTGATCTCTTTAAAAATCCGTGCGAGCGGGCCCTTTTTCTTTTTTTAGGTTTGTAAGTTATAGACATTATTTATTATTGTAGTAAAATTTTTTTAAAAACACAAGAGGGAGGGCTGATTTCGCTTGTGTTTGCTTGTGTTTTAAAAGTTATCAACACTTAATTCACATTTTTATCTTTTGCCCGCATTTGACATCGCTTTTTTTACTTATAAACTTGAGTTATTAGTTTTACTTTTTTTATGGATCACGAACAAGTTTGGAAACAGGTTTTAGCGGAGGTTGAAATTCAATTATCCAAGCCCAATTTTGTTACGTGGTTTAAAAACAGCCGCTTAATTGAAAAAAGCGATGATGGCCGAGTTGTTGTAGGTCTCGGCAATAATTTTGCTAAGGAATGGGTGGAGAATAAGTACCATAAGTTACTTAGTGATATCTTTTATTCACTAGATTCGTCGGTGAAAAAGGTGGAGTATGCTGTTTTGACATTGCCCGCTGAACAAAGGCCTCAGCCCTATAGCCGAGCGCCTGTAGTTTCAAGCCAACCGGCGCTAATAGAAGTAAGAATTGATCCAGAAACAAATCTCCATCCTCGCTACAACTTCAAGTCTTTTATTGTGGGGTCTTCGAATGAGCTTGCTTACGCCGCCGCGATGGGGGTTGTCAAAGAAGTTGGCTCAAAATACAATCCTCTTTTTATTTACGGCGGTACAGGTCTTGGCAAAACCCATCTTCTTCAGTCAATCGGCAATGAAATTAAAACTAATTACAAAGAACGTCTCAAAACAAAATACGTTCCTTCAGAAAAATTCGTAAATGACATTATTTCAGGAATTCGCAATAAAAGAATGGAGGACATAAAAGATAAATATCGGAGCGTCGATGTTTTGATTATTGATGATATCCAATTTATCGCCGGCAAAGAAAGAAGCGAGGAAGAATTTTTCCACACTTTTAATGTTTTATACGACAGCGGCAAGCAAATAATTATTTCATCCGACAGGCCGCCGGCGGCAACGCCGATTTTGGAGGAGCGCCTAAGATCGCGTTTTAGCGGCGGTATGATCGCGGATATTGGCTATCCAGATTATGAAATGAGGGTGGCTATAATAAAATCTAAAATTCGAGAAAAAGGAATGGGGTTAGAGGACGCTTTATGTTCTTTAATCGCTTCTAAAATACAAAGAAATATTAGGGAATTAGAAGGGGTTTTAAATAAAATTGTTTTTTACAAAGAGGCCAAAAATATTGAGCCGTCTCATGAATTAATTAACGAGATAATTGAAAAAAATATCAAACAAACGTTTAAAAATATTTCTCCGACTCAGATTATAAAAGCGGTGTCTGGTTTTTTTGAAATCTCCGAGAAAGAAATTTCCGACCACTCGCGCCGAAAAGAATTAGTCGAGCCAAGACAGATTGCGATGTATTTATTGAAAGATATTTTAGGAATGTCTTATTCTGATATTGGGAATAAGTTGGGGAAAAGAGACCATTCAACTGTTATTCACGCGTGCGAAAAGGTCTCAAAAAAGATTAATAACGACCAGAAATTAAACCAAAAAATTATTTTAGTCAGAGAAATTATCGAGAAGAATTAATTTATCAACAGAATTTAAACATTAATTATTTTGATTTTTTTATTCAGTTAAATGATTTTTTATATTTATCCACAAAATTTCACTTCTCTACTATAACTACAATTTATATTTATTATTATGAAACTAATAGTATTGAAAACTAATTTAAGAGAGGGGTTAAATATTGTCGGGAAAATAAATTCAGAAGCGCCGTCGCTTCCAATCCTAAAAAATTTTTTATTAGAAACGGTTGATAATCAAATTAAAATTTCTACAACTAATTTAGAATTGGCGATTACTGGATATGTTTCCGGAAAAATAATTGAAAATGGAGGATTAACTATCCCTTTAAATATTTTCTCAGCTATTATTAATAATCTTCAAAGTGAAAGAATTGAATTAGAAACAGAAAAAGATAACTTAATAATTAAAACAGAAAATTACGAAGCTAAACTTCAGGGAATAAAAAAAGACGATTTTCCGCTTTTGCCAAAGGTGGAAAACAATGAAAATTTTATCGAGATTCAAAATTCTATCCTCAAAAAAACCCTAGTTTTGGTTATAAGCGCCGCTCAAGCTTCCAGCGCGCGGCCGGTATTAAATAGTGTTTTGTTGGATTTTCAAACAAGTTTTATGAAGTTAGCGGCCACCGACGGGTTTAGATTGGCGGAACAAACAATAAATGAAAATTACTACAAAACAAATCTTGAAAAAAATATTAAATTAGTAATCCCCCTAAAAACAATTCAAGAATTAATAAGAATTATTCAAGACGAAGAAAATGGTAACGTTAGGATTTATTTCGATAACAATTTAATTATTTTTAAAAACGACAAATATGAAGTTGTTTCAAGATTGATAAATGAAGAATTTCCGAACTACGACCCAATCATCCCTAAAGTTATAAACACAGAAATAATAGTGAATAAAAACCAATTAATAAACGCGCTGAAATTAACAGGAGTTTTTAGCGATCGGTTGAATGAAATAAAAATAAATATTCCAAAAGAGATGAAGAGTATCGAAATTTATTCATCCAATTCATTTGTGGGAGAAAATAAATATTTAATTCCGGCAAAAATAAAAGGAGAGCCGCTGGAAATAGTTTTTAATTGGAGATTTATAACAGATGGAATAAAAAATTTAGAAACCGAAAATGTGTTTATGGGATTAACAAGCGATAAAAACCCGGCGCTTATAAAGCCCGCGGATGACCCGAATTATTTTTATATCGTGATGCCGATTAAAGCGTAAGAATGTTCTGTTGCGTCCAAAAGCGAACCGGAGCTTCCCAGTTTAAGAATTGCGGATCGTCTGTCGGATTAGCAGGAGGCGGCCCCAACGGGTCGTTTTTGTTTACATAAAAAAGAATGTCGTGAATTTGAGAGCCGGTATTGTATTGGCCGTTTAGCATTGGCTTGGATTGAGTTATCGGATCGGGGTTATTAAACGGTTCGTTGGGAAATTTATTTATGACCTGCTTCATAAACGAACTCCAAATCGGAAGAGCCGCTAATATGCTGCCGGCGCTTTTTTGCATCGATTCTCGGTGATTATTCCCCGCCCAAACGCCAACAACCAAAGATGGGGTATATCCAAAAGTCCAAGCATCAACGTAATCATTAGTGGTGCCGGTTTTAAGAGCGACTTCCCGGTCGTCGAAAGTGGTCAGGTCGAAACTGCTCTGATAAAGAGGCCGCCGCGCGTCATTGTCTGAAAGTATGTCATTTATTAATCGAGCGTACTGTGAGTCTATGGCTTGAGTAGGCCTATCAACAAAGCTTTCCATAATTCTTCCTTTGGAGTCTTTTATGTTTAAAATTATTGCCTGCTGATGCCGCATTCCTTCTTGAGCAAAAACAGAATAAGCGCCAACAAGCTCGGTAAGTTTTATTTCTCCGCCGCCCAACACAAGCGAAAGTCCAATTCGGTCAGCGTCGTTTAAAGTTGTGACGCCAAAATCTTCAGCTGTTTTTATGACATTATTTAATCCAGCTAAATACAAAACTTTTACCGCCGGCACGTTTATTGACTGGGCAAGCGCGCTCCTTAAATTAACCGGCCCACGAAAAATATGATCGTAATTTTGGGGGTGATAACAAGGAAGATTATTTGTTTGATAATTTATATTTAATAACGGGCATGAAGGGTTGTTGGATAAAAATTCAGTTGGCAAATCAAACACGACAGTATCTGGAGAATAGCCTTCTTTAAACGCTGTGGCGTAAACCAGGGGTTTTATTGAAGAGCCGGGTTGGCGAAGGCCCTGGTTTGCAACGTTAAAATTTCCGTCAATGGATTTGTCAAAATAATTTGCCGAACCGACCAGCGCTAAGAGCTGGCCGGTTTTTGGGTCCTCGGCAACTAAGGCCGCATTTTTTCCTTTGTAGAGTTCGGCGTTTCGGCTGGCGCCTTCTTTGACGACTTTTTCCGCTGTTTGCTGTAAATTCCAATCAAGAGTGGTGACGACATCAAAGCCGTTGGTGTTTAGCGCTTCTTCTCCGTATTTGTCTATTAAATAATCTTTGACCATCATTACAAAGTGCGGGGCTTTTATACTGCCAAGATTTTGTTGAGTAAATTTAGGCGTTGTTTTTTGCGCCAATTCTTTTTCTTGTTCGGAAATAAAGCCCACTTTTTGCATTTGATCGAGAATGTGATTTTTTCTCGCCAAAAGTTCGTCGATATGGGTGCCCCAAGGAGAATAATAAGGAGGCGATTTTGGCAGAACCGCCATTGTGGCGGCTTCGGCAAGGGTTAAGTTTTTGGCTGATTTAGCCAAATAAAGTTGCGACGCGGATTCTATGCCGTAGGTATTTGATCCGTAAGAAATCTGGTTTAAATACAAATTCAAAATGTCATCTTTCGAATAATATTTTTCTATCCAGTAAGTCAAAATAAGCTCTTTAATTTTTCTCTGAAATGTTTTTTCATTGGACAGAAAAGCGTTTTTTGCTAATTGCTGAGTTATTGTCGAACCCCCCTGGACAATTTCTCCCTTAAGAATATTCATGAAAAACGCGCGAGCGATTCCTTTCCAGTCAAGGCCGGCGTGTTTATAAAAATTTTGGTCCTCCGCAGCTATGGTCGCGTTTCTCATGTTGTCGGGAATATCAGTTGACGAAAGGACGGTGCGTCTGCCTTGGCCGCTTATTTCATAAAGCAAAACTTTCCCGGTGCGGTCATAAATTTTTGTGGACTGAGCCACTTGCCAAGCAACGGCTTTTTCGGGGTTGGGCAAACTTTTAGCGATTTTCGCCATTTCAAATAAGCCCCACACGAGAGTAGCCAAAAAAATAATAAAAAGAACCCCAGAAATTTTTAAAACTTGGTAAAACCTTTTATTTTTTACCGGAAGAGACATAATTTTATTGGTTAAATAATACCATTTTAAATAAATCCCGCACCTTTCTCAATTGCCTTGTGGTTTTGCTACGGGGACGAAGGAGTTAAATAAGTTCTTTCCATGGGGTTAATGTTTTGTTGGAAAGATGCGGGATAAATTAAAAAACCCCGCCCCAATCTAAATCTAAATCGGGGCGGGTGGCTGTCAGTCGAATTATCCCAATTATTCTGAATTGCCGTCGCTGTAGTCTTTTAAATAAGAATCGTCGACTGGGGGTTGGTAATTATCTTCAGAATCGCCCAAAAGATCATCCTCGGTTTTTTTGGGTGATTTTTTAATCTTTTCCGGGTCTTGTTCTCCTTCTCCGGCGGAATCAAGAATATTATCTTCTTTGCCTTGCGGTTCTAAGTCCGCTTCCAATTCATCAGTTGAAAATGAAGACATTGCAAATTTTTACAAAAAACGACCTTTCTTCGCGCCAAAAAAGTATTAAATTATGACGCGGGTTACGTGATTAGCAAAAGAATAGATTATTTATTCTTTTTGTCAATTGTTGATAACCAGCGTATCTGATTAGCGGCAACAATAGCAATCGCAATTGCGTCTGAGACATCGTCTAAAACATGCAATTTTTTTATCTTTAATATTTTAAAAACCATATCCGCCACCAGTTTTTTGTTGGCGCTGCCGTAGCCGGCGATGTTTAGTTTAACTTCCGAAGGGGACAATTCAATTATTGGAATTTTTAAAGAAGTCGCTATTAGCAATAAAACGCCGCGCGATTGGGCGACCTCCAGAGCGGTTTTAAGATTTTTCATAAAAAAAAGTTTTTCTATAGCCACAAAATCAGGCTTTTGTTTTTTTAAAAGAGAGGCGAATGATTTTGAAAGTTCCAAGAGGCGAACGTTTTTGTCTTGAGAGGATATTTTTAACAAGCCGCTTTTTATAAGTTTTAAATCGCGGCCATGTTTTTCTATTAATCCATAGCCAGCGCGCGTACTGCCAGGGTCAATACCTAAGATTTTCATATTATAAATTAGTATTAGTTGTTATTCGCTGGATATCATCGTGGTTTTCTAAATCTTCTATAAGCGTTTTTAATTTTTCTTTTCCGACAGAAGTCATTTCGTTTTTAAATTTTGCTTGCCAGCCTTCAACGGTTTTTTCAAAAGTCCATAAAACACTTCCCGGATCAGCCCACTTAGCTTCGTGGTCGGATAAAATTTTTTTAGTTTCAGCTACCGTGCGATTTTTATTGTCGGTAACGGCTTCTATTAAAATTCCAACGCCTTCCGGACCATAAGCTTCCATAATCAGCTCCTCTAAATTATCGGATTTTTCCGAAGCGCGTTTAATTGCTTTTTCAATATTATCTTGGGGGACATTATATTGTTTTGCTTTATCGATTGCGGAGCGCAAAGTCGGATTGAATTGAGGGTTGGGTTCTTTTTTGGCGGTAACGGTAACAACGTTTAGAAGTTTAGAAAATAAAGCGCCGCGTTTTTTATCGGTTGTTTCTTTTTTGTGTTTTATTCCCAACCAATGGGAGTGACCAGACATGAGAATAGCAACTAGGAGTTAGTAGTTAGGAATTAGTTAATGAACGACAAGCTAATATTAGGAATTAAGGAAGTGAAAGTCAAAGATAAATATTAAAAAAACAGCCCGTCGACGAAAGGTCTCGGGGCTGGGTGAAAAGAGCGGAAAACGGAAATTTAGGCGGGTTCGGGAAATTCCGAGGCGGGATAGAAGGCTTAGTGGATCGGAATGATTTGGGAGTATCCTGTTAGTTCGATAGTTATTTCTCGATTCTGTTTGAGGTCGGTGGTGTAGTGTTGCCGGGCAATAACAACGGTGATAGCGATTTTGTGTTTGCCGGGTTCTAAATAAATATCCGGCGATATTTTTCTCGGTAACAAGATAATCTTTTCGCTGTTCTTGCTGTCAATAACGATCGTTGCGACGCCCTCGCTCTGGTTTTGGAAAACCATAAGCGATGGGTCTTTGAATTTGTCATACGTCGGCGGAAGTTCTGGTGGAGCACCGCCCCGGATCATATTGATTTCCGGAATCGCGTATCTCATCATCGTTACTTGCGGCAGAGTGGCGGTTGTGGCGCAGGCCGGAAAGACCGCAAACAGTAGAAGAAGGATTTTGTATTTCATCGATAGCCCCTCCTTCCAAGACCGTCCACGATGTCTTTGATAAATCCGGTTCCTTGGATATCAACGGTGGGCATTCCGGTGTCTTCCGGCGGGATAAATCCTGTGTTGATGCGGAGAACCCAGCCCCACCAAGTTTTGGTGAATTCGTAATCCTGGTAGGCGACCGGGTTGTGGCCGACAGTTATGTAGTAATTCTGCGGTTGAAGCCGCACAGGGTATCGGACTCCCGGCGGGAAGAGCAAGGTTTTGTAGTAGAAACTCTCTACAATAATTTGATAATTCCCAATCGCCGGCACTTGGTGGACGTAAATTCTGATTGGCGATCTGTTGTTGAAAGTCATCGAAGGAGACGAGCCTTTTTCAGTCCAGAATTCAATTGTCCGTCCGGTTTCGTCTTTGAACCACATATTGATTGAGGGCTGGCCTTCTACGATGATGAGGCCGATTCGCGAGTCTTGGTTCCACCGGTTTAGCGGAACCATCTCGCTTCTGTTGATGGGCATGGTTGAGCATGCTGCGGCGAAAACCGCGAAAACAGACAAAAATCCTAAAAACAGCGCTTTTTTCGTCCTGGTTTTCATTTCGCACCCCTTTCTTTGTGATTTTTCAGCGTTTTCGGGATATGTAAAATTGGGAAAGACCAAATTTATTATCATATAATATCAAAAACACAATAATTTGTCAACTTTAGGTTTTTTAGTTTAAGAAAGCAACAGGAAGGAAAAATTAAAAAATTTTTTGAGATTTAGTCAATTTTGATTTTAATTTTTTTAACACCTATAATGAAATCGATATGAAGTTTGTCCATCTACATACTCACTCGCATTTTTCTCTCCTTGATGGACTTATTAAAATAGACGAACTTGTTTCCCGCGCCAAAGAATTAGGAATGGAGGCGCTGGCTTTGACGGACCACGGCAATCTTTACGGCGCGGTTGAATTTTATAAGAAAGCAATCAAAGCCGGAATCAAACCGATTTTGGGAATGGAGGCCTATATCGCTCCAAGTTCCCGATTTGAGAAAAATGGAAAAGAAAATAAATATCGCCACCTTACTTTATTAGCCGAAAACCAAACCGGTTGGCAGAATTTAATAAAAATTTCCACCAAAGCCCATCTTGAGGGATTTTATTATAAACCGCGCGCGGACAAAGAACTTTTAAAACAGTACAGCGAAGGCCTTATCGCGATGTCGGGATGTTTGGGCGGAGAAATTCCCCAATTAATTTTAGAAAATAAATTTACCGACGCGGAAAAAGTTGCGCGCGAATATCAAAACATTTTCGGAGAAAATAATTTTTTTCTGGAAGTTTGGCACCACCCGAATATCGAAGGAATGGAAAAAGTTAAAAACGGAATAATCGATCTCGGAAAAAAATTAAACATTCCTCTTGTTGCCACTCAAGATATTCATTACTTAAATTCTGACGACGGAAAATATCACGATATTCTTTTAGCGGTGCAAACCGGAAATAAAGTTGAAGATGACGACCGCTTGAGTTTGCGCGCCGATGATTTTTCAATGCGGCCTCCGGAAATTATGGCGGAACTTTTTAAAGATTTGCCGGAAGCGTTAGAAAACACAAATAAAATTTCCAGCCGCTGCGACGTCAAATTAAGCATAGGGAAAATCCATCTTCCGAAATTTTCTTTGCCCGAAGGAGAAACTAACAGCAATAAATTTTTAAGAAAATTAATCGATGAACAAATTTCGCGAAGATTTCCGGAAATAAGCGAAGAAATAAAAAATCGTTTTGAATACGAACTCGGCGTTATTGAGAATATGGGTTTCGCCGACTATTTTTTAATCGTTTCCGATTTTGTGAATTGGGCTAAGGCGCACGGAATTATGGTCGGCCCTGGAAGAGGCTCGGCTGCCGGAAGCATTATTTCTTATATTTTGGGAATTACCGATGTGGATCCTTTAAAATACGATTTGCTTTTTGAAAGATTTTTAAATCCCGACCGTATACAGCTTCCGGATATTGATTTGGATTTTGCCGATACTCGCAGGGACGAGGTTTTGGATTATGTAAGGAATAAATATGGAGAAGACAAGGTTGCTCAAATAATCACTTTCGGGACAATGGCTGCCAGAGCGTCTATTCGCGACGCTGGAAGGGCCCTGGGCATGCCTTACAGTTTTTGCGACCAGATAGCCAAGCTTATTCCGTTTAATATGGATTTAGCTCAGTCTTTGGAGGCTGTTTCAGAGCTAAGGCAATTATATGAAACCAGCCCTGACGCTAAAAAAATAATAGACGCGGCAAAAAAATTAGAAGGAGTAGCTCGGCATGCTTCGGTTCACGCTTGCGGAGTGGTTATTTCAAATGAAGAACTGATAAATTATCTACCGCTTCAGCGTTCTCCCCAACAGGAAAATATAACTATTACTCAGTTTGAAATGCACAATGTTGAAGACCTGGGGTTGTTAAAGATTGATATTCTTGGCCTTAAAAATTTAACCATCATAGAAGACGTTGTCAGGTTAGTCAGAGAAATAAAAGGGGAAGAAATAAAGATTTCCGAAATTCCATTGGACAATCCGGAAACATTTAAACTTTTTCAAAAAGGCGATTGCGTTGGCGTGTTTCAATTTGAGTCATCGGGCATGCGCCGTTATTTAAAAGATCTAAAACCAACAGAGTTTGACGATGTGGTGGCTATGGTCGCATTATACAGACCAGGTCCTTTGGAGGCCGGCATGGTGCCGCGTTATATCGCGAGAAAACACGGGGAAGAATTAGTCGAATATTTGCATCCGCGGCTTGAGCCGATTTTGAAAGGAACTTACGGAATCGGAATTTATCAGGAACAGATGATGAAAATCGCGCGGGACTTGGCCGGCTTTACTTTGTCCGAAGCAGATACTTTAAGAAAAGCAATTGGTAAAAAAATTAAAGAGCTTCTT
Source organism: Candidatus Wolfebacteria bacterium (assembly GCA_024654025.1). Taxonomy (GTDB): domain Bacteria; phylum Patescibacteriota; class Minisyncoccia; order UBA6257; family UBA9933; genus JANLIR01. The sequence continues at coordinate 134,992 of JANLIR010000002.1, read as the reverse complement.
GACGCGCAGAAGGAAAAACTTATTCAGGGAATGATAAATAATGGCATAGAAGAAAAAAGCGCGAATGAGATTTGGGAATTGTTTCCTTCGTTTGCCCGTTACGGTTTCAATAAGTCGCATAGCGTTTGCTACGCCTTAATTGGTTACCAAACAGCATATCTCAAGGCGCATTATCCGTTGGAGTTTATGACTGCGCTGTTTAACGCCGACAGCGGCGATGTGGAAAGAGCCGCGTTTTTAATAACCGAAGCGAAAAAAATGGGCATAGCGGTTTTACCGCCGGATATTAATTCCAGTTTCACAAAATTCACGCCGGAAGGAAAAAATATCCGCTTTGGGTTGTTAGCGATAAAAAATGTCGGAACAAATATTGTTGAAGCGATTATCGAAGAAAGGCAAAGGGGCGGACCATTTTTAGAGTTAATTGATTTTCTAAAAAGAGTTACGCATAAAGATTTAAACAAAAAATCTTTGGAGAGTTTAATAAAAGCCGGAGTATTTGATTCGCTTAAAATAAGCCGGGGAAAACTTTTAGCCAATCTAGACGAAATTTTAAGATTCAGCCAGCAAAATAAAAAAAGCGCAGATACGACGCAGAATAATCTTTTTGGAGACACGTATTTCGGAGGCGCCTTAAGTCTTAAGGCCGATATGCCAATTTCCAGCAAAGACAGGTTGCTTTGGGAGAAAGAGCTTCTAGGCTTATTCGTATCAGGCCATCCAATGAATGAATACGCCGCGAAACTTGAAGAAAAAAACGTTCAATTTATCAGGGAGTTGGTGGCGAACGGCAACGGGAAAGGAGGGTATAATAAGAGGCATCGAATAGCGGGAGTAATAACAAAAATACAGAAAATTTTGACCAAAACCGGACAACCAATGATTTTTGCCAAAGTTGAGGATTTTGATTCGGAAATAGAGGTTCTGGTTTTTAACAGCGCGCTCACAAAAACAAGCGATATTTGGAAAGAAAATAACATTATAATCGGCGAGGGCAGAGTTTCATGGAAAGACGACCAGCCGAAATTTATTTGTGAAGACGCGGCCATCCTAACGTAACCGTTAACAGCTAATAATTAATTAGCAACTTTAGAGCAGAATACAAAGTTAATTCATTGAAATTATCGCTTTTCTGGTATAAAGTGGTTTTTAATGGTTCAAAATAAAAACAAAGATCTTGATAAAAAAAGGCATTCTCTGGCCCATGTTTTAGCAATGGCGGTTTTGGAAAGATTTCCCGAAGCTAAGATCGGAATCGGGCCGACAATTGAAAACGGATTTTATTATGATTTTGATTTTTCCGGCGCTAAAAAAGGAATAGTTCCGGAGGATTTGCCGAAAATTGAAGAACGCATAAAAGAATTAATCTCGCACGATCTGAAGTTTAAAAAGGAAGCCATAACATTTGAACAGGCAAAGAAACTTTTTAAAAACCAAAAATACAAAATCGAGCTTATTAAGGAATTAAACGATCAAAAAAAAGCGATTAGTATTTACGGCACTTTCGGGAAAGATCCAAAAGAAACTTTTGTTGATTTATGCGCCGGACCGCATGTGAAGTCAACCAAAGAAATAAATAAAGACGCTTTTAAATTAACAAAGTTAGCGGGCGCGTATTGGCGGGGCAGCGAGAAAAATCAAATGTTGACCCGAGTTTACGGCGTGGCTTTCAATACCCCTGATGAACTTAAAGATTATTTAAAACTTTTAGAAGAAGCGGAAAAGCGCGATCACAGAGTTTTGGGCGAGAAAATGGATTTGTTTATGTTTGATGAGAATATCGGAAAGGGTTTGCCTTTGTGGCTGCCGAAAGGTTATCTAATACGCCATTTAATTGAAGATTATATTTATAAAGTGGAACAGGAAAATGGTTATCTTCATGTTTTGACTCCGGAATTAGCTAAAGAAGTTCTTTATAAAACTTCAGGGCACCTAGCGCATTACAAAGAAGATATGTACTGCCCGATAGAGATTGAAAATGAAAAATATTATTTAAGACCGATGAATTGCCCGCATCACCACTCCATATATAAGCACAAATTAAGAAGTTATAAGGACTTGCCTTTAAGAATAGCGGAATTCGGCACGGTTTACAGATACGAAAGATCGGGAGTATTAAGCGGGCTTATAAGAGTGCGGGGATTTACGCAAAACGACGCGCATATTTATATAACACCCGAAAAATTGGAGGCGGAGATTATTAAAATATCGGAGATTCACAAAAAAGTTTTCGATGATTTTAAAATTCTCGATTATTGGTTCAGGCTGTCGCTTCCGAATTTCAAAAATAAAGAAAAATACGGCGACATAAAAAATAAAAAAATGTGGGAGCAAGGGGCCGAGGCTTTGAAAAAAGTTTTAAACAAACAAAAAATAAAATTCGTAGAAGGCGTTGGCGAGGCGACTTTTTACGGACCGAAAATTGACGTGCAAATAAAAAATATTTACGGCAAAGAAGACACGATTGCTACGATTCAAGTGGATTATTATTCCGCCGGAAGATTTAATTTAAATTACATTGATAAAGACGGCAAAGAAAAATCGGTTGTAATAATCCATCGGGCGATACTCGGCTCTTTTGAAAGATTTTTTGCTTTTCTTTTGGAAAAAACAGCAGGGGTTTTGCCTTTATGGCTGGCTCCGGCTCAGGTAAGGATTATAAATATCGGCGAGGGGCACAGAAAATATGCCGAAGATATTTTAAGCGAACTTAAAAAAAATAAAATTAGGGCGGAATTAAGCGACGAAGATTCAACGGTTTCAAAAAAAATTCGCGAGGCCGAACTTCAAAAAATACCTTATATATTAGTAGTCGGCGACAAGGAGATCCAAAACAAAAGCGTGAATGTCCGGCACTACAAACGCGGCCAGGAAGGGGAAGTGGATTTAGACGCAGTTATTAAAAAAATAAATGAAGAAATTGAAAATAAAGCATGAAGTATGACAAACTGGTTAGAGATAAGATACCGGAATATATCAAAGCAAAAGGAGGCGTTCCGATTTTTCATATTGCCAATAACGACGAATATTGGCAAAAATTAAAAGAAAAATTACAGGAAGAAATAACGGAATTTTTAAATGACGATACAAACGTTAGTGAAATAGCTGATATTTTGGATGTTATTGACGCAATTTGCGAATACCGGAAATTCGATAAGAAAGAAATAGACGAGATTAAAAAAAAGAAGGCGGAAGAGAGGGGGAAATTCAAAAAAAAGATAATTCTTGACGAGTCCTGATTTTATCCTGATTTTATTGACTTTTGGGTCTATATTTAATATCTTACTAATCACTAATCAACTAATTACTAATAATTACTAAACTATGGGTGGCGTACCAATGAAGCATCATACAAAGTCAAAGGTAGGGAGGCGAAGATCGCATCTCGCGTTAAAACCCTCCTCTATTTTTGTTTGTCCAAATTGCAAATATCCGATTTTGCCTCACAAAGTTTGCTCCAATTGCGGCTATTACAAAGGGAGGCTTATGAAAGAACAGAAAGTGAAAGTAAGGAAGAGTTAACGAGTTGATTCGTTAATTAGGGATAGGGAATCGATTAATTGGTCTAAGAACATTTAAAAAATTATATTTGAAGCATGGCTACTCGTCATTTAATACGTTCAATAGTTCTTCAATCGCTTTACGAATGGGACTTTTCCGGAAGAAAGGCTGATTTAATAAAGATCGTCGAGCATAATTTAAATGAGTTTGGATCCGGAGTGGACGAGCCGGAGTTCGCCTGGCGGATAGTAAAGGGAGTAATTTCCAACATCGCTAAAATCGACGAGATAATCGGCAAGGTGGCGCCGCAATGGCCCATAAACCAGGTTTTTATAATTGACAGAAATATTTTAAGAATCGGGCTTTACGAACTTTTATACGCGGATCATAATGAAGTACCGGAGAAGGTGGCGATAAATGAAGCGATTGAGCTGGCAAAAAATTTCGGCGGGCCGAATTCCGGAAAATTCGTTAACGGAGTTTTGGGAACGGTTTACAGCCAGATGCAGGAATTAAGCGGCGACAAAGAAAAAAAAGAAAACAATTAGGGTTTAGAATTTAGAGTTTATAAAGAAAAATTTAAGCTTTGAATTCTAAGCCTTACAATTTAAAGTGGACCTTTCTTCGTTTGAAAAAAAAATAAAGTATAACTTTAAAAATCAAAACCTTTTAAAAGAGGCTTTGACTCACCGTTCTTACATAAATGAAAATCCCGATTGGGGCGTTTCGCATAATGAGCGGTTGGAATTTTTAGGAGACGCGGTTTTAGAATTAACGGTAACCGAAATTTTATTTTTAAAATATTCAGATATGCCCGAAGGCGAACTTACAAGTATTCGGGCAGCTTTGGTTAATTATCAAATGCTCGCGGAGGTTGCTAAAATAATCGGTTTGGAAGAAGTAGTTTTGCTTTCCAAAGGCGAGACTAAAGATACCGGACGAGCAAGGGAGGTTATTTTAGCAAATGCTTTGGAAGCTCTTTTGGGGGCTTTATATTTAGACTCCGGATATGAAATAACCAAAAATTTCGTCAGTGAAACTGTTTTGTCCAGACTTTCCAAAGTAATGAGCGAGGAACTTTACAAAGATCCTAAAAGTTATTTACAGGAAATAACTCAGGAAAAAATGAAACTTACCCCGGCGTATGAAATTTTATCGGAAGAAGGGCCCGATCACGCGAAAGTTTTTGAATCCGGAGTTTATTTCGGTAAAAAATTAATCGCCGTGGGCAAGGGTTTTTCCAAACAAGAAGCGGAAGTGGAAGCCGCGAAAAAAGCGCTGGAAGAAATTAGCCAATAAACGTGATACAAATCTACGACCCATTCGACCGACTCAGGGTCGTCCTGAGTAAGTCGAAGGACGAATGCATTCGAATGATACTAATAAATACGAATATAATAAAATTAGTATCCATTCGTATCATTAGTAAAATTAGTATATTGGTATCATATTAGCGAAGTGATATGCATTTAAAATCTTTAGAACTAAACGGATTTAAATCTTTTGCCCAAAAAACGGTATTAGAATTTCCAAAAGGTATTACGGCTATTGTTGGGCCGAATGGTTCTGGCAAGTCAAATATTATTGACGCGATACGCTGGCTTTTAGGAGAAAGGGAGGCTAAAAATTTAAGGGGCGGCAAAGCGGAAGACCTTATTTTTGCCGGCACTAACCAAAAACCTAGAATGGGAATGGCTAGTGTAAGCGTTTATTTTGACAATAATTCCGGGTTTTTCCCGGTAGAATTTGACGAGGTTATCATAGTTCGGCAAATAGACCGCGACGGCAATTCTAAATATACGCTTAATAAATCGGAAGTTAGAGTAAAAGATATTATTGATTTTTTTGCGAGAGTCCGGTTGGGGACAAGAGGCTTAACGATTATAAATCAGGGGTCAAGCGATTTGTTTGTGCGGGTTACGTCAGAGGAGCGCCGAGCCATGATAGAAGAAATTTTAGGTCTTAAAGAGTACCAGCTTAAAAAATCAGAAGCCTCCAGAAAATTAAAAAATACCTCTCAGAATTTGGATAAAGTCAAAGCGATGGTTGACGAGGTTCTGCCGCGGCTGAGAACTTTAAAAAGACAGGTTTCAAAATGGGAAAAACGGGAAGAAAAAGAAAAAGAATTAAAAAAATTAGAAAATATTTTTTTCTTCGCCAAGTCCAAGGACTTGCAGGAAAACAAAATTAAAACCAACCAGGAAATTTTTGCGTTAGACAATCAAATTAAACAAAAAAAAGAGGAACTTGCGGTGTTAATAGATGATTTAAAAAAAGTTGAAGATTATTCTTTCAATAACGAGCCGCTTCAGGAACTTAAAAGAAAAGAGCGAGAACTTTTAACAAAAAGATTTCAACTGCAAAAAGATATCGGCCGGCTTGAGGCGCAGATAGAATTTTCAAGCCTTTCTAAGGAAGACAGCGGCGAGGTGGTGAAAAAAGAAGAATTAACATCATTAATTTCCGAAATAAAAACGAAGCTGGATGAAAGTCTGGCCGTGAAAGAATTAGAAGCCGTTTTATCAGAAATAAAAAAAATAATTTCCCGAATCAACGATTTTTTTGAAAAATCTGAAAAAAGACCAAGCGCGGTTCCTGAAGATATAAAAAAACAAAAAGAAGCGTTGTTAAAACAAGTAGACGAAATAGAAGAGGAGTTAAAATCCATACGAGGGGAGGAAGAAAATTTAGAAAAGGCACGAGAAAACTTTAATTTGAAATTTAGAAACGCCTATGGATTGGTTGAAGAAAAAAAAGAAGAAACGAGGGAATTGGAAGGGAGAAAAAACCGCTATATTTTTGAAAAAAAAAAAACCGATTTGAGATTGGCGGACTTAAAAGATGATTGGCAAAGAATAGGACGGCACTTGAAGGAATTTGAAGAATTGGAAAAACTTCAAGAAGAAATTCGCCAAGAAGTTGATATAGAAAGGCAAATGTTTAGATTACGCGGAGAATTGGCAAGCATCGGAGAAGTGGACGAAGCGCTTGTGAAAGAAGCCAGAGAAGTCGAGGACCACTATAATTTTTTAATTACGCAATCAGAAGATCTTTCAAAAGCGACTATTGACTTAAATAATTTAATTAAAGAATTAACCGGCGAGATAAGTTCGAGATTTAATGGCTCGTTAAAATCCATAAATGAAGAATTTAATAAATTTTTCCGTTTGATGTTTGACGGAGGTTCGGCGAAATTGAAATTGGAAAAAATAGAAAAAAAACCGGCTTTAATAAACGAGGAAGGCGAGGAGGTTGAACAAGGCGAAGAAGAAACAGCAGGAATTGAAATCGAACTAAACGTGCCGAAGAAAAAAATAAAAAGTTTGGACGTTTTGTCAGGCGGAGAAAAAAGTTTGGTTTCTATTGCGGCCTTGTTTGCTTTAATATCGGTGAGCCCGCCGCCGTTTTTGGTTTTAGACGAAATAGACGCGCCTTTGGACGAACACAACTCAAAACGATTCGCTAATTTGGTAAAAGAATTTGCCAATAAAGTGCAGTTTATTATAGTAACCCATAACAGAGCGGTGATGGAGGTAAGCGATGTTTTGTATGGCGTGACAATGAACGAAGACGGGACTTCAAAGCTTCTGTCGTTAAAACTGGAGAATTAAGCGGGGATATTGCTTTTTTCCCCTAAATTATTTATCTTTAGTTCACTAAATTTATGCCCAGTACTACAACTTCGACGAAGTCCTAAGAAGGCTTATTTACAGGATTTCTAAGCGGTGTATAGTATTGGAGCTTAATAGTTATTAAATTTTATAATATAACTTCGAAATAAATAATATCGAAGTTGTAGTACTGGGTATGTTAGCAATAAAACTTAAATTAGCGGGTAAAAAGCACCAGAGGATGTTTCGAGTGGTGGTTGCCGAGAAGAAGTCTAAATTACAAGGCCGTTATGTTGACGACCTTGGTTTTTGGAACCCCCACTCAAACAAATTTTCATTAAATGAAGAAAAAACAAAGAAATGGCTTAAAGAAGGAGTTAGGCCTACTGACACAGCGCATAATCTTTTGGTTAAAGCCGGAATTATAAAAGGCCATAAAATCGCAGTTCATAAGAAATCCAAAAAACCGCAAGAAACAGGGAAAACAGCCGCAGTGGTTTCAGCTACTGAACAAGTTATTGAAGAGGCCACGGCTAATGGCGTGGAAGAAAAACCCAGCGTAGAAGAAATTATTTCAGAGCCGGTTGTCGAATAAAATATTGAAGAGACGAAGCAGGAGAGTTAAATACATTATTCGTATCATTCGCATGTCATTCGTCCTTCGGTCTGCTCAGGACGACCTCCTCGAGTCTGAGTCTCGGAGTCGAAGACCTGAGCTTGCCGAATGGGTCGTATATTGGCATCGTGTAGCGTAAGCGAAGAAAGGTCGAATTGAATAAAGCAAAGGGTATTGAAAACTGATATGGAATTTAGAGATAAAGATTTTCTGGAATTCGTTGTAAAAGCAATTGTGGGCAAACCTGAAGTAGTGCAAGTTGAAAGAAAGATCGATGAGATGGGAGTTCTTCTTACATTGAAAGTTGACTCGACTGATATGGGAACAGTTGTGGGGAGACAAGGCGCGACGGCAAAAGCTATTCGATCTTTGCTTAGAATCGTTGGTATTAAAAATAACGCTCGCGTTAATCTTAAGATAGTTGAGCCGGAGGGTTCGACTCGAGGAATGGGACAGGAAGAAAACGCTTAAATATATAAACAAAACCCCTCTCCAACTTAGGCTGTAGAGGGGTTTTTAGTTGCTTATTGGCTCTTGTTTGGTAAGATTATTAAATGATTTTTGGCAACTTAACCGATAAATTGGCGAAAATGAAGCGAGAGGCTGAAGAAAGAGACGCTCAAAGAAAGGCTGTAAATTTAAATTTAAAATACGTCGATTTATCTAAAACGCCGGTAGTTGTTGAGGCCTTGGCTTTAGTGGATGAAAAAATATCTAGAGAAGCTAAGATGGCGGTTATTGAAAAAAAGAGAAACAAACTTGCCGTGGTCTGTGTTGATCCGGCCAGTCCGGCTGTAAAAAAAGTTCTTGACGATTTTTCTAAGAAGGGCTACGAATATTCGGTGTTTGTTGTTTCATTAAGCGGTTTGGAGCACGCTTTTAATTTTTATAAATACGCGCCGGTTGAAACTGAAAAAATAACCGGCAAGGTTGAAGTAGAAGATGTTTCAAAGTTAAAAAAAGAACTTTCAACTTTAGGAGGGTTTAAAGAATTTTTAGAAAAACAGGAATTTGAATCTTTTAACGCCGCACAGGTTTTCGAAATTATTTTAGCCGGCGCTTTGTTAAATAGAGCGTCTGATGTTCATTTTGAACCAACAGGGAAAAATATTAAACTACGGCTTAGAATTGATGGATTGCTCCGAGATGTTTTTGTTTTAAAATCTAATTTTTACCAATTTTTGGTTTCCAGAGTAAAACTTCTTTCCGGGCTAAAGTTAAATATTTCTAATAAACCGCAGGACGGCCGGTTTACCATTCAATTAGCCGGCAAAGACGTTGAAGTGAGAGTCGCTTTGGCGCCGTCGGAATTCGGAGAAGTTATTGTGATGCGACTACTAGATCCGGATTCGATAAACCTCTCTCTTAAAGATTTGGGCCTTAGAGACGATGATCTGGAAATAATCCAAAAGAATTTGGAAAGGCCGGACGGACTTATATTAAATACCGGTCCGACCGGATCAGGGAAAACAACTACTCTATATACCTTTTTAAAAACAAAAAAATCTCCGGAAATAAAAATAATAACAATTGAAGATCCGATTGAGTATCATCTTGACGGGATTGAACAAACGCAAGTCGACGAAGAAGCGGGATACACTTTTGCCAGCGGATTAAAGTCGTTAATGCGGCAAGATCCGGACGTTATATTAGTCGGAGAAATTAGAGATAAAGAAACCGCGGAAATCGGCATTCAAGCGTCGCTAACCGGCCACCTAGTTTTTTCAACCATTCATGCTAATCGGTCAGCCGGAGCCATTCCCCGGCTTTTGGATTTGGGAGTAAAAAATGTAAGTATCGGGCCGGCTTTGAAATTAATAATAGCCCAGCGTTTGGTGCGGAGGCTTTGTCAGAATTGTAAAGTTGAGGCTAATTCGCCAGCCGGTGGAGAAAAAGACTTGGAAAATAATATTAAAAAGTTTTTAGATAAACTGCCCAAAAGAGTGGATAAAGGCGAGTATAAAGATATTAAAATTTTTGAGCCAAAAGGCTGTGATAATTGTTTGGGTATGGGTTATAAAGGAAGAGTGGCGATTTACGAGCTTTTGGAAGTCGGTTCAGAAGTTGAAGAATTAATATCTAAGCAAGCAGGAGAAACAGCGATTAATAAATTTGCCGTGGATAAAGGAATGACAACAATGCAGCAGGACGGAATATTAAAAGTGATAAGCGGCATAACCACTTTTGATGAAATAAAAGGGGTTACCGGACCGATAGAATGGGAATAAATAACAAAACTCCCTGGTATTGCGGGTATCTCCCTGCGAGAGAGATTTAATTGCGCGCCGCGCAAGTTTAAGAGTATTTTCGAGGAGAGGACCAGCCGGAACCAATCCTTCCGAGCTAAAAATACTCCCATTACCCGCAATACCAGAGAGTTTCTATAAGTATACGTATTTTGAAATAAATGTCAACCCCATAGTAGTTTTGCTAAAAACGGGATTACTACAGGGTCAAGCCTATACTAAAAACAATGAAAAGTTTAAAAAACAAGGAAAAAACGTTTTTAGTGAATAAAAAGTCTAACGACGAAAAACAAATTGATTTTGTTTTAAGGCCGGGTAATTGGAAAGATTTTATCGGCCAAGAAAAACTAAAAAATAATTTGAAAATTATTTTAACCGCCGCCAAAAAAAGAAAAGAAGCGGTAGATCATCTTTTGTTCTGCGGCCCGGCTGGATTGGGGAAAACAACGCTTGCGTGTTTGGTCGCTAAAGAAATGGGAGCTGATATCAGAATTACTTCCGGCGCTGTTTTAGAAAGAGTAGGCGACTTGATAGCTCTTCTTTCTTCAATAGAGGAAAACGAAGTGCTTTTTATAGATGAAATTCATCGGTTAAATCGGGCAATAGAAGAGGTTTTGTATCCGGCGCTCGAAAGCCGCCAGATTTACGTAATGATAGGGAAAGGCCCGGCTGCCCGGCCGTTGACTTTGGATTTACCGCCTTTTACATTGGTGGCGGCCACAACTCGTCCCAATCTTTTGTCGTCTCCTCTACGCTCGCGTTTTGGCGCGACCTTTAGAATTGATTATTATGAAAATAAAGATATTGAAGACATAATTTTTCGTTCAGCGGAAATTTTAGGAGTAAAAATTACGAAAGGAGCAGGGGAAATACTTTCCAGAGCCTCCCGTTTTACGCCAAGAATAGCCAACCGTCTTTTAAAAAGGGCACGAGACTTGGCGGAAGTAAGCGAAAGGGAAATTATCGACGAGGACTTAGCTCAAGAGACGTTAAAATTTTTGGAAATCGATGATTTGGGTTTGGAAAGTTATGACCGACGGCTTTTAGAAATAATAATAAAAAAATTTAGAGGCGGTCCAGCCGGACTGGCTACTTTAGCGGCGGTTTTGGGCGAAGAAAAAGGAGTTATTGAAGACGTTTACGAGCCTTTTTTAATAAAAATAGGATTGCTTCATAAAACCGCGGGTGGCAGAGTTGCCAGCAAGGATGCTTATAAGCATTTAAAAATTATCGATAATCGACAACCGACATCTGACAATAAATATTAAAATTTTTAAAATCTTGCAGTTGTGAGTCGCAGGTGGTAGGTTGTAAATTAGTTTTATGATTTCATTATTTAATAAAATTTTTTACCAGCCGCTTTTTAGCCTTCTTGTCTATATTTATAATAGTGTTGCGTTTCATGATTTTGGTTTAGCGGTAATTATTTTAACCGTTATCGTCAGGGTTATTTTATATCCGGTATTTCATAAGGGCGCCAAGGATCAGGCGATAATGCAGCGGCTTGCGCCAAAACTTAACGAAATAAAAAAGAAACATAAAAACGACAAAGAAAAATTGGCGGCTGAGACGATGCGGCTTTATAAAGAGCACAAAGTTAATCCTTTTTCTCAATTCGCGCTTTTGATTTTAGTCCAGCTTCCGATTTTGATCGCGCTGTTTCAAATTTTCAGCCAAAGCATAAAAACGATTCCGAATTTAAATCCTCAATTTTTGAATTTGGTAAATTTGGCCAATCCAAGCATTATTTTGGTTTTGCTCGCCGCTTTGTCGCAATATCTTCAAGCGAAGTTAACTATTCTTCCGCAAACGAATCAAAATTTATCTAAAGAAGAAAAACTGGCAAAACAAATGTCTTCGATGACGCTGTATTTTATGCCGATTTTAACGGTCGTAATTTTATATAAATTACCGTCGGCTATCGCGCTTTACTGGTTGACAACGACGGTTTTTTCGGTTATTCAACAAGTTATAATCAATAAATCATTAAAGAAAAATGAATACCAGCCAAACGAGCCAAATAAAGGAAACAATTAGCCAAATAATCGAAAAAATAGGTTTCGATGATTTTAGCGTGGAAGCAAACGAGGAAAGCCGAAGGGTGAGTGTTTTAATAAGCGACTCGAAATTTTTCAAAGATATGCTGCCGTATTTTGTTTCGGATATAAATTATCTGGTACGGCTTATAACAAAAAAACAGGGCTGGGAAGATATCATAATTGACGTAAACAATTATTTAAAAGAAAGGGAAGGACTAATTTTGGAATTAGCGCGGGCAGCTGCTCGAAAATCCGTTGCTACAAAAGAAGAGATCTCGCTTCCGCCCATGAATAGCTACGAAAGGCGACTGGTGCACACTGAACTCGCTGACCGGCCGGATTTAAAAACCGAAAGCGCCGGAGAAGGAAAGGACCGGTATGTTGTAATAAAGCCGTTATAATTCTCCCCAATTGTTTCCGATTTTTACGTTCACTTTCAGCGGAACTTTTAATTTGTAAACCGATTCCATAATTTTTTCAATCGCTTCGGCGGTTTTTTTGAGCTCGGGCGAGTTTTTTATTTCAAAAATTAACTCGTCGTGGATTGATAAAAGCATCTTAATGTCTGTTCCCCAAACTCCCATCTTCTCCAATTTTTCTTTGGTTTTCGCCATTGCGAGCTTGATGATGTCAGCGGCTAAACTTTGAATGGGAAAATTTATGACCATTCGTTCGGAATCGGTTCGCTCTTTGGGGTTTAGGGAATTTATTCCCGGGAGATTTCTTTTGCGGCCGTTTAAATTTTCCACAAAACCGTCAATTCTGGCTTGCATGATAATATCTTGATGCCATTTTTTTATGGTGGAGAAATCTTTAAAGTATTCGGTTATGAATTTTTTTGCTTCATTTTGAGAGAGGCCGCTTTCATGGCTGAATTTTCGAACGCCCATTCCGTAAATAACTCCGAAGTTTAATGTTTTAGCGACTCGACGCATTTGAGGAACAACGTTGTCGGGTGAAACGTTAAAAATCTGGCTGGCGGTCATTGTGTGAATATCCTCTCCCTTCATAAAAAATTCCAACATTTTAGGGTCACTGGTTAAAGTTGCCAGTATGCGAAGTTCTATTTGAGAATAATCAAACGCCGCGAACTTATAGTTTTTCTCAGCAATAAACGCCGGTCTTATAATGTCGGGAACATTTTGTAAATTTGGGTTTTCTGAAGCGAGTCGGCCGGTTGCCGCGCCCAGCTGGATAAAAGTAGTGTGTATTCGTCCGTCGCTTTTAATAAATTTTGCAAGAGGTTCTATGTAGGTTGATTTGAGTTTAAAAAGTTCGCGGTATTTTAAAACCAAATTTATAATTTCTGGTTTTTCTTTTAAGGCCTCAAGTTTTTGAGCGTTGGTTGATTTGAGTTTGATGGAGAATTTTTTTAAAAGGATTTTGGCGAGCTGTTTTGGAGAATTGATATTGAAAATTTCACCGCTGGTTTCCCTGTAAATTTTTTTAACTAACTCATTTATTTCTTCGTTTACGCCAAGCTTCATTTCTTTAAGTTTTTCACGGTCAACTTTAATGCCCCACATTTCCATTTGCCGTAAAATCGGAGTTAAAGGTTTTTCTATTTTTTGAATAGCTTCCGCTGAAGCGTCGGCTTCTAAAAGATGTCCTTGTCTGGAAGAAGGCGTTTTTTTGTTTGTTGTTTTAATTATTCCAAATTGATCTTTTCCCGGCTTTGAAGCGATTCTTTTTATTAAACTTTTAAAACCCATTTTTTCAAAATAAGAGATCGTTTTTTTTGTTGTTTTTTCGGTTGCTTTTCCGGTTTTTTTATCAGAAAATTCATATTTTAATTGAGATAAATCTTTTATTTCAAGAGGAGCGTCAAAATGAAAAACTGCGAGATCTCTTGATAAAAGAGCCTGGTCTTTAAAGCTAAAAATTTTTTGGTATGATTTTTCTTCATTTATGTTTGCGTTTTTAAAAAAATCATCAAGGGTGGAAAATTTTTGGATAATTGGAGCGGCTGTTTTTGGGCCTATGCCCGGCACGCCCGGAATGTTGTCTGACGGGTCGCCAACAAGGCCTTTATAGTCGGGAAGTTGTTGGGGTAATACGCCGAAACGTTCTTTTACGGCGGTTTCGTCATAAATGATTGTTTCGCTGATGCCTTTTTTTAAGGTTTCCACCACTACTTTGTCGTCTTTGACGACTTGAAGGGAATCAAGGTCTCCTGTTAAAATTATTATTTTTAAATCAGGAGCGTCTTGAAATTTTCTGGCGGTTGTGGCGATTAAGTCGTCAGCCTCAAATCCCGGAATTTCAAAAGTCGAAATATCAAAATTTTCAAAAAGTTCATGAGCGTCGATAATCTGAGAAACAAGTTCGTCGGGAGCTTTTGGCCTGTGGATTTTGTAGTCGTCGTACATTTTTTTCCTAAAAGTCGGTTCTGGCCGGTCAAAAAAAGCAGCCACAAAATCAGGCGCTTGTTCGTCTAAAATTTTTATAAGAAGCGCGGACAAACCATATAGAGCTCCGGCCGGTTTATTTTGGGAACTGGTTAAAGGCGGCAGGGCGTGAAAACATCGGTGTATGAGGGCATTGGCATCAATAAGAAGAAGTGTCATTGGCTAATTATAACACGATTTCAAGAGTTATTTTTGGGGTTATTTTGGGTTATTTCGTTGTGTGGTTTTGGGAAAGATGTTATAATTACCCATTATGGAGCAAACAAATAAAAATCAAAGCGATAGCGTTTCTAGTCCGTCGCTTGAAGTCGACATTAGAACAATGGAAGGAGACATTCGGGCGCTAAAAGAAACCGGCGGTGAAACAACAGGGATAAAAGGAGAGAAAGAAAATATTTCAAGACAGAACGGGGAAAAAACTGAAATATCAAAATTCGCCGCTCCGTCTGATAATTTTATTTTTCCCCAGAGCCAAAAATCTAACCAGCCGGACGTGAAACCTTTTGAGCCGGCTTCGTCGAACATAGAGAGCGTGAAGGTTGCAATGGATTCAGGAAAAAGACCGGTTTGGAAAACTTTGTTGATTATTTTGGGGATTTTTGTTTTAGCGGCCGGTTTTGGAGTGTTGGGCTATTATTTAAGCCCTTTGATTTTTAAATAATCCGCTATAAAATAAGACTTCATAAAATATTATGTTTCCTGTAAATATTTTAAATTATTTTAAACTGATTTTGGAGAAAACAAGAAGCCTTCTTAAGGAGCAGATAAAACGGCTCAATATTATGCCCGATAGAGGAATAGACAGGGCGGCAATGGAAGAAGAAGCGGATCAAGAAGAAGAATTTGTTAATCAACAAAGCGCTGCCCATACTCTAAAAGAGAGGCTGGCCGATATTGATTCGTCTCTCGTTAATATAAAAAAAGGCAAATACGGAATTTGTTCTAAATGCGGCAAGCAAATTTCCGCTAAGATTTTAAAAATAGCGCCAGAATCAAAACTTTGTCAGGATTGCAAGAAAAAAGCGCGGGAAAAAACTAACAACCGATAACAAACAACCGACAACGAAAATTTATTTTTATAGTTGTAAGTTGTTGGTGGTAGGTCGTGGGTTGATTTATGACTACATTCTCAAGGATTTATTCGGCGGAACTTGAAGGCATTGAAGCGAAGTTAATCGAAGTGGAGACCGACATAAATGTCGGTCTCCACTCTTTTAATATTGTGGGCTTGGCTGATAAAGCGTTAAACGAAGCAAAAGAAAGAGTAAACGCGGCTTTAAAAAATTCTAATATCAAACCGCCTAACCAAGAAAATAGAAGAATCACGATAAATCTGGCTCCGGCAGATATAAAAAAAACCGGATCGCAATATGATTTGGCAATAGCGCTCGGTTATCTTTTATCAACTAATCAAATTAAAAATTTTGACGCGAGCGATAAAATTTTTGTCGGTGAGCTTTCTCTTGAAGGAGGACTCCGGCCGATAAGTGGAGCGCTTTCTGTCGCGCAAATGGCGAAAGATTTGGGATTCAAATTCGTTTTTTTGCCAAAAGCGAACGCGCGTGAAGCAGCTTTGATAGCCGGCATAAAAATAGTTGCGGTTTCAAATATCATTGAGCTGATAGATTTTTTGGAAGAGCGAAAACCGATGAAGTTTCAAGAAAAAACAAACCTGGATTTTGATTTGTTTGAAGGAAGCGTTGATATCTCGGAAATTAAGGGCCAGGAAAACGCCAAGAGAGCGTTAATGATTGCGGCCGCGGGCGGACACAATATGCTGATGGTTGGTTCTCCGGGCGCGGGCAAGTCAATGCTGGCGCAAGCGTTAAATTCAATTCTGCCACCCTTAACAATCGATGAAGTTATAGAAGTGACCAGGATTTACAGCGCCGCCGGATTTTTAAAAGATAGTTTTATTATCGTTAACAGGCCGTTTCGCACTCCGCATCATAGCGCTTCGCCGGTTTCTATAATCGGTGGAGGCTCGAATCCCAAACCCGGAGAAATAAGCTTGGCGCACAGGGGCGTTTTATTTTTGGATGAAATTCCGGAATTTCGCCGCGATCTTCTTGAGTCTTTGCGCCAGCCGCTTGAAGACGGCCATGTTTTTATTTCAAGGGCAAAAAATGTTTTGAAATTTCCAGCCAGATTTTCGCTGGTAGCGGCGATGAATCCGTGCCCCTGCGGATATTTTGGCGACAATGAAAAGGCGTGCCGTTGCAGCGCGCACGAAGTTTTTCGCTACCAGAAAAAAATTTCCGGCCCGCTTTTGGACAGAATCGATATTCAAATAGAAGTTCCGAGGGTGAAAGTGGAAGATTTGCGAAAACCGAAGGAAGAAAATTCCAGCCGTAAAATAAGGGAGAAAATTACAAAAATAAGGGCGATTCAAAAAAAGAGATTCGAAAAACTGGGGTTGAAAATTTCGTTGAATTCGGAAATGTCCTCGAAATTAGTTGATGAGAATATCGAATTTGACGACGAAGCCGAAAATTTTTTGAAAAATATTTTGGAAAAATCTTTTATTTCCGCGCGCGGGTATTACCGGGTTTTAAAAACCGCTCAAACCATTGCTGATTTGGAAGAATCGGAACAAGTAAATTCCGGACATTTGGCCGAAGCGTTTCAGTATAGGATCAGGGAGCAGTGAGTGAGTTGAGGAGCGTGGATGTTGGTATTGAAAACGATAATTTCTTAGTTAACTTAGTTAACTAAGTTAACTAAGAAAGTTGAGATAACGGCGAGTTTATTAACTGTTATGCTATATCATAACAGTTAGCTTAGGCCGAATTTATTTTATATTTAATGATTAAAATTTTAGTGTTATGATTTAGCATAACAGCCCGACGGTGGTATAATAAGTTTATTGTTTATAAAGCCGGTTATTATGATTATTATTTATAGGTAAAATATGGGCAAGAAAGAAAAAGAAGTTAATTTTGCTGATAAAAGTATCAGCGATAAAATATTGGCGGTTATACCGCCAATCGAGAATTATTCGTCACGTAAAGAATGGGAAGATGCGTGCTGGAAAAAGATATCAAAAGCCGAAGAGATACTGGATTTGCTTACTACTTCTTATGAGCGTCATAATTTTGTAATGCGAGTCGCCGCTTTAAAAGGTTTCATTTCCGGCAAAAGTTACAGGCAGATTAGCAATGATCTTTTTCTTTCACTCCAAACTATCAGCAGTATTAAAAAAGCAATAACGGAAAATCATTACCGGAGCTATCAAGAGAGGAGTAAAATAGAACGAAAGAAGAAAAAGTATAGCAAAGGGCCGGGTTCAAATAAAGATCGGTATAAACAGTGGCGAGAGGGAAGGCGAGTTCGCACCAAATACGGAACGGTTTATGTGCGTTCCTAAGTGTTATGATTTAGCATAACACTTAGGAAAAAAGCATAGACAAAGTTGCAAAGGCGTATCATATTAATATTTAAATAGTAAGAATAAATATATGAATAAATCAAAAGGTTTTTCGGCGATTGCGGTGATTTTAATAGATTTCTTTCTAACTTTAAATTTATAAAATAATTAAAAAAGAAATTTTTTTAAAAACAACCCTGTAAAGCAGGGTTGTTTTGTGTTAAATTCGTATATTAGTAAAATTAGTATTTATAGCTAAATTATGAACTTTAAAGATCTTAATCCTTTTCAAAAAGAGGCGGTGGAATATGGAGATGGGCCGCTTTTGATAGTTGCCGGAGCAGGATCAGGCAAAACCAAAACGCTAACAAGCCGGTTATTAAATTTGCTTAAAAACGGAGCAGAACCGCAGAGTATAATTGCTATTACTTTTACCAATAAAGCGGCCGACGAGATGCGGGATAGAATTTATAAGTTGATAAGTTCACAAGTTGATAAGGTTAAATCTGAAAACTTACAAACTTATAAATTTACAAACTTGTTCATCGGGACCTTTCATTCTTTGGGAGCTAAAATTTTGAGAAAAGACGGGAAATTTTTTGGCCGGACAATCGGGTTTACCATTTACGACAGTGACGATTCGCTTCGGGTTATTAAAGGAATTATAAAAAATTTTAATCTTGACAGTAAAAAATACAGCGCGCCTCAAATGCAGAGGAAATTTTCGGCGATAAAGAGCGAATTAGTTGATTTAACCGAAGAATCGGCAGACAGCTACGATATGACTATAAAAGCTCTTTTTAATGAATACGAATTGGCTCTTAAAAATAATAACGCGTTTGATTTTGACGATTTGATAGAAAAAGTTGTGCGGTTATTTAGAGAGCAGGAAGAAGTTTTTAAAAAATACCAAAAAGAAATAAAACATGTTTTGGTGGATGAATATCAAGACATTAATACGGCGCAGTATCATTTTGTCCGGCTGTTGGCGCAAAGCCATAATAATATCAGCGTGGTGGGCGATGATCAGCAGTCAATATATAAATTCCGTTTTTCCGATTTCAGGAATTTTTTGAATTTTGACCGCGATTGGCCGGGTGCGAAAGTGGTTTTACTCGAACAAAATTATCGCTCGACCGGAAATATCATCAAAGCCGCTTCTGCGGTGGTGGCGAATAATAAATATCAACGGCCAAAAACGTTATGGACTGAAAACAGCGACGGGGAGTTAATAAAAATAATCGAACATGAGAATTCCGATTTTGAAGCAAGTTATGTCGCGACGCTTATAAATTCCAAATTGAATTTTTCCAATAATAAACCTAAAAGTGTAGGAATACTTTACCGGACAAACAGCCAGTCGCGGGCGATTGAGCAAGCGCTTATTGAAAACGAAATTAAATACCGGATTTTCGGCGGATTAAGGTTTTATGAAAGAAAAGAAATTAAAGACATTGTCGCGGGATTAAGATACGGATTAAATCCCAAGGATAGCGTCAGCTTGGAGCGCTTGGAAAAGAACTTTAACAAAAAGATATATTTGGAGTTTAAAAAAAACCTTCCTCAAAAATCAGAAAATGTTTCTCCGCTTGAAGTGATTGGCTATATTATCAAAACATCCGATTACTTCGGATATTTAGAAAGAAGTTATCTGAATTTCAAAGAACGGCGGGAGAACATAGAAGAGTTAATGAATTTCGCCGCCAATTTTAAAAGTTTGGGAGATTTTTTAGAAAGAGTTTCGCTTTTGGGGCCTTTGGATAATAAAGATTCGGCGCAAACCGCGGATGTCCACGTTAATTTAATGACTGTTCATTTGGCAAAAGGTTTGGAGTTTGACGAAGTTTTTGTGATTGGCTGTAACGAAGGGTTGTTGCCTCATCAAATGTCTTATTCAAGCGGCGACGAGATAGAAGAAGAAAGGCGATTGATGTATGTGGCGATGACTCGGGCGAGAAATGATCTTTATTTGAATTTTTATAATTTACCCTCGAGGTTTCTTTATGAAATCCCGCCGCAGTTTGTGGAATTTGTCGGCGGCCAGCCGCTGGACGACGAAGAAAGATACATAGAAATTAACTAGCGCCGATTTTTTAAAAAATGTATTATAAAATTAATGGCTAAAAACAGAACGTTGTTTTTAATCTCTTCTTTTGTCGCGGGATTTTCTTTAATGACGGTTGAGCTTACTGCCAGCCGCGTTATCGCGCCTTATGTGGGATCGTCTTTGTATACATGGACATCGGTTATAGGGGTTGTACTTTTGGGATTATCGGCGGGGTATTATTTAGGCGGATTTTTGGCGGATAAGTATGTTTATAAGAATTTAAACTGGTTGGTGTTTGCGCTGGCGTCTGTCAGTGTTTTTATAATCCCGTTCATTATTCCTTTTGGCGAAATACTTACAACGTGGTCCTTGACGCTTCCAGTCACTATTTTATTAATGTCTTTTTTATTTTTTTTCTTACCGTCAATTTTTTTAGGAGCGCTTTCTCCCGTTATTTTAAAAAATTATACAAATTCATTTGAGTGTCTCGGGATTAGCGCCGGAACGTTGTCGGCGTTTTGGTCGCTTGGCAGTATCGCCGGAACATTTATAACCGGCTTTATCTTTATCGGCTATCTGGGCAGTAGGGCGACTCTTATGGGAGTTGCTTTGTTGTTAATGTGCGTTACCTTATTTTTTTATAAATCTAAAATACAGTTAATAATTTCCATATTATTCGCAATAGTGATTTTAATTGTTTTGTTTTTGTCCGTCAGTTCGGTGAGCTTGGCCCAAAACACGCTTTATTCAAAAGAAAGCAATTATTATTCTATCAAAGTAGCTGATGGAGTTTTAGGGATGGACGACGTGAGAGTTCTTTTTTTAGATTTTGACGCTCATAGCATTGAAAGCCGATCGGGAAAATTTTTAGGCGGTTATCCCGATATGTATCCGCTTTTTTCCGCATTTAAAAATCCTTTAAAGGAGATTTTTGTTATTGGGGGAGGGTCATATTCAATGCCAAAATATTTTGCCGATTATTACAAAGATTCGAAAGTAACGGTTGTTGAAATTGATTCAAAAGTAAAAGAAGCAGCGGAAAAGTTTTTTAATTTAAAAGATTATCGCATAACCACCGAAAGAAATGACGGCCGCGTTGCGCTTAAAGGGAAAGACAAAAAGTATGATTTAATTTTTGAAGACGCGTTTAATTCTTTTATTTCGCTTCCTTGGCATCTTACAACAAAGGATTTCGCTTTTTTGGCAAAAACAAGATTAACAGAAGACGGAATATACGCGGTTAATTTTGTTTCGCCCACCAAAGGAAAAGAATCTCTTTTTTTCCGGAGTATGTTGAAAACCTTTAGGGAGGCTTTTCCTAATATGTATATTTTTACTACCGGAGAGCTTTCTTATTATCCTCAAAATGTAGTTTTAATCGGAATTAATTCAAATTTTCATCAAGATATTTCTAAAATAAAGAGCAATTTAATTAATCTCAAAAACGGCCAGTGGCTGGCATCCCATATTGCGGATGAGAGAAATTATTCAGATGACGGCGGGGTTGTGTTGTCCGATAATTTTTCTCCAGTAGAGAGATTGATGATGCCCGTGATGAACCGTTATTTTAAATTGTACTCGGATTTTTACCACTCCTTTTTAAAATTAAACAGTTAATCCCAGCGTCTGTCTTTTATATAAAAATATGTCAAGAAAATTAGGTCAGCATTTTTTAGTTAATAAAAACAAAATACAGAAAATTGTTGAGGCCTTGGAATTAAAAAAAGGAGATGTTGTTGTTGAAATTGGGCCGGGACACGGAGAGCTAACAACAGAAATTAGAAATAATAAATTAGAAAATAGAATAATTGCTATTGAGAAAGATAAAATACTAGCGAATGGCTTGAGGGAAAAATTCAAAGACAACAATAATATTGAAATTATTGAGGGCGATGCGCTGAAAATCCTTACGGATTTAACTTATAACTCTAAACTAACAACTAATAACTATAAGCTGACAGGCAATATTCCTTATTATATAACCGGTAGTTTGCTAAGGATTTTATCAGAACTGGAAAATAAACCGTTACTGATAGTTTTAACAATTCAAAAAGAAGTGGCGCAAAGAATTTGCGCAAAACCACCTCAAATGAATTTGTTGGCGGCAATCACGCAATTTTGGACTGAACCAAAAATAATAGAATATATTTCAAAAAATGATTTTAGGCCGATACCAAAAGTTGACAGCGCGATAATCCGACTAACAACTTACAACCCCGAAGGAAAGCAAGCTTCCTACGGGGCAGGCCAACAATTTACAACAGAAGAAGCGGAAAAATACTACAAATTTGTAAAAGTTTTATTTAAACAGCCGAGAAAGACGATAATAAATAATCTTCGCGATGCTAATATACTAATGCATACTAATTATACGAATAAGAAAATTCAATTAAAAAAAGAAGAAATCATTGGAAAATTTCAGATGTTTGGCATAAACCCACAGGATAGGCCGCAAAATTTGTCTCTTGAGCAAATAAAGCACTTATCCACGTTGTTTTAAGATTGTGAAAGCTCTATAATTAAATAAATTATATCTAAATGAGCCGACTTAAACTTGCAGTAATAGTTTTGGTTTTAGGCGCTGGCTTGGCGCTGTCCTATTTTATTATAAAAAATCCTATTTCTTTGTTTTCGGGCGATGCGGGAAAGAGCGCTAATAATAGCGGGTTTTTTCAAAGAGCCGAAACTTCAGAGTCATTGCCTATAAAATGGGTTGAAAAAGTAGCCTCAAATGGAAGTGAAATTCCTTCTGGGAATAATAAAGATAATTCGGAAGTGAGTAATAAAACGATGGCTAGCTCCCAACATAGCAACGTAAATTTGACTGAAATGGTGGGGCAGTTAATTTTTGAAAAAATGAAAACTTTAGATCAGTCGGGTAAAAGTCCTTTTAATGGAGCCTTGGATCCTAAAAATCCTCAAACTCAAACAATGATTAATGATGTTCTGTCGAAATTGGATTATTCCAAAATTTTTACGGTTTCTATTCCCGCGGGCGATGTTATTGTAAGCGGGGATAATTCTAACGAAAAAAAATCAGAATATGTGCAGTCAGTCAGTGAAATTATTTTTAAAAATTTAAGCGGTCCGTATGGCCGGCCAGATTTAGCTCTGGGGAAAATGGTAGACAAAGGCGACGCTTCTGATGTGGAGAAAATAGCAAGTACTTACGAAAATATCTATAACGAAATTTCTAAAATAGCCACCCCGTCCGATTATGAAAATCTACACAAGAAGTATTTGTTTTTTTTAAAAAAAGCCAGTCTTATTTATCGAGGCATTGCTAATTTACAGAATGACCCTGTGAAAGCTCAGATTTTTTTTCAATCAATCCCGGATATAGCAAAAGAAGAGCTCGATATTAAAAAAGAATACGCTCAAAAAACGCAAGATTTAAACGGATAACAGAAGTTTAACGCCATTGATAATGAATAGAATTATTACAAAAGCAATATTGGGTTTCTTGATCTTTTTAATGATCTTTGCTTTGCCCGGCCTTTTTTTGAAAACTGAAAAAAAAGCAAACGCGGTTCTCGCGCTTTTGCCTATGCAGGTTGTTCAATACGCGATACAGGCCTGGGGTTATTTGAAGGAAGCGTATAACTTTTTATACGAAAAAATGAGTAAAGTGGCTAGAGATATTCTTGCGAAAAGAATAATCGATTATGTTGTGGATCAAACCGTTAAATGGGTTCAAGGCGGAGGTAAGCCAAAATTCGTCACTGATTGGAACGGATTTTTAAAAGATGCCGGTAATATCGCCTTTGATCAGGTTATAAAAGACGTAGGGGCGTCTCGGCTTTGTTCTCCGTTTAGTTTGCAAGTGAAAGTTGGTTTGTTGCCAGTGAAAAGGTTTGGAGACCAGATTTCCTGCACATTAGACGATGTGGTAAAAAATATCAACGATTTTTACACTAATTTTGAAAAAGGCGGATGGATTGCTTATAACGAAGCTTGGCAGCCGCAAAACAATTATTATGGACAGCAGATAATGATTCAAGATCAAATTCAAATCGAAACCAGTAAGAAAGTGACGGCGGCAACAAACGAAGCGGTTTCGGGTAAAGGATTTTTGGGACAGAAAAAATGCGTTAAATACGAAGACGTTAGCGAGTCAGAACTCGTTGCTTGCGAAAATGAATCGTATGATGAAAGCGGTGGTTTTAGTACTCTTCTTTATGAGGGATGTGTTAATAGGAAGACGGCTAATGCAAAGTGTTTAAAAGAAGAAATCGTTACTCCGGGTGATACTGTTGGCGCGGTTGTGGCAAAAGGAATGACTTCGGATATAGAATGGGCGGCGAATATTCAGTCTTGGATGTCGGCTCTTGTTAACGCTGTTATTAACCGGCTTTTCACGGAAGGACTCTCGGCTTTGAAAGGTTCGTCAAGTGGTGGTGGAGGTGGAAGTTATTACCCGCCGGAAATGTCGGGATTGGTTGATGCCGAATTGAAACAACAGCAACAAGAGATATTAGGTTCTGTTAAAAAAATAAATGACGAGTGGCAATATATTTTAAATGCCAAGAGTAAGGCGCTTGATTATGCTAATCAGGAATTGGCAATTCTCAATAATTTAAAGACTAAAAATTGCCAACCGCCCGTATCGGATGCGCAAATCGCCGCTCTTCAATCGAGTATTGAATTGTTAAAGAATCAAATCAGCGATTTGACTGCGAAAACTAACGAAGCAAAGGCTTTAATTGCGGAGATTAACGCGGCTAAGACAACCGCGGCGTTGACACGCGTTTTGCAAAAAGCAAATGAATTTATGGCAAAGTACAATACGGAAGAGATGCAAAGGCGAATATATGACGGTGATAACAGAGCGGCGGCGGACACGGAAACCGATAAATTCAGAAATGATTTGCAAGACGCGCAAAATCGGCTAAGCGTTTGTATTGCTAGTTCGAGCGGATAATTAAAATGAGAAAAAAGTTATTTAAAAAAATTTTTGCGTTGTCTTCGATTTTGTCAGCGATGCCTCTTTGGGCTAACGCCGGACTGGTGGGAGATCTTATAGGAGGCATTACAAACGCGGCAATATCCGGAATTGTTCTGGTTATTTCTTATGTTTTGGGTTTTATCGCTCAAGTAGTTTTTTATATCGGCGGAGTTTTTTTGGATTTCGCTTTGGCGGTGAATATGCATCTTTTGGACAATCCGTTTATTAAAACCGGCTGGAGCATAGTTTTGAATTTTACCAATTTGGGATTTGTGCTGGCGATTATCGTAATCGCTTTCGCCACCATTGTGGGATTACAAAGTTACGGGATGAAAAAAACTCTGTGGAAATTAATAGTGGCGGCGTTACTTGTTAATTTCAGTTTGGCTATTGCCGGATTTTTTATAGAAGCTTCCGACGGGCTAACTAATTTTTTTATAGGAAAAATTCAAGGAACTTCACAGGTTGGCCTTTCAACAAAACTTGCCGCCGTGATAAACCCCCAGTTTATGCTTTCGGGCCAGGAGCTTAGCCGGATTAAGGCTCAGGTACAGTCACAAAATCCGCAGACAACAAGTTCTACAGCGGTTGCGTCAAGTTCGGAGGTTATTGATAGTAGCCGAGTAAGCGGCGATATGGGAATAATTTTTAAAAGCGACGAGGAAACGAAGGCCTTTGTTGCCGATACTCCTAGCGCCAACCCATTTGGCACAGCCCTGAAAGGAATAGCCACTCTTTTATTTATCGCGCTCTTTACTATTTTAGCCGCGCTTACTTTTTTGGGCTTGGCAGGAATGCTTTTAATAAGATACATTTATTTAACATTTCTTTTGATTCTTTCGCCGGTTATTTGGCTGGCGTGGATATTTCCCTCAACCGCGCAATGGTGGAAATGGTGGTGGAAAAAATTGCTTCATTGGTTGATTTTCGCGCCGATGGTTTTGTTCTTTTTATACCTGACTATTTATGTGATTAACGCTGACGCGAATCAAAATGTATTTTCCCAATACGCGCCGAAGAACTTAAGCAATCAACCTATTACTATAGATGTGGGTTATATTTCTCAATTGGTAATGATACTGGGTATTTTGATGGGAGGGTTGATTTTGTCCAGTAAATTGGGAACAGTCGGATCGAAAGCGGCGTTTGGAGCAGCTGAAGGATTAATGAAAGGGGTTGGGGCTTGGGGTAAGAAGCTGCCTTTAAAAACTGGAGGATGGGCGCTCAGAAGAGCTGGTCTGTCAGATAAGGCGGCCGGATTGGAAGAGCGTTTGAAAGGAGGGGGGAAGGTGAGCCAATGGTTTGCGGGAAGAGTTGGCAAGGCGGGAAAAACTTTTAAACGAGCCGAAGAATACAAGCCCGATAACCTTTCTAAGTCAATTATTGACGGAATGAAGAAAGGAAGTGGATTATTTGTTGGTAAAAAGAAATCAAGTGAATGGACATGTAGTGTTTGCGGTGCGGTTGTAAAATCAACTAAAGAGCCGGTTTTGCCTTGTAAGAACATGGGTCTTCAATTAACTGATGGGAAATTGCACAAAGAAATGAAATGGTTAGCTGTCGGAAAAGATGAGACACCTAAAAAAGAAGAAAAAAAAGATGAAAATAAATAAATTTTTATGGACTACTTTTTAATCACCGAACAACAATTTCAAAAACGCGTTTATGACTTGCCGAGTATTTTAAAAAACGCTCTTAATTCAGAGAGCGTAATGGGAACTGTCCGGCATATTTGCCAATCTCATTATTTTGATGATGAAAAAACTTTAACTATTGAGCAGTTAACCGCTTTGGTTTTGTCCGGATTTGTGGCGATTGAAGATATGAGCAAAGAAATCGCCGAAAATCTGGAGGTCAATAAACAATTAGCTGATTCGATTTATCAAGAGATTGATAAAAAGATTTTCATATCGTTAAAAGACGAAATTAAAAAAATTTACAGTCCGTTGGTTGTTTCAAAATCGGCATTGTCTTGGGGAGCGCCTAA
The DNA here is from genome assembly GCA_024654025.1 of Candidatus Wolfebacteria bacterium. GTDB lineage: Bacteria > Patescibacteriota > Minisyncoccia > UBA6257 > UBA9933 > JANLIR01. Next base: position 108,225 of record JANLIR010000002.1, on the reverse strand, counting down.
AATTGAATTAAAGCCCGCAACAAAAGAAGACGTTGTTGATTTAAAAACAAAATCAGCTCTTGGAATTTCAAGCGAAACAATTGAGATAAAGTCGAAAGAAATATTTCCAGAAGCGGTAGTGTTGAAAAAACCGGAATTTAGACAGGAAATTAAAAAAGAAGAACCGACGGTTTTCGGAAAAATCGAGCCGAAGGTCAGCGGAATAACTTTGGAAAAATCACTTGGCGAAGAAGAAGCGCCGATGATTTTACATAAGGAAACAGAATTAACACCGCTTGCGGCGGATAAAAAATCTTTGGCTGAAGTGTTTACTTTTTCTTCCGGACAAGAGCCGGCGGCAAGAAAAGAATCATCAGATTTGGCGGCAAAAATAAGTTTTGGCGCTGACGTGGAAAAGAAAAAGGAAAACAAGATACAAATGGAGAAACCAAATGTCAGAGTAGTTCATTATAGCGATTTAAATACGCCGATGTCTCCTTTTGGAAAAGAAAAGCCTTTTCAGTCTCAGGTTTTTTCTCAAAGCAAAGAAATTAATATTGGTTTCGAGCCTAAAGTGGTAAAAATGGAAGAGAAAAAAGAACAACGCGATACCAATATACGACCCATTCGGCAAGCTCAGGTCTTCGACTCCGAGACTCAGACTCGAGGAGGTCGTCCTGAGCAGACCGAAGGACGAATGCATGCTAATGAAACGAATGACAAAAAAATGGAAACTTTCCAAACGGAAAGAATTACAGAAGAGAAAAGAATACAAGTTCCTTTAGTTGAGCAAAGTTCGATAAAGATCGATAACGGCGCAAAAATTGGTTTTTCAGCTCCAAGACCGGAGTTTGGATTAAGCATAAAAGCAGCGGCGGAGAAAAAAGCTTTTGAAGATGCCCGAAAACAAATGTTTAAAATCGAACAAAAGCCCGAACAAAAAACGGCAGCTAAATCGCCGGATGAATTACAATTAAAAGACATTCCGGTTGAAGAAGACGTTATTGACCTTAGAAAAATCGTTGAATAATAAATTGATACCAATATACGAATGAGAACGAATGATACTAATAATACGAATAATAAAAATAAGATAATTTATCCCGAAATTTCTTATGTTATTACTGGTATTTGTTTTGCTGTTCATAACGATTTGGGGAGGTTTGCAAAGGAAAAACAATATTCTGATGAATTTGAGCGTAAATTAAAAGAAATTAAAATTCCTTACAAAAAAGAATTACGTTTAGGTGACAGTGGTAATGTGGTTGATTTTTTAATAGATGATAAACTTATTCTTGAATTTAAGGCTAAGCGCATTTTAACTAAAGAAGATTATTATCAAACTCAACGTTATTTACAAGCCTTAAATTTAAGGTTGGGGGTGCTTATAAACTTTAGGGACAAATATTTAAAACCCAAAAGAATTATTAAGATTGATACGATTAACAGGAATGAATTCGTATCCCATTCGTATCATTAGTAAAATTAGTATATTTGTATCATTATTATGCAATTTCAGGTTCCCCAATTTATAGAAATAGAGGATAAAATAGCCGGGCCTTTGACTTTAAAACAAGTTCTTTATCTGGTTTTTGCCGGAGGAATAAGCCTGCTTAGCTATTTTGTCTTTAATTTTTTTTTCTGGATTTTAGCGACCGCTCTTTTGGTGGCAATAGCTTTGGTTTTCGGATTTGCGAAGTATAACGGACAGTCGATTTCTAAGATTTTTTTAGCGAGCGTCGGATTTCTATGGAAGCCGAGATTTTATTTATGGAAGCGGGAATCGGAAGAGGTAATAATAAAAATTCCGAAACTTCCCCAGCTGCAAAAAGCGCTAGTTAAAATAATTCCAACTGAAAAAGTTTTAGCCCAGCGAGAGAGTTTGGGAAGCTTATTCAACCCTGCCCCAGCGATTAAAAAATTATGGGATGATTTAATGACGACAAAAAATCCTCTACCTAAGCGCGAGAAATTTATTCCAAAACCCAGAATGGCAGAACGCGTAAGTTTTTTTAGAAAAACAAGCGGTGAAAAGGAAGCGGCCAGAAGAGTTGATTTCAGATAATTAAAATCGGTAGAAAGTATTAAGTATTAAGGTTATAATAAAAAAATGCCAGCAAAAGAAACAATTTCAACTCAACAATTCGTAGATATTGAAGACATAAAGGACGGAGTAATTATTTTAAGAAGCGGAGGTCTTCGGCGAGTTGTGATGGTTAGCGGAACGAATTTTGAATTAAAGTCAGAGGAAGAGCAAAATATCATAATCGGCGGTTACCAGAATTTTTTAAACACATTGGATTTTTCAGTGCAAATAATAATCCATTCCCGCCGGTTGAATATAGAAGGTTATTTAGAAATGCTTTCTCAAAGGCAGGCTGAAGAGCAGAACGAGCTTTTGAAAAATCAAATCGCCGAATATATAGAATTTATCCGCTCGTTTGTGAAACAAAACGATATAATGGCAAAAACCTTTTTTGCGGTTGTGCCCTATGACGGAATGGATATTTCCCAAACAGCCCAAAAAAGTTTTCTTTCAAAGCTTCCGTTTTTCGCGTTTTTCGGCAGAAAAGAAAAAGACGAAGCAAAACAAGAAGAGGATTTAGGAGAGCGTATTATGCAATTGAATCAAAGAACCGATCAGGTTGTAGTTGGGCTTGAACAAATAGGATTGAGAGCGGTGCCGTTAAATGACGAAGAACTAATTGAGCTTTTTTATAATTTATATAACCCTCAAGCAATTGAGAAAAAAGATTTAAAAATCGCAAGCGCGTCATAAGAAAATAAAATGGAACAAATAAAAATAATAAAACCTTACGAGCCTTCGGAAAAAGACGTTAAGAATGTTATCGCGCCGGCTGCGCTAGAGGTTAATCCCGGCTATTTAAGAATCGGCGATTTTTTCGTGAAAACCCTTTTTATTCTGAATTATCCGAGGTATTTGTCAGCGGGGTGGTTTAATTCCATTATTAATATGCCCAATTTGCTCGACATCTCTATATTTGTTCACCCAATTGATACGGCTTCGGCTCTTCGGAAATTAAGAAAAAAAGTCACTTCTTTGGAGGCGGAGCTTTCGGAGCGGGAAGAAAAAGGATTAATAAGAGATCCGATGCTTGAAACAGCGTATCAAGACATTGAAAATCTAAGAAACAACTTACAGCAGGCGCAAGAAAAACTTTTAAGCGTTGGTGTCTATATAACAATATATGCGCCGACTATCGAAGAATTAGCGAGAATTGAGGATAAAATAAACTCTCTTTTTGAAAGCCAGCTCGTTTACGTAAAGCCGGCGACTTTTCAGCATGTTGACGGCCTTATTTCAACCTTGCCACTTTGCCAGGATAAATTACTCGCTAATACGCCGTTAAATACAGGGCCTGCGTCTTCTTTCTTTCCGTTTGTTTCTTTGGATTTAACTTCTGATAAGGGAGTTCTTTATGGCGTTAATCAGCATAATAATTCGCTGGTTATTTTTGACAGATTTTCTTTGGAAAATGCCAACCAGGTTGTTTTTGCCAAAGCCGGGGCGGGAAAATCGTATTCGACAAAATTGGAAATTATCAGGTCGCTTATGCTCGGTATAGATGTTTTGGTTATTGATCCGGAAGACGAATACCGAAGATTGTCCGACGCGGTTGGCGGAACGGTTTTAAAAATTTCTTTAAATTCAAACGATTCGATAAATCCACTGGACATTCCGATTATTCCCAAAGATGAGGACCCTGGCGATGTTTTCAAGTCGCATATCCTTAACTTAACCGGACTTTTGAAATTAATGCTTAAAAACGTTACGCCGGAAGAGGAAGCGGTTTTGGATAAGGCCATAACGGAAACATACGCTTCCAGAGGCATTACCGCCGAAGTTAAAGATTTTTCAAAATTCAAAGCCCCGCTTTTGGAAGATTTGCAGACTGTTTTAGAAAATATGGATGGCGGAAAAAATTTGTCAATGCGGCTATATACTTTTACTAAAGGAACTTACGCCGGATTTATTAATAAACCGACAAGCGTTGATGTGAAAAATAGATTAGTGATATTTTCTATTCGTGATTTAGAAGAAGAATTAAGGCCTATAGCGATGTATATCGTTTTGAATTTTATTTGGAATGTAATTCGTTCGGAAATGAAAAAAAGAATTTTAATAATTGACGAAGCGTGGTGGATGATGAAATATCCCGATAGCGCGGCGTTTCTGTATTCTTTGGCTAAAAGGTGTAGAAAATATTATTTGGGTCTTACGACAATCACTCAAAACGTGGAGGAATTTTTGGATTCGCCTTTAGGTAAGCCCGTTATCACTAATTCTTCACTCCAACTTTTGTTGAAGCAGTCGCCTTCGGCCGTTGAGGCGGTGGCAAAGACATTTTATTTAACCGAAGCGGAAAAAAATTTGGTTTTGCAGGCCGGAGTAGGAGAAGGAATATTTTTCGTCGGATTAAAGCACGTAGCGATAAGAATTATCCCGTCGTATTTCGAGGACAAATTAATCACAACCAATCCGGAGGAGTTGTTGGAAATGGAAAAAGAGAAATAACTAATAACAAAGAATTTGCGTTGTTATAGGATAAATCATGAGTAAAATTTCACTTCCAGAAGGAATAATGATGGTGTTGATAGCAGCTTTTAGCGATGGAGCAGAAGCTTTGGTTAGTTTGACCGGTTTTGGTATAATTATTGGAGAGATGATAAATATCGCGGTTGCGTTGGTGCTTGGTTTTTGGCTATTTATGAAAGGCGGAATTGGAAGCTTGAGGGGCTTTGGGATAGGAGCAGGAATAGATTTTTTATCAGGCAGTTTTTTACCGGGGAAAACCGGAGGAGTTATAGCTTCTATTATAAAGATTAATAGAGAAGCGGCGGATGAATTAGAAGAATAATTTTAAATTTAAGAATTGGACATCACAAATTTTATTAGAAATTAGGAATTGCAAACGCATATAATGAAATGATAAAAAAATATACAAAAACGTCATTTTTTATAATTTTATTGGCTGGACAATTTTTTACGTTTAATTTTGTTTCCGCGCAGAGCGGTTATGATTTTTTGACCAGCTGGAAGGCTGACGGTTTTGTACCTGCTTGGTATGAGGGTAAAATTTTGCCGAGCCGAGGCAGTCGCGTGTCCATAAGTTTTGAGCTCATAAATAACGGTAAAATTTCCGATTTATCAAATACCGTTGTGCGCTGGTATATAAATGACAATTTGGTAAAAAATGAAAATGACGGTTTAGGAATAAAAAAATATTTATTTACAGTTACTGATTATCCGGGCAATAATACGGAGGTAAGAATCGCTTTGCCCGATTACAAAGGCCAATCTCTTAATAAAATTATTCAAATACCGGTGGTTAATCCGGAAGTTGTTATCGAGTCGCCGGCGTTTTCGTTAAATAATATTTCAAAAACAGCGATATTTAAGGCAAATCCGTTTTTCTTTAATGTAAAAATTATAAACAACCTTTCTTTTCAGTGGACGGCGAACGGACAAGCGACCGGAATTTACAAGGGTTCGAATATTTTAGATTTTAACGTTGATCCAAAAGTGGGTTTGAATTCTCAAATTAATTTAAAAGTCATCGCTAAAAATTTATTAAATGAAATGGAATTTGCAAATAAAGAAATTCAATTTAAATTGAAATAATTTTTCGTAAAAATATGATTAAAAAAACCGCGTGTATATTTTTTTTATTTTTAATTATTTTTATCTTTGCCAAATCCGCCCTCGGCGCTTCGTCAAGCGTCTTATTGTATTTCAAAACCGTTCCTGGGTATAACGATGTCGCTTCCGGAAACAATTTAGGATTGTCGGTTGGATTTTTGTATAACGTTGCTATGGCTGTGGTGGGGCTTGTGGCGTTTGGATCTTTGGTTTACGCCGGAATTTTAAGAACTTGGGGGGCGGTAGGAAACCCTAATTTAATAAAAGAAGCTGACGAAAGGATAAAAGACACGCTTTGGGGCATTGTTCTTTTGGCTGGCGCGGCTGTGATTTTTAACACAATTAACCCGCGATTAAACGACGTCGGCGCCATAGGGAAAGAGTTGGGTGATTTGCCTGTTTTAAAAAGCCCGACCTCAACTACCTATTCTTCTTTCGCGGATTTAGTCGGCGAAACATATAGCGAGGACGCGGGCAGAAGGCAACTTTCAACATACGGAATAAGCACCAAAACAGCGTGCGCGCAAGGACAGACAACTGGTTGCGTTAGTTTAAATGGAATACAGGTTGATACAATGTCGGAAATTTTATCTTTGGGAAAAGCGGTTGGAGGCGACAATGTGTTTGTTACAGGGGGTACGGAAGGGGGGCATACTGTCGGGGGATACGATCACGGCAGCGGTTATAAATTCGATGCTCGGCCCAATCCGATTCTTGACAGCTATATAAAAAGTAATTTCACTCCAGCAGGAACAAGAAGCGATGGGGCGGTCCAGTATAGAGCGCCGTCTGGAGCAATTTATGCCAGAGAAAAAGACGCTAAGGGAGGTGATCATTGGGATGTTAAAGTAACATCCGCTGGAAGCATAGTCGGCCCATAGAAAGAATGATATGAAAAAAACGTTAATCATAATAGGATTAGTTATTATAATAGCCGCTGTCGGTGTTGGAGTTTATTTTGGGTGGAAAAAATCAAAAGAAATTTTAACGCCGGCTGTTTCTCCGGGAGCGGTTAGTTCGAATTTGCCTTCGCAAGCTGTTTTAAAGCTGAAAGCGTTAAGCAATGAGTCTGCGGTTGCTTATTGGGCTGATAGTTCCTTGAGTTCCTTGGAAAATATTTTTTATTTAAGTTCGGACGGCAAAATATTTAAAACTAATCAAAATAGCGAAGATGTGATTAGCGATCAAGTAATGGGTGATGTAAAAAAAGGAGAATTTTCAGCTGATGGGAAATTCGTTTCAGCCGAATTTTCCAATCTGGGAATTTCTAAATGGAATGTTTTTGATTTGGAGAATAAAAAATGGCTTATTTTGCCCGGCACGGTAACGGCGGCTTCTTTTTCAAGCGACGGCGGGAAAATTGCTTATCTTCAAAATAATTTAAAAGGTTATTCTGATTTGTTTACAAACGATATTGCTAATTTAAAAAAAGGAGTCAGCGAGTTTGCTAAAAAACAAATAAAAATTTTGTCGTTAAATCAGGAAGACCTCGATATTAAATGGATAAGTTCTAATAAAGTATTGTTGGTTTCAAAAATGTTTACGGAAGCAGAAACGGAAATTTGGGCGGTTGATTTAAAGACAAAAAACATTTCTAAGTTTTTGGCTGGAAGCGGTTTAATTTTATCTTTCTCCAAATTCGGCGATCTGGGAATTGAATTCAGCACAAATTCAAATACACCAAAACTTTCTTTAATTGATGGAAATGGGATAAAACTGGCGGATTTCGGATTTTATACTTTTCCTCAAAAATGTTTTATAGCCGGCCGGTCGAATATTTTTTGCGCGGTGCCCAACGATCAAACCGCTTTCGGCAGAGTTAAATTTGTCGACGATTATTTTAAAAGAGCCGTGTTTTCAAATGACGATTTTATTCAACTTGATCTTAACGGTAACAAATTGGAAACAGTTGCTTTTAGCGACAACCAATCAATTGACGCTAACTCTATTTCTTTTTATGGAAATAAATTTCTTTTTATAAATAGATATGACAACCGCCTTTATTCATTGGCGCTGTAGCCCGGGCGGTTAAAAATTATGCCAGAAATTAAAAAAAGGAAATTTAGCTATTTATTTTTGCCGGAAATGAGATTTTTCTGGCTATTTTTTGTGTTTGTATTATTTTCTCTGGTTGCGGGGTTTTTTTACCTTTCGGAAAGCTGGGTATTTTTTGATTTAGCGGCTCTTTTAATACTGGGCGTCATTATAATTTTAGCCTATAGTTTTCGATCTGCCCGAGTTAATTTGGCGGTGAGAGTGGAGAAGGCCCAGCTTAGCAATATAATTACCGATCTTTATGACGCGGTTATCGCTTATGACCCGAATTTTAAGGTATTGATTTTTAACAAGGCAGCGGAAAAAATCTTTAACGTTTTGGCAACAGACATAATCGGAGAGTATTTTACTCCGGAAAAAGCCAAAGATCGGAGATTTTCTTTTTTGTGCCAAGTTTTATTTCCGTCGCTCGCGCCTTTAGTCGTGCGGAGATCCGAAGATGTTACCGGATTGCAAGTCGCCGATTTTTCATTTGAAGACCCCAGATACGATTTGAGAGTTGCGACCAGTAAAATTATTGATTCCGAAGGGAATTTATTGGGTTTTGTGAAAGTAATAAGAGATAGAACCAGAGAGCTGGGGATTTTAAGATCAAAAAGCGAATTTATAGAAATCGCGGCGCATCAATTGAGGACTCCGTTAACCGGTATGCTTTGGGGGTGGGAAACTCTTAGCAAAGAAGATTTGTCAAAAGAGCAAATGGAAATTGCAAAATCCGGCCTTGCGGCAACTAAAATAGCGATTGAGAACGTTAATGATTTATTAGATGTCGCTAAAATAGAGGAAGGGAAATTTGATTATCGATTTGAAGAAATTGATTTGATTTCTTTTGTAAACGAAGTTTTAGAAGAATTTATTGATTTAGCAAAACAAACAAGCATTAAATTGTTTTTTCAAAAACCTAAAGATAAAGAAATAAAAGTAGCGGCCGATAAGCATAAGCTTTCGATAGTGCTTTCTAATCTGATAACAAACGCCATAAAATATAATGTTGAAAATGGGCAAGTAACGGTTGCGTTAACTAAACTTGACAACCAGCCGTTTGCGCAAATAACTATCAAGGATACGGGAATAGGGATTCCATCAAAAGACTCTCAGAGATTGTTTACTAAATTTTTCCGGGCGGAAAACGCGGTTAAGTCGGTAACTGAAGGAATAGGACTGGGCCTTTATATCACTAAAAATATTGTAAAAGCGCATGGCGGGGAAATTTGGGTTGAATCGGAAATAAATCGAGGGAGTACTTTTTATATAACTTTACCCACTGACAAGAGCTTGATTCCTTCTAAAGCCGCGCAGATAATGGAGGAGTACTAAATTGGCATGCCCGAGCTTCCGGAAGTCCAAACAATTGTTGATGATTTAAATAAAAAAATTATAGGCCGAAAAATAACGGCTGTTTGGTTTGATTGGCCCAAAACAATAAAAAACCCGAAGCCAAAAGTATTTGAAAAAGAAATAAAAGGACTCGGGGTAGAAAAAATAAAAAGAGCGGGGAAAAATATTTTAATTTATTTAAGCCGCGGTTATTTGTTATTGATTCACCAAAAAATGACCGGACATCTTTTGGTGGGAAAATGGCGGACGCAAAAAATTTCAAAATTTAAATACGAGGTGGTTAGTTTGGAAAAAGGATTGCTTCAGGAAAAAGTTAACGGTTATATCCATCTTATTTTTTATTTTGACAACGGATGGCAGATGGCTTTATCTGATTTGAGGAAATTCGCAAAAGTTTTGTTGGGCGATAAAGAGAAAATAGAAAATTTGCCGGAACTGAAAAAATTGGGTCCGGACGCGCTAGACAAAAAATTGTCTTTTAAAAAATTTAAAGATATTATCGAACATATTCGCGGAAAAATAAAGCAAGCGTTAATGAATCAAGAAATAATTTCCGGCATAGGCAATATTTATTCCGATGAAGCGCTTTTTTTGGCAAAAATACATCCGTTCAAGCCAGCTAATAAATTAACGAAAAAAGAAGCGAATAATTTATATTTGGCGATAAGGCGAGTATTAAAGAAGGCGTTAAGGCTTAGGGGTACTTCAATAAGCGATTTTCGAGATACTTCGGGTAAAGCAGGAGCGTATAGCAATGTTCGGCTTGTTTATCGAAAAGAGGGAAAGCCGTGCCCTCGTTGCCAAACATTAATAAAGCGGGTTAAAATGGCAGGCAGGTCGGCTCATTTTTGCCCTAAATGCCAAGAATTTTAAAGCGAAGCAATGAAGAAGCCCAATATTTTTTTGGAAGAAGCTATTTTAGACGATTTTAAAAAGGATTTTGGAGAATTGGAAATGCCTCTTTCCAAAAAAGCCTTTAATCTGGTTGTTTTTTTTGCTGGACTTATAGTTTTGATAAGTACGGCGCAAATTTTTTCTTTAGGAATAGGAAAGGGAGATTTATATAAAAACCGGGCTCAAGACAATATCAGCGATATCACGACTCTTGCCGCTTCAAGAGGAATATTTTTCGACCGTTATAATAAAACGCTTGTAACAAACATGCCTTCTTTCAGGGTTGTTTTGGATATCCCGGCGTTATTTTTAAAAAATAAGGATGAACAAAAAGCAGAAATAGGAAAAGTTTCCGATATTTTAGGAATCAATTTTGACGATATTGAAAAATCGCTTTTGGAAACCGATTTGGAAAAGCAAAGATTGCTTATAATCGCCCGCGATTTAACCATTGAAGAGGTGGCAAAGATAAAAGTTTTTGATTCAAACGTTTTTAGAGTAGAGAACGATTTTAAAAGGCAATATCCGGACGGAGGAATTTTTTCCCATATTCTCGGCTATATTGGCGCGGTGGATAAAAAGGATTTAAAGAATGACGAAAAGCTTTTAATTAACGATTCCATAGGCAAAGACGGGCTGGAATTTTATTACGACAATTATTTAAGAGGTCAAGCGGGGAAAATAGTCAAATATAAAAATTCTAAAAATAAAATTATAGAAGAAAAGTTCGTGGTTGATTCGACAAGCGGAGATAATTTTTATTTGACAATTGACAGCGATTTCCAAAATTATTTTTTTAATCGGTTTAAACAAGGGCTTTCCAGTATCGGTAGGACGCGAGGCGCGGGGGTGGCTATAAACCCTCAAACTGGAGAAGTTTTAGCTCTAGTCAGTATCCCTACTTTTGATAATAATCATTTAAGCAGCGGGATATTTAGCGATTTGGACCAGCCTCTTTTTAATCGGATTGTTTCCGGCGTTTATAATCCGGGGTCTACAATAAAACCTTTGGTTGCGGTTGCGGCTTTAAATGAGAGAGTGGTTACTCCGGCAACTACGGTTTTCTCAAAAGGTTATATAGAAATTCCCAATCCTTATTTTCCCGATAAGCCGTCAAGGTTTTTAGATTGGCGGCCAAACGGTTTAGTTAATGTATATTCTGCTCTTGCGAAATCGAGCAATATTTATTTTTATGCGGCTGGAGGCGGATATCAAGATATCGGCGGTTTGGGGGTAAAACGATTAAAAGATTATTGGCAAAAATTTATGTTGGATCAAAAAACCGGCATTGATTTGCCCGGAGAAAAAAAGGGATTTTTACCTGATCCGGTTGAAAAAGAAAAACGAACTGGAACTATTTGGCGTCTTGGAGATACTTATAATGTAAGTATCGGCCAGGGAGATTTAATGATAACGCCCCTGGAACTTATTAATTATATAAGTTCTATTGCCAATGGCGGGAAAATTTTTCAACCATTCGTCGTAAAAAAAATAACTGACGAAAAGGGGGATTTAATAAAAGAAAACAGCCCGAAAATAATCGCTGACAACACAGACCTTTTAAATTCAATAAAAGAAGTTAAAAAAGGCATGATTGATGGGGTGGAAAAAAGTTACGGAACCTCCAATTTACTTTCTGATTTGCCTGTAAAAGTGGCTGCTAAAACAGGAAGCGCCCAAATTGAACAAAACACCAAAGTTAATGCTTTTTTTGTAGGTTTTGCGCCCGCTGATCAGTCATTCGATACTTCTAAAATAGCGATTTTGATTTTGGTGGAAGACGCCAGGGAGGGGAGTTTAAACACGATTCCGATAGCAAAGGACGTCTTAAAATGGTATTATGAAAATAGATTAAAATAACTAACAACTAAAAAAAACAACCGACAACAAAAATTCGTATTGTTGTAAGTTGTAGGAGGCGGGTTGTAGGTTAAATTATGGATTCTGAATTAAGGCAAGACATTGTTTCTGGTGACTGGGTGGCGATTGCCCCCGCGCGGTCAAAAAAGCCGGAGCAATTTTTAAAAAAAGAAGAGCGAGTAAGGGTGCCTATTGAGGGCTGCCCTTTTGAGGATCCTCAAAAAAGCGGGAATAATCCGCCGGTTCTTATTTACGCAAACGATAAAAAGAATAGTTTTATAGATAAGGAATTTCCAGGTTATCAAGGCGATTTGAAAAAATGGCAGGTTCAAATTTTGGAAAACAAATATCCGGCGCTGAAACATAAAAATGTTTGCGCTAAAGAATTCAAAAAAGGACCTTATTCGATAGTCGAGGGAGTGGGTTATCACGATATTGTTATTACGCGCGATCATGATAAAAATTTCGCGAATTTAGAGAAAAATACGGCTAATTTGGTTTTTACGGCTTTTAAGGATCGGTATTTAATTATTGGTAAAGATAATTGTATGGCTTATACCTCTATTTTTCATAATTGGGGGCCGAAGGCCGGCGCCTCGGTTTATCATCCGCATTACCAAATAATATCGCTTCCAATTATTCCACCGGACATCGGAAGATCTTTGAAGGGTTCGGATTCGTATTTTTTCGTGAATAAAAAATGCGTCCATTGTGTCATGATTGAATGGGAAAATAAAAAGAAGGCGCGAGTTGTTTATGAAAACGCCGGCGCAATTGCTTTTACGCCCTTTGTTTCAAGAGAGCCGTTTGAAGTGAGAATTTTTCCTAAAAAGCACCTGCCTTTTTTCGAAGAAACGGAAAAAAAAGACATGGAAGCGGTTACTGACGTTTTACAGAAAGTTCTTAAAGGAATTGAAACCAAGCTTAAAGATCCTGATTATAATTTTTTCATTCATACGGCTCCGCATGTTGATAAACAAAAGCACGGCCACTACCACTGGCATATTGAGGTCGTGCCTCAAATTAGCGTTTCAGCCGGATTCGAACTCGGTACGGGAATAGAAATAACGGTGGTTGATCCTGATGAAGCGGCTAAGATGCTTAAAATTTAAATGATAGCCGGAATTCTTTCGATAATTTCCGGATTTATTTTGCACGTAATTGAAGCTACTGGTTATTTCGGAATTTTCTTTTTGATGGCTTTGGAATCGGCTAATATTCCGATTCCTTCGGAAATCATCATGCCTTTTTCCGGATTTTTAGCTTCGGCGGGAATTTTTTATTTTTGGGCAGTTGTTTTAGTGGGAGCGTTTGGGAATTTAATTGGATCTCTTTTTTCCTATTGGCTAGGTTATTTAGTAAGAAAAGGAATTTTTTATCGGGATAATAATAAGGTATCGATCGAAGTTGAAAGGGCTCAAAAGTGGCTTGACCAGTTTGGAGATTTGGCGATTTTTATACCCCGACTTTTGCCGGTAGTTAGAACGTTTATTTCTTTTCCGTTGGGAGTGATTAAAGTGAAATCTTTGTGGCGTTTTTCATTTTTAACTTTTGGAGGTTCTTTTTTGTGGTCGGCATTATTAACCTACTTGGGTTTTGTTTCCGGAAAAAATTGGGAAGTTTTGTCTATTTATTTTAGAAAATTTGATTATATTATTTTAGGTTTAATGGTTTTGGCATTGATTTGGTGGTTTAAAAGCCATATAAAACCGGCAAAATTTCTCAAAAAATAAGTTGCTAAAACCTTAATTTATTGTTATTATTAATGTATTATTTGGCGTTAATCGGGCCTTTAAAATACGGTTTTGGGCCTGTTTTTATTAAAAAAATCAAAAATGTCTAAAAAAGAATTAAAAAACGACAAAAACTCTAATAACGGAGCTTCTTATGAAGCTAAGGATATTTATGTTTTGGAGGGTCTTGAGCCGGTCAGAAAAAGGCCTGGAATGTATATTGGTTCAACCGGCGTTGACGGCCTTCATCACTTAATCTGGGAGGTAGTAGATAACTCTATTGACGAGGCGATGGCCGGCCATGCCAAAACAGTCAGAGTGGAGCTTTTGAAAAACGACAGAGTTGCGGTTACCGATGACGGTCGAGGAATTCCCGTTGATATTCATTCGCAGACAAAAAAATCAGCTTTGGAAACCGTAATGTGCACTTTACACGCCGGCGGAAAATTCGGGGGCGAATCTTATAAAGTTTCCGGCGGCCTTCACGGAGTCGGTGTTTCGGTGGTTAACGCTCTTTCAATATGGATGAGGGTGGAAGTTTGCCGCAACGGCAGCCTTTATTATCAGGAATACGAAAGAGGCAAGCCGAAATTCTCGGTTAAAAAAGGAAGCAAGTGCGCCGCGAACGGAACCAAAGTAATTTTTGAAGCAGACACGGAAATTTTCCAAAAAATTTCTTTTAATCGCAAAACGATGATTGATCATTTGCGCCAGCAGGCGTTTTTGACCAAAGGCGTGAAAATAGAAATAATTGATGAGCGGGAAGATGTTCCTTTTTATTATTCTTTTCAATTTGACGGCGGTCTTTTGGATTTTATCGACCATTTGAACCGAGGCAAAGAAACAAACCAGCAGAAAATATTTTATGTTAAGAAAGATAGCGATAATATCGAAGTGGAAACAGCCTTTGTTTATAACGAAGAATCCGATGTAAGAGAACTTAGTTTCGCAAACAATATTTATACTCCTGACGGCGGAATGCACTTGACTGGGTTTCGATCCGCCCTAACGCGCGTTTTAAACGATTACGCAAGAAGTAATAATTATCTGAAAGATTCGGAAGAAAATTTAACCGGCGACGATGTAAGAGAGGGACTCACGGCAATAGTTTCTATAAAATTAAAAGAGCCGCAATTTGAAGGTCAGACAAAGGCGCGGCTTGGAAATCCTGAAGCGCGAACAGCCGTGGAATCGGTGATAGGCGAATTTCTAAAAGAATATTTAGAAAAATATTCCAGTGACGCCAGAGTGATTGTCGAAAAATGTTTGCTGGCTCAAAAAGCAAGAAAAGCCGCCAAGGCCGCTAAAGATACGGTTCTTCGAAAGGGCGCTTTGGAAGGAATGAGCTTGCCTGGAAAATTAGCCGATTGTTCTTCGCGTGACGCAACAGAATCGGAATTGTTTATTGTTGAGGGAGACAGCGCGGGCGGAAGCGCCAAGCAAGCAAGAAACAGAAGATTCCAAGCGATTTTGCCGTTAAGAGGAAAAATTTTAAACGTTGAAAAATCAAGAATCGATAAGATGCTGCTTAATAACGAAATAAAATCTTTGGTTATTGCTTTGGGCACGGCTATTGCCGACAATTTTGATTTAAGCCGATTGCGTTATCATAAAGTAGTTATAATGACCGATGCGGATAGCGATGGCAATCACATTAGAACTCTTTTGTTGACGCTGTTTTACAGGCATTTTTTGCCGGTTGCGGAAAACGGACACCTTTTTATTGCTCAGCCGCCTTTGTATAGGATGCAACTGGGAAAAGAGGTTCGTTACGCCTATAATGACGCGCAGAAAGATAAAATTGTTAAAGAAATGATATCTCTCAGCAAAAAGGAGCAAACCAATGTTAATATACAAAGATATAAAGGTTTGGGAGAAATGAATCCTGAACAACTTTGGGAAACAACTATGGACCCCGAAAGAAGGACTTTAAAAGTTATAACTATTGATGACGCGGAAGAAGCGGACAGATTATTTTCCGTTTTGATGAGCGATTCTGTTGAGCCTAGGAAACAATTTATTCAAAGGATGGCAAGTACCGTTAAAAACCTTGACATATAATTCGTTTTGTCATATTTATAATACACAATGCTCAGTCGTTTAAAAAATTATCTTCAGGAATCTTGGATAGAGCTCAAGCGCGTTAATTGGCCCACTCGCAAGGAGTCGATTAATTTGACGCTTGCAGTTATTGTATTTTCCATAATTATTATGGTTTTTTTGGGAGCTTTAGACGGCATTTTCGGATATTTAATTAAAGTTTTTGTTTTAAAAATATAAGGGCTTTGTCTAAATTTTGAAGTCAGCAGACTAACAAAATTTAGATACAAAACCTTACCCCGCACCTTTTGGTGCAAAGATTATGCGAATACAAAATATAAAGACGAAGTCGCCTACGGCTCAGATTAGACACAATAATAAATCCGTGCTACAAAAGGTGCGGGGTTCTCATAATTGTAGTGAAATTTTATTCGCTACAGATGAGCTCTAAAATTTCAACAATTATGGAAAAAGAAAAAGATAAAAAAGGCGAATTTAAGGGTGAAAGACATTGGTACGCCATCCATACTTATTCCGGATACGAAGACGCGGTGGCGAGGTATTTAAAGCAAAGAGTGGAATCGCTCGATATGCAGGATAAAATTTTCAGCATTATCGTTCCCAAAGAAAAAAAAATAAAAATAAAAAACGGCAAAAGAAGGGAAACGGAGGAAAAAATTTATCCAGGCTATGTTTTAGTGGATATGGTGATGAGCGAAGATTCCTGGTATGTTGTCAGGAACACGCCGAGAGTGACCGGGTTTGTCGGCGCTGACTCCACAAAGCCGATTCCTTTGTCCAAATCCGAAGTGGATTTTCTTTTGGAAAGGATGAGAGGTGAAGAAAAGAAAAAATTCAAAATTGAATATCAGATGGGTGAATTGGTCAGAATTGTCGACGGTCCGTTTAAAGATTACGAGGGAAAAATTAGTTCGATTGATGAAGAACAGGGAAAATTAAAAGTTATGGTGCCGATATTCGGAAGAGAAACGGCGGTCGAATTGGATTCATTGCAAGTTCAGAAAATATAAATATATGGCTAAATCGATAAAAACAATTTTAAAATTACAACTTCCGGCCGGAGCGGCAAATCCAGCGCCGCCGGTAGGAACCGCGCTTGGGCCGCATGGCGTTAATATTGCAAGCTTCTGCCAGCAATTTAACGAAGCAACTAAAGAAATGACAGGAAGTATTATTCCGGCAGAAATAACTGTTTACGAAGATAGGACATTTGAGTTTAAATTAAAAACTCCGCCAGCTTCGGATTTGCTTCGAAAAGCAGCTGGGATTGAAAAAGGTTCCGGCGATCCGCTAAAGAAAAAAGTCGGGAGTGTTTCTAAGGCGCAAATAAAAGAAATCGCCGAAAAGAAAATGGTGGATTTAAACGCTAACGACGTTGAGGCGGCGATGAAAATAGTGGAAGGCACTGCTAGGAGTATGGGGATAGAGGTGGAGAAATAAATCTTTGTAAAAAGCGGCCTCTGGCCGCTTTTTTTGATTGATAAATTGTGATATTTTGAGAATACAAGCAATGAGTTATAAATCAACAATCGGCCTCGAAATTCATGTAGAACTCAAGACTAAAAGCAAGATGTTTTGCGGATGCGTTAACGATCCTTTAGAAAAAAACCCAAACATAAATATTTGCCCGATTTGTGTTGGCCATCCAGGCACGCTTCCTGTTATAAATAAAGAAGCGGTCAAAAAAGTTTTGCAATTAGGAATGGCGCTGAATTCTTATATTCCTTTAAAATCAAAATTCGACAGGAAGAATTATTTCTATCCTGATTTACCCAAAGGCTATCAGATTTCCCAATATGACGAACCGCTTTGCGTCGGCGGGTTTTTAGCGATTGGCGGCAAAAAAGTAAATTTAACAAGAATCCATTTGGAAGAAGATACCGCGCGGTTGATTCATTCTGAAAAAAACGATTCTTCGCTAGTCGATTTCAATCGCGCCGGAGTGCCATTAATGGAATTAGTAACCGAGCCGGATATTGAAAACGGAAAAGACGCGACTGATTTTGCTAAAGAATCGCAAATTATTTTAAGATATTTGGACATTTCCGATGCTGATATGGAAAAAGGGCAGATGAGAGTTGAGGCAAATATTTCAATAAGCAAGGACAAAGAGTTGGGGACAAAAGTGGAGATTAAAAATTTGAATTCTTTTAGAGCAGTCGAGGAAGCGATTGATTTCGAAATAAAAAGGCAGGAAGAAGTTTTAGAAAGCGGGAAAAGAGTTTCCCAGGAAACGCGAGGTTGGAATGAATTTAAAAAAGAAACATTTCCCCAAAGATCCAAAGAAGAAGCGCATGATTATCGCTATTTTCCGGAACCCGATTTGCCGCCTTTGGATTTTTCAAATCCGGATTTTATAGATTTGGATTTTATAAGGCGGTCGCTTAGTGAATTACCGCAGCAAAAAAGAGAGCGTCTTGCCAAAGAATATGCTTTAAAAGCAGAACAAATTGAATTTTTAATCGGAGATAAAGAACTCGCGGAGTTTTTTGAGAAAACCGTTTCGGAGCTTTTAGCGGATAACGGACAGGAAAAAAGAGAAGAAAAGATTCGGTTGGTTTTTAATTATTTTTCCAGCGATTTGCAGGGACTTTTAAAAGCCGAAAGCGGGGATATCAGAAGTTTAAAAATAACTCCGGAGAATTTCGCCGATTTTGTCGTAATGATTTCATCTGGAGAAATTTCCAGCCGTATAGCCAAGGATTTGTTGAAGGAAATGTATATAAACGGTCTTGATCCGCGAAGCATTATAAAAGACAAAGAAATGAGCCAGATTTCCGATGAAGGAGAATTAGTAAAAACCATAGAAGAAGTGATAAGTGAGAATCCGAAAGCGACAGAGGATTATAAAAAGAAGGGCGAGGCGACTTTGCAGTTTTTAATCGGTCAGGCGATGAAAAAATTAAAAGGCAGAGGCAATCCGCAAATTTTAAAGGAGCTATTTAAAAACAAGCTATAAATTGAGGAAATTTTGGCAAAGCGCGAATATTTTTTTAAAATCGTTTTTATTATCGGGATCAAGCCAGTAAATATTTTTGTCTTTTTTTCCTCCCGAGGCGTGCTCCAAAGGCGCATCCGCCTTAGGCGGAGATCCGCCTTTGGCGGAAAACCAAGTCATCTGGCGCTTGGCGTACTTATAAGATTCTCTGAGAATTAACTCAATCATTTCCTGGCGCGAAATAAGCCTGCGTAAATAGCGCGAAATAAATCGGTATTCCAGGCCTAGGTCGTCCAATTTTTTCCAACTCAGCCCGCTTTTATGAAGATCTTTAACTTCGGCGATTATTCCGGTTTTTAAGCGTTTGAACAATCTTTTTTTAATTTTATTTTTTAGTTCCTCTGGTGTTTTTTTTGTGCCTATTTTTAATATTTGGAACTTTGATTTCTTGCTATCTGATCGGATAGTAAGAAGGGGTACCGGTTTTTTTGTGAAGGCTATGATTTCTAATGCCCGGACAAGCCGGCGGCGATTATAACTGTCTATATTTTTCGCTCGGCGGGGGTCAAGTTTCTCGAGTTTTTCGAAAAGTTTTTCAGTTTTTAATTTTTCAAGTTTTTGGCGAAGTTTTTGATTGGGCGGCGCTTTCGGAAATTTATAATCATAAATTACGGAGTCAATATAAAGTCCGGTACCGCCGCAGATTATCGGCAGCTTGCCATTTTTTATGATTTTCTCCAGCGCTTTTTTAGCGAGTTTTTGGTATTGGTTGACTGTGAAAGTTCTTTCAGGATTGGCGATATCAAGAAGATGGTGGGGGATACCCAGCATTTCTTTTTTGGTTATTTTTCCCGATCCAATATCCATGTTTTTATAAACTTGCCGGGAATCGGCAGAGATAATTTCGCCATTGAATTTGCGGGCGACTTTAACGGCTAAATCAGATTTACCGCTGGAAGTCGGGCCTAAAATAACTATAATTTTTGGTTTTTTCATAGATAAATTTTAGCGATTTTATTAAAAAAAGACGAATATTGACAATTATTATTAGTATGCCATCATTATTTTAGTCCGTATATTCTCTCTCCCTGTGCTTCAAGTGGTGTCCGGTCGTCCCACAAGGATTGATCGGCCCTGGGGGCGCGCTCACAAGGCTGCGCCCCCTTTTTATTTGCTTTTTAAAGAAGACAAAAAACTTTTACGATGGATTTTTGAAGCGCCGTTCTTTTTTAAGAGTTTGTAATGAATTTCAGTGCCGTAGCCTTTGTGTCTTTTAAAGTTGTACTGGGGAAATTTTTTATGCATTTTTTCCATATATTTGTCTCGCCTTACTTTGGCAATAATTGACGCAAGCGATATGGCGGGAATTTTCTCATCGCCCTTAATAATGGTTTTTAAATTTTTAAATTTTTTTGTTTTTGGGTTTGGGTTAACTTTTAATCCTCCGTCCAGCAGAATTTTCAAGTTGTCAGTTGTTAGTTGTCGGTTGTTGGTTATTAGTTTGCCTAGCACTTTTGTCGCTGCCAAGTTGGCGGCTTTGGAAATGTTTATTTTATCGATTGTTTTTGGAAAAACATTCGCCACGGCATAAGGGATTTTTTGTTTTTTGATAAAATAAAACCAAATTTTCCTTTGTTTCGGATTCAACTTTTTAGAATCTCTTAAAGGAGTTTTTAAGTTTTTAAGTTTATAAGTTTTTAAGCTGGCTGTCAGCAATACCGCCGCGACAGTAACCGGTCCGGCTAATGGTCCTCGGCCGACCTCATCAATGCCGATTAAATAGTTTTTAGATTTGGCCATGCTTATTTTAATTGGTTTTAATGGGTTTTGATGGGTTGATTTGGGCTGGTATAATTGAATTATAACCTAAAATAATAATTTATTATCCAAATGAAAATTTCCGAAAACAACCTCTTTTTTTCAGAAACGCGTTTTAATCTACCCGCTTTTTCGAGGAGTGTTTTGAGGATAATCAGCTACGCTTTTTATATTTTTTTAATAATCGCTACGGTATTAGTTTTATTTTCCGACGTAAAACAATTAAGATGGATGGGTATTTTTATAATTCCATTTTTATTATATAAAGCCATTCGCCAGTTTAGATCAAGAAAATCAATCAGAACAATCAAATACGAAGATATTGCCAAAGGGATTAATGTTTGCGATTTCTTTTCGCCAAAATCGTTGGAATTACTGGAAAGGGCTTTTTATAAAACAAAAATTATTGGAGGAAATTTCTATTTGAATTTATTGGATATTTTGATTCAAGAAAATAAAACAAAGCTGGTTTTAGATAAAATGGGGATTTCCCGTCAGGAGCTGTCTTTGAAAATTGACGAAGCCCCGTACTACAACAGAGTTGTAGTACGGGGCGAAGCGGACGATGCTCTAAACCCCAAAGATTTAATTGGTAAAGCCGAGTTTTTGGCAAAAAAGGCATTTTTACAGGTTTTTGATAATCAACGGATTCAAGTCGAGCCGTTTGATTTGTTTTTAGCGTTAGTGTTTGTTCAAGATAAAGAAATAAACCGAATTTTTTATCTATTCTCGATTGATTTAAAAAGTTTGAGAAAAGCCAATTATATTTTATAATGGTTAAGGGCAGTTATTATGAAAATAAATTTTAATATATCGATTAACAGAGTGGTTAAATTTTTCGTGTTATCCGATTTGTTTTTTCTTGGCGGCTGGAGTTTAATCAGTCCTATTTTTTCGATTTTTGTGATAGAAAAAATCGCCGGCGCAACGCTTATAAGCGTTGGGTTAATCGCCGCGACTTATTGGCTGGTTAAGTCTACTATTCAAATTCCTATAGCTAATTATCTTGATAAAACCGAAGGCGAAAAAGACGAATTTTATGCTCTGGTTTTGTCTCTTCTTTTAGGGGCGGCGGCGGCTTTCACTTTTTCTATTTCAACAAAGTTGTGGCATGTTTTTTTGGTTCAGGCGGTTTATGCCGTGGCAATGGCTTTGTATGTGCCGTCGTGGTATGGAATTTTTTCCCGCCATTTGGATCAAAAAAGATTTTCTTTTGATTGGACTTTGGACAGCACGGTTGTCGGGCTGGCCGCATTTGTGGCGTCGATGTTAAGCGGCGTTTTGGCAAATTTTTTTGGGTTTCCATTCGTTTTTCTTTTGGTCGGCTTTCTTTCAATAATCGGCGCCATGATAATTTTTTTGGTGCCTAATTTGATTATCCCCGGAAGAGCCAAAGAAAAAATTTTATTAAGAGACCCTTCGATTCCGTCTATAAACCGTTAAAAATATGGAAATATTGCACGAGAAAAAATTAAAGTTTCTGGAAGAAAAAGCCAATGAAATCAGGCAAGACATTGTTAAAATGCTTCTTGAGGCAAAAAGCGGACATAGCGCCGGTTCTTTGGGCATGGCTGATGTTTTTGTCGCTCTCTATTTTCACGTTTTAAATCATAACCCTAAAAAACCGAATTGGCCCGAAAGAGACCGAGTGGTTTTATCTAACGGCCATATTTGCCCGGTTTTATACGCGACCTTGGCTCATGCCGGATATTTTAAATTAGAAGAATTAAAAACTTTGAGGAAAATTGGCAGTCGATTGCAGGGGCATCCGCATCGCGGTTCTATAGCCGGAATTGAAACGACGTCCGGGCCGCTGGGTTCAGGGCTTTCGCAGGCGATTGGCATGGCTTTGGCATCTAAGCTGGACAAGAAGAAAAACCGGATTTTTTGTTTAATGTCAGACGGAGAGCATAATGAAGGAAATACCTGGGAAGCGATAATGTTTGCCGGAAAAAACCGGCTTAGCAATTTAACAGCTATAATTGACCGCAATAATATTCAAATAGACGGATTTACGGAAGAAGTTATGCCGCTTGATTCGCTTAGGGACAAATACGAGGCGTTTAATTGGCATGTTTTGGAAATTGACGGCCATAATATTTCCGAGTCGGTGGCCGCGCTTTATGAAGCTAAGGCAATTTATGAAAAGCCGACGGTGGTTATCGCGCATACAATCGCCGGCAAGGGAGTCAGCTTTATGGAAAAAAATTATTTGTGGCATGGCGCTTCGCCGAACAAAGACCAAGCGCGCGAGGCACTTTCGGAATTAAGAACGTTGGAAGGAAGAATTAAAAGCGAACACGAGTAAATAATACAATTAATATCGCGAGCGTTAGCGAGCAAATATCCATTTTTATCTACAAGTATCCTCGTTGATATTTATAGATACTTGCGCCTTCGGCGCGATATATGCTTCGTCTAAAGACTTCGCGATACTATCAATTGGCATGTACCCTTACGAAAAAATAGCAAAAATTTTAAGGACCGACAAAGACGTTATTAAAGCTCTTGAAGAAAAACTTTCCGTTTCGACCGGAAAGAAAAATATTATGGAAAAAATTGTCGAGGAAAACGGCACCGCCATCAGGAATCGTTTGGAAACGTTGGGGTTAAAGGATGTTAAATTTGCCAAAGATATTTATAACGCGCTCATAAAAAAAATAGAGCGTGACAACGATAGCTTGTCTAAAGCGCTTGGGGATCCCAAAGCTACTGTTTCCAAAGATTGGGAAAGAGTGCTGGAGGTGGCCAAAGAGTCAGCTGGCAGGCCAAAAGGGTTTTTTTTAAAAAAAGAAAAAGCCATCGAATTTTTACTTAAAGAGCCGCCTAAAAAATTGATTAATTTATTGGGCTATAGAGATGTTAATGAACTTATAAGCAAGGAAGATGTTTTTGAAATATTTCCAAGTTTAAGGTTTGTGGAAGGCGGGGACTGGCTTAATGAAGTATTTTTTAAACAATACGAAGGCTTGAAAGCGGAGGATTTCGAGGAGCGGGAAATTATGACCAAAGCTCTGCCGGAAAAATGGGCGCGTTTGGCAGAGAGTTTTATAAAGAAAAAATATCATAATGTAAGCCATTTGAAAGAATTGGGCGTAATTTACGTGATTCCGATAGCGCTGGAAATATCCGGAGAGGTTTTAAGAAATTTCGGGCTTTTACTCCACTATTTTAATGAGATTTCTTTTTACAGCGATCTTTTCAAACGATTTAGCGTTAATGCTGATTTTCCCAAAAATATCATTTCGCTTTTAAGAGGCGATGTTGTTGATAAGCAAATAACGGAATCGGAAAAATCCCTGTGGCTGGTTATACAAAGGTATCTGGCTAAAGACGATGAAAATGATTGGCGTTTGTTTGCGCCGCATATTAATCCGGAAGCGCTTCATTGGGACAAAGCGGAGCGACTGCTTATACGCGCCGGAAGAAATATCGATCATTTGGAATCAGACCTTTATTTTTGGCAGGACTTGAACTGGGTCGGTGATTATTTCAAAAGCGACGCGGGGATAGATGTGCTGGTCAGCTTTAACTTGATAGATTCTTCAATGTCTTTGGTCCAGCAAAGAGCACTAACCAAATATCTTTATCATCATCAGGAATCAATGTGGAATAAGATATTTTCCGAATATTTCGGACTGGAAAAAATGGAAGAAATAATGAAGGAAAATATTATTAAGGGCTGGTTTGAAGTATGACAATTTTACTTCCTGTTTTTTTGGGATTGGTTCCGGGGTTAGCCTGGCTAATTTTCTTTCTTAAAGAAGACGAGCATCCGGAGCCGAAAAAAACTATTTTTTTTGTTTTTTTCACCGGATTTTTAGCGGCTTTGTTGGCGGTTATTTTGCAAAATTATTTGAAGGGTTATTTTTTAGGAAATGGAATTTTTGGGCAAAGCCCAATCTACGTCGTAACTTTTGTCGCCATTGAAGAGGTTTTTAAATTTATTTTTGTTTACCTCACTATTTTTAGGAGCAAATATTTTGACGAGCCGGTTGACGCAATGGTTTATATGGTAACCGGCGCCCTGGGTTTGGCTACGGTAGAAAATGTCGCCTTGGCTTTAAGAGCGGGGGGCTTGGCGAGCTTTGATCTGATGATTTTTAGGTTTTTGGGGGCAACCCTGCTTCACGCTTTTAGTTCGGCGATAGTCGGTTATTATTGGGCAAGAGGAATTATTAAAAAACACGCTTTTTTTTATATTTTAATAGGTTTAGCGGCGGCTGTTTTACTGCACTTTGTATTTAATTATTTAATAATCTTTTTAAAAGCCGACGGGCTTGTGTACTCAATTATTATTTTAGTATTTGTGTCTTTTTTTGTATTTTACGACTTTGAAAAATTGAAAAAAGTGTGATAATATAAATAACAATGCAATACCAATTAGCGTAAGCGTATGAATGAAAACACCAAAAAATTTTTTGAAAAATTAGCTCAAGGCGCTACCGATGAGGAAGAAGAAATAAAATTGGTTGTTGCCGACGACGAAGAAAGTTCGCCGGCGGATATTTTTGAAGAACCCGAAGGACAATTGGCTATAGATGTTTATCAAACCCCCACTTCTATAGTTGTGGAATCGGCTATTGCCGGCGTTGAAGCCGACGAATTAGACATTGAAATTTCGCCGGAATCGGTTACAATAAAAGGAACAAGGGAAAAGAACGAAAAAATAAAAAAAGACGACTATCTTTATCAAGAATGCTATTGGGGCAGATTCGCCAGAATCGTTATTTTGCCTCAGGAAGTTGATTCGGATAAGGCCAACGCTTCTATAAAAAATGGAATATTAAAAGTGGTTTTGCCAAAACTGAATAAGGCAAAAACCAAAAAAATAAAAGTTAAATTCGATTAAATGGAAGATAATTTGAGAGAATTTAAGAATGGATTAGGAAGAACGGTTGTTTTCAGCAAGAAAACGCACCCTAAGTCAAAAGAAGGCGGGTTTTGAGCCCGTTTTTTTGTTCTTATAAAATTTCATATGGATTAAGACGTGAGGTAAAATATCACTTTATTTCTTTGCGCTTTGGCGCAAAGGGGAGGTGGGCTATGGCAAAGCCGTGGCTGATTGAATGCAAGAAGTGTCGCAGCCGAAAAATCCGTGATGGCGAAACGCTTAGCGTTTTGTGTGAGCCAGGCACTCCGGAATGGAAAAAAACCGAAGAGATGAAAAGCAATATGGAGATTCTTGAGATTAACGGTTGCTTCGCGTGCGCTCCTCAAGGGATTGTAACGAAGGATTTTCGAGTTATTCGCGCGGAAGCGATAGCGTAAGGATGCGGCGCGGCGGAGGTAACTATTCGGTCAATGGGGAGGCGAAAGCCTTCCCTTTTTTTGTGCCCGGGGTGGGAGTTGAACCCACACAACCTTGCGATTACAGGATTTTGAGTCCTGCGCGTCTGCCAATTCCGCCACCCGGGCATTTTAATATCTAATTCTATTGTTTTTGTTTAATTTGTCAAAAGTTCGACAAAGGGATTGACATAGTATTATTTGCCTGTTAAATAATGGCTATGATCACAGGGGATGTGGAATTTATTAAAAATAGGTCTTTCGAGATTGCTTGGGCGGTTTTTAGGTGCGCCAATATTATAAAACAGCCAAAGCTTAAAATTGAGCTGGAAAACGCCTCTGTGGATATTATTGCCAATCTTGGAGTTGTGGATAACTTGGAAAAATTGGAACAACTTATTCGTTTGGCAGAAGTAGTGGAAGAGATCGGCAAAATTAACGCTTTTATACTTTTTAGGGAAATAGATAATTTAAAAGAAGCAGTTCGGCAATGGAATTCGGCAATTCGGCAAGAGAAAGAAAAAAGTTCGGCAATAGACAGAATTTTTGCAAAAGTTCCAGCGCCTTTATTTGATATAAATAATCCTTCGATAAACTCAGGACAAGTTAGTTCGGCAAAGCTCACCACAAGTAGTTCGGCAATAGTTCGGCAAGATGAGAGGAGTTCGGCAATCCTTCGGCAAGCTCAGGACAAGAGCGAAAAGAGTTCGGCAATCTTTCGGCAACCTCAGGACGACGAAGATCGGCAAAATCGTTTATTTAAAAAAGTACAAGAATTAGGTAAAACAACCACTAAAGAATTATTAGCCTCTTTTCCTGATATAAGCGAAAGAACTGTTAGATTTTATCTTTTGCGACTTTGCGATCAGGGCTTGGTTTCTAGAATCGGAAGTACTGGTCCGGGCAGTTATTATGTGGCTAAATAACTAACAATTTACAACCCACAACCAACGACAAGTATATTTCTTTGGGAGCTGAAACAACAATGATTTTATGTCGTTATCTCTATCAAAGCCGTCAAGACCGTTAAGTAAGATTGACAAGATTTGGGAGTGATTTATAATTGAATTAAGAAAAGGGGGTTTAGAGTGAGGCTAGACCACAGCGCTTTATAAGCGCTACGAAAATACGAAAATACTAAAATACTAAAAAACGTAAAATTAAGAAGCGTTAAGTATTTTAGTTTTTAAGTTATTTTGGTTGCCGACATAGTCGGCATGGATGCCTCGCTCACGCGAGGATTTTTTATAATTATTTTAATAAATCCTCATTAACAAGCTACCAGAGTTATTGTTTTGTCAGACTGCCGCCTAACCTCACACGGTCAGACAGTGGGTCGATTGAAAGGCAATAGCTTTTCTGAAAATTAATTTAGATTAAAAACAAAAAACCCTTTTTAAAATAAAATTTTTATTTTTAGCTTTTATTTTTAAAACGGGCATAAAACGAAAACATAAAAATGAATATAGGACGAAAACTTGCGTCCATTGCAGTTTCCGTAACAACCGTTGTCTATATGATGGCGCCGGTTGCTTTTGCTCAGACTAGCACTACGGATTTGGAAGCCCAAATCGCAGCGCTTATGGCTCAGCTTAACGCGGCAAAAGCGCAATTGGGGCAAGTACAGGGCACGACATCTTATTCCTTTACCCGCAGCCTCACTGTGGGGTCAACTGGAGAAGATGTTAAGTCCCTTCAGCAATTCTTGAATGCTCAAGGATTTACAGTTTCCGCCAGCGGAGCTGGTTCAGTTGGAAACGAAACTACTTATTTCGGATCCAGGACCAAAGCCGCTGTGGCGAAATATCAGGCAGCGAACGCAATTTCTCCGGCTGTCGGTTACTTCGGTCCGATAACAAGGAGTTATATTAACTCTTTGGCTTCAACCGGAACCGGCACTGGAACTGGAACAGGCACAGGCACTGGAACGGGCACAGGCACCACTCCAGTCACTGGAGCGGTTGCTGTTAGTTTAGCTTCTGATAATCCAGCGTCAGCCAATTTGGCTATCGGCGCTGTAAATACTCCGGTTTTGAAACTTAACTTCTCTGCCGGATCAGCTGCGGTTACGGTTACCGGTTTAAAAATAACAAGAAGCGGCTTGTCGCAAGATGCGGACATAAACAATATGTATCTTTACGACGGCGTTACCAGATTGGCTTCCAATTTGGGAACTTCTCTTGGCAAAGTTAACTTTAACAATGCTAATGGCCTCTTTATTGTTCCTGCCGGTACAACCAAGACCATTACTGTTTCTTTGGACGCGACCACCGCTACTTCAAGCGCCAGCCACGTGATGTCGTTTGGCGTCGCGGCTGCGGCTGACGTAACTCTTAGCGGAACAGGCGCTGTTTCGGGTAATCTCCCGGTAAGCGGCAGTCAGTTTGCTTTGGTAAGCGTTACCAACCTCGCTACTTTAACGATTTCCGCGGTCAGCACAGGCGCTGTTACTGTAAATGCCGGACAGACCAATTATTTGGCTGCCCAGTTTACGGTACAGGTCGGCAATCAACCGGTTAAAGTTAATAGTTTGCGATTACTTAATGTCGGAAGCGTTACTCCGAGCTACTTGCAAAACATCAAATTGATGCAAGCAGGAACTCAAGTTGGCAATGCTATTGCCCAGCTTGGCTCTGACAATGTTTTGACATTTGATTTGTCAAGCGCTCCGTTGTCTTTGTCGTCAGGGCAAACTGTTGTTTTGCAGGTTTATGTTGATATAACTGGCGGAGTTAACAGAACTTTCGCGTTTTCACTTCAGCAATCAGCTGATATTACTGCTACTGACGCGACTTACAGCGTAGGAATAGGAGCTACGTATGCCACTTGGCCGATAAGTTTCTACACCGCAACCATTAACAATGGAGGGTTGGTTATGAGCAGAAATGCTGCTTCGCCGGCTTCCAATGTTGTTGCTGGAAACACCAACCAAGTGTTGGCCAAGTTAGATTTATTGGCTTCCGGAGACAGCGTAAAGATAAACCAGTTGAACATGACAATGAGCGCCGGCGCCAATAACTACAGCAACGTAAGAGTTGTTGATGATCAGGGCGTTCAGCTTGGGACAACCCAAACTACCGGAGCCACTACATTTGCGATTGGCTCAGGCAGCTTGAATTACATTATTTCTGCTAATCAAACCAGAACATTGAATGTTTACGCTGATGTCGGTTCTAGCGCGACTGGAACAATGACAGTAGCTATTGCCAGCGGTACCGCGCAAAGCTACACCAGCTACGCGACAGTTACGGTTTCAGCGGTTAGCGGGTATCCTTTGTCGGTGTTGCTTTCCACTACTCAATTAGCATCGTCTTTGAACTATGCTTTGGGTACGCCGATAGTTACAGCTGGAGCAAGCCAGGCAAGAATCGCGTCGTTTAATTTGACCGCGGGTCAAGTTAACAGTGTTAGTTTAACAGGAGTTACCGTAACATCTACTGCCAGCGGAACGCTTTCCGACTGGATGACAGCTTTGACGGTTAAGGTTAACGGCGTTCAAGCAGGCAATACTCAACCGACTGTTGCCAGCAATACGTCTTACACCTTCAATACTGGCTCGGCTGTTTCAATCGCGCCGGGCGCGATTGCGATTGTTGATGTTTACTCAAACATTTCTAACAGCGCAACCACGAACAGCGGTTCGTTGGTTACTTTGGCTAGCGTTAACGCGACCAATAATGTTGGAAACGCAGTTAGTATTACCGGTGTGGCTGGCCAAACGGTCAGCATAACAACGGGTGGTACTGTGACCGGAGCTATTGATTCCGCTACTCCGAATGCCGCGTTTGTCGGAATGGGAGTAAATGGTATTACAGTGGCTAAGTTCAGATTTACCGCCAATAGCAGTGGAGACGGCGCTTTGACTAATGTCGCTATAAACGATATGAAGAGCGCGGCAACAACCACTACTTCAACGGATAGGTCTTGGACTAATTTCAAGTTGTACGACGGCGCAACTTTATTGTCTAATGGTACTGAAAGCGCTGGTAGCGCAATCAGCTTCCCGTTGACAGGATTTGTTGTACCGGCCAGCTCTTACAAGTCATTGAGCGTGGTTGCCGATACTGTAGGTTTTGCGGCAGCCGCTTCTTCAGGCGCTGCTCATAACTTTAGATTGGCGCAGTTTACTTACAACAACGCTTCTGGAGCTACCACAACCAGCATCGCTCTTTCTACTTCCACAACTTCGTCAGCTGCTTATGACAGCCAGGCAGTAACGCTTTATAGGACTACCTTGGGCGTGGCTTCTGGCCCGACATTTACGGCAGCCGCCGGTCTTGCGGACGGTTCAGTTGTTGGACAGTTTACTTTTGCTGCTGGCGCTGGATACGACACAATCATTAAGACGGTGACAATGAAACAGGTAGGATCATTACAGCAATCTTCGACTATCGTCACTATCAGCCTTTATGGCAGCGATAGGCAGTCGACATTGCTCGCTTCTACGACATTGTCATCTACTACTGCTACGTCAGTTGTGTTGAATAGCACAACCGGTTGGACAGTTCCTGCCGGACAGAGCTTGTACTTGATCGTGAAAGCCGACTTAGGGTCTGCAACTAGCTTGGCATCAAATGCCACTACTCCAATTACGAGGTCTTACCAGATTGTGGTATCGACCGCTACTTGGAATGATGGAGTTAACGATATTTCATCGATAGATCCGTCAATTGCGACGCCAATCAACGGACAAGCCAGTAGTTTCTTGAACTAACCTGAATAACTGATTGGAGTTTGTCGGTAGCGCATAACCGACCAATTCAAAAACCCCCGAGAGGGGGTTTTTGAATTCACGGACCAATGCAGATTGTCCGTATCTAAATAGTTATCCACAATTTCCATTTCCTTAAATATTGTATAATTAAACTAAGAGAAACTATCTCCCAATTTTTGTTTTTTTAAAATAAAAAAGGTCTTGTTTTTTATAATAAAGAGTCGTAGATCTGTAAAATTATAAGCAAATAATTTTCAGTTCGCGGTTTTTAAAAAAATGTTTAGAAAATTCTTTTTTGTCGGGGCGATTTTTTTAGTCGCCAGTTTTTTTACGGTCGGTTTATTAAATAACGCGCAGGCCGCGGTAACCGGCACTTCAACGGCGCTGGTCAGCGCGACAAGCACGGTAAAAGCAGGATCAATGATTCCTGTTTTACGACTTGAATTATCCATTACCGCTGGCGAGACCTTATCAAGCACGACGGTTTTGATTTCTACGTCAACGAGCGCGACAAGCACCGCGGTTGCTTCGTCCAGTTTTGACTGGGTAGGCGTATATAAAGACGCGAATTCTGATTTCCAATTTGACCCAGCCGATGTTTTGTTAGCGACTTCAAGCGTTAATATAGCCACCACAACAAGGATAAACATCGCGGCCGCCACAACCACGCCGGCAACCGGAACATTTTTTGTGGTTTTAAGAACTTCAAACGCATGGACTGACAATGGTTATCCTGAAGCCACTACTTCTGTCCGCCAGGGCGTTACGGTAAATATCGCGGCAGGCACAAGCAGTGTTGTTACATCTGCTAACTCTCCCACAATTGGCGCCACCACTACGGCTCAAGTAGTAGCTGATACGCATTCGCAAATTCCTGATTCAACTAAGGCAACGCTTACGTATTCCAGTGGAAATTATTATTTGGCCGATACCGGTTCGGGTGGTCTTGGCGAACAAGGACTTCTTTCTGTTTACACAACTTCAACGAGTTCCGCGCCAATAGCTACGGGCGGAGTTAGCGCTAGCGGGACTGCTAATTTTAGCATCGGGAGCACGTTTTATTCTTCTTTGTGGCTGGCGATGAGCGACGCGGCCGGCAATGCCACGAGTAGTTTTGTCCAATTTATTCCGAATTCTACTTCGACTCCGCCGACAGTTACGTCTGTTAACGCGTTTACTAATAAAATAGTAATTAACGCCAGTAAAAATTTGCGTGGAGATTTAGCCACGAATTGCGCAAATTATACTTTGAACGGTTCTGCTTTGAGTTGCGGCGGTTATGGGAGTTCGTTTATAGAATTTATGGGCAATAGCGTAACTATTAAAAACTTAAGTTTAACCGGAGGGGCGATTATAAGCTTGGCAATTTCGGGAGTTACTGATACAAACAATCTTCCTCTCTCTTATTCCAATAGCAGTATCACTGTTTCTACGGCACTGCTTCCGACAATCAGTTCGGTTTCTCCGACTTCAGGGGCCGTAGGGGATACCGTAACAATTGCCGGAACTAATTTTGGGACTGACACTGGAACGGTGATGTTTTCCGGAGGTTTTGACCCAAGTACTGGGCCGCTTCAGCCGATTCCCGCCTCCACAACTGCTTGGGGCGCTACTTCAATCACGGCTACGGTTCCTGTTGGCGCCCAAGGCGGACCGATCACTATAGTTACTTCTGATGGAATGATGTCGGATATGAACCAAAATACTTTTTTTGATATTTCCGGACCTCTTAATGTTCGGGTTGATCTTTTAGCCGGAGTGAGTACTTCTACGGTTACTTCCAGCGGCAATGTGAGTTTGGTTATCGCCGGGATGAGCGGGCCTCAAGTTTATACAGCCGCGAGCTCGGGAATAACTTTCAGCACAAGCACCGGAGTTTACACAATAGATAATATTGCGGGTATGGGAATGGTTTGGGCATACGACCCCACTGGCGCTCGCTTGCCGGCTCCCGGCGCAAATATTCAATCAGGAACTTCATCTTCCAGTCCGCTAGTTTTGACTTTGCAAGGCGCGACGACCAGAAAAGTTTCCGGCACAATAACAACAAAAGCAAGTTGCGACGCTGACGGACGAAATAAAACTATCGCGGTGTTTGCAATGCCTCAAGGAACAAATACGCAAATGGGACCAGGAGGCGTGATGCCGTCATTTTTCAGCACAACCAGCACTTGTCAGGTGGCTTATGCCGTTGCTTTGCCGAGCAATGGATTTTATAGAGTTGAGGCGCATTTGCCGCCTTCTCAATCAACGACAAGCACTTCGCCGTTGATTGAACCGAGCGGGCAGATGTTTGAAATAACCGATTCCACCACAACGATTACCTCTAACCTTACTTTTACCGCGGCTGACAGAAAAATTTACGGCAGAATTGTTGATGGAGCCGGCAGCGCGCTTTCAGCAAGTAAATATAACGAGATGTGGGTAACAGCTTACCAGCCAATCGCAAACGGAAAAGGCAGCGCGACTATGCCTAACAGCACCGGATACTTTTCGCTTTACGCAAGCCAAGGGACTTATAAAATAGGCGTTGGCGGGCCTGGTATGCCTGGGTCAGTTGAAAAAGAAATAGTGGTTGTTAGCAGTAGCGCTTTTGCGCTTGACGCGAGCACGCCGGTGATAACGATTAAATTAGAACCGCCAACGAGCAGTATTTCCGGCTACGTTAAAGACGGTTCCGGGAACGCGATTGCCAACGTGGATTTGAATGCCTGGTGTTCAGGAGGCCCTGGCGGAGGGAGCGCGTTTACCGATTCTCAAGGCTATTACAAGATGTATGTTTCACCTTGTTCTAATTATCGTGTCGGCGGATTCAGTAAGGAATACGGACAGCTGTCGGAACAAACAAATGTTGTGGTAACTAATTCCACTAGCCCGACGGTTAACTTTACTTTAAGCAGCGCTAATTTTATTACGATTTCCGGCACGGTTTCAAAAAACGGTTCCGGTGTTTCTCAGGTTGATACTTGGGTTACACAAGGAGAATTCGGCCCAGGAATGGGTTGGGCTAAAACCGATAGCGCTGGCGCTTTTACGTTCAAAACAACAACAGGCCTTACTAATCTTTATCTTCACGCCGCTGTTATGGGTCAGGGAGAAATTTATAAAGGGCAGTTAAATAGCGGTAATGCGGTGACTGCCAGCACAACAGTAACCGTCGCGGTTAATACCGCAACTTTGGAAATTCGCCTGAAGCCAAAAAATACGTTCAGCAATGTATTTATCGGCGCGCACAGTACTTTAGGAGGAGGATTCACTAATACCACTTCCAGTGTCGGCTCCGATTACGACGCTTACAGCATTCAAATTCCTTTTTCGGGTTCAACTACCTACACCATTGAAGGAGGAATTCCCGGTTTCGGACCAATCACTCCAACTACAACGGCAATCACCGCCAGCACTTCTATAATTATAGATTTGAGCGCAACTGACTTTTACGTTGTTTCAGGAACGGTTTCCGGCAGTTCAACAGACGCCTTTGTCTGGGCAGCTAGTCCGGCTGGAGGCGGGGGCTCGAGAGTTGCCAATGACGGAACTTTTTCAATGAAATTAAGGGGAGGGAATTACGATATAGGAGTTGGAAAGCCCGGGTTTTTAGGGACAAGATTGGCTAATCAATCAATAAGCACAACCACCGCTGGTTTGTCTTTGTCTCTAACTCAAAATTCTCAAAGCATTACCGGGTATGTTAAATATAATGGCACGGCAATAGAAGGCGCCAGAGTTTGGGCTGAACAAACTGGAAGTACGGGTTGGGCAGGAGCAATGTCAGAAGGAGACGGCAGCTTTACTCTAAATGTGGGAAGCGGTTTGTGGAAAGTCCAAGCCATTGCCGACGGGTATAACACAGCTAATCCAATCAGCGTAACCGCTCCGTCTGCGGGCTTAACAGTTAATCTGCAGGCCGTAAGTTTTGATGCTAAACAGACATCGCAGTCGTTTACTCCGACTCAAGGAGGAGTTGTTCAAACTGATGACGTAAAATTAAATATTCCTCAGGGCGCTTTAGGATCGGACACAACTCAGACGCAGGTAACAGTGCAAAATACAATGGATGTGCCCGATAAAAACAACGTTAAAGTTTTCGGAACTAAAGGCAAAAAAATCGAAGCGTCTTATTCAAGCGGCGCTAACCAAGGACAACAAATTACTAATTTGTCCCAGAATGTTGATATGGAAATTGTGCTGACTAAGGCGGAATTAGTTAGCGCGGGTATTACTAGTTTGGTTGACGCGAATAAAATCGTAATCGGTTATTGGGATACAACAGCGGACAACTGGACTGAAATTTCAACAACACCAGTAGTTGCTCCAACCGGCGCAACTTGGGATACGCTCACATCCCTAACCTTAAAAGGGACAACAAGCCACTTTTCAACTTTTGCGCCAATAATTTCCACTACTTCAACTGCGCCCGCAACGCCTACAAGTTTATCGGCTACGGCTGGTAATGGCCAAGTTGCT
This sequence comes from Candidatus Wolfebacteria bacterium, assembly GCA_024654025.1. Lineage (GTDB taxonomy): Bacteria > Patescibacteriota > Minisyncoccia > UBA6257 > UBA9933 > JANLIR01. The sequence goes on along the minus strand of JANLIR010000002.1, from coordinate 73,420 downwards.
CTTTCATGGACCGCTTCAACCGGCGCAACCAAGTATGATGTGTATCGTCTAAGCGGTTCGGATTATCCGTATTTAGGCCAGACAACGGTAACGAGCTACACGGATACCGGATTAACAAACGGCACGGCTTATTCCTATAAAGTTTCAGCTTTGGATAGCAATGACAACGAATCAGCGGCAACGACGGACGCGGTTTCCGCTACGCCTGCTGCTCCAGCGGCTGTTGCTGGCAGCGGCCTTCCGATATCAATTCTGTCTTCCGGCGGCGGAGGAGGTTTTACTCCTTCTATTACTGCCACTTCATCGGCAACGTCTGTTACCAGTACAATTTCGCAGCTAACCGGCGTAGCGCAAACTTCATTGCCAACAGGGTTAATTAAAAAACTTACATTGAGATTGATGCAGGGAATAACCGACAATGAGGTAAAATCTCTGCAGGAATTTTTAGCAAAAGACAGCGATGTTTATCCTGAAGGAATAATAAGCGGATACTTCGGCACTGCCACAAGAAGAGCTGTTCAAAGATTTCAGGAAAAATATGGAATCGCAAAATCCGGCAATCTTGGATATGGCGATGTCGGGCCGGCGACTCGGGCGAAAATTAACCAACTTTTAGCCGGTTCAAGCGCGAATGTTCCGCAATTGCCAGAGCAGGCATCTTCTAAAGCGCAATTAATTCAGCAATTAAGAACTTTGATTCAAGAGATTGAAGCCAAGATAACAAAACTTTTGGCGCAACTTCAGGAGTTAAAGAAGGCAACGCAATAAAAATTGCGGAAACTAAAATCCCCCGAAAGGGGGATTTTAGTTCACGGATTAATACGGATTAAACGGATTTATGCGGATAATTGTATGCGCGCGTTGACTATTAAACGATTTATTCATATTATTAAAATTGTATAAAATCCGTATTAATTTGCATCGAATAAAATGAAAAATTATTTTTTTAGTATATCAAAAATATTGCTTTACGTGGCGCCGTTTTGCTTGATAATCGTTTCTTCATCAACGCTGTTTCCTTTTATAGTCGGCAAGTATGTATTTTTTAGGATAACGATCGGTTTGTCTCTGATTTTCTTTGCTCTGGGGGTGGGGTTCGGGTCTTATTCGGGCTATAGCGGAGGAAAAAAACTTTTGGAAAAATTAAAATCACCGCTAGTTATAGCGGTCTCGATTTTTGTTTTTATTTTTTTGCTGGCGGGATTTTTGGGGATTAATCCGTCTTTTTCTTTTTGGTCTAATTTTGAAAGAGGAGAAGGAGGTGTCCAGCTCTTTTTCTTTTATATATTTTTCTTGCTTTTAACGTTTCTTTTTACAAATGAAAAAGATTGGAGGCTTCTTTTAAAGATTTTTATGGTGGTGGCTGTTTTAGTTATCTTATACGGCGTTGCCGCAGGATTAAAATATGTCGGTATGCAATTTGACGAAAGAGGTAGCATAATCGGGCCAAAAGACGCTTCAGGTAAGCTTATTGAAAGCGGTTGGCTAACCACCTTTGACGGTTATATGGGCGGACCATTAAGTTTCAATTTAAACCGGTTTGCGGGCAGTTTAGGCAACCCGGCTTATTTAGCGCCGCTTTTGCTTTTTATAATTTTTTACGCTTTTTATCTGTTATTCACTTCTAATTCACGAAAGACTAAATATTTTATTTTGCCGCTGGTTGTTTTTTATCTTTTCTTTTTCTGGTGGTCGCAGACCAGAGGCGCTTTTCTTGGGTTGATAGCCGGGGTGTTTTTCTTTGTGGTTTATTTGATCCTATCTTTAAAAGGAAAATGGCGAACATGGAGTTCCGGAGCTTTAATTTTTTTGGCGCTAATAGGGGGACTACTCTTTTATTTCAATGATTCGAATTTTGTCAAGAAAATTCCAGGCAGCCGTTTGTTTAGTATTTCTTTAAAAGAAGATACCGCTCAAACCAGGTTGTGGACTTGGGGGGCGGCAATAAAAGGCTGGCGTGACAGACCTGTATTTGGTTGGGGGGCGGAAAATTTCCCGGCGGTTTTTGATAAATATTTTGATACCCGGCATTTTAATCCAGACGCTTCCAGGTCGGAGACATGGTTTGATAGGGCGCATAGCGTTTTCTTTGATTATCTTGCCGAAACGGGAATCCTAGGCTTTTTGAGTTATCTGTCGGTATTTATAGTTTTTTATTTGGGATTTTTTAAATATAAAAAACATTTAGTTTCTTCTAAGGAAGGACACCAAGCGGCAAAAGAAACAAGTAAAAATAAGTTTTTAAATTCGGATTTTAACATAACGGCTACGAATGCAATATTTTTTTCTTTGCCGCTCGCTTATCTTGCGCAGGGAGCTTTTATTTTTGATGTAACTCCTATTTACATAAATCTTTTTCTATTTTTAGCGCTGGCTAATTTTATTTTTAGGGAACAAAAATTACAAAACGAAAAAGATGTTAAAAAGACGGTGCTTGACCCGTTGATTAAAAAGGCTTTGGCAGGGTTTGTTTCTGTGCTGGTAATTGTTTTTGTCTATTATGGAGCGTATTTACCTTTCAAAAAATCACAGTTATTGATTGGCACGATGGGAAATATTCAAAATGGCGTAACCGTTGATGGTTTTGAAAAAATTTTTTCATCGGTTTTGGATTTTTATTCTCCTGTTGGGCAAGACGAAAGCGTGAAACAGTTGGGGAGTGCGACTCTGGGGATTTTAAGCGGACAGCAGAATTTGCCGCGTGAAATTGCCGAAGAACTTCTTAAATTTAATATGAAATATTTTGATCCCATCGTTAAGTCTGGTCACGGCGGAAATTTCTCGCAAAATTTTATGACCGTGGGACAGTTTTATTTAACAATCGGCGAGCGTTTTAACGATCAAAATTATTTAAATAAAGCAATTGAATATTACAAAGAGGGTCTGGTTTATTCTCCACGAAGGCCGCAATTTTTGTATGGTTTAATGCAGACGTATCAAGACAAAGGAGACTTTCAGGCGGCTGAAAAAATAGGGGAAGAAATTTTGACTTATTGGCCTAACGATACTAAGGTAAAACAAAATATTGAAGCGATGAAAAACAATAAATAATTTTCTACTACTACGGGGTATGCGTACATTAGTTAAAGAAATTTTAAATAAAGAAGGCGAAATAATTGAATTAATGGGTTGGGTCGCGGTTCGCCGAGACCACGGCAAAATAATTTTTATAGATTTAAGAGATAGAAGCGGATTGGCCCAACTTGTTTTTGTGCCCAGCAATAAAGAGGTTTATGAATTAGCGAACAAGCTTCGCTCCGAGTGGGTTATAAAAGTTTCAGGTAAAATTGCAAAAAGGCCAAAAGGAATGGAAAATCCGGAAATGGAAACCGGTCTTTTGGAGGTGCAAGTTGAGTCTTTAGAAATTTTAAACGAAGCGGAAAATTTGCCCATAGATGTTTATTCCGACGGACGCGATATCGGCGAAGATGTGAGAATGAAATACCGTTACCTTGATTTAAGAAGGCCGCGGCTAAATTCAAATTTAAAAAATCGGGCGAAAATAATCAATTTTTTCAGGGATTTTTTGGTTAAAAAAGATTTTGTGGAAATTGAAACTCCGGTTATCAGCAAATCAACTCCGGAAGGAGCAAGGGATTATCTGGTACCGTCACGGCTTCAGCCGGGCAAGTTTTACGCTTTGCCACAGTCGCCCCAGCAATATAAACAGCTGTTAATGGTCTCAGCTTTTGAAAGGTATTTTCAAGTTGCCAAATGTTTTAGAGACGAAGATTCGCGCGGAGACCGCCAGCCGGAGTTTACTCAGCTTGATTTGGAAATGAGTTTTGTTAAAAGAGAAGACGTGATGGAGGTTATTGAATCAATGCTTATTGAGACGGTAAAAAATCTTTATCCGGATAAAAAAGTCCAGCAAATTCCATTCCCGCGGTTTTCTTATAAAGAAGCCGTTGATAATTACGGAACCGACCGCCCTGATTTGAGAAAGGATAAAAATGACCCAAACGAACTGGCATTTTGCTGGGTAGTTGATTTCCCGTTTTTCGAGCGAGTTGTTGATAACAATGAAGCTCGCCCTGAGCTTGTCGAAGGGTCGCATAGTGGTCCGACTGGCTGGACTTTTACTCATAATCCTTTTTCCGCTCCAATTCCTGAGCATATGGATGATTTGATGAATAAAAAAAATATTGGCGACATTTTAACTACGCAATATGACGTGGTTTTAAATGGATTTGAAATTGGCGGCGGAAGCATTAGAAATCATAAGTCCGAGGCATTGGAAAAAGTTTTTGAAATTTTGGGTTATCCGATAGAAAAAATTCAAGCTAATTTCGGCCATATGCTGGAAGCGTTTAAATACGGCGCTCCGCCCCACGGCGGAATTGCTTTAGGCCTAGACAGAATATTTGCTATTTTATTCAACGAACCAAATATCAGAGAAGTAATGGCGTTTCCAAAAACCGGCGACGGCAGGGATTTAATGATGCAAGCGCCATCAGTAGTAGACAAACAACAGTTAGATGAATTAGGTATAAAAATAAAAAACAAAGAACAGCTTATTAATAAAGAGCAGTCTCGTAGTTAAGCGTTAGCTTATACTGACGGGGGAAGCGCCTTCGGAAGTTGAGGAGAAACAACTTAAAGAATTGGGTCTTAAAATAGAAAAACATAAAAAATAATTTTTAATTTAAAATTTATAAAACTATGAACAAGAAGGAGCGTACATTAGTTCTAATTAAGCCCGACGCTGTTCAGAGAACACTAATTGGAGAAATAATACAGCGATTTGAGCGGATCGGATTGAAATTAGTGGCAATGAAGATGATGGTGGCAAGCGGCGATCATATTGAAAAACACTACACACTTGATTCCCAGTGGCGAAAAAATGTGGGAGAAAAAACAATAAAAAGCTATAAGGAAAAAGGCCAAAGCCCGCCATCAGAAGATCCAATTGAAATTTCTCAGCCGGTTTTAGACGGACTAGTGAAATTTATGTCTTCTGGGCCTTTGATTGCAATAGTTTGGGAAGGCGCGCACGCGGTAAAAATAGTCAGAAAATTAGTTGGCGGAACCGAGCCGTTGTCTTCGGATGTGGGAACTATCAGAGGAGATTATGTCTTGGATTCTTATGAAATGGCTGATAGCGACAACAGGTCAATAAGGAATTTGGTTCACGCTTCCGGTTCGGTTGAAGAAGCGGAAATGGAAGTTAATCATTGGTTTTTGCCAAACGAAATCATTTCTTACCGTTTAGTCCAAGACGAAATCCTCTATGACGTCAATCTGGACGGTATTTTGGAGTAGATTTTACCTATTTTTATATACAAAATGGAAAAGAACTCTAAAATTTATATTGCCGGCCATAAAGGATTAGTTGGATCCGCGATTTTAAGAAAGCTGGAAAGCCAGGGTTATACTAATTTAGTGTTTAAAACCCGTGAAGAGCTTAATTTACTTGACGTTAGTAAAGTGGCTGATTTTTTTAAAGAAGAAAAACCGGAATATGTTTTTGACGCAGCGGCCAAAGTAGGTGGAATTTTGGCTAATAATACTTATTCCGCTGATTTTATATATGAGAATTTAACCATTCAAAACAATATTATACATAATTGTTATTTGAGCGGAGTGAAAAAACTTTTATTTTTAGGATCTGCCTGTGTTTATCCAAAAAATTGTCCTCAGCCGATAAAGGAGGAATATCTGCTTTCTGGATATTTGGAGCCGACTAATGATGCTTACGCAATTGCTAAAATCGCTGGCATTAAAATGTGCCAAAGTTATAATAAGCAATACGGCACTAATTTTATTTCTGTAATGCCGACTAATTTATACGGTCCTAATGATAATTTTGATTTAAATAATTCCCATGTTCTGCCGGCATTAATAAGAAAATTTTACGAGGCGAAGGTTAGTAATTCGGAAAAGGTTCTATTATGGGGAACCGGCGCTCCTAGAAGAGAGTTTCTTTATGTTGATGATTTGGCCGATGCTTGCGTGTTTTTGATGAATAATTATAACGAGTCAGAGATAATTAACATTGGAATTGGCACTGATATTTCCATAAAAGAATTAGCCGAAATGATTAAAAAAATAGTCGGTTTTGAAGGATATATCGAATGGGATTCGAGTAAGCCCGACGGAACGCCGGTAAGAATGTTAGACAATAGCCGTTTACAATCCCTTGGATGGAAACACCAAATTAGTTTTGAGGATGGGTTGAAAGAGGCCTATAAGTGGTTTGTGGACAATTACGGTAATCTTTAATTTTGATTATTTGAGTAATCATGATAATTTATAGTAATATTTATGACTAATTTTTCACCGGAATCTTTAAAAGAAAAAGCCTTGTGGGTCAGAAAAGAGACGTTAAATATCCATAAAATTGCTCCGGAAACCCGCCTCGCTTCGTCTTTGTCAGACGTTGAAATTTTTGTGGCCTTGTATTATGGAGGAGTTTTAAAATTTGACGCTAAAAATCCCCGATGGGAGGAAAGGGACAGATTTATAATCAGCAAAGGCCACGGCTCTATATCTTTGTATCCGATACTGGCGGACCTGGGTTTTTTTGATAAGAGCGAATTAGAAAAAGTTTGCCACGAAGGATCTTTTTTGGGAGGCATTCCCGATACAACAATCCCAGGCTATGAAACTATTAACGGCGCGTTGGGGCATGGATTAGGAGTGGCCTCTGGATCAGCGATCGCTTTAAGAAATAAGAATTCCGATTCAACGGTTTTTGTTTTGATGGGAGATGGGGAATTATATGAAGGCGCGGTTTGGGAGGCTGTTATGTTTGCGTCTGAGCATAAATTAGAAAACTTGGTGCTGATTATCGACAGCAATAAAATAGCCATGCTTGATTATTGTAAAAATATTATTGATTTATTGCCGCTTGAAGAAAAGTTTAGGGCCTTTAAATGGGACGTTGAAACAATAGACGGCCACGATGTATCGGTGGTACTGGAATCTTTGAAAAAATTAAAAGAAGCCAAAAACAGCCGGCCGAAAGTTTTAATTGCCAATACAATAAAAGGCAAAGGAGTTCCTCAACTGGAAAACGACGCTTTGTGCCACGTAAAGTCTTTGAATGAGGAAGAAGTCATCGCCGCTATTAATCAATTACAATGAGCGACAACAAGCCAAAAACAATGCGGGACGCATTTATAGAAACGGTTTACGAGAAAATGAAAGAAAATGACCGGATTTTTTTTGTTACGGCGGATTTAGGAGCCCCGGCGCTGGATAAATTAAAAACAGATTTTAAAGACCGGTTTATAAATGTTGGAATCGCCGAGCAGAACTTAATAAATGTTGCGGTCGGTTTGGGTCTGGAAGGTTATATTGTTTATGCTTATGCCATTGCGCCTTTTATAACAATGAGGCCTTTTGAGCAGATAAGGCAGAGTTTGTCTATTTCCTCCCAGATAAGGCCTAACAACGTTAATCTTATCGGAATAGGGGCTGGACTAAGCTATGACGTTTCCGGACCAACCCACCACTCGTTAGAAGATTTAAGTATTATGAGATTGATGCCTAATTTTTCGGTTTTTTCTCCGAGCGATTGGGTATTGGCAAAAAAATTCGTTGATTATTCGATTAAATATAAAAATCCAAAATATTTGCGATTTGATAGTAAACCGCTGCCGACAATTTATGAAGGCGCGGAAGATTTGAATATTGAAAAAGGATTTTATGAGTTTTTAAAAGGGGATAACGTTTGTTTGGTTTCTACCGGCTATATGACGCATCGGGCTTTAAATGCGGCAAAGGAATTGCCCGGAGTGGGCGTAATAGACGTATTTTTATTGAAACCCGCTAATGAACAATCCTTGTTTGAAGCTTTAAAAAAATATAAATATGCCATTACTTTGGAGGAGGGATTTATAAATAACGGCGGATTGGATGGATTAGTGTCAAAAATAATTCTTGATAACGACGCCGATATTAAATTAAAAAGAATGGGCGTTGACGATAAATATGCTTTTGAATTGGGAGGCAGAAATTATTTACACAAACTGCTCAATTTGGACGAAGAAGCGATTATAAAAGCGGTTAAAGGATTTAATATTTAGGAATTTAAGAAATGAAAGAAATAAAATATCATCTTGCCGAAGATACGATTGATAAAGAAGATATTAATCAGCTGATTGAATGGTTGAAAACTAATCCGCGGCTGACAAAAGGAGAGCTCACTCCCGCTTTTGAAAAAAAATGGAGCGATTGGGTTGGCAGAAAGTATTCTGTTTTTTGCAATTCCGGTTCTTCGGCTAATTTGTTGATGTATTATACGCTTCTTATTTCAGGCGTTTTAAAAAATAAAAAAGTTATAGTCCCGAGCGTGGGTTGGGTGACAACAATTGCTCCGGCGATTCAACTCGGATTTGAGCCGATAATGTGTGAAGCGGATAAAGACACCTTTGGCTTAGATCTTGAACATTTAGAAAAATTATTGATAGAACATAATCCTAGCACGGTTGTTATGGTGCAGGTTTTGGGAGTGCCACATAAGATGGATGAGCTTACGGCGCTTAAGGAAAAATATGGATTTATTTTACTTGAAGACGCGTGTGCTTCAATGGGCTCTTCTTACAAGGGCAAAAAAGTCGGCACTTTTGGCGATATGGCCAGTTTTTCCCTTTATTTCGGACATCAGCTTTCAACTATAGAAGGAGGGCTGGTTTCAACTGATAATAAAATTTTTAATGATATTCTTTTGCGAATAAGAAGCCATGGTTGGGGTAAGGATTTGGATAAAGAAACTCACAATGAATTGATTAAAAAATACGATATTGATGATTTCCACTCGCCATTTGTGTTTTATGAGCCGGGTTTTAATCTCCGTTCTACCGATCTAAACGCATTTTTGGGCATAAGACAGGTTGATAAGATAGAATGGCTTATAAAAAGAAGGAGAGAAAACCACGCGCTTTATAAAGAATTATTAGGAGATTATTTTTATTCTCAAAAATACGATAAAGAATCAATTATTTGCAGTATTCATTTTGGAGCGCTGGCGAAAGACGGAGAAGAACGGAGAAAGATAGTTAAAGCGCTTGAAGATAATGGAATTGAAACGAGAATTTTTTCTGCTGGAAATTTAGGGCTTCATCCGTTTTGGTTTGAGCGTTATGGAAAATTTTCCGCTCCTATGGCTGACAGGATACATTATACTGGGTTTTTTCTTCCCCAAAATCCATCCCTTAATGAAAATGATGTAAGATTTATTTCAAACGTTGTTTTGGAAAGCATAAAATAATATGTCAAAAGTATTAATAACCGGCGCTGCCGGATACATAGGTTCGATTTTAACTCCGGAGCTTCTTAAGCGCGGACATGAAGTTACGGCGATTGATAATTTTTTTTATGACCAAATGTCATTGTTGGATGTTTGTAATGACAAGAATTTGAAAATAATCCGTGGAGACGCAAGAAGCCGCGAATTGATTTCTGAACATATAAAAGGAGCGGAATTTATCATTCCTTTAGCCTGTATTGTTGGCGCTCTGGCTTGCGATAGAGACCCGCTGGCCGCAAAAAGCATTAATTTAGACGCCATAAAGATGATTTTAGAGCTTCGGGAAAAAGGCCAGAAAATTATTTATCCCAATACTAACAGCGGTTATGGCATAGGCCAGAAAGACGCATATTGCGATGAAACTACGCCTCTTAACCCGATTTCTTTATATGGGAAACTAAAAGTAGAAGCCGAGAAAGCGCTTCTTGAAGCGGGGAACAGCATTACTCTTAGATTAGCGACTGTATTTGGCGTTAGCCCGCGTATGCGTTTGGACTTACTCGTAAATGATTTTGTTTATAGGGCAGTAACCGACCGTTTTGTGGTTCTTTTTGAGGCCCATTTTAAGAGGAATTATATTCATGTTCGCGATGTGGCGGCCGCTTTCATTCACGCGATGGAGAATTTCGATAAGATGAAAAATGAACCGTATAACGTGGGCTTGAGCGACGCTAACTTGAGCAAAATGGAACTATGCAATGAGATAAAAAAACAACTCCCCGATTTTTATTTTGCCGAAGCAAAAATTGGAGAGGATCCGGATAAAAGAGATTATATTGTTAGTAATGAAAAAATAGAAAAAACCGGTTTTAAGTCCAAAATTTCTTTACAGGAAGGAATAGAAGAATTAATAAAAGGATACCAAATTATCAAAAGGAATCATTTTTCGAATTTATAAACAACGTGTTATACGGCGATTTTCTGAAAAAATCAAAACAATGCCCTTTTTGTTTGCCGCAAGAAAGGATTATTGAAAAGAAGTTTTCTTTTTTAACTTACGCGTTAGCCCCTTATCATAAGGATCATTTGCTGGTTGTCCCTAAGCGTCATACTGAGTCCTTTTTAGATTTAAGAAAAAAAGAACGAGATGAAATGTTGGATTTAGTGAGCTTAGCCGTAAAAATACTCCAATCTTTTGGTTATAAAGATTGTTCAATTTTAGGGAGAGACGGCAATAACGCCGGTAAAAGCATAAAGCATTTTCATTTCCATATTATTCCGAAAGTTTTGTTGGGAGATATAGATAATTACAGAAAGGAAAGAAAGATTTTATCGAAACAAGAGATTGGCAAAATTATTGGGAAAATAAAAACAGTTATAAAAAATAAGCGCTTATAAACGCTTATTTTTTACTTGACTTCAAATACTTTAGAGCTATATAGTTTCGTTAGTAGATTTCCCAAAAAAATAATACAGAAAGATAGGGGGAGTTATGAAATCATTGGTGGATGTGTTGTTTATTGTGCCTGGTAATCCCAAAGCTGTTTTTCAGAAATTGGGTGAGGATTTTTCCGCGATAGAGCCGCCCGCGCTGGCGGGCCTATTTGCGAATTATCTTCGACTGAAAAATTGCAGCGCGCTGATAGCCGATATGCCTGGAATGGGCATGGAAGTAAAAGACGTATTAAAAGCTATTGAAAAGTGTAAGCCGGTTTTGATTGTTGTGGTGGTTCAAGGCCATCAGCCGTCGGCGTCAACTCAAAATATGCCTGCAGCCAGCGAGGTGTGCAGAGCGATTAAGGTAGAGATGCCGGAGTGCAAAATCATGATGGTGGGGACCCATCCTTCCGCGCTTCCTGAAAGGACTTTGAATGAGGAATGTGTTGATTTCGTGTGCGAGGGAGAAGGCCCAGTTACTATCTATGAGACGTTGCTTGCGTTCAGGTCTGTCTCAAGCGATTTTAGTAAGGTTAGTAATTTATGGTATCGCGACTCAGCAGGGCATATCGCGCGTTCAAAAAAAACTGCGCCTCTCATTAATGATCTTGATGAGGAATTTGATATCACGGCGTGGGATCTTTTGCCGATGGGTAATTATCGGGCGCACAACTGGCATTGTTTTGAGAATGTCGGTAAGAGAAAACCCTACGCGGCGATTTACACTTCCTTCGGGTGCCCGTTTTCGTGCATTTTCTGCTGCATCAACGCGCCATTCGGCAAGTCGTCTTATCGGATGTTTTCTCCAGACCGCGTGATTAAGGAAATTGATATTCTCGTCAACAGGTACGGTGTGCGAAATATAAAAATCGTTGATGAGATGTTCGTTTTAAACGAGGCGCACGTATTGGGCATTTGCGACAGGATTATTGAACGCGGTTACGATTTGAATATTTGGGCTTACGCTCGCGTGGATACAATCAAGGATAAATTTCTTGAGCGGTTAAGGAAGGCTGGTTTCAGATGGTTGGCTTTAGGAATTGAATCAGGAAGTAAACACGTAAGAAATAGCGCCCGAAAGAAATTTAGCAATGAAGATGTGATTAAAGTTGCCAGAAAAATACAGAAAGCTGATATTTATGTGGGGGCGAACTATATCTTCGGCTTACCGGACGATACTTTAGATTCAATGCAAGAAACCCTTGATCTAGCTTTAGAAATAAACGCCGAATGGGCGAATTTCTATTGCGCCATGGCTTATCCGGGTTCGGCTTTGTACCGTGCCGCTAAAGGTAAATTACCTTTGCCGGATGATGAGGGTGGTCCTGGGTGGATTGGGTATTCACAGCATGCTTACGAATGTTTGCCTCTTCCGACAGACAAGCTTTCAGCTGCGGAAGTTCTGCGATTTCGGGACAAGGCGTTTCAGAAGTATTTTTCAAGCGCGTCTTATCTTAATATGATTCACGCGAAATTCGGGAAAACAACGGCGGAGCATATCCGGAAAATGAGCCAAATTATTCTCAAAAGGAAGCTTTTGGAGTAAATAGCGTATCAGAATTTATCGCTTGGCGGACGGGGAAACCCGACCGCCATTTTTATTTGATTTTTATTCCTATTGCGTTATATTGCTTATGTAAATAAAATTTATGGTTATCACAAGAACGCCTTTTAGAATCTCTTTTTTTGGGGGAGGAAGCGATTATCCTGTTTGGTATGAAAATAACAACGGAGGCGCTGTACTCGCCACAACAATAAATAAATATTGTTACATTACTTGTAGATATTTACCTCCCTTTTTTGAACATAAAAGCCGAATAATATGGTCAAAATTGGAAAATGTAAAAGGCGTTGATGAAATTCAACATCCCTCGGTAAGGGAAACTTTAAAGTTCCTTGACATAAACGATGGAATTGAAATTCATCATGATGCGGATTTGCCCGCCCGTTCCGGCCTTGGTTCCAGCTCTACTTTTACGGTTGGACTACTACATGCTTTAAATGCATTAAAGGGAAGAATGATAACAAAAAGACAATTGGCGTTGGACGCGATTCATATAGAACAAGAGAGAATTAAAGAAAATGTCGGTTGTCAGGATCAAACAATAGCGGCATTTGGCGGTTTTAATAAAATTGAATTCGGCGGCCTTCAAAAAATAACAGTTAAACCAATATCCTTGGATTTTAATAAGTGGCGCTTATTTCAAGATCATTTAATGCTTTTTTTCACCGGCTTATCAAGAAATGCTTCTGATATCGCGGCTGAACAGATAAAAAACACTCATAATAAAACTTCAGAAATTAGAGCTATGATGCAGATGGTTGATGAAGGAATAAATATATTAAGCGGAAACGATAATTTAGAAGATTTTGGCAAGCTTTTACATGAAGGGTGGAAAATTAAAAAATCTTTATCTTCTCAAATTACTAATCCCGTAATAGATGAGATTTATACAGCTGGACAAGAGGCGGGCGCTATCGGAGGAAAGCTTTTGGGAGCTGGAGGCGGCGGTTTTATGCTGCTTTTTGTCGAGCCGGAACTGCAGCTAAAAGTGAAAGAAAAACTAAAAAATTTACTCCACGTTCCTTTCAAATTTGAAAACGTTGGGAGTCAAATAATTTATTATGCGCCAACAGAAACCTTTCACCCATAAGAATTTAAAGGATATTGATGTTGTTATTCTTTGCGGCGGGAAAGGGGAGAGATTGAAAAGCGTTATAAACGACCGTCCGAAAGTGCTGGCTCCTATGGGGGATAATAAGGCGTTTTTGGATATTATAATTGATAATCTTTTATCAAAGGGATTTAAGCGAATAATTTTAAGCGTTGGATATTTAAAAGATCAGATAATTAATCGTTATGAAAATTACGAAAACGCCGAAATTTTATTCTCTGAGGAAAGCGCTCCTTTGGGCACTGGGGGTGCGATTAAAAACACCGAATTTTTAATATCTGGCGATCATTTTATGGTGATGAATGGGGACTCTTTTTTTGATATCGATTTTTTCGATTTTTTCGACATGCATTTAAAAAATGATTCTTTGCTTTCGATTGCGTTGACAGAAGTTGACGATGTTTCTGATTACGGAAGTGTCGAGTTGGACAATAATAATAAAATCAGCCGTTTTAAAGGAAAAAATCAAAAAAAGGAGAAGGGCTTGGTGAATGCGGGAATTTATCTTGTTAAAAAAGATATTTTTAAAAATATGCCTAAGGCTGATTCTTTTTCCCTTGAGCATGATTTAATTCCGAAAGTTTTGGAGCTTAATTGTTATGGATTTAAAGGCAGCGGAAGGTTTATAGACATAGGGACACCCGAAAGATACGAAAAAGCTGTTATCATGTTTAAAAATGATTTATGAATAAATCGGTTAATAGAATAGGGGTTATGCAAGGCAGATTGCTCCCAAAACACAAAGGGCGTTATCAAGCCCATCCAGCCGAGTATTGGCAGGATGAATTCCTAATAGCGAAAGAATTGGGCTTGGGCTCAATAGAATTTTTATTTGATTATGAAAATTTTCAAAATAATCCTCTTATGACTGACGAAGGCCTTAAAGAAATCATTGAATTGAGCGATAAAACGGGGGTTTTGGTAAAAAATATCTGCGCCGATTATTTTATGGAAGCGCCAATCCACAATGTTACGGACGGCGACATTAAGCAAAATCTTGAAGTTTTAAAAAAGCTGATAGCCAACGCTTCTAAAATGGGCGTATCTAACATTGTTTTTCCTTGCCTTGAAAAAACAGCGATTTTAGGCTCGGAAGATATTAAACAGTTTTCAGAAAATGTTAAGCTGATAATAGATTTTCTGGAAAAAAGTGAAGTCAATCTTTCTTTGGAAACGGATCTCGCTCCCGAGCCTTTTACTCAATTGCTCAATAATTTTAATTCCAGACGGGTCACGGTAAATTATGATACTGGAAACAGCGCTTTTTTGGGGTATGACCCGCAAAAAGAATTTGTGGCTTATGGCAATAAAATCAGTAATATTCACATAAAAGATAGGAAAATTGGTTCTGGTTCTGTAGAATTAGGAACAGGAGACACGCAATTTGATAAAATTTTTACCGGACTTTCTAAAATTGGTTATAGTGGGTTTTTTACCATACAGGCTTATCGCGATGACGAAGGGATAGAAATTTTTAAAAGGCAATTGGAATGGATTAAAAATAAATTTAATGAATTCGGCATAAATTTATATGAAAATTAATACAAAATATAGGCAGATACGAAAAGATTTTTCACTGGAAAATAATGAATTATATGAAAAAATATCCGAACTGGAGCCGATTCCGGCGGTCAATCCTATTTCTTTAACTTGGGATAAAGCGATTGATTTTTCAGTTTATGACGAGCAGGGAAACAAATGGATAGATTTAACTTCCGGTATTTTTGTCGCCAACGCCGGCCACTCCAACCCTTTTATAAAAGAAGCCATAAAAAAGCAGTTAGATTCGGATTTGATGTTCTCTTACAATTATCCGACAGCTATAAAATATAAATTTATTTCTAAGCTATTGGAAATATCTCCAAAATATTTCAGCAAGGTTGTTCTATTAAATTCCGGGTCCGAAGCTGTTGATGGCGCGTATAAACTGATAAAACTATGGGCTAAAAAAAATAATAAAAAATATATAATCACTTTTACGGGTAGTTATCATGGAAGAGGTTTGAGTAATGATTTAATAGGAGTAAATAAAAGTAACGCTCAATGGGCTAATGTGTCTGACGACGATGTTTATTTTTTGGACTTTCCTTATGAAGATTTTGTTCAGTTTGACGAAAGTAAGTTGCCCCCAAAGGATCAGATTGCCGCTTTTTTTCTTGAGACATTCCAAGGATGGGGAGCTTGGTTTTATCCAGAAAAATTTATAGGCGACTTGTATAAATTTGCTAAAGAAGCCGGAGCTTTGGTTTGTTTTGACGAAATGCAATCCGGATTTTATCGGATGGGGCCTGTATACGGATATATGACTTACGGCGATTTAGAGCCGGATTTGATTTGTGTAGGTAAGGGCATATCTTCGTCCCTGCCTATTTCAGCGGTTTTAATGAGAAAAGAATTGGCTGATGTTGACGAAAATACTGATTTGCACGGAACTCATTCCGGGAATCCAATTTGTTGCGCGGCGGGATTGGCAAATTTAGAGTTTTTAAGTTCCGAAGAGCAAAGCGTAAAACGTCAAGAAACGATTCAAATTTTTGAGAAGGAAATCGGCAATCTTGCAGATTTAAGTTTGGTTAAGCTTGTAAACGTGAAGGGGCTGATTGCGGGTATAATTTTTGAAAATGCCGACATTGCTACGGAGATTGTTAAAAAATGCATTTATAACGGAGTTCTGCCGGTTTGTACTTTTAAAAAATCTATAAAAATAGCCCCTCCTTTAACTATAACCGCTGAAGCCATTCGTGAGGCGGTTATGGTTATCACGGAGGCGATACTTTCGTCCGCGGGAAATTAATTAAAGATTTAAAAATGAAAGATTTTTCTAAAATCAAATTGATAGTTTTCGATTTCGACGGCGTTTTTACCGACGGCAAAGTATTAACAGATCAAAACGGAACTGAAAGCGTTATTTGCAGCCGGAAGGATACTTTGCGCTTCTCGGAGTTAAAGAATGCCGGGATAAAACTAGCCGTCATTTCTAAAGAAAAGAATTTGATTGTTAAAAAAAGATGCGAAAAGATGGAAATAGAATGTTTTCAGAGCGCTGATAAAAAAATAGATATTTTAAAGCAACTTATCGAGCGAGAAAATATTTTAGTCGAAGAAACGGCGTTTATGGGAGACGATATAAATGACCTTGAATGTTTAAAATTTGTTGGCACCGCCTTTACAGTTGCAGACGGAGACGAGGAGTGTAAAAAAATAGCGCATTATGTAACTACAAGAAAAGGAGGCGACCACGCTGTTAGAGAAATTTGTGATTTGATATTAAAAGACAGGGCTGATAATATTTTAAATAATGGATAAGATTTTATCACGGTTACTAGGTCGTACCGAAAAGGAAGTGTCTCTTATTGGTTTGGGCACTGCCGAAATCGGTTTTGCATACGGCATAGGAGAACGTCATTTGCCTTCTGACGACGAAGCGGATTATTTGCTTAAAGCCGCGGCTGATATGGGCGTCACTTATTTTGATACCGCTCATGTTTACGCTCTTTCAGAGGAGCGAATTGGCAGGTCGGGAATTTTGAAAAACCCGGATATTCTTGTGGGAACGAAATGCGCTCAATTTTTGGAAAAAGGAGAAAAACTTCCGTACGATGAGATGGAACTTCGCGTCCGTGATGAAGTTGAAACAAGTTTGAAAAAACTTCAACTTGATGTCTTGCCATTGCTTTATCTTCATGGGGGAACGCGTGTTGATATTGAAAAAGGCGAGGTAACGGATATTTTAAGTAAGATTAGAAGTGAAGGAAAGGTAAAAAATTTCGGGATTTCTTTGCGTGGCGAAGATAATGCTCTTGCGGCCATTGAAAGCGGATTTTTTGATGTAATTCAAGTGGCATATAGTATTTTAGACCAGCGTATGGCAAAAGAAGTTTTGCCATACGCAAAAAAAAGTAATGTAGGGGTTGTTAACCGTTCTGTTCTTCTTAAGGGATCTTTAACGCCTCTTAGGGCGAAGCTTCCGGACGAGTTAGCGTCTTTAAAACTAAATGCGGATAAAGCTGATAATATCGCGAAGGAAGCGGGCATGGATTTGCCTACGCTCGCTATTCGTTTTGCTATTTCAAACGAATCAGTTACTAGTGTTTTAGTCGGTACTAATCGAAAGGAACATTTAAAATCCATGATTAGCGCGATTTCGGCGGGGCCGCTTAGCGAAGATACTATAAGCGCTTTACAAAAATTAGCCATTGATGATCCGAAGCAAGTTGATCCGGCGCTTTGGCCTAAATTATAAAATATAAATTATGGATGAAAATACGCTTCAAAAATTTTTAATTGACGGCAGAATATGTATTATTACCGGCGGCGCGGGATTTTTGGGAAGCCGGTTTGCGCAAGCGATATTAGACGCGAAAGGCATTCCTGTCCTTTTTGACGTTGATGAAGAAAAATTAAAATCTTTAGTGACCAGTTTTAAAGAAAAATACAAAGTTGAAGTGATGGGATTAAAAGTTGATATAGCGAATAAAGATGAACTGGAGAAAGCTAAAGAATTGATTTTAAAACAATACAACCGAATTGACGTACTGATAAATTGCGCTTCGCATAATCCGAACCCCACAATACAAGGAAAAGAAAAAGACATTTCCTCTCGTTTTGAAAATTTTAGCGAAACAGAATGGGATGAAGCGCTTAATGTCGGGCTTAAAGGAGCTTTTTTATGCAGTCAGGTGTTTGGTAGTTATATGGCGTCTCAAAACAAAGGAGTTATTTTAAATATCGCTTCCGATTTGGGAATTATCGCTCCGGATCAGCGGATTTACAAGAAAGAGGGAGTGCCTGAATTTGAACAGCCGGTAAAGCCGGTGACTTATTCCGTTGAGAAGCATGCTTTTATTGGGCTTACGAAGTATCTAGCGACCTATTGGGCGAAAAATGGAGTCAGGGTAAACGCTATTGCCCCGGGCGGAGTGTATAGAGATCATAACGAAGAGTTTTTGCAGAAACTTTCTAATCTTATTCCTATGGGAAGAATGGCTGATCAAAACGAATATAACGCCGCTGTTTTGTTTCTTGTTTCAGATGCCTCTTCATATATGACCGGAGCAACGCTTGTTATTGAAGGCGGCCGGAGCGCTTGGTAATTTTTGAATTTTTGGTTTATTGACACTTTGCGGTTTTTGGATAAAACTCATAGCGGAAGCTTAAAAATAAAAAATGGATTAAAGGGGGATACGATGAAGGTTCTTTTGGTCGCTTACGACAATGATTCGCACATTTCTTTTTTTCCGCTTGGGTTGGCGTATCTTGCGTCAGCTTGCCGCTTGGCCGGACACGAGGTAAGGATTTACAATCAGGACGTTTATCACTGGCCCGAAGAGCACCTGACTAATTTTTTGAACAACGAAGCCTGGGATGTAATCGGCGTCGGCGTAATCGGGGGATATTATCAATACCGGAAATTGTTAAAGATTTCGGTTGCGATAAATAACTCCAAAAACAGGCCGTTTTTTGTTATCGGTGGTCATGGCCCTTCTCCTGAACCGGAATATTTTTTGAAAAAAACCGGAGCTGACGCGGTGGTTATCGGCGAAGGCGAGGAAACCTTTGTGGAATTATTGAGCGTTTTGGAAACTTCCAGAAGCTTCAAGGATATTAGCGGCATTGCTTTTTTTGATTGCGACAACGGGCAGTTCGTCCAAAACAAGAGGCGGGAACTGATTGCGGATATTAATCGGATTCCGTTTCCAGCCTGGGATCTTTTTCCTATGGAGCATTACGCACTGGCAAGAATGCCCAATATTTTGAATTCTCAGCGGTGCATGATAATGCTTTCTGGAAGGGGCTGTAAATTCAAATGCAACTTTTGTTATCGAATGGACCAAGGGCTCAGGATTCGAAGTTCGCGAAGTATCGTTGAGGAGATAAAAACCCTTCAAGATTGCTACCAGATAGATTATTTCGCCTTTTATGATGAATTGTTGATGAATTCAGAGCAGCGTGTAAAAGAGTTGTGCCAGGTTTTTTTGGATGCGAATTTGAAAATAAACTGGGAATGCAATGGCAGGCTCAATTACGCTAAGCCGGATGTTTTACGGCTGATGAAAAAGTCCGGCTGTGTTTTCATCAATTATGGCATTGAATCAATGGACGAAGCGGCTCTGAAAAGAATGAATAAGGCGTTGACGGTAAAGCAGATTGAAAGCGGAATCAGAAATACGCTTATGGTGGGAATTAGCCCGGGATTCAATATTATTTTCGGTAATATTGGCGAGACGGCTCAGTCGTTGAGAATGGGATTGGAGTTTTTGTTGAAATATGACGATCATTCTCAACTTCGGACTATCCGGCCGGTTACTCCGTATCCTGGTTCGCCGTTGTATTACTACGCCATAGAAAAAGGTCTTCTTGATGGTCCGGAAGATTTTTACGAAAGAAAACACTTAAACTCCGATCTGCTGGCCGTCAATTTTACCGATATGAGTGATGATAAGGTGCACAGATTATTGTTTGAGGTAAATAAAAAGCTGATCGAGAAATTTCATATCGATCAGTCCGAGCGGCATATTGAGGCAGCTGCGCGGTTGTATCTGGAGAAAAACGTGAATTTCAGGGGATTTAGAGATGTCTAAAAAAATCTCCTGCGTACGGTTTGGGTTAAGCCCCCGTTGCTTGTGTGGTACTGCAACGGGGTTTTTTTTAAGACCTATTATTAAGGGTGGAGCCGTAGTGCTTGGTAATTCTAGGCGTTATTGACTAACTGTCTTTTTATCTTTATAGTGATGCCAGCAAATCTACCAAGATTTTAAAAAAAACATAAGGAAAGGGGATGAGGATGAGAATAGTCAAGATCGGGCCGAAACTGGTGGGCGAAGGCCAGCCCGTATTCGTTATCGCGGAAATCGGCATCAACCACAACGGAGACATTGATATTACCAAACAACTTATCGATGCTGCTGTTGAAGCGGGTTGTGACGCAGTGAAATTCCAGAAGCGGACGATTGAAGTGGTATATACTTCCGAAGAGTTGGCGCGGCCTCGGGAAAATCCGTTTGGCGTGACCAACGGTGATTTAAAAAGGGGTCTGGAGTTCGGTAAGGATGAATACGATGAAATCCACTGTTACTGTGAGGAAAAAGGCATAATGTGGTTTGCCTCGCCGTGGGATGAACAAAGCGTGGATTTTCTGGAGCAATATAACCCGCCGTGCTACAAAATCGCTTCTGCCACCAACACCGACCGGGAACTTTTGGAGTACGTAAAGTCTAAGGGTCGGCAGGTAATCGTTTCTACTGGCATGAGCGATGACAAGATGATCGAAAAGATCGTTGACACTCTGGGTGAAGACGGGCTCGTGATTCTTCACTGCACTTCCACTTATCCGTCGAAGGACTCGGAGCTTCATCTTAACAACATACCGCGGCTGATCAATGAATTCCCCAGAGCGATTATCGGTTATTCGGGGCACGAAGTGGGTGCGTACGCGTCTCTTGTTGCCGCGACGCTTGGCGCCCGAGTTGTCGAAAGGCACATCACTTTGGACCGGGCGATGTGGGGCAGCGATCAAGCTGCCAGCTTGGAAGTCGGCGGGCTTGTAAAGCTGACAAAAGAGCTACGATCGCTTCCGACTTATCTCGGGAACCACACGAAAGAAATTCTCGAGACCGAAATTCCCATCGCGAAAAAACTGAGACGAAAGGAAACCCTGCTGCCGTATTATGTCGGAGGTAGGTGATTTAAGCGGTTATCTGGACCTTGTTCGGGTTTTGAAAAGTGCCGCGGCCACAGTGATGTGACCGCGGTTTTTATTATTGTATTTGACCAAGAACGAATTTTTCGCTATGTTTTTACTATCCTAATATTTTATTCTTATGAAAATTTACTCAATTATACCGGCTAGAGGAGGATCAAAAGGCGTCCCCAAAAAGAATGTTCGTCTTTTAGGCGGATTTCCGCTAATTGCTTATTCAATTGCTGCCTCCAAACTTTCAAAAAATATCCAAAGGACTATCGTTTCGACTGATTCCGAAGAAATCGCCGAAATTGCGAAAAAATATGGCGCTGAAGTACCGTTCATGCGCCCTTCGGAATTTGCCCAAGATAAATCAACGGATTTTGACGTGTTAAGCCATGCTGTTGATTGGTTTGAAAAAAATGAAGGCGCAGTTCCGGATTTATTGGTTTATTTAAGGCCGACGACGCCTTTTCGCGATTTAAAATTAATTGATTCAGCCATAGATATTTTTATAGCGGATGATCAGGCGACATCTCTTCGCTCGGCTCATGAATTGGCAGAGCCGCCCCAAAAAATGTTTCAAATTGGCGAAGACGGATATTTTAAAGGGTTTTTTCCGAATGATCCTCGGTCTGATTATCATGATTTACCGCGTCAAATGTTTCCCAAGGCGTATCACCCAAATGGTTATGTTGATATAGTGAGAAGCGGTTTTATTAAAGAAGGTAAAATGGTTTTTGGGCCGAGGATTTTGAGTTTCATTACTCCAATTATTGTGGAGATTGATCGGCCGGAAGATTTTGAGTATTTGGAATATGACATTAAAAAAAGCAATAATCTTTACGATTATCTTAAAGCGAATTTTTCCAAAGAAGCGTAATTTTTAAAATGGAATGTAAAATTTGCGGCAACGGCAATTTAAGTTTAATAACCCAAACACTAAGGGGGGGAACGGAGGGCAGGGTTTATTATTGTCCGAATTGCGATTTGGGGGTTTTGGAACCGCGTGATTTAAACGTAAAAGAATATTACGACAGCGAATACAGAAAAAAATTTACCGATCATTTAAAGAAACCGGAATCCGACCCCGAAGATATTTTTAACTCGAGAAAAAATTATCAGGATGACCGTATCGATATCGTTAAAAAATATTTTGATAAAAATAAATCATTTCTTGAAATTGGATGTTCGGCCGGCCAATTTTTACGGCACATTAAAGATTCTTTCGAAAAATGCGAGGGTGTTGAGCTGGATTCCAAATGCGCTGATTTTGTTGAAAATAAGTTCAATATAAAGGTTTGTAAAAATGAGCTTAGCCAATGCGGTTTCGAAAAAGAGAGCTTTGATTTTATAGCCGCATTTCAAGTATTAGAGCATACATTAAATCCCGCGGAGTTCTTATTTGATGTTAAAAAGCATTTGAAAGACGGAGGAAAAATTTTTATCGAGGTCCCTAATTTGTATGACGCTCTTTTAAAAGTGTGGCAAATACCGGCTTATCAAAGGTTTTATTATCACGAAGCGCATACTCACTATTTTTCCAAAAAAAGTTTGGAAAAACTTTTCGAAAAAACCGGATATAAAATAGACGAAATTCATTTTATCCAGGACTATAATTTATTGAATCATTTTTATTGGTATTTTATGAACGGCCCTCAAGAAGATTGCCGTTTCGGTTTGGATAAGCCAAATATCGAATTTTCTAAGGAGCATTCGGAAATCGGCGATAAATTAAACGCGCTTTTCAAAGATTTTGACGCTGAATACAGAAAAATATTAAGCGATAATGAAATAACCTCCAATATTTTTGTTGTTGCTTCTAAAAAACTTTAATTTTAAAAAATGGACTTTTCATCGAAAGATTATTTGCCCAACTCAAAAGAGCGGTTAGATCGCTTGCGAAAGATTATCAACAAAAGGCCGGTGGCTATTCTTGCCGCAGGGCCCTCTATTGCCGAATTGGAAAAAAGGATTGAAGAATTAAAAAATGTCGATATCTGTTATTTCGGGATGAATAATTATTCGGTCGCCGAAAATCATATTTTAGGGAAGATAGGAAAGCGTTTTTCTCTGATTTTAAACAGCAGTCGCGAGGGAATGCCGGAGTATATTAAAGGAAGCATAGATTTTCTTGAAAGAGGCGACAATAATGTTTTGGCATCCTCGTTTTACCGGGGGACTTTTGATTTGATGGGTAAGGATTTCAAGCTCAAAGATTTTTTAAAAAAATACGACAAAAAACTTTTTTTCTTCGGATTAAGCGAAGCCAAAGATGTTCCTAATGAGCAAAAACCTCTCCATTTTATGGTTAGTAATTCTTTGTTGGCGGCGGTTCATATCGCTTTAGTGGGAGGAGCTTCAAAAGTTGTTATTTTTGGAGGAGACGGCTATAGCGACAAAAATATTTATTATTATCGTCAGGGCGAACTTACTCCGTCGCCGCGTCAAGATCTTATTAACGATACGAATAAATATTTTAATCCGGTAGCTCCTATTTCGGTTAAAAATATTTATAAAATTTACAATCTTAAACCGATCGATATTTTAATTTGTTCGGAAATCAGCTTTTATAATCCCTTTCCTAAAGTGTCTTATGACTCCGCTTTTAAGTTTTTGCGTTCAGGAAAAAAGTTCGATGGGAAATTTGATCTGCGCACGCCGAAAATATCCGTTATTTCGCCGTTTATGGGAGACGAAAGCCTTGATAAATTGGTAAAAACCATAGAGAGCGTGTCCGAACAGGGTTATACGAATTTCGAACACATAGTGGTCTGTGGCAAAAAGAGTGAAGGAATAAAAGAAATAAGCAAAAAGTTTCCGAAGCTTAAACTGGTTTTTTCTCAAGATGAAGATTATTTTAAGTTATTTCTAAAAGGAGTTTCGGAATCAAGAGAGGGTTATATATTTAATGCTCGACCGGGCGGCGAATATTTAGACGAGGATTGGTTTAACAAATGCGCGGAGGTTTTGGAAAACCGGTCCGATATTTCTTTGGTCTGGAAAGACAGGGGACAGATAAGATTGGCGCCGCCACGGGGAAAAATATTCACCTACTATTTACTGAAGAAAAAAAATGTTTTGCCGGAAAAAGATACCTGTTTTAGAAAAAGTATTTTCAAAGCAATTCTGGAACTATCCCCGCCTTATAAATCCAATAAAATTTTGTTATTATTTTTTAATGTTGTTTTTTGGTTAAAATCGATAATTCCCCTAAAACTTCAAACGATGATTTTTGAGAAAGCCCCGTATTATTGGAGAAAACACCGATGGAGCATTTTTAAATCGGCTTTCGTTAAAGCGTATAATAAACTAAAAAAGTTATAGAATTTTATAATGAATCAATCGCCTAAAATTTCAATTTTGTGTCCGGTATTCAATTCTAAAGAATTCATAAAAGATACGGTTGAAAGTGTGCTTAAACAGTCATATAAAGATTGGGAACTGATTATAATGGATGCGGGGTCAACCGATGGAACGCTCGATATTTTGGGTGAGTATTCAAAAAAATATGAAAATATTCGGGTGTTTTCTGAGCCAGACGAAGGTGCCTGGCACGGAATTATGAAAGGGCTTGTTTTATCGCGGGGCGAATTTGTTTGCTTTACTTATGCGTCCGACGGGTATTTAAATCCGAACTGGCTTTTAAAATGCATGGAAGTATTTAAAAATGACAAAGAAATTTCTCTTGTTTGGGGAATACCTTTTAATATGACCGAAAACGGAAAAGTAGTTGGTCCCCATTTTGCTTATGCTCAATTTCTGGATAAAAATAATTTTTTTGGAAAAACAAATTCAGCCCGCCAAATAATCAAGAGGTATCGTTTTTTAAATCCATCGTCATGGGTGGGTCTTATTAAAAAAATAAATTTTACTAATTTTTTATTTCTAATGAGCATATTTAAGAGAAAAAAACCTCCTCAAAAACAGGACTGGTTTTTTTATTGGTTAAAAACAGCGCTTATTTTCCCGGATTGTAATATGTGCGTTTATAAAAAGGTTTTTTTAAATTGCATTCCGGAATACGTATTAGGAAGTAAAATAGTGGATGCGTATATGGATTTTTACTTCAATTTTAACGCAAAAGGATATTTGTCTTATTGTTTGCCAATTTCTGCCAATTTCGCGAGAATCCACGAGGGCCAGTTGGGTCAGAAACGCAGAGCAGAAGTTGAACGAATGAGAAGTATTTATTTGGAGAAGGTGAAAGAATTAAGGAAAGAGGTATTATCAGACAAAAAGAATTTTATTTTTATAGATAAAGAAGGGAGTTTTCTTAATTAAAATTACGCTTAATTATGAAAGAAATTTTTTCCGCAATTAAAAATTTTTTAAGAAATCATCCTAGTACGAGGAGTTTTATAAGAAAAGCGAGGTGGAACATAAAGCGAGTTCCATTACTCCGCGATTTTTCTATTTTTTTTGATAGTAAATATTTTGATTTTGCAAGTGAAGAACGGCCTGATTTTAATGGGTTGAAAAGTGACGACGAATATTTTGAAAGTTACGCCGGTGTTTTAGCGGGTAATGCGTACGGAAAAGTTCTCGATTTGGGCTGCGGGCACGGGTATCTAACGGAACGCATTTCCAAAAACGAAAATGTTAAAAATGTCATTGGTGTCGATAAAATAGAAAGTTTCCGCCGCTTTAATCCGAAAATTAAATATTTAACTATGGATTTAGCAGGGGATTTGTCAGTTCTTCCAAACGATTTTGACGTCGTTATTTCAAGTGAGTTCATAGAGCATATTAGCGAAGAAAATTTTAAAAAATTATTAATTAAAATAACTCAAATTTTAAAACCCGAAGGAATTTTTATCGGTTCTACTCCCATGAACCCCACTAATTATAAAGTTTTTTCAGGCTCAAAATTCCATGTTAGGGAGTATAATAAGAAAGATTTGGGAAATATATTGAAAGATTTTTTTAACGATGTTTCCATTTTTTCAAATTCCCAATACTGTTTGATTTGGGAGGCAAAAAAGAAAAAAAATTTTAAGCGATGAAAATAGTATACACTGGATTAAAATATACAAATTATGATCCGGGACTGGGGCTTAGTTTTGAACATAATAGCGTACTGGGCGCTTTAAATAAGACTAAAGGACTTGAAATTATTGATTTTCCGTATGAAAGGATTTTAGAGTTGGGGCGCGAGCGGGGCAATGCCGAACTTCTTGATTTAATCAATAAAGAAAAACCGGATTTGTTTTTAGCGTTTATGTTTACGGATGAACTACTAATTTCGGTTCTTGAAAAAATAAAAGAACAAACCGTTTCTTTGGCGTGGTTTTCCGATGACCATTGGCGTTTTGATAATTATTCCAAACACTACGCTCCGCATTTTTCTTGGATAATCACCACCTATTCCAAAGCAGTTGATAGGTATATAAAAAATGGAGTTAAAAACTTTATTCATTCTCAATGGGCCGCCGATTGCGACATTTTCAAGTCTAATTATGATAAACAGAACAGCGGACCGGATGTCAGTTTTGTTGGAGCTTGGAGCCGGCCGCGGCAAAAAATAATTTCAGCTTTAAAAAATAAGGGAATTAATGTGGAGTGTTATGGAAGCGGATGGCTAAACGGCAGAATAAGTTCGGATAAAATGGTTGAAATTTTTTCTTCCAGCAAAATTAATTTGGCATTAAATCCGGCTCCGGGATTTTTAAATAAAAATTCTTTGGGGCGATTATTGTTTAGAAGATCGATGGATAAGATTGTGCCCGACTTTAATTTTTGGAGTAATTTCAAATCTTGGATTCATCGGGGAATTCCGCAAATAAAAGCCCGTCATTTTGAAATATCGGCTTGTGGAGGTTTTTTGATGACCTCTATGGCGGATAATTTAGGCGATTATTACAAAATCGGAGAGGAAATTGTGATTTATAAAGACATTAAAGATTTAATTGATAAAATAAATTATTATTTAAAAAATGATAAAGAGCGCAAAAAAATCGCCGAGGCCGGTTATTTAAGGACTACTAATGAGCACACTTACGAAAAGAGATTTGAAGAAATATTTAAAATTATATTTAAATAAAATAAAAACTGAAGTTTTTATTTGAGTATTTTTTGAGCTAGTTTTAAAGCATCGGCCGTTGTTTTTGCTATGTATTCGGGAGAAATATTGTATTTTTTGTCTCTGCCGCCGTGACCCGAATTGATTAATATCGTTTTTGTGCCCGCCTTTTTGCCTGCTAAAATATCCTGAGTCATATCTCCGATTGTTACGCTACGCGAAAGGTTTATATTAAATTCTTTAGCGGCTTTTTTAAATAACCCGATTTTTGGTTTCCGGCAATCGCAATTTTTTCTGTATTTTTTTATGGTTGCTTCGGGATGGTGGGGGCAAAAATAAAATTTATTTATTAACGCTTTTTGTTTTTTAATCCGCTTCTGAATTATTTGATGAAGCTTTTCAACTCCTTTTTCGGAAATCCATCCTCTCGCCACAACCGGCTGATTGGTTATGATAATTATTGGAATGTTTTTTTTGTTAAATTGCCGCAAAAACGGCGTTATTTTGGGAGAAATTTTTATTTGACTCTTTTTCCAAGTTAAATCCGCGCGTTGGGTTAATGTTCCGTCGCGATCAAGAAATATTGCAGGATTTTTTTCAGTTTTTATTGTTTTATTCACGAGTAATTTTAAAAAAACGACTTGATTAATCATGTTATAAGTGGTATTACTATACTACATATTATGATAATAGTAAGGGCTCCACTTCGAATAAGTTTTGTCGGAGGCGGCACTGATATGCCTGATTTTTATACTCAATACCCGGGGCGGGTTATTTCGGCCGCCATAAACAAATTTATTTATATCACCATAAATCATATTCCTCATACTAAAAAAGTGATTGTTAAATACGTCACCACGGAAACAGTTGATTCTCCTCACCAGCTCAATCATACCAGAGTCAAAGAAGCTCTTTTGGATCTAGGCATATTAAAAGATATTGAGATAGCGTCTTTTGCGGATATTTCTTCAAGAGCCGGTTTGGGATCTTCCAGTGTTTTTACCGTTGCGCTTTTAAAAGGACTAAACGCTTTTTTGGGGAAAAATTTAAACAAGCAAGAAATTGCCGAAGCGGCCTCCCGTTTGGAAATAGATCTTTTAAAGGAGCCCGTTGGCAAACAAGACCAATATGCGGCTGCTTTTGGGGGCGTTAATATTTTTCAATTTAATACTGACCATTCAGTCACGGTTAAACCGGTTTTGTTGTCTTATAAGATTAAAAAAAATCTAGAAGATCATCTTTTATTATTTTTTACCGGAGTGACTCGTGATGCCAGCAGTGTTTTGAGTGATCAAAAAACTAATATTAATTCCAAACTAGAGACATTGAAACAAATGGCTGATTCGGTGGCTGATTTCGAAAAATATTTGCTTTCAGGAAACTTTGAAAAGCTTGGCCAGATGCTTGATGAGGGTTGGAAAAGGAAAAGGGAATTAAGTTCTAAAATTTCTAACAACACTTTTGATGTTATTTATGATTCCGGAAAAGCCGCCGGAGCGTGGGGAGGAAAAATTTTGGGAGCCGGCGGAGGCGGATGCATGCTTTTTCTGGTTCCATCAGAAAAGCGCGAAGAAGCCAAAGCGTCTATTCTTGAAACCGCAAGATCTCAAAATCTTTCTAATTTTGAAGAAATACCGTTTAATTTTACCGAATGCGGCGTTGATATAGTTTATAGAGACGACCGTAAATAAGATTATGGATAATCACATTTCATCATTTTTTGACGAAATAAGCCGGCATTTTAAATTGATTTCCAAAGAAGAATTAGCGAAGGCTCTCAAGATTTTAGAAGCCGCTTATGAGCGTGACGGCAGAATTTACGTTATCGGCAACGGCGGGTCTTTGGCTATTGCCAGACATTTTGTCGGAGATTTGAATAAAACCGTTTTTGGAGCGCATATCGATAAGGATATAAAAAGATTTCAGGCAATCGCCTTGCCCACTACCGATGCGGAGTTAACCGCTTGGGCGAACGATTTGGGTTATGATATGGTTTTCGCCGGACCGCTGAAAAATTATCTGCAGGAATCCGATGTTTTAGTTGCGATAAGCAGTTCCGGGAATTCCATAAATATCATCAAAGCCGTTGAAGTTGCCAAAGAACGCGGTATTCCAATCATCGGTTTAAGCGGATTCGATGGCGGGAAGTTGAACGAATTGGCGGACGCGAAAGTTTTGGTATCAACAGAGAAGGGCAAATATGAAATTGTTGAGAGCATTCACGCGAGCGTCTGCCATTTTATTATAAAGTATTTTAAGGAAGCAATAAGTTATAGAGTTTAAAATGCAAGCATTAATTCTTTGTGCCGGCCGAGGCACTCGTTTGAGACCCTTGACGGATATGATTCCCAAGCCGATGGTTCCGATTAACGGAAAGCCATTGTTGGAACATCATATAGAACAATTTAAAAAACACGGCGTAAAAGAGTTTTTGATCAATCTTCATTATTTGCCGGATAAAATAACCGATTATTTCGGGGACGGTTCCAACTGGGGGGTAAAAATAACTTATAAATATGAGCCGGAGCTTTTAGGAACAGCCGGAGCGATTAAAAATTTTGAACAAGAAATAGAGGGCAAATTCTTTTTAATTTACGGAGACATTTTTAGCCTTTTGGATTATGGTAAGCTATATCAAAGCTTTTTAGAAAAGCCAGACGCTATAGGCATGATGGTTATTGGCGATACTGATCACCCTTTAGACTCTGATTTATCAGAAATAGATAAAAACCTCCAATTTTTAAAAATTCATAAAAAACCTCATGAAGCTTTGCCTAAAAAATATAAAGCAATGAGAGCGGTTTATGTTTTTGATAAAAACATACTTCAATTTATTCCAGAAAAAGAACATTACCAAATAGATCATCAACTTTTACCTGACATTTTAAGTAAGGGATTGCAGTTTTATGGTTATGAGACTAAGGATTATCTTAAAGACATAGGCACTCCGGAAAGGTATAAAAAATGCCAAGAAGATTTTAAAAAATTATAAAAAAATATGGATCCATTGGTTAGTATAATTATGCCCACTTATAACAGGGCAAAACTGATAGAGCGCGCTATCCAGAGTATTTTAAGCCAAAGTTTTAAAGAATGGGAGCTAATTATTATTGACGATTGTTCAACGGATGAAACACCGCAAGTTTTATCAAGCTGGGCAAAAAAAGATCCCAGAATAAAGGCTTTGATAAATAAAAAAAATAATTACCCCGATATTTCCAAAACTCTTAATCGCGGCCTAGAGGAATCTAGGGGAAAGTATGTTGCTCGCCTTGATGACGATGATTACTGGTGCGATCCAAACAAATTAAAAAAACAAACGGAATTTTTAGAAAAACATCCTGACTATGTTTTATGCGGGGGCGGAGTAATTGTCGTTGACGGCGAAGATAAAGAGTTATTCCGTTATTTAAAGAACGAAAAAGACGAGGATATACGCCGGCGGGCTCTTTTTTCAAATCCTTTTTCGCATACAACAACTATGTTTTTAAAAGAGAAAGCTAAAAAAGTTGGCGGGTATGGAAATTGGCACTATGCTGAGGATTGGGATTTATGGCTAAAGCTTGGGGAGATTGGAAAATTTTATAATTTCCCCGAATATTTTACTCGTTATTTAATGGCTGGACAAAACAAGTCTTTTGTTTATCAAAAGGCTCAATCAAAAATGATCTCACAAATTATTACAAAGCACAGAAAAAATTATCCTAATTTTTGGCGGGCCTATTGTCTTAATATGGCTCAGTATTTTTATTCTTTTTTGCCGTTGTTTTTGCGAGCTTTATTGCATCCGATCCTATCCCGCTTTAAAAGATCTATTTAAAAAATTTATCTTATAAATTTTTTCTTAAGTTTCTTGCAAAGTTTGTAATATTCCGCCGTTTTTTTCATGCCTTGCTTCATGGTTATTTTTGCTTTCCATCCCAGCAGTTTTTTAGCTTTCGTCACATCAAGATAAAACCCGTCAACTTCTCCCGGCTGCCTTTTGCCAAAAATGGGAACGATATTGCTGCCCAGCGCTTTTTTGACCGCGTTTAAAAGTTCCAAATCGCTTGTTGGTTTACCCCAGCCGATATTAATTGTTTCATTGTCTCCTTTTTTGATCGCCAAAAGATGAGCTCTTACAACGTCGTCTATATAGGCGTAGTCGCGAAATTTTGATCCGTCCCCAAAGATAGTTGGGCGTTTGTTTCTCAAAATTAATTTTGAAAATATAGCAACCGCTTTTCCAACGCCTTTCGGGTATTGTCTTGGGCCGTAGACATTGGGGTATCGGAAAACCGTATATTTAATGCCATAAAGTCGGTAGTACAATCTTATTGTTTCTTCGGCAAATGCCTTACTGGCGCCATAAGGAGAAACGGATTCAATAGGTCTATCTTCTTTTAGCGGCAACGGTTTCGGAGAAAATCCATAAAGCGGACCGCCTGTTGAAGCAAAAATTATTTTTTTGGAACCGTATTTTACCATTAATTTTAGAACATTCAGAGTGCCCAGAACGTTTACTTTGACGGCATTTTCAGGTTCTTTAACCGAGCGAGTGATATAATCAAAGGCGGCAAGATGAACCACTAGATCGGGACGCTCCTTTTTAAAAATAACGTCCATTTTTTTAAGATCCGTTACGCTTATTTTGTAAAATTTAGCTTTCGGATTAACAAAGATTTTTTTGCCAGTATCAAGATTATCTATAACAGAAACTTTATGCCCGGCTTTTATATAGGCATCAACAAGATGGCTTCCTATAAAACCTGCGCCTCCGGTTACTATTATTTTCATATCCTTATAGTACTCGAATTAAAAAAAAGAGTAAAATTAATCGTTATTTTTTGGGCTTGGAAATATTAACTTTAATTCATTAAGTAACGGCTCTTTTAGAATGTAAAGCAGTCCGAAATAGATTAGTGATGACAGAGCGATATTGATAAAAATATTTATGCCGGAATTTTTTAAAATCCATACAAACAAAGACATTATTATTGTTGCAATAACAATTTTTACGAGATTGGAGAAAATTTTAAAGTCGTTTATTTTTTTCATCTTGATCCATATAAAACCCATGGAGAACACTTGAGCTATTACGGTGGCAACTGCTGAACCGGCAATGCCGTAGCGGGGGATAAGCAACCAATTAAAAACAACGTTGCTTATTGCCCCGATCGTTAGAAAACCGATGAATTTTTTTTGTTCGTTATACGCAAATATCGCATTGCCGATAAAAATCACGGGGAATTCCAACAAAATTGTTAAAAGAAGTATTTGAAAAGTCGTTGCGGCAGGTAAATATTCGTTTCCGAACAGGGCTGTTATTATTTCATTGGCTAAAAATACCCCGCCGAAAATTAGAGGTATTCCGATCAAAAGAACAAGCGCGATTGATTTTTCTAAGATTGTTCGAAATTTTTCGTTGTCTTTGTTCGCAAGACGGGAAAAAGACGGGAAAACGGACGATGAAAATAAAACCGGAACAAGATACAACGCTTGAATGATTCTCTGGACTACGGAATAAAAACCGATTTCTTCGGCGGTCCGCCACCATCCAAGCATAATAGTGTCGGTATTTATCATAATCCCGCCCAAGACTCCCATTAAGGCAAACGGCCAAGCCGTGGAAAAAATAGGCCATATTAATTTTTTCGCGAAATTAGAAAATAAATTTTTAAAATGAGACCTCAAAATCCAAATTGTTAACAAGAATCCGATTCCGCTCCCTATTGTATATGAGAATGCGAGTGATTTTACGGTTTTCGAATACATCAGAAATATCAATCCGAGGCCCACTATTAAAAAATTTGTAACTGTTTTTATTAAAGCTTCACTTTCCATTTTCTCCAAAGAACGGTTTAAAGAAAAACCGAATTCTCTCATGCCGTCGAAAAATAAAATTAAAGCGATAATAGGAAGTAGCGGTTTAACCTGTTCTATTTTCGTAAGAGACGGTGAAATGAATATTATAAGACAAGCGCTTATAATGATAAGAAATAATTTAATAAAAAGCGAAGTTGAAAGATATTGGGAGCGCATCGACGGATTTTTTGATGATTCTCGTATAAGCATAGCGCTTATGCCTATATCGGAGAAAGTTGTGAAAAAAGCCGCGAGTGTTATTGCGTAAGAAAATACCCCCCAACCGCCAGCCCCCAAAACACGGGCGGCGTAGATTATTATGATCATTCTCAGTAGGCGGCTGGAAATTTCTCCAAAAAACAGCCAAAAGGTGTTTTTGGCGATTGTTTGACGGGCGTTTT
Source organism: Candidatus Wolfebacteria bacterium (assembly GCA_024654025.1). Classification (GTDB taxonomy): domain Bacteria; phylum Patescibacteriota; class Minisyncoccia; order UBA6257; family UBA9933; genus JANLIR01. The sequence goes on along the minus strand of JANLIR010000002.1, from coordinate 40,167 downwards.
TGTTTTCAAAAAGAAAAGACTTTATTTTTTGAAACATTTTATTTTGGATTTGAGAACACCGATTTTATGGTTTTTAAAATAATAAGAAAATCCAGAATAAAAGACCTATTTTTAAGATAATAGATATCATATTGAAGTTTTTCGTACGCATCTTCAATCGAGGAGCCGTAGCGATAGTTAATTTGGGCCCAACCGGTAAGGCCGGGTTTTATAAGGTGGCGAATTTCGTAATAAGGAATTTTTTCTTTTAGAAGAGATATAAATTCCGGACGCTCTGGTCGCGGACCGACAAAAGAAATATTGCCTTTGATAATGTTTATTAATTGAGGTATTTCATCAAGATGGCTGTGGCGTAATATTTTTCCGATTGGCGTTGTTCGCGGGTCGTTTTCACCAGCCCACTGAGGGCCTTGTTTTTCCGCGTCTTGATACATGGTTCGGAATTTGTATAAAAGAAATCCTTTTTCCTTTTTGCCGGTTCGTATCTGTTTGTAGACGGCAGGTCCTTTTGAGGTTAATTTAATAATTAAAAAAATTATCAGAGAGATCGGAATGATAACGAAAAATAAAATAAGAGACATAATTAAATCGGAAAGTATTTTTAGAGGATCATAAAATATTTTTCGCTTTATTAAATTTTCGAAAAACCAAGATTCCTCAAGCTCTGAAAGCGGAACTTTTTTGAAAATTAATTCGTAAAATTCTGAAAAATTAATTACCCTGTAGTCGCCGGAAAAGTTTTTATACATCAGCTTTGTTATTTTTGATTTTTCTTGGAGATGAGTAGGGATTATGGCAATATCAAATTTTTTGGTTAAAATTGTTTCAAGTTCTACAAGGCTGGATTCTTTTAGTTGATACTCGATTTTATAACCAAGCTGAGGATTGTGGTTTATAAAGTTAATTAAATTTTCAACCTCAATGTTTTGGAGTTCTGGTTTTATAATTAAAATTTTTTCCGGAGAACCGATAGTTCCGCTAAAATAATTAAAAAGATAACGCCACAGCGAACTTAAAACTCCGAAGATTATTAAAAATATAAGAAGATTTGTTTTTGGGGTGATGCCGTAGATGGGAATTAAATAAAAGAAAAGCACGGCGAGGAAGCCGTTGATTAATAAAGTTAGCCCGAAATTTTTAAAGAAATTTATATTGTTTTTGAAATTTCTTGGGTCGTAAAGATCTGTTAAATAAAATACTATTACCCAAACCGCGAAAATTAAAGAGAAAGGCGCAAGATGACTGGTTAGATTCGATGAAAAAACATAAAAATTATTCTCTGCGCCGTAGCGGATTAAAAGCGCTAAAACTAAAGAACCGTAAAGAATTACGGTATCACCTATAAAAATTATGAATGTTTTAATCTTTAGATTCATAAGGGGTTGACAGCTATGTTATAATAAATAATCTTATCATATGGAAAACGACACGCAAAATAATCAAAAAGATTGGTTGCTTCCGGCAAGCATTTTGACGGCTGCGGTAATAATAGCGGTATCTGTTATTTATTCAACAGGTCTTAAAAATTACGAAGGGCAAAAAGCCAATTTATCGGGATCGGCTAAAAATAGCGAAGGTAATCGGGAAGCTCAAAAAGTTTCTGTTTCTGCTTCTGATGTGGTTTTGGGAAATTCCGACGCGCCGGTAACGATTATTGAGTTTGGTGATTATCAATGCCCGTTTTGCGCTAAATTTTTTAAAGAAATACAAGGCAAGATAACGGATAATTATATAAAAACCGGCAAAGCAAAAATGATTTATAAGGAGCTTGCGTTTTTGGGTTTGGAATCTGAGGCAGCAGCTTTAGCGGCGGGTTGCGCTAGGGAGCAAGGGAAATTTTGGCAATTCCACGACGAGATATTTAAGGCTGAGTGGGGCGAAGTAGAAAAGGTAATGTCTGGCGCATTGCAAAGTAATGAAAACAACGGGAATTTAAACCGAAACTTTTTTGAAAAAACAGCAGTTGATTTAAAAATGGATACTGCAAGTTTTTTGCAATGTTTTGATTCAAAAAAGTACAAAAATGAAATCACGGATAATTATAATGAAGCCAATAAATTAATGAATGGAAAAATTTCTACTCCAACGCTGTTTATAAACGGACAGATGATACAGGGTTCTTATGAAAATATCGCGCAAGCAATCGATGCTTTTTTAAAAAAATAAGCTGCAAATATTTAATTTACCAAGGTCGCCAAATTAACCAGTTATAATTAATAACTAAATCATGATTACGATTTATACCACTTCGGTTTGCCCCTATTGTCATATGGCGAAGGAATATTTAGAGAAAAATGATATAAAATTTAAAGAAGTGAATGTCGAGGAAGACGAGGCGGCTGCAAGAGAAATGATTCAGAAATCGCATCAGATGGGCGTACCTGTTTTGGATATCAACAATACGATTATCGTCGGGTTTGACAAGGCGGGGATTGATAAGGCATTGGGGCTTTAAATATATTTTTATGTACGAATTGATAATTATCGGCGGCGGTCCGGCCGGAGTAGCGGCTGGAGTTTACGCGGCCAGGAAAAAAATAAATACGCTTTTTTTAACCAAGGATTTTGGGGGACAATCTCTTGTTTCTGCGGGTATTAAAAATTGGATAGGAGTTAAAGATATTTCCGGTTTCGAGCTTGCCAAAAATTTGGAGGGTCATCTTCGCGACCAGGAAGATATTGAAATAAAAGACAATGTTTTTGTTTCTAAGATTGAAAAACAAGGGGAAGTTATCTCGGTTTTTACCGACAAAGGGGATAAATTTGAAACAAAAACGATTTTACTTACAGCCGGCAGCCGGCACAAGCGGCTTAATGTTCCGGGAGAAGATAAATACGATGGAAAAGGCGTTTTTTATTGTTCTACCTGCGATGCGCCTCTTATGAAAAACAAAACCACGGCTGTTGTTGGAGGGGGAAATTCCGGTTTTGAAGCAGCCATGGATTTATTGCCTTACGCTAATAAAATTTACATTTTGGAATATACGGAAGAGTGCAAGGCTGATTCCGTGACTTGCGATAAGGTAAGAGCCTCGGGAAAATCTCAAGAGATAACAATGGCTGAAGTAAAAGAAATTTTTGGAGACGAATTCGTAAAAGGAATCAGATACCAGAACAGGAAGACCGGAGAAATGAAAGAGCTTTCGGTTGAAGGCGTTTTTGTGGAAATCGGATTCCAGCCAAACAGCGAAAGCGTGAAAGATTTGATTGATTTGGATAAGTACGGAAGAATTATTATTGACCAAAAAACTCAGAAAACTTCTTCGGAGGGTATTTGGGCGGCAGGGGACGTTACTGACGTTTTATACAATCAAAATAACATCGCCGCCGGCGACGCCATCAAAGCGGTCTTAAATATCTACGATTACCTTAAAATAAAATAATTCACTACAATAGCCAGCGATCGCAGGTCATTGTAGTAAAATTAATTGCTCATCATGAAAACAGAATTTATTTTGGAAGCTGCGAAGAAATTTGGGGAGCTTAGCATAGACCTAATTGATATTATTTTAAAGAATTATCACGACTCTTATAAGAAAGCGAAGCGAAAGATTAAATACGGCCCTTTCTATAAAGAACTTTTTGAAAATTCTTCAAAATTAAGTTACGAACAATATAAAAAGAAAGAACAACAGCGTTTTTATAATCTTTTAGGTTATCTTCAAAAACAAGGTTTAGTTAAAAGAACTAAAGAGAACAACCGTTCTAAATGGAAGATAACCAAAAAAGGAGAAAAGAAGCTTAATGAGTTAAAGTTAAAAAAAGAAAATAAATTACCTTATAAAATTTATACGAAAGAAAGTGACAGAGATGGAAAATTAAAGATAGTTATTTTTGATATTCCCGAAGAGGAAAAGCGAAAAAGAAATTGGCTGCGGGAAAATTTAATTGCCCTCGGGTTTTCTATGCTACAAAAAAGCGTTTGGATTAGCAAGAATAAATTGCCCAAAGATTTTATCGACGATCTTAAAAATTTAGACATTTTGCATTATGTAGAGATTTTTTCCATAGATAAAAAAGGAACGCTTGAAGGGAATTTTTAATTTACTACAATAACCTGCGATCGCAGGTTATTGTAGTAAATGTGGATAACTTTTGAGTGGGGTTTAAGCGGGGGATAAATGATGTGTTGAGGAGCGTTTAAAATTTTGAGTTTTAATGGAGGCGATTTTAGTTATTTTGCTGCTTTAAATAATAGGTGTATTGAGTTAGTGATGGGATTGAATCAGGCTGGTTTTTGTTAAAATAGGCAGTAGTTCGGCAAGAGTCCGTCCGTCAGCTGACGGATTACCACAAGTAATTCGGCAAAAAGTTCGGCAAAGTTTGGTATAGTAGTACGGTTTAGTTCGGCAAGATTACTATTGATGAGTTCGGCAATGACTCTGTAAAATTTATTGTAAGCAGTTAGATAAATATATTATAAATAATTCGGCAGGCTCGCCACAACTAGTTCGGCAATCCTTTATTGATAAGTTTAGGATAGTTGGTTCGGCAAAGCCAATCACAAATAGTTCGGCAAACAATAATTCGGCAACTCACCAGATGACGGACTGCCGAATTATTTTTTTTAGACCAGCGCTCTAAGCTCTTTTTTTGTTTTTAAAACCGGAGGTTAAAAATATTATTTAATTTGTGTTTTGAAATTTTAGATCTAAATTACTTATGGGTTTCAGAAGACAAAATTTTTGTTTTTGGCCTATTGTAAAATATAGTCTTAGAAATTAAAATTATAAATAATTAACACAAAAAATTTATGGAACTCCAAAATCAAGATTCGGAAAGCGGTTCAAATGATTCTTTCAATTCTTCACCCGATTCTTCGCTGTCTCCGGTCCAAAAGAAATCGTATCGAAAATTTGTTTTGAGTTTTTTGGCGATTATCATCGCACTTTTTGTTGGGTATCCGATCTTAAAAACTTTGTACAATGATTATTTTGCTCAAAGGGGATTCGACGCTTATTTTTCGGCTGAGCAGGATTATTTAAACGCTCTAAAAAACGATAAGTACGGAGGGAAAACTCCGGAAGAAACTTATTTTATGTATTTGGATGCTTTAAAGAAAGGCGATATTTTGCTTGCTTCAAAGTATTACATCGGCATTGAAGGCCCGGGAAGAGCGTATAAATGGTTAGTGCGTTTACAAAGTGAAGGATGGTTGGGGGAGTATGTAAATAAATTACCGATTGAATGGTCTAATTTGAAAGAAGTTGATTTTTGGGACAGAGATTCAAAAAAGTTTGCGTATGAATATATTCAGAAAAAAAATCATACTTTTTATGATACAGCCGCAGAGGAAACTAGCACAATCCCCGCGGGCAAATATCAAGGCTCAATAATTTTTCAATTCAGTAAGCCAGCGCAGATTTGGAAGCTTTACCAGAATTAATTTATGATCAAAAAAATCTTTGCGGCTATATTATTTTTATTTATTTTTTCTTTTAATTCGTCTCTTGCTTTTTGGCCAAGCCCAACCCATCAGGAATTAACAAGAGAAATTATAAAAGTTTATAACCAAAATTCCGGAGTAAAAATATCTCAAGAGCAAGCGGATTGGATAATTAACGGATCTATAAAAGAAGACACCCCGCCAAGATGGATTAATCATTTTTATGATCCGGTTTTAAATCAGGGCTGGACTGGAGAAAAACAAGGAGATATTTCAAAAGAAACAATTTACCTTCTTTCAAAAATCTTCCTTTCAATAAAAGACGCGACTTCTTCTGTAAATTGGGCGTTTGATCAAAAACTTCAAGGAAGATATTCACTCTACCAAGGCGATCAAACTTATTCAAAAGCAGTTCAGGCGTATGTTTTTGCCGGACTGGGAAATACCAGCGCGGCAGTAAAGCCGGATTACGCCACTTATGAAAATTCTTTTAAGGCATTGGGCTATGTTTTGCATCTAATTGAAGACTTAGGCGTTCCGGCTCATACCAGAAACGATACTCACGCGGAAATAAATCAAGCAGTAAACGATGCTGATCCTTATGAAAAATGGGCCGCAGAAAGCCAAAATATTAATTTTTCTAATTTAACAAATTCGAATATTAAAGGAAGTATTTCTTGTTTTGACACAAAAGATTGTTTTATTAAATTAGCAAAATACTCCAATGAAAATTTTTACAGCAAAGACACAATTGATGATCCTAAATATAAAAAATTAACCAGTGAATCATCGGAAATTACCACGGATAAGAAAATTTATTTCAGGCACGATAATTTTGGAAATTTTTATCCATTTGAAGCTTCAGATGGAGATGAAAATTTTTTAATAAGCGATCCTATCATTCACCAGGCTTATTGGAATCTTCTCTCAAAACAAGTTGTTTTAACCGGCGTTCAGGTGATAAATAATTTTTTTAAAGACGCGCAAGAAAACGCCCAGGTTGTTGATTATCAGCCGAGTGCGACAAAAATAGATATTCCTACGGTGCCAATTGTTTCCTTATATGGAGAAACGGAAAAAGCCAAGGGTGTGATTGGTTCTTTTTGGGACAGCGCTGTTGGCACGGTAAAGAATACTCTTTCTTCGGTGGGAGAGTTTTTTTCTGGGCTTTTTGGCAATCAAAACGATTTTACTCAAGCGGACCAAGTTTCTTTAACTAATGATTTGAGTGTTCAGAATGAAATTAGTTCAGGCAGTAGAAATACGAAGAATTCTGTTAAATCTAAATCAGCCGGAGATGAAAATAGCCAAATAAAATCTTTAAAAAGTGAAATTAGCTCGTTGAAAAAGGATATTGCTTCTTTAAAAAAGGACTTATCAATAGTTGGCAATTCTGGCCCTAATGATAGTAGTAGTTCAAAGAGTCTAAACGTAAAGAAAAGCGACAGCCAAAAAACAACCATTGATAAAAATTCGGATAAAAATTCAACTTCTTCGCTTGTTGAAAAAAATAGCGATAAAAAATCCAGCGGTTCTCAAACGGAAATTAATTTAACAAACCAGGTAGCTGCTAAATGTCTTTTTAATAATTCTCAAACTCCTTTACGGAATAAAGTTTTAATAAATGAAGTAGCGTGGATGGGTTCAGCTGTCAGCGCTAACGACGAATGGGTAGAATTGAAAAATATTTCAAATCAAAATATTGATCTTTCTAATTGGCAAATAATTAACAAAGGCAGGCAAATAGAAGTTAATTTATCTCAATTGAAAAACAGAAATTTATCTAGCGGCGGATTTATCCTTTTGGAAAGAACGGATGATAATTCCACGCTCAACGTTAAGGCGGATTTAATTTATACCGGCGCGCTTTCTAACAGCGACGAGGGTTTAAGATTGTTTGATGGACAATGTAATTTAATGGACGAAGTTCTGGCTGGTTCTAGTTGGTTAGCTGGCGACAATTATTTGAAAAAGACAATGGAGCGAAATGGCGGTGATTTTGGTTGGCACACGTCGGCGTATGTCGGCGGAACGCCGAAAGCGGAAAATTCGGTTGTTTATGGCGGAGGCGGAGTAGTTATTGCTAATAACACAACTCAAAATTCTCAAGTATCTAATCAAGCGTCTAATCAGGCGTCTAGTTCTAATTCAACTTCTACAAATTCCACTTCTACCGCAAGTTCAACTAATGTAAGCAGTTTAAGGTTAAAAATCACGGAAGTTGTTTATAACCCTGAAGGCGCGGATGAAGGTAATGAATACGCGAGAATTTTTAATTCTGAAGAAAGCGATGTTGATTTAAGTAATTTTTCCATTCAGTATTTGGCTGCTGACGAGGATTTCTCAAACATTAAAAAAAGAAATTTCGAAAATGGAAATAAAATTTTAAGCCAAGGTTATTTTAAAATCGGCGCGAATTGCCACGCCGCTACTCCATGTCAGGGTGCGGATTTATCGTGGAGCCAGGCTTTAAATAATACTAAAGGAGCTTTGTTTTTGGTTTCTAATCAAAACTTAATTTCCAGCGCTTCGGGTACTCAAATAATCGATTCGTATTCTTATTCGCAAGAGCAAACCGCGTCAACATCAACTTTATCAACATCAACTTCTGACGCAACTTCTTCTTCGATTTTAAACGGCCTTTCGGCTGTTTTTGTTAAAGATTCAATGAGGATAGATTTGAGTTGGCAAGCTGTAACTAGTATTGATTCTTCAAGCACAGAGATTGGTTACAGAATATTAGATGCTTCTTCAAGCGCTATTTTAAATCAATCTTCATCCACGTCGGCAAGTATTGTAATTGATGAGGTTGGCAGAAATTATGATTTATTAGTCGAAGCGGTTGACGCGAGTAGCTCGATTTTGGCGAGCGCCACAACAACAGTTTCGGCGCCGAGCTTTCTTTCCGGACTTTATTTTTATAAAGACCCTAGAAATCAAAGCGATTATTTGGTTGAAGGAAAATATAGCCAATATCCGATCGCGCCGAGTTTATACGCGCCTGATGGCTGGAAAGTCGTTGTTTTTTATTTAAATAGCGAGCCATCGAAACAAACGTACATAGAGAATCCTTTTGGCGACGGCTATAATTGGAAGTGGCCGGCGGAAGATTTTTTTAAGGTAATCGGCGTCCGGTATATTCCGTGTGCGTCAACGGGAGGAGAATCGCGATTTAAGGCCTTGATTTTAGCGGACACTCCCCAAAGATGCAATGGTTTGGGAATAGGCACCGAAAGATTTGCTATTTCCAGTTTGGGGATTAATAAATTTTTTGTTCCGCTTGAAAAAACCGCTGATCAAACATCTTTTTCAGCGAGCGATTACATAACTGCCGGCTATTATTCTTTTGAGCATTCAAGCATACCAAACGGCGGCCCGGAAATTTTTCGATTAGTAGCTGTTGATAAAAAGAAATATTATTTTGGCAAGGAACCTATTCATGAGGCGCCACAATTGACAGGCTCTATTAATTTGGTTTTTGATAAGCAAAATTCCAAACTCGCTATTGATTGGTCCAAAGCCAGTGACTCAGATACTGTTGAATCTTTGTTAAGTTATGAGATTCGATACAATGATTCTGGCGAGTGGCAAGCTGTCTATGCGACCGGTACAGTAAAGTCCGTTACGTCGGGCGATGATTTTTCAATAAGCGCGCGCGCTAAAGATGAATTCGGAGTAACTTCAAGCGCTTTGACGGCGAATTGGAAATACCCTGATATTAATTTTGAAATAACTCAAACTCAAGCCAATAACTGGAGCTATCCTTTTGGGAACAAATATTTTTCGGGATGCGTTGCCAAAAGCGCGCAGAGTATTGTTCCGGAAAAAGATTTTCAGTTTGATAAAGCCGTTGTGAAGGTTATGCATAACACAGGAACAGACGGCGCTAATTTAAAATTGTCGGTATTCAACGACGACGGCAAAGATAGACCTGATTTGAATTCGCAATTAGCCAGTTCGGTATTGGCTGATATTTATAGCCCTTCTTCTGATTTAGTTTTTAATTTTTCTTTTCCCGTAGCGTTTGCGGTCAACAAAAAATATTGGATGTTATTGGAGGTTGATAGTTATGTTGGCGGAAATAATGATGACCAATGGTCAAGGAATCAGTGGCAAAACGCTGTTAGCAGAGAGGATCTTTACGCGGGCGGAGAGCATTTATTTTATAGTAATAGTTGTTCTTATTCGTATGAAAGTGGAAGAGAGGATTGGTATATGAAAATTGGGTTATAATAGAGTCATTATGGTTGGTTTACTTTACAACATTCGGAGTTTGCATAATGTGGGGTCTATTTTCCGGACTGCGGATGCGGTGGGAATTAAAAAACTTTATTTATGCGGGATAACTCCGGCTCCGGCGGATGTTTTTGGACGGCCGAGACAGCAACTGACAAAAGTTTCTTTGGGAGCGGAAAAATATGTAGCTTGGGAGAAAATTGGTTCGGCGCGTCCTTCGACCCTGAGCTCAGGACCGAAGGGCTCAGCACAAGCAATTTCAAAATTGATTGATAAGCTCAAAAAGGAAAAATATAAAATTTTCGCGATTGAGCAAAGTAAGAATTCAATTCCGTATAATAAACTAAAATACTCAAAAACTAAAAAACTGAAAAACAAAATTGCGTTAATCGTTGGAAATGAAATTAAGGGTTTGCCGAAACCGATTTTGAAAAAAGCGGATAAAATTTTGGAAATTCCGATGTATGGCCGGAAGGAGTCATTAAATGTAGTAGTGGCTTTTGGGATAGTGGCGTTTTATTTGATAAGCGCTTTCCGTAAATAAGTTTACGGATTATAATTAAACAAATGCGGATTATTGGAGCGAACGTAAAAATTATTTCGGACTCAAGAGGAAACGAAACGCTTGAAGCGGGGTTAAGAAGCGACAATTTTTTTGCGTCGGCTTCGATACCGGCCGGGAAAAGCACGGGTACGCACGAGGCGTTTGTTTTGGAGCCTCAAAAAGCAATTGAAAAATTTGAGGAAATTAAAAGCGAAATTTTGAAAAAAGAATGCCGGACGCAAGAGGATTTTGACAAATTTTTAATTGCTTTAGACGGAACTGAAAATAAAGAAAATTTGGGAGGAAATTTGATATTGTCTTTGAGTTTGGCGTGGGCAAGGCTTAGAGCCAAAGAAAATAATCAGGAACTTTTCGAATATATTAATAAGATTTTTTCTGAAATTTTTTTTGGAAGCGCAATCATAAAAGCGCCCAAGCCGATTTTTAACGTTATCAACGGCGGAGCGCACGCTAAAAACAAACTTGATTTTCAGGAGTTCCAGGTGATTCCGACAACTGAAGATTTTAACATTGCTTACAGCGTCGGCAGGGAATATTATAGAAAACTCAAAAAAGTTTTAGACGATAAGTTTGGAGAAGAGAACATTACGTTAGGAGACGAAGCGGGATACTCGGCGCTGTTTAAAACCAACGAAGAGGCGCTGGAAATTATGGCGGATTTGATAGCGAAAAATAAATATCCTTTGCGGATAGGACTGGACGTTGCGGCGAGCCAATACTACCGGGCGGAGGAGTATGTTATCAACAAAAAAAGCTACTCAAAAGAAGAAATAAAAGAATATTATTTAAAACTTATTGAAGCGTACGACATACTTTCAATTGAAGATCCGTTTTATGAAGAAGATTTCGATTCGTTTGCTTCGCTTACCGCTGATTTACGCGGATTAAAAACGCGGATTAACGCGGATAATATTAGTAAAAATTGGGAAAATATTTCAAGCAAGCCGGATGTTTTAGTAATTACCGATGATTTAACGACTACTAATTCGAAAAGATTAAAAATGGCGGTTGATAAAAATTCCGGCAACGCGATTTTGGTAAAACTTAACCAAATCGGCAGTTTGACCGAAACATTGGAAGTCGTGAAAATGGCTTATGATAACAATTGGCAGGTAGTGGTGAGCCACAGAAGCGGGGAGACTATGGATGATTTTATCGCGGATTTGGCTGTGGGCGTTGGCGCTTGGGGATTGAAATCCGGCGCTCCGGGAAAACCGGAGAGATTAGTAAAGTACGAAAGAGTGCTGAAGATCTTTGGTTAAAGAATTAATTTTATCAAACTATGGCCGGTCATTTCTGGGGGCTTGGGAATTTTCATCAGTTCTAAAATCGTCGGAGCAACGTCAGCTAAAACGCCAACTTGAGAATGTTCGGCTTGATGCACATATTGGTCGGTATTTTGTCTTTCGAATTCCTTGGCGATTAAATAAAACGGCACCGGATTGGGGTCGTGTTTTGTTTCCGGAGTGCCGGTTTTGGGATCTATTAATCTTTCGGCGTTTCCGTGGTCGGAAGTGATTATCAAAAAAGAGTCATTTTCCATTGCGGAGGCGTAAATTTTTTCTATTTGGGCGTCAATAACTCTTATGGCTTCTGCTGTGGCTTCGAAATTTCCGGTGTGGGCGATGATGTCCGGATTGGCGAAATTAACAAGAATAAAATCGTAAACTTTTTCTTTAATGGCTTCTAAAAGACGGCTTGTAATTTCTCCGGCCATCATTTCCGGATGCTGGTCGTAGCGGAAGCTTATTTTTGAGGGTACCAAAACGCGGTATTCGCCCTTAAAGGGTGATTCTTGCTGGCCGTTAAAAAAATAAGTGACGTGGGCGTATTTTTCAGTTTCAGCGATGCGCCACTGGATTTTGTTGTTCTCTTCCAAAACTTTTCCCAGAGGCGTTAAAACTTTTTCCGCTGGAAAAAGCACGGGAGCGGTAAATTCGTCTTTGTAAGAAACCATAGTTGTGACAAATAAATTGGAAAATTGTTTTATGGGAAAATGGTTAAAATTTTTTTCGATGAAACAGCGGACAAGTTGGCGCATTCTGTCTTCGCGGAAATTGAAAAATATCACGGCGTCGTTTTCTTTTATCGAACGGTCTTGGGGTCCGATTAAAGTTGGGGGAATATATTCGTCGTTAAGTTTCCTAGCGTAAGTGCTTTTGATGTGCATTTGATAATCGTCGATTGTGCCTCCTTGTCCGGTAATGGCGTTGTAATATTTTTGGGTTCTGTCCCAGTGGCTGTCTCTGTCCATCGCGTAATATCTTCCGCCAAGCGAAGCAATTTGTTTTAAAAAAGGCTCAGGAATTTTATTTATAAATTCAACGGCTGATTCAGGAGAGCTGTCTCTGCCGTCGGTAATAAGATGGAGATTTATTTTTTCAAGAGGAAAATCATTTTTTTTGGCGGCTTCGAGAAGTGCCAATAAATGTTCGAAAGAAGAATGAACGCAGGCATCGGATAAAAGCCCGATTAAATTAAGACTGGAATTATTGCTTTTGGCGTACTCCAGAGTTTTTTTCAGAATTTCATTTTCATAAAAACTGCCGTCTTTTATTGATAAAGTAATTCTGGGAAAATTTTGGTAGAGAATGCGTCCGGCGCCGATATTTAAATGGCCGACTTCGCTGTTTCCTTCTTCTCCCCAAGGCAGGCCTACGGTGATTCCCGACGCCTGAAGCGTTCCGTAAGGGTATCGTTTTTTTAGGGAGTTCATTATCGGCGGATTAACAAGACGAATCGGATTGGAAAAATCATCCGCGCCTATGCCCCAGCCGTCTAATATTATTAAAATTACGCTGCGGAGAGTGTTCATATAATTATATTTTACTTTAATTGCTTCTTGTCGGCAATGAAAAAATTTGCGATAATAAATTGGTATGGATGATTCAGACGTGAAAAAAGCAAAAGTAAAAGTAGTTGATATTATAAAAAAGCTGGATGTCAAAGGACTGGTTTCCGAGCCGGTTAGCATAAAGCAGGCGGAGAAAAAACCGGTAAAAAAACCGGAAGAAAAAACCACAGTTAAAAGCGGTAAAATTATTTCTCCGCTTAGCTGGGCAGAGAGCCGCGGAGAGGGAAGCGAAGAGCCGAAAAATAAAAACAACGAGTTGGAAAAGTTGTTTGAGAAGATTGACAGGAAAGAACAAGAAGTTTTGGGCAGAAAAGCTTCGCCTCAGATGATCGAAAAAGAAATTCCTCATCTTCGCCAGGATTCGATTAATATTTCTTTGCCGCCGCGGCTTCCGGAGATGAAATTAAATCCCAGAAAAAAATGGGCTTCGATAGCTTGGATTTTAGGCGCTGTTGTTTTGGGGTTTGGGGTTTACGGAGCATACGCCTATTTGCCCAAAGCGGATATTAAAATTTCAATTAAAAAATTTCCTTGGGAATATGATAATCCTATGACTTTGAGTTCTAAGCTGACGGATATCGATCTTAACAGCCGGCAAATTCCCGTTGCGATTTTTTCCCAGAGGAAAAATATAAATTTTCCTTTTCCGGCAACAGGAAAAAAATACGTAGAGCGCAAAGCCAGCGGGAGTATTACCATTTATAATAATTTTTCAACAGAGCAGCAGATATTAGTAAGCGGAACAAGATTTAAGGCGCCGGACGGAAAAATTTTCAAGCTTTTAGATCGAATCACAGTTCCCGGCGCAAGAGTGGGAAACGGACAAGTGGTTGCCGCAAGCATTGAAGCGCAGGTGGCGGCTGAAAAACCAGGGGAGGCTTATAATATCGGTTCGGTCAGTAAATTTACTATTCCGGGATTTGAAGGAACTCTCAAATTCGATAAATTTTACGCTGAATCGAAATCTCCGATTGCGAGCGGATTTGTCGGGCAAGCGGCGTATCCGACTGACGCAGACATAAAAAACGCGAAAGGGGAAGCGGAGAAAAATTTAAAAAACGGAATCGAAGTTTTTATAGTTTCTCAAATTCCCAGTGACGAATTTAAACTAATAGACAGCAGCCGGCAATTTAATGTGTTAAAGGAAACGGTAAATACCGACACAGACGAAAACAGCAATTTTTATGTTTTTGTCGACGGAGAAATGTCGATGACGGCGTTTAAAAAAGTTCATATAATAAATCTTTTAACTCAAATGGCCAAACAAGTAGTGGGCACCTCTTTGCGGCTTATTTTAAAAGAGGACGAGTATTCGATAAGTTATGGAAATGTCCAAATTGATCCGAAAACCAAAATAATGACTTTGCCGGTTAAATTCAAAGGAACTTTTTGGGAGCCTCTGGACGTGAATTCTTTCAGGCAAAAAATCTCCGGTAAGTCCGAGGCGGAGCTGAAATCCCTTATTTATTCATATCCCAATATTGAAAAAGCTGATTTTTCGTTTTGGCCGTTTTGGGTTTCAAAAATTCCTCTTAATCAGGGCCGAGTTAATGTGATTATTAATTAGGGGTTGACTTTATTGCGATTTCATTTAGTATTTATCTCTACATGTCGAATTCCGAGAAGAAAGCGGTAATGAAGGGAAGGATTATAGAAAATTTGCCCGCAACGAATTTTAAGGTTGAACTGGAGAGCGGAAATATAATAATTGCTTATCTTTCGGGCAAGATGAGGATGCATTACATTAAAATAATGCCTGGCGACACGGTTTTGTTAGAGCTTTCTCCTGACGGAGAAAGAGGCAGAATTATTAGACGGCTTTAATTTATAAAAATGAAAGTAAGATCTTCGGTAAAAAAAATTTGCAAAAATTGCAGAACTGTCAGGCGTGGCGGCAGAGTCTATGTTATTTGCAGTAAAAATCCGAAGCATAAACAAAGACAAGGATAATTTTTTACCATGCGTTTAATAGGAATAAATATACCGGACAATAAAAGAGTGGATATCGGGTTAACTCATCTTTACGGAATAGGCAGAACAACAGCTGCCAAAATTTTGGACTCGATAAAAATCGAGGCCGGGAAAAAAGTTAAAAGCCTTACTTCTGAGGAGGTTAAAAAAATCCAGGATTATATTGAAAAAAATCATAAAATCGGCGATGAATTAAGGCAGGTTATAAAAACAAACATTTCTCGACTGAAAGAAATCGGAAGTTATCGCGGGAGCCGCCATTTAAGAAAGCTTCCGGTAAGAGGACAAAGGACAAAAACGAATTCACGGACAGTCAGAGGCAATGTAAGAAAAACAGTCGGCAGTGGAAGGAGGAAGGTTGATTTGAAATAAAATGGGAAAGAAAAAAGTAATCAAAAAAAGCGAAGCGGAAGTTTTAAAGGAAGGCGAAGAGCTGGAAAAAAATATCGAGAAAGCCTCGGGTAAAAGCGCGACCGCCAAGAAAATAAATAAAGGAATGGTTTTTATAAATGCCAGCTATAATAACACGGTTATAACCGCGACAGACGCCAAGGGCGATGTTTTGGGCTGGTCTACTGCCGGATCTTTGGGGTTTTCTGGGCCTAAAAAAGCGACTCCGTTTGCGGCTTCAAAAGTTGTGGCGGCGCTGGCTGAGAAATTAAAGAAAGTCGGCCTTAGCGATATTGACGTTATAGTAAAAGGAGTTGGCGCTGGCAGAGACAGCGCAGTCCGGTCACTGTCCAATCAAGGGTTTAATATTTTATCAATAAAAGACGCTACGCCGATTCCGCATAACGGACCAAGAGCGCGTAAAGTCAGGAGAGTATAAATCATGCATATACAAGCTAAAGAAAAAAAAGAAAGAGCGTTGGGTGTAAAGCTTTTTTTGAAAGCGGATCGTTGTAATTCGCCTAAATGCGCCATGGTTAGAAGGCCGTATAGGCCGGGCATGCATGGCAAATCAAGACGCCGGGCTATTTCCGAATACGGACAGCAACTGATGGAAAAACAAAAAATAAGAATAACTTACGGACTTAAAGAATCGCAGATGGCGAATGTTTTTAAACACGCTTCAAAGAAAAAAGGTTCTTTGTCCGAAGCGATTGTCAGCCTTTTAGAAAGACGACTTGATAATACGGTTTTCAGATTGGGATTCGCGCCTTCAAGAATAATGGCAAGGCAATTTGTTTCCCACGGGCATATTTTGGTAAACGGCCGTAAAGTTACGGTAGCGTCGTTTTTGGTTAAAGCGGGAGACGCTATTACCGTAAAGCCGAAATCGTTAAACTCCTTGATTTTTAAAGAGCTTTCTAATACTATAAAAAAATATCAAGCGCCCGAATGGTTGACAATTAACGCGGAAAAAATCGAAGGCAAAGTGAAGTCGTTGCCTTTAGCCATTGAGATGCCGTTTGACATTAATTTGGTGGTAGATTTTTATTCAAAATAATCCTTCGACAGGCTCAGGATTATACTGAGTGAAATTGAAGTATAAAAATATGAAATACGCACGACTTAGCGAAACCGTTAAAATCAAAACAATTTCCGAAGACGAAAAGAAAGGCATTTTTGAAATAGAAGGCCTTTATACCGGTTATGGATTGACTATTGGAAACTCTCTTCGCCGGATCCTTTTATCGTCAATTCCTGGAGCGGCGGTAACGCAAATAAAAATTGCAAACGTTAAGCATGAATTTACGACGCTTCCGGGAGTCCTAGAGGATATTATTGAAATAATTTTTAACTTGAAAAAGGTAAGGTTTGGTTTTCACGCTGATGAGCCCCAGATTTTGACTGTTGAGGCTAAGGGCGAAAAAACAATTACAGCCAAAGACATCAAAGCCAATTCTTTGGTTGAGGTTATAAATCCTGATGCTCATATCGCCACGCTTACTGATAAAAAAGCGGAATTTAAAATGGAAATAACCGTAGAAAAGGGCCTGGGTTATGTGCCGGTTGAGGAAAGAAAAACGGAAAAGACGCCTATTGGCGTTGTTGCCATTGACGCGGTCTTTACGCCGGTTATGAAGGTTAATTTTGATATTGAAAATATGCGCGTTGGCGAGCACACGGATTATAACCGGTTGAAATTGGCCGTTGAAACTGACGGAAGCATTACTCCTTCAGAGGCGATTAGAAAAGCAGCTAATATTTTAAGCGACCATTTTGTAAAAATTTCCGAACTGGAAGTAAAAGAATCTAAAAAACTTTCCGAGGAAGAACCTGAAGAAAAACCTAAAAAATCGGCAAAAGTCAAAAAAACAACTAAGGCCAAGAAATAATAGCGATGAGGCATTTAAAAAAGGGCAGAAAATTTCATCGAAAAAAAGGCCAACGAAAGGCTTTTTTAAAAAGCCTGGCTGGTAACCTTATTTTGAAAGGGAAAATTTCGACAACCGAAGCGCGAGCGAAGGAAATGAAATCCTTTGTCGAGAAATTAATCACTTTGGCGAAAAAACAAAACTTGGCCAGCTTGCGTCTTTTGATTTCCCGATTAAATAAAAAATCGGCGCAGAAACTTTTTTACGAAATCGCTCCAAAGTATAAAGACGGCAAAGGCGGTTATGTAAGAGTGGTAAAAAGCATGACGCGTCGGAAAAACGACGCCGCGAAAATGGCGATAATCGAATTTGTGAAAGATTAAGGGGTCAAACCTCATATTTATACCGTATTTATGTTTGGGGTTTGACTTTTTATTTTTTTATCGTAAACTGGAAAGGTCGTAAAAACAAAAATTCATAACAATACAAATAACAATTAATTGTTAACTAATAATTCATAATTAATAACCTCTGAATTTTTCAGCATAAATTATTGGTTATAAGTTATTAGTTATAAAAGTATGGCAGAAAAAGAAAAATTTGAGCGAGGCAAGCCTCACGTCAATGTCGGAACAATCGGCCATGTTGATCATGGCAAGACCACATTGACCGCGGCTATTACCCACGTCCTTTTTATGAAAGGCTTGGCGAAAAAAGAAGAGAGCGTTGATCAGATTGACAATGCTCCCGAAGAAAAAGCCAGAGGCATTACCATCGCTTTGCACCACTCGGAATATGAATCTGAAAAAAGGCACTATGCGCACATCGACGCGCCAGGCCACGCCGACTACATCAAAAACATGATTACCGGCGCTGCGCAAATGGACGGCGCGGTTTTGGTGGTTAGCGCTGCGGACGGCCCAATGCCTCAAACAAGAGAGCACATTCTTTTGGCGCGCCAAGTTGGCGTTCCGGCAATGGTTGTCTTTCTTAATAAAGTGGACATGGTGGACGATCCGGAACTTATCGAGTTAGTTGAGGCGGAAGTAAGAGAGCTTCTTAAAAAAAACCAGTTCCCGGGAGATGAAACACCGATAATTAGAGGCTCTGCTCTTAAAGCGCTTGGAGCCAAGTCTCTTGACGATGAGGCAGTTAAGCCGATTCTTGAATTGATTAAGGCGTTGGACGATTATATTCCAGAGCCGGTCAGAGACATTGATAAGCCGTTTTTGATGCCCGTTGAAGACATTTTCTCCATTGAAGGCCGTGGAACGGTTGTTACCGGAAGGGCGGAAAGAGGCATTGTCAAAGTTAACGAAGAAGTGGAAATTATCGGACTCAAACCGATTCAAAAAACCGTTGTTACCGGAATTGAAATGTTCAATAAACTTCTCGACGAAGGCCGAGCAGGCGATAACGTTGGAATACTTTTGAGAGGTCTTAAGAAAGAAGACGTTGAAAGAGGACAAGTGGTTGCAAAGCCGGGGAGCGTTACTCCGCATACTGACTTTGAAGCCGAAGTTTATGTTTTAAGCAAAGAAGAAGGCGGAAGGCATACCCCGTTTTTCAAGGGCTACAAGCCGCAATTTTACATCAGAACCACTGATGTCACCGGCGAAGTAGAGCTTCCGGCAGGAATGGAAATGGTTATGCCGGGTGATACGGTTAAAGTTACGGTTAAATTAATCGCTCCAGTTGCGCTTGAAGAAAAGCAAAGATTTGCTATTCGAGAAGGCGGTAAAACCGTTGGAGCGGGCGCGGTTACTAAAATCATCAAATAATTTTGTTGTTTGATAACTAATTCGATGGTAAAAAAAACAGAAAACATTCAGTCTAAAATAAGATTGAGAATAAAATCTTACGACCACAAATTGATTGACAATTCAGTCAAGCAAATTGTTGAAACCGCGATTAGAAACGGCGCGGAAATCGTAGGACCCATTCCTTTGCCGACGAATTTCAAAAAGTACACCGTTAACCGATCTACATTCGTACACAAGGATTCCCGAGAGCAATTCGAATTAAGAGTTCATAACAGATTGATTGACATTTTAAATCCTAATCCAAAAATTATTGAATCTCTAAGCAATCTGAATTTGCCTTCGGGAGTGGATATTGAGATTAAAATGAAATAGTTCGATCAACTCACTACAAGTAATTAAAATATTTTCATTTGCAAAAACACGGCTTAATTAAGCCGTGTTTTTGTTGCATTTTAAAAGCAAGTGATTTATAAATTAAATTAATGAAATTATCTATTGGAATTGTGGGTTTGCCTAATGTTGGAAAATCAACCCTTTTTAAGGCCCTAACTAAAAACGAGGTTCATATTGCCAATTATCCTTTCGCCACGATTGATCCCAATATTGGGGTTGTAAGCGTTCCAGACGAGCGGTTAGGTAAGCTTGCGTCTATTTCTCGGTCTAAGAAAATAGTACCGGCTGTGGTGGAGTTTTACGATATAGCGGGCCTTGTGAAGGGGGCAAATAAAGGCGAGGGCTTGGGGAACCAGTTTTTGTCCCACATAAAGGACGTGGAAGCCATTGTTCAAGTAGTCAGGTGTTTTCAAAAATCGGACATTATTCACGTTGAGGAAAAAGTTGATCCTAGCCGTGACATTGAAACCATAAACACTGAGCTTATTTTAAAGGACTTGGAAACGGTTGAGCGCAGATTGGAAAAACTGGATGGCGAGGCGCGGACAGGCGACAAGCAAAAAATAAAGGACAAAGAAATTGTCGAAAATATAAAAGATAAACTGAATAAAGGGGAATTATTGACTGATTTAAGCGACGAAATTAAAAACTCACCGGTCGTAAAAGAAATGAATTTGTTAACAACAAAAAAACAAATTTATCTTTTGAACGGCAAAGAAGAAGACGTCAGCGAGGAATTAAAGGAAAAAATATCCGCCAAAGGCGGATCTCCGCCTGAGGCGGATGCGCCTTTGGAGCACGCCTCGGGCGGAAAATCATTGAATGCGGACTATTTAATTGCGGATTTATCGCAGGAAGATAGTGTGAATGAATTGATAAAAAAAGCTTATGAAATTTTAGAGTTGATAAGTTTTTTGACTACCGGCGAAGACGAAACTCGCGCCTGGACTATTAAAAAAGGATCGAAAGCGCCGCAGGCGGCAGGGACAATTCATACTGATTTTGAAAACAAATTTATTCGAGCAGAGGTTATAAATTGGGAGAAATTGCTGGAAGTCGGTGATTGGTCTTCTGCCAAGCAAAAAGGATTAATCCGGACTGAAGGAAAAGAATATGAAGTTAAAGACGGGGACGTTATAGTGGTTCGGCACTCGTAAATAGTTTATAATTAAGTAATGAAGTTTTTAAAGGAACTAATTTTAGAGGCGGATAAAAATAAAGTCGCTATCGGCCATTTTAATGTTTCGGAACTCACGGCTTTAAAAGGGATTTTTCAGGCGGCAAAAAATTTAAATCAGCCGATTATTATCGGTGTTTCAGAAGGCGAGAGGGAATTTTTTGGAACAAAACAAATTGCGGCGGTTGTGAAAAGCTTGCGTGAAGAATTTAACTACCCGATTTTTTTAAACGCGGACCACACGCGCTCTTTGGAAAAAGTAAAAGAAGCGGTTGAGGCCGGTTTTGACGCGATTTTATTTGATGCCGGAAAATTGCCGCTTGAAGAAAATATCAAAAAAACAAAAGAGGCGGTTAAATTGGTAAAAAATATAAACCCGGATGTTTTAGTGGAAGGTGAATTGGGCTATATCGGGTCTAGTTCGGTGATTTTAGAAGACGCTCCCGAGGGCGCGGTAATAAAAAAAGAGGATATGACGAAACCGGAAGACGCCGCTAAGTTTGTCGGAGAAACCGGCGTTGATTTGATCGGTCCGGCAGTGGGAAATATGCACGGCATGTTTAAAAACGCGCCTAATCCGCGGTTAGATACGGAAAGGATAAAAAAAATAAGGGAAGCTGCTGGTGTGCCGGTGGTTTTGCACGGCGGTTCGGGTATTTTGGATGAAGATTTTGTTTTGGCTATAAACGCGGGAGTCTCGATTATTCATATAAACACCGAAATCCGCTTGGTGTGGAGAAAGGGTTTGGAAAAAGCGATTTTAGAAAAAAAGGAAGAAATCGTGCCGTATAAATTATTGGGGCCGGTTATTGAAGAAATAAGAGAATTGGTTGAAGCGCGAATTAAATTATTCAGTGAAAAATTCTGAGGTTTAAGCTTGCATATTTCGTAAGGCTTGTTATAATGAAAAAAAATACGAAAATCTCGTATTTTTTAATGTTTAAAGGGCTTTGTCTAAATTTTCAAGCCGCAGGCGATGAAAATTTATTTACAAAACCTTTACCCAGCACCTTTTGCGAATAAGGTCTTGGGTGTAACATATAAATTAAGGCGAAGCCGCCTTTCGGCTCTGATTGGGCGTTAAAATCCAATTAGAGTTACAAAAGGTGCTGGGTGCTCAATTTTATAGTAAAATTGACTTCGCCTGGCTGACGGCTTGTAAATTTTAATAAAATTGGCATGGCAGTAAATCTTCAGGTAGAAAAAAGAGAAATATTAGGCAAAAAAGTTAAGCACTTGAGAAAACAGGGCTTTGTTCCTGCTGAGCTTTACGGAGGGGAAGTTTCTAACGCTCATTTGAGCGTGCCAATAAAAGATTTTATGAAGGCGTATAAAGAGGCGGGCGAAAGCACTATCGTTGGCTTGTCGTTTGAGGACAAAAAAATTCCCGTGCTGATTCACGATGTTGTTTTTTCGCCTTTGGGCCAGGAAGTGGAACATGTTGATTTTTTGGCGGTAAAAATGGACGAGAAAATTAAAACCGAAGTTCCTTTGGAATTTGTGGGCGAGGCTCCGGCTGTTAAAGAAAAAAGCGCTATTTTGGTCAAAGCCATGCAGGAAATTGAAGTTGAGGCGCTACCGGGAGATCTGCCCAGAAGCATTAAAGTTGACCTTACTAAGCTGGAAGATATCGGTGTTAGCATTTACGTAAAAGATTTGGAAGTTTCCGACAAGGTTAAAATTTTAGTTGATCCTCAAACGGTTGTGGCGAGCGCTGTTGAACAGACAGTTGAAGAAGAGGTTATTGTCGCTGTTCCGTTAGTTGAGGACATAAAGACCGAATCAGAAGAAAAGAAAGAAAAGAAGGGAGAGGAAAAGGCGGGAGAACAAAGTTTTAAATAATAAGCACATAATAATGAAACCGCGTCTTTTGGTGGATATTAAAAAAGACGAGAGATTTATTTCCGATTATAAAGGCTTGCAACGGGTGAATTTGAGCCGTAAGCGGACTGTTATTAGAATTCCTTTAAAGACGATTTTTGGTATTTTGACGGCGGCATTTTTTACCGCTACTTTTTTTATGAATTTTGCTTCGGCGCCAAGCGCGGGAGAAGCGTCCGCTCAGACAACGAATGGCGTTACTTCCGATCAAGAACGAAAAGCGCTTGAGGCGCAGCTGGTTGAATTGGAAAAACAAATGGATCAGTATGAGACAAAAATCACCGAATATAAAAAACAAGGCACTTCTTTGCAGTCGGAAATAACCCGGCTTAATAATCAGGTTTATAAAATAAATCTCCAGATAAAAGCGATTACTTTGACTTTGAAAAAACTTAATAACGAAATGGGCGATACTCAAAAACAGATAGATGAAACGCAGGGTAAGGTTGGCATAAAAAAAGACGCGATTCAAAATATATTACGGGAGCTTAATACAAACAATAAAGACGGTATGTTGGTTATGCTTTTATCGCACCCGCAAATATCGGATTTTTTCAACCAAATGAATAATTTATCCAATGTCCAGGACAGTTTGCGGTTAAACGTGGAAGAACTTCTTAATTTAAATAAAAAATTAATCGATCAAAAAGAAATACTGGCTTTGGCAAAAGACGACGCGTTAGAATTGAAAGATTACCAGGCCAGCCAGATAAAAAATATCCAACTGACAAAAGAAGAAAAAGACAATCTTTTAAAAGTTACCAAAGGAAAGGAGTCGGAATATAAGAAAATTTTGGCGGAAACTCAAAAAACCGCGGCGCAAATCAGAAGCCGTTTGTTTGAATTTATCGGCGGCGGAGAAATTCCTTTCGGCGACGCGTATAAGCTCGCTAAAGCCGCGGAAAATGCCACCGGAGTGCGGGCGGCTTTAATTTTAGCGGTACTCGACAAAGAGTCGGCTCTTGGGAAAAACGTGGGCAAATGTTTTTATAAAGAAGCGATGCATCCGACTCGCGACATTCCGGTATTTTTAGACTTGATGGAAGAATTGAAAATGAACCCGGACATCGTAAAAGTATCGTGCGCGATATCTAGCGACGGCGCTTACGGCGGAGCAATGGGTCCTTCGCAGTTTATCCCTTCCACGTGGATTAGATATAAAGACCAAGTAGCGTCTTTAACGGGCAGTAATCCGCCTTCGCCATGGAGAAATATTGATGCTTTTACGGCAACGGCCCTATATTTGAAAAACGCCGGGGCTGCCGCTGGCACTATTTCCGCCGAAAGGACAGCGGCCGCGAAATATTACGCCGGGTCAAGATGGAGAAATTATTTGTTTACTTACGGCGAAAGGGTTGTTTCTAGAGCTCAAAGATTCCAGCAAGACATCGACGTCTTAAATTCTTAATTGTTTTTGTTCCTTAAACGCTGTGATTATTTTATCAAGTGAGCCATCAAGGACTTTCTCTATTCCATGAAATTTTTTACCGATACGGTGGTCGGTTATCCGGTCATCGGGGAAATTATAAGTTCTTATTTTTTCCGAGCGATCGGCGGTGCCAATTTGTTCTTTTCTGGAGGCGCCGGTTTTTAATTGCTCCTCGATTTGTTTTTGTTCGTAAAGCTTGGCTCTTAAAACTTCCATTGCTTGTTCGCGGTTGGCGTGTTGAGACCGGCCGGCTTGCGAAGACACCACAATGCCGCTGGGCTTATGTATAAGTCTTACGGCTGTTTCCACTTTATTAACATTTTGGCCGCCGGGTCCCGATGATCGGAAAAAAGAAACCTCCAGATCACCTTGATTTATTTGGATTTCTTGCGGTTCTACGACTGGAAGAATCGCAACCGACGCGGTGGAGGTGTGGACTCGGCCGGATTTTTCGGTTTTAGGGATTCTTTGGACTCGATGCACGCCGGATTCTTGTTTCAAAATCTCGTAGAGATTTTGTCCTGAGCTTGTCGAAGGATTACTTATTTCGGCGATTAAAGTTTTGTAGCCTTCCAGAGATGTTTGATTGTAATCGAGCACGCTAAATTTCCAGCCGATTTTTTCGGCGTATTTTTGATACATTCGGGCGAGGTCGCCGGCAAAAATCGCGGCTTCGTCTCCGCCTGCCCCTGCCCGTATTTCCAAAATTATTTTATTCATGTTATTCATAAAAATTTATAATATATCACCAGAACATCATTTACAAGAGAAATTCATAGGGGAAGCGGTTTTATTGACTTTGAAAGGCCATTTTTGCTATAATTATTTTTAATGAAAGACAAACCACTCATTTTAATAGCTGACGACGAAACGGATATCCGCGATGTCGTAAAAATGAAGCTTGAAGCCAGCGGATTTAAAGTTGAAGGAGCCGCGGACGGAGAAGAAGCGGTTCAAAAAGCGAAAGAGCTTGTTCCCGATCTTATAATTTTAGACGTGGTGATGCCTAAAATGGACGGCGTTTCGGCCTTGTTTAAATTAAAGGAAGACGAAAAGACAAAGGGCATTAAAGTGTTTTTGTTTACAGGCAAAGGCGACCCGAGACCGGACATAGTAGAGGTTAATAAAAAATTCGCGCTTGAAAGCGGCGCGGTTGGTTTTATTAGAAAAGAGGTTGATTTAGACGAGCTCGTGGTAAAGCTTAATGAAGCTATAAAACAGAACGGAAAATAAAATCCGTTTTATGAAATCCGTAAATGAATATTTTTAGCGCCAATCCGCAAATAAAAACGGATTATTTTTTTAGCCAAGCGGCAAAAGTGTTGCGGCTTATCTTATATAAGACAACCCAGAAAGCGCTTTTAATAATAACGTATATTTTAATGTACGGATTTTTTGATTTTCTTGTCGAAGGAAAAGAAAACGCGCGAATAAATCATGGCCCGCTTTTGGTTATTTCTAACCATAAAAGTTTTCTAGACCCGCCTCTTTTAGGGATATGCTTTCCTTTTTTTTCGAAAATTTATCCGTTAAGGTTTATAACTCACGATAATTTTTTCAAAAATCCAGCCAGCTGGCTTCTTTTCAAATCTTTGGGTTCTTATCCCGCTTGCGCGGGCCAGGGAATGGAAAAGTCATTGGAAAAACCGAATGAAGTTTTAAAAAAAGGAGGAACCGTAATTTTTTTTCCGGAAGGAAAGCGTTATTTTGACGATGAACTTCATGAGCCGAAATTAGGAGCCGGAATTTTGGCTCTTAAATTTCCGAACGTTTTAATACTGCCAGTGGCGATTTTCGGAACTAACAGGACAGGGTCGCTTTGGTCGATAATTTTCAGAAGGCCAAGAGTGCGAATGAAAATCGGAAAGCCGTTTCGCCTTGTGGATAAAACAGTCAGCAACGACCCGCAACTTGTTTCAAATTGTTTGATGAAGGAGATAGAGGGGCTTTATAAGCAGATAAGATAAATAGCTGAAAAAGGAATAAATTAGCAGTGCTTTATGAATATCCCAAAAGAAATTTCTTTAGTTTGGTCAAAAATTGAAAATAAGAGACGGTTTTATCTAGGAATTTCTGCGGCTTTAGCGTCAAGCGCCGTAACCGTAGCTATTCCTTATATTTATGGCCGCTTAGTTGATATTGTTTTAAAACCGAATTCTGAAATTAAAATAATTTTAGGAATAATTTTGTTGTGGTTGATCTTGTCTGTGTTAAATGAAGGATTAATTCGTTACAGTGTTAGGCGTTCCTACGAAATCAGTACTGATATCTATAATAATTTATACATAGATATTTTTCAGCACTTGATTAGCTTGCCGTTAAAATTTCATAAAGAGAAAAAAATAGGCAAGGTTATGTCGCGGATTGTTAGAGGGCTTGAGGAAATATTTAACCTAGTAGAAAGAACGGTATTTTCTTTCTTGCCGACAGTTATTTCTTTTATTGTGGTTTTGTTAATTTTACCCTTTGTTGAGTGGCGTTTGTCGTTAATTTTAATAATCACCTGTATTTTTTACGTTTTAATGACTCTTTCGTATACAAATGAAATAATGAGAAAGCAGAAAAGAATGTGGCGCGGCTGGGACAAAGCAGAGGGGGAAACTTGGGATTCGGTTCTTAATGTTGAAGCGGTAAAGGCAACGTCTAATGAAAATTTTGAAAAAGAGAAGAGCATTAAAAATTTTTCCATTATTAGAAAAATCGTTAGAGAGTGGCGTGGGATTTGGGCAAGAATGTCTTTTTGGCAGGGGATTATTTTAGCTTTAAGTTTCGTTTCTGTCTTTGGGTTCGGTATTTTTATGCTAAGGTCAGGTAATCTGACTCCGGGTAAATTTATTATGTTTCTAGGCTACACTAGTTTATTAGCCACTCCTTTATCCCAACTTGCCGATCAATACCGCGGTGCAAAAACTGGATTACTGAGTTTAAAAAGGGCGCTTACATATTACAATATTGAGCCAGAAAAAGATTTTTTTGGAGCGAAAGACATCAAGGAAATTAAGGGAGAGGTTGCTTTTGAAGAAGTTTCGTTTGGATACAAAGTCGATAAGCACACTTTGAAAAATATTTCGCTTAACGTTAGCGCCGGAGAAACAGTGGCTTTGGTAGGAGAAAGTGGGGTAGGTAAAACCACTTTGGTAAATCTTGTCGGTAGATATTACTTTCCTCAAAAAGGCAGAATTTTGATTGATGGGATTGATATTAAAAAAATCAAATTGCGCTCATTGAGAAAAAAGATGGCGGTTGTGCCGCAAGAAGTTTTACTTTTCAACGACACTATTAAAAATAATATCCGTTACGGAAGATTAGGCGCGACGGATAAAGAAGTTATTGAAGCCGCTAAAGCCGCCAACGCGCACCAATTCATAGAGTCATTTTCTAAAAAATATGAGCAATTGGTAGGGGAGCGGGGAATAAAACTTTCAACCGGACAAAAGCAGAGGATTGCTATTGCTCGGGCAGTATTGAGAAACCCAAGAATTTTGATTTTGGATGAAGCGACTTCGGCGCTGGATTCGGCGTCGGAAAAATTGGTTCAGGAGGCGTTGGCGCGTCTTATTAAGGGAAGAACAACTTTTATTATTGCTCATCGGTTAAGCACTATCCAGCACGCTGATAAAATTATTGTTTTGGAAAAAGGAAAAGTCGCGGAAATAGGGACTCATCAGGAATTGATGGAGAACTCAAGTGGAATTTACAGAAATTTTTGGGAACTCCAAACAGCGATTCAAAAAGTAAAATAAAATTATGATTATTAAAATCGGAGTTTTGGTGGAAAACAAAGGCAAGTTGCTTCTTATTAAAGAATTAAATGACCATAACGGTAAATATTATTGGAATATTATAAAAGGCACATTTGAATCGGAAAAAGACCGTGATTTTTTAGAAACCGCGAAAAGAGAATGTAAAGAAGAAGCGGGAATTTCAGTCAAGATAAAATATCTACAGAGCATAATGTATATTCACAAAAAGAACACTCTTCAATTTAATTTTGGAGCCTCGATTGATAAGGGCATTCCGAAAATTTCAAAATTTAGCGATCAAAAGAAGAGAAAAGAAAATATAATTGAGGTTAAATTTTTTAATAAAAAAGAACTAAGAATAATGAAAGAAAAAGATTTTATGAATAAACGAGCATTTTTGGCAACAAAGAATTGGGTAAACGGTAAACGTAATGACCTTGGAATTTTAAATTTTAGGGGTTAAAATAAGAATTATGAAATTTCATGTGGTTGTTAACAGATGGGCGAATTTTTATTTTTTCGTTCAGAATTTAAGCGAGTGGCATTTTAGCAATCGCACAAATTATAATTATTTATGGAGAAAGGAACTCGGGCCATTTTCATCGGAAGAAGAACTGGCACTCTCTCGATTCAGAGAAATCCACAAAAACTATTCTTTTGGAAAGATGTATTTGGGACGGCAGTTTTTTTTAGAAGACGATCCGTGGATAACTTTAGAAGAAAAACTTGAAGCAGAAGAACTGGAAAATATAAAAAAAACATTTTCTCTTTTTGAAAAAAAGTTCGAAAAAATTTACGAAAAGGATTTATCCTCATTTGAGTATTGGCAAATAGAATTACAGGAGAAATTAAATCGCGAGGATATTATAAACTCAATTGTAACGATTTTAGGGAGTTTATATAATACAGGTCAAATTTCAAAAACAATAACAATTTATCTTTTGTTTTCCGCCGGAAATTTGACCGGTGGGACGGGGGGGGTGGTTAATGATCAAAGCTTACTTATAGAAGTGTCGCAAACTCCTTTAAGCCGCATAAATTATGTAATAGGAACTATATGGCATGAATGTATACACGCTTCTTTTGAGAACCAGTATTTTATGCCTCTTTTGAAAAAAAAATATTTAGATGATTTGGATATGATCAGTCTGATAAAAGAAGTGGTTGCGAGTGCGTTGTTTCCTAACGGAATTCTTGGTCAAAAGATTTTTAATAATAAGGAAAAATTACTTCACATAAAGATTCCTCGACAATATAACGCTTTGATTCTTTCTTTGGTAAACGAGTATATTAAAAGGAAAGAAAAATTTGATGATCGATTCATAGAATTATTGCAAACTTATGTTTTTAAGCTAAAAGGTATTGTAAAATAAAAAAGGCTTACTGCGTCGCAGCAAGCCTTTTTCGAAAAAAAGAGCTTTGTGTTCGATTACTATCTGGGCGGGGTGCCGCCGATATTTTCCCAGTTCGGGAAATCCGTTTCGTTTTCCCAATCGGGCCAATTTTTCCAATCGTTGGTTTGTGCTTGGTGGACTTCGACCGGCAGGTCGTTAGCAGGAGACGTCGACATTCTGTCTAACGCTCCCTTGATTGCGCTGAGTCCTTCCATTGAGGTCTCCTTTCGCTAGTTAGGTGAGTGGCGTGGTTGTTAAAAATCCGTGCTTGTTAACTTTGCTTTTCAAATAGGCGAATACCTCCTTTCTTGTCGGACAATAGTAGTATTTCCCTTTGATACTACCAATACGTTGGGAAGCGCATCCGTTGTGACAGGCATTTCGCCATTCACAGGCAATGCAATCTTGATGATTTGAGTTGACATCGTTTGCGTATTGCAATCGTTTTGAGCTGTTAAGGATTCCCACGAGCGATTGCTTGGATAAATTTCCGAACGAGAGTTCTGTTCTATTAGAAAGTCGGTCACACGGATAAATTTTACCATCATAGTCGAGACAAATGAAGCCAGTACAAGAACCGTTGAATGTGCAGTTTGGGGCACGCTTTCCGAATACGCCATGGATGAAGTTTTCGATTTCGCGTATGCGAAGATGCGACAGGTTGCGGTCAAGCCATAGGTCAATGCAGATTTTAAGAAAAAGAGTCAGGTCTTCGTTGGAAACATTTTGATCCGACATCGCCTTATTGAGTTGTTCAGGATCAAAATATACATTGATACCCCAGCTTTTAGCGCCGAGAATGTCTAGAAAAAAGTTGAAATTTTCTGTTATGCGTTCGGTATTGCTACGAGTAAGGGTTTGAATAATTCCAACATCAATTCCGTAGTGACGAAAAGTGGCAATACCCTTTAATACATGGTTATGAGACCCTTTTTCGGTACGAGTGATGCGAAAACGATCGTGACTTTTTTCATCTCCATCTATACTTACCCCGACGTTAAAATTGTGGGCTTTTAAAAACGTTGCCCATTTGTCATTAACGAGAGTAGCGTTGGTTTGAATGGAATTGCGGACAACATGCCCATGCCGTATATACTTGCGCTGGAGTTCAACAACTTTTTGGAAAAAAGGAATTCCCGCAAGAAGTGGTTCTCCGCCGTGCCAAATAAATAGAAGACGCCCATTGAAAAGTTCCATATATTCTTCAAGAAACTTTTCGAGCAATTCTTCTTTTAGAAGACAGGGGATAGATTGATCATTCAAGTTGTAAAAGCAATAGCGGCATCGAAGATTGCAGTGGTTGCCAACAACTTTAATAATTGGAACAATTGTATTTTGTGGCGTTGTGATAATCGCTTTTTTCTTCACGGCCCCTCCCTTATAAACGCCTTAGCGTTGTTTTTGATATAAAACTATCTATAGAATACATAAAATTATAAAATAGTCAAACTACGGTTTTCAAGTGATTCAGATAGAAATTGTGGATTTTGAGGTGTCAAAAGTAAAAGAAAAATGATAGAATTTTAATAAGGAAATATGAAAAACACTTTTAACAAATTTATTTCGTCTTTTAAAAAATTCTTCAGGAAAGAGGAGAAAAAAGTTGAGGAGGTTATTGAGTACGAGGAAACTTTACTTGCAAAGTGGGGCTATGCGATATTAAGGAAAATAATGGCGCCATTTGTGCGTCTTTTTTGGATTGCGGAGGTTGAAGGTTTACATAATATTCCAAAAGACGGCGCGGTAATTGTGGCTTCTAATCACGAAAGTTATTTTGATTTTCTTTGTTTTGGCTCCATATCCCCAAGAAAAATTCATTATTTAGCCGCTGAGAAATTTTTTGAAAGTAGATTATGGAAACCATTAATGAAATTAACAGGACAAATCAGGATTGATCGAAAACATCCTGATAAAACAAAAGTTTTCCAGCAAGTTTTTTCCGCT
Source organism: Candidatus Wolfebacteria bacterium (assembly GCA_024654025.1). Classification (GTDB taxonomy): domain Bacteria; phylum Patescibacteriota; class Minisyncoccia; order UBA6257; family UBA9933; genus JANLIR01. The sequence continues at coordinate 9,170 of JANLIR010000002.1, read as the reverse complement.
TTAAATCAAGGAAGAATGATTGGTATTTTTCCGGAAGGAACTCGATCTCCGGACGGAAAATTATTAAAGGCGTTTACCGGAGTAGGAAGGATTGCTTTAAAATCTAAATCCCCAATTGTTCCGGTTGGTATGATAGGTACATATGAAATTATGTCGCGGCATGATAAGTATCCAAAATTAAAGAAAGCTAAAATAAAAATCGGAGAACCACTACATTTTAAAGAGTTTCATGATATAGAACATGATCACACACATTATAAGACTGTTACGGATAAGGTGATGCTTAAGATTGCAGAATTAACTGGAGAAGAATATCCGCACATTGATGAATATAAAGAAGAAATTGAGTTTAAATAATATAAATTAATGAAAGAATTAGTTATTTTTGATTTAGATAAGACCTTAATTAAGGGTTATAGTCAGCAGATTTTTTTAAAATATCTGTTTAAGACGGGCATTATTAATTTTTTTAACTATTTTATCATTTCAATCTGGTTTATTTTTTATAAACTAGGATTAGTTAAAAGCCCAAAAAAAATAATGGAATACGCTTTCCGATTTATGAGGGACTGGGACGGGGAGAAACTCGATTCTTTAATAAATGATTTTTTTGAAAAAGAACTTAAGCATTTATTTTTTAAGGATGGAATTGAAATTGTTAATAATCACAAAAAAGAAAATCGTGAATTGTTAATTGTTTCTAATGTCCCGGATTTTTTAGTAAAAAGGATATCTTTATATTTAGGCGTTAATAATTATATAGGCACCAGATTAGAAATTATTAATGGAAAATTAACTAGTAAAATAGCGGGCGATATAGTTTATGGAGAAAACAAGACTTTTGTAGTTAAAGACTATGTTTCTAAAAATGGTTTTACTTTGGATAATAGCTGGGCATATGGAGATCATATTTCTGATTTACCGATTTTGAGTATTGTTAATCATCCTTATGTAATAAATCCAAGTCCCGAATTGAGAAAAGAAGCAGAAAAACGAAACTGGCCAATTATTTTATTTAATAACTAGCTTAATTTTTTTATGAGTCCTTTTCAAGCGTCCTCACTAACAACAGCTATTTTAAGTTTTGCGCTAGGTCTTTTTGTATATCTTGGAAATCGAAAAGATAAAACAAGTCAAATTTGGGCTGTTACGGTTTTTTTTGTTGGTTTATGGAGTTTAGGGCTCTTTGGGGTTACATTTTCTAGTACTGAATTAAAGGCTTTATTTTGGCAACAACTTTTAGATGGTGCGGCTATATTTGTCCCAATAGCATTTTTAAATTTTGTTTTACGGTTATTAAATATTGAGGGAAAATATAAAAGAATTTCAATCTTTTCTTGGATTGTTGGTTTACTTGTTTTAGCTCTCAGCTTTACAAAATATTTTAAAGTAGGAGTTGCTCCTAAATTAGGATTTAATTTTTGGATAGTTCCCGGGCCTTTGTATTATATTTTTCCAGTCACTTTTATTATTTTTGTTTCCTTTTCATTAGCATTAGCGATAAAGGAATTTGTAAAAACTGATAATGTTGTATTGAAAAGTCAGTTGAAATATGTTTTAGCCACTCAAGTTTTTGGTTTTTTTGGTGGCCTAACTAATTTTTTCCCCCAGTTTATAAATATTTATCCCGTAGGCAATTATTTTATAGCTTTGTATTTGTTTTTTATTAGTTATGCGATGTTTAAACATCGTCTATTTAATATAAAAGTTTTAGCAACGGAATTAATAATTTATGCAATATGGATGTTTCTTTTGGTTAGAATATTCTTAGCACAAACTTTTTCTGATAGAGTAACCGACGGCGTTTTATTGGTAATGCTTATTATATTTGGCATCCTTTTAATCAGAAGTGTATTTAGGGAAGTCGAACAGCGAGAGAAGTTAGCTATCAAAACTCAATACCTTACCACCCTCAGGGATTTTTCGACGTCAATAATAGGCACGTTGGATTTTAAACAAACCATTCAAATTATCGTAAATGGCATTAGCGAGAGATTTGGATATGTCGGCGCGCTTTTGCTTTTAGTCAACGAAGAGGAGCATAAAATTTATCCCGCGGCGATTTCGCAAAAAGGCGAAATCAGCAAAGTTCATACGCTTCTGCCCGTTCCCTTGGAAAAAATCACCGCCCCGTTTCCGGAAAATACCGCTTTGTCGGCGATGTCTTTGAATACCGGAATTGTCCAGATTGATGAAAAATTAGCAAACTTTTTTATGGGCGTTCCGGCGGAGGCGTTAGATAAAATTCAAGAGGCAATAGGCATAAAAACAATTATTGCTATTCCTATTATAACCAAAGGCAGAAAAGTCGGAGTTTTGGATATTTTTATAAATAAGCCAAAGGCGGAAATAAACGAAGAGGAACTGGATATTTTGAAAACAATGGCGAACGAAATCGGCATTGTTCTGGTTAATTCGGAGCTTTTTAAAAAAGTCAGCGAATTAAGCGCTTACAAGACCGAATTGATGTCCATAGTGGCGCATCAATTAAAAAATCCGCTGGTGGTTATAAAAGGATATTCTTCTTTAGTGCAAGACGGGACGGTGAAAGGAATGAAAATGTACAAAGAGGTTTTCAAAAAAATAAAATCCTCCGCTAATAAATTAATCGGTACTTTGAATAATATTTTAGACCTTCATCACATCGAAGAAGGGAAGATGCATTATGAATTTCAGAAATTGGAGTTGAATAAGATACTTAAAGAAATGGTTGATGATTTTCAGATCGTGGCAAATCAAAAAAATATAAAACTTACTTTTAATAAGCAGGCTGATGGAGATGTTTTTGTAAACGGCGATCCGTATAAATTGACTCAGGTTTTTCAGAATTTGATTGATAATTCTTTGAAATATACGGAGCAGGGATGGATAAAAGTTGAGGCAGAAGAAAAAGATGGTTCAGTGCTGGTAGTTATTAGCGATACAGGCAGGGGATTTACGCAGGAGCTAGGAAATAAATTATTCCAGAAGTTTTCCAGAGGAGTGGAGGAAAATCTTATTTTAGGAACCGGTTTGGGGCTTTATATCTGTAAAGAAATAGTGGAGGCTCATAATGGGAAAATCTGGGCGGAGTCGCCGGGCGAGGGTAAAGGCGCTAGATTCTACGTTTCACTGCAGGCGGCGGAAAAAGAAGAGAAACGATAAAGTGTTTTCTAATCAATAGCTTGTAATCATCTCTGTCGGCGTGCTTTTTTTGTTGTGCTGTAATTTTTTCTGAGGACATATGTTTAGTCTTCTCTGGACGTGTTTATGTACGTCCTAAAAAATAGTTCATCGCGCACAATATTAAAGGCGGTATTATAAAATTTAACTTTTCCTTTTTCCACCTTTTCAATTTGGTCTTTTAACGCATTAATCGCCGCATCTCTATCAAGCCACACAACGCGCAAATCATTTTTTTTCTCATCCTCTGTTCTTATATCTTCGTTTGTTTCTTTTATTGTTTTAACAGCAAAGCATACCGTTTCATATTCTTTTGCGTTTCTGTTTCTGTACTCATGTACTCTACCAATCTCGCTAAGAACCTCAACCTCAAAATTTATTTCTTCATCACATTCACGCTGTATTTCCTTTTCGAGATTATTGCTTTCAGCTCCGCCCCCAGCAAGCAAGTAAAAGCCATGTACTGGATTTGTAACGAATCCAAACTCTCCACCATTGTTAATTACAACAGCTTTTACTGTTGTTCTTTTTTTAAAAACATCTGGTTTTTCAAATTCCGGACTTTTAAAAACATCTTCATCCGTGATTGTTTTTAGATATTCCATTTGTCTCATTATACAATAAAAATCCCCAAGCGCTTCAGCCATTAGCCACCCAGGCGAAGGAAAAGGCGCTAGATTCTACGTTTCACTGCAAGCAGCGGATAAAACAGAGAAAGTGAAAATTTGACATTTCGGGTTTTATTATTTATTCTAAATTTAGAAATTTACCAGGAAGGAGGTGATAAGCATGAAGACGGCTTTGAAAGAGAAGGAGGGTGTTGTGGAGACTGGGAAGGAAAAAGGGGTGGTAATCCCATTTCCTGTTCGCTTCGCCGAACGTTCCCAGTTCAAGGAACGGGAGAAATTCCCTCGGCCACCGGAAATTTATGACGACCCTACGACCGTGGATACAACCGGCCAGTACGAAGATGTCCGTACGGACGAGTGATGAAGCGCGCATGTTGGGGTGGCTAGCTTTCGCTAGCCACCCTTTTTCTTTTCAGGTTCTTTATCAGCGTCTCTGATTGATATTAAAATTTTTTGACCCCAAAGAGTTTTTTTGAATTCTTTTGATTCTTTTTTAAAAAGAGTTTCCAATTTTTTGGCGTAAAATTTAGATTTGGAAAATTGTTTTGTTAGTCTATAAAATCCTACAAGATTAAGGTAGCAACCCCAATTTTTAGGTTCTATCTCAATACCTTTTAGGAGCCATTTTTCAGCGTTTTTATAATCGTCAAGGGCTTCATATACTAAACCTACACATTGAGCGTTGATGCCATAGTCGGGTTTTGATTTTTTTGCCAATCTATAAGCCTTTATAGCGTAGGGTATGGCTTTTTTACTTCTTCTGTGCCACCAGATTCTCCCGATGCCCCATACTGCTCGAAAATAATCCGGATTATATTTAAGCGCCTTTTTATAAAGTCCAAAAGCTTTTTTTTCGTGGACCTGTCTTTTATTTTTTTCTCTAATGGCAAGATGGTCGTATAATAAGCCTAATTTGTATAGGACATCCACGTTTTTTGTTAGGACTGGGTGTTTTTTTAAAAAAATTTCCAACTTGTTTATGCCCCAGCGATATTTATAATTATTTGTTGCTTCATGAAATATTTTTTCTAAATAACTAGAATTTTCTACGTTGTTATTAACCACTTTGACTTTTGCTTGTTTTTTTTGCATAGTATTAATAGTTCGTATTTCTGGGGTTTACAGCTTCTTTAAAAATTATTTTACCCCGATAAGGAGGCGCAGGCAATGGAGAAAAAGGTTTTGATAGTGACGGATTCAAGGGAGCCCAATGTTACCAAAGTCCTGTCTTTTTTGGAATCTTTATCTCAATCGGTAATTCGATTTAACACCGATGAGTTATTGGAAGGATTTAAATTTAACTTTTCAATTTTTAATGGCAGAAGTGAATGGTGGATTGAGAAGGGTTGGCGGATTAATTCGGATGAGATAAAGAGTGTTTGGTATCGAAGACCGCCGTCGCCAAAAGTTCCGGCAGGAGTTGATTCTCTGTACCACGATTTTGTTGAAAACGAAGCTAAGAAATTTTTGTGGTCGCTTTGGACCAGCTTTGATCTCCGCCATGTTTTCTGGATGAATCATCCAATGTCTTTGAAACTTTTGGAGTTTAATAAACCCTACCAACTTCAAATGGCCGGTAGAGTCGGCCTAAAAACTCCGGAGACCATAATAACGACAGATCCGGAAGTTGCCTTGAATTTTTCGGATCGCTGGAATAATGAAATTGTCGTAAAGATTTTTTCCGGCAGTGTTTTAAGAGACGCGGAGGGAAATTTACTTAGTATTTTTACAAACCGCGTTTCAAGAGAACAAATAAAGGAATATTTTGATGAAATTTCTTGTGTCCCGGTAATGCTTCAAAATTATATTCCAAAACAGATTGAATTGCGTATAACAGTAGTGGGAAATTCCGTTTTCGCTTGCGCAATACACTCGCAGGACAGTTTAAGAACTAAAGACGATTGGCGGCATTACGATTTTGAGAATGTTAAGCATGAAATCTACCAATTACCTTTTGATATCCAGGAAAAAATATTAAAGCTCATGAGGGCGTTTAATATTTCCTTTGGAGCGATAGATATGATTTTAACTCCAACAGGGGAATACGTATTTTTAGAAGTTAATCCAAGCGGTCAATGGGGATGGGTTGAGCGTTTGACTAAGATGCCGATTTCCAAATCAATTGCTGATTTATTGGCAGACCCACCCCAGTAAGATAACCTTATTTGTTTGGTGCCGCCCCGAATCGATTCGATTCGGGGCTTTTTAAGGGACGAAAACAAAACCACCCTTCAATAAATTCAGGGTGGTTTTGTTATTTCTTGTTCTTTTTAACTCTGATTTTCTTTTTTGGTTTTTTCGTAGACATTTTGGCTTTGCGGGCTGTGAATTTTTCAACTCTCCCGGCAACGTCAAGAAGCTTGCCCTTGCCGGTATAAAATGGGTGGCAATTGTAACAGACTTCAATTTTAATTTCCGGCTTGGTTGAGCCGACTGTAAAAGTGTTGCCGCAGGCGCATTTAACTTTGGCTTGCGGGTAGTATGTAGGATGGATATCTTTCTTCATTACGATTATTAGTTTAGTATTGAGCGCGTTTTTTGTCAAATTTTATATAAATAAATTCGGCGATGGAATTCTTTCGCTACCGTTTACTCGCCCAGCGAGCTCGTTCACTGGCGTTCGTCGTTCGCTCTCTCGCTTCGCTCAAACCATGCCCGCTCGCTCCTCAAGCCGCGCTCAAGAACTCCGTCGCCTTTTTTATATCAATCTTTTATACTACAATTTGTGATAAAATTAGAAATGACCATCTTTGTTAAAGTTAAGACAGGAGCCAAGACAGAGGCGGTTGAAAAAATCGACGAGAATCATTATGAAGTAATAACTAAAGAAGCACCGGAAAAAGGAAGAGCCAATGCGGCGGTCAAAGAGCTTTTGGCAAAACATTTCAAGGTGGCGAAATCAATGGTGGAAATAAAAGCGGGACATACGGCGAAGCAGAAGATAATTAAAATCAATTACTAATTTCTAAAAGGAATTTATGAGTTATCAGCTTAATAGTGAACAATTTACCGGGCCGATTGAAAAGCTTTTGGAGCTTATTGAAAATAATAAAATGGAGGTGACAGAATTGAGTTTGGCGGAAGTAACGGACGACTTTTTGAAATATCTTGAAGAGTTAAAGACCGAAGGCGGGGCAAGAACTGACGAAGGAGTAAGAATTTTGTCTGATTTTATAGTGGTAGCGGCGCGGCTATTATTAATAAAATCAAAAGCGCTGCTTCCTTCACTGGAATTAACCGAAGAAGAAAAAGGCGATATCAAGGATTTGGAGGAAAGAGTTAAAAGGTATCAACAGATAAAACCGCTTATAAAATTTTTTAAGGCCGTTTACGAGAACAAAAATATTTCTGTTTCCAGGCCGTTGTTTTTTGGAAGGCCTGCGGTTTTTAATCCGCCTAAAGATATTAGCGTTGATGATTTAAGAGCGGCGATGCGGGTAATTTTTGAATCTTTTAGCCAATTCAAGTTGGAGGTGGAAAAATTGGAAATTTCGCTGGTGAAACTTGAGGATAAAATCGAAGAAATAACGAAAAAAATCGCGGCGGGCATAGGGGAATTTAGCAGTATTATGAACGGGAAATCGAGATCGGAAATTATCGTTTTATTTTTGGCGCTTTTGCATTTGCTTAAAGATCAAATAATACGGGTGGAACAGAAAGAAAAGTTTTCGGAAATGAATATAACTAAGAATTAGGATATATTTATTTGCAAAAACGGGTTTTTGGTGTTATAAATTTAAAGATGTTAGATGTCAATTTAATTCGAAATAATCCCGATTTGGTAAAAAAAGGAGTTGCCTCAAAAAATGTTGACCCGAAATTGGTGGATGATTTTTTGTCTTTAGATGAAAGATGGAGAAAACTGGTAAAAGACGGAGATGATTTAAGGTCAATCCAGAAAAAATTAAGCGAAGAAAGAAAAATTGACGAGGCGAAAGAAGTCAAAGAAAAAATCAAAGCCAATGAGGAAGAATTAAAAGAAGTAGAAACTGAAAGGGAAAAAATTTTGTATTTATTGCCCAACCTGCCGATTGAGAATGTAAGAACCGGCAAGGACGAATCGGAAAACGAGGTTTTGAGAAAATGGGGTGAAGCGACTGATTTTGAATTTCCCGCCAAAGATCATTTGGAATTGGGTGAAACGCTAGGCGTTATTGATATTAAGGCAGCTGGCGAGGTTTCAGGGTCGAGGTTTAGTTATTTGAAGGGAAAATTAGCGCAAATGGAATTCGCAATTATTCAGTTTGTGATAAACGCGTTGTCTGATAACGAAATTATTTCAGAAATTATAGCTAAAAACGGCTTGAATGTTTCAACAAAAAATTTTGTTCCGGTAATTCCGCCTGTTTTGATAAGAAAGGAAATGATGCAGGCGATGGGTTATATGGAGCGGGGCGAAGAGGAAATTTATTATTTTCCAAAAGATGACTTGACTCTTGTCGGCACTGCGGAGCAATCAATCGGGCCGATGCACGCCGGCGAAGTTTTTAACGTTAAAGATTTGCCTTTGAGGTATTTAGGATTTTCAACCTGTTTCAGGAGAGAGGCGGGCAGTTATGGAAAGGACACCCGAGGTATTTTAAGGTCGCACCAGTTTGACAAGTTGGAGATGTTTTCCATAACAACAGCGGAAAATTCTATCGAAGAGCATAAATTTTTACTGGCAGTTGAAGAATATTTGATGCAAGAATTAAAAATACCGTATCAAGTTATTGATATTTGTTCCGGAGATTTAGGCGATCCGGCGGCGGCAAAATTTGATATTGAGGCGTGGATGCCCGGACAGCCTTCGATAAGCTCAGGCCAAGAAAGCGAAGACAGGGGACGATATCGTGAAACGCATTCTGTTTCCAACACTACGGATTTCCAGGCAAGGCGATTGAATATTCGATATAAAGATCAAAACGGGGAAATGAAATTCGTTCATATGTTGAACGGTACGGCGTTTGCCATCGGGCGCACGCTCGTCGCCATAATGGAAAATTATCAGCAAGAAGACGGCTCTATTAAAGTCCCCGAGGTACTTCAAAAATATTTAAACTTTGATACAATATCGTAATATTCAGAAACAGTATTTTCTAGCTACCGTTCAGCCGCCCAGTGAGCGGCTTCACTGGCGCCGCTCCTTTGCTCGGTCGCCACAGGCGACCACCGTGCTCGCTCAGTCGCGGAGCCGCGCTACAAAAACTGTTTCTTTATATTATTTATTAACGCCGAAGTAGTTCAGTGGCAGAACATTACTTTCGTAAAGTAGAAACGTGGGTTCGATTCCCACCTTCGGCTCAGACATAAAACACCATCACTTTTCAGAAATTTTTTCAGCGATGCGCGGAGCGCATCGCTAGGTGGAATGGGGCGGAATTCAATACGACGATTTTT
>JANLIR010000008.1 GCA_024654025.1 Candidatus Wolfebacteria bacterium | reverse complement strand
TGTTTTGCTTTGCTCGCCGAAATTCGGCGGGCGGAAACGCGGAGCGGAGCTATTCGAGCATTTTCCGTTCAAAAAAGGTTCGAGCTTCGTTCAGCAATTGCGACCAATTCAGTAATTGCGACAATTGAAGAAAATCTATGATTGTCGTATAATAGTATCCTATGGGTAAGAGTCCTCAAAAAACAGTCCTTATCGTTGAAGACGAGCCTCATGTGTTAAAAATGATAAGCAGTAAATTATATCATGAGGGTCTCGGTGTTTTGGAAGCCAAAAACGGCGAAGAAGGGTTAAAATTAGCCGTTCAAAACCATCCCGATTTAATAGTGTCGGACATTGTTATGCCTAAAATGGACGGACTTACGATGATAAAAAAAATCAGGCAGAACGGATGGGGCAAAACCGTGCCGATAATATTAATTACTAATTTGAAAGAGGAAAATTCTTTTAAAAAAAATATCGAAGAATATAACTTATCTTTTTATTTCAATAAACCAAATTGGAAGCTTCAGGATGTTGCTAACAAGGTGAAAGAAGTTTTGAAAATTTAATACCGAAGTCTATCAACACAAAACAAAGGTCGACTGCCTGTCGGCAGACAGGAAAAGATAAAAAATAATTCTAAAACATATGAGAGCTCTCAGCGCGTTTGACTGGGTCGCCTTAGTTTTGGTTTTGATCGGAGCGCTTAACTGGGGACTTGTTGGATTTTTCAGTTTTGATCTTGTTGCCGCGATTTTCGGCGCAATGTCCGCTATCTCCAGAGTTATTTATGCGCTCGTCGGCCTTTCAGCTATTTATTTGGCCGTTGTTTCACCGTCACTAACAAAAAAATAGGCGATTCATCCCGCACCTTTTATGGATTGTTCGTCCCATGCACGAATTATTATGCATGGGACGAATCTTTTAAATTCTATTGATTTAAGCGTCCAACATTTATTCGTGCGAGCGTGTTTTATGTTTGGTTCGGCGCTTTAAAAAGAATTTAGATCCATAAAAGGTGCGGGATTCATAATCCAGCCGAAGTTTTTTTAAAACTGCGGCTGGGAATGAGTTGTTTATTGTTTATGACCCGTATTATTGCCCATTTGGATATGGATGCTTTTTTTGCTGCGGTTGAAGAACGAGATCGGCCAAAATACAAAGGCCAACCTATTGTAGTTGGGTCCGATCCTATGGAGGGCAAGGGCCGGGGAGTTGTATCCACGGCCAATTATAAAGCCCGTAAGTACGGCATTCGTTCAGCAACGCCGATTTCTCGAGCGTGGCAAATGTCAGAGGAAGCTAGAAAAAAAGGCTTTCCGCCCGCTGTTTTTTTACTTCCGAATTTCTTGAAATACGAAAAATCATCTTTTGAAATATCAAAAATTGTCCATAGGTTTTCGCCTCTTGTTGAGCCGGCGAGTATAGATGAGATGTATTTTGATTTAAGTTCCTGCGTAAATTATAAAAAAGCGGGAAGTATTTGTAAAAAAATAAAAAGCGAAATTAAAAAGGAAGAAAAATTAACTTGTTCAATAGGTATTGGCTCAAATAAGTTGATTGCTAAAATCGCTTCTGATTTTAAAAAGCCTGACGGTTTGACGGTTGTGGAAAAAGGAAAAGAAGAAGCGTTTTTGGAAAATTTTCCCATCCGTAAAATTCCCGGTATCGGCCCTAAAACCGAAGAAATTTTACTCCGACGCCAAATTAAACTGGTTAAAGATTTAAAAAAACTTTCAAAAGACGAGCTTAAAAAAATGCTCGGCAAATGGGGAGATGATTTGTATTTTAAAATTCGAGGCATTGATGATTCGCCGATTGTGGAAAAATATGAAATAAAATCCATGGGCGAGCAGGAAACATTTTCAAAAGACACGCTCGATTCTCGATTTATTACTGGCCGTATGGTTAATTTGTCAGAAAGCGTTTTTGAAAGATTTAAAAAAAGCGAATTCAAAAATTTTAAGACAATAACCATCACGGTTCGTTTCGAAGGATTTGAAACAAAAAACCGTTCGCGTACTTTAACTAAATTAAGCCCGGATTTAAAAACTATTCAATTTGAAGTCCTTAGGCTTCTGGCGCCATTTTTTGACAAGCGCGAAAATCCTAAAAGAAAATTTTTCCGTTTGATAGGAATAAGAATTGAAAGGTTTGAATAATTTTTACTATATTTTTTTACCCACTCTATTATTGAAGCTCGTTCGATTATTAAAAACCCGTTCTATTATTAAAAATTGCCCCCGCCCTCTTGTTCCGACTCGTTGTGTTTTTTGGTTGGTATAGTATACTATACCAATGGGCAGAACCAGCAAAAAAAATTGGGACGAGAAATTCAAAAACCAAATTTGGGGAGAAGTTTTAACAGGCGCCAAGAAAGCAAAAGACGAAGAAGATTTGAAGAAAATTTTAAAAACCGCCATGACCGACGACGAAATTGTTTCAATGGAAAAAAGATTGGCGGTAAAGAAGCTATTAAAGGAAGGAATCGGGTACAGAGAAATCAGCAGAAGAGTAGGGGCGACCCGCGTAACTGTAAACTTTATCAGGGATAATTTCAGCCGGCCCATTTGGAAGAAGCGCGTTTATTCCAAAGATAAATTTAAAGCGAAAAAACAGAGTCATTATCACGGCAGGTTTAGAAAGTATAGATTCGTACTTAAAAACCGTCCGCGCGGGTTCGTGGTATAGTATACTATACCACGAACCATAGATTCAAAATTTATTCTGAGAATAAATTTTGAATCTATGGTTTTATTTTGCCGAATTTCGGATTTTCGGTATATAATTCATAAATGGCCAATAATTTCAAATATAAAAAAATTCTTTTTGATCCGTCAAGCAAGGAGCCCTTTAAGCTAAGCCGGTCTAAAATAGATTTGTTTTCAAAATGTCCGAGGTGTTTTTATCTAGACAGGCGGTTGGGGGTTTCCCAGCCAAGCATGCCCGGTTTCAGCTTGAATTCCGCCGTCGATCATTTGTTAAAAAAGGAATTTGATATCCATCGGGCGAAGGAAACGAGCCATCCTTTGATGAGCCATTACGGTCTGAATTTTGTTCCTTTTAACGATGAACGCATATATGATTGGAGAAACAACAGAAGAGGCATTCAATATTTGCATGAGCCCACCAATTTTTTGGTTTTCGGGGCTATTGACGATGTGTGGATTGATGGAAACAAAAAGTTATATATTGTTGATTATAAGTCCACCAGCACTCAAGAGGAGATAACATTAGACGGAGAATACAAAGAGTCCTATAAAAGACAGATGGAAGTTTACCAATGGCTGTTTAGAAAAAACGGATTTGATGTTTCTAATACCGGGTATTTTGTTTATTGCAACGGCAAAAAAGATCGAGAGGCTTTTGACGGCAAGCTTGAATTTAGCGTGGAAATTATTCCTTACCAAGCCGATGATTTGTGGGTTGAGCCGATCATTATAAAAATCAAAAAAGTTTTAGATAGCGAAGAAATCCCTCAGCCGAATCCGGTCTGTGAATATTGCAATTACAGAAAATTGGCTTACGAAAAGGAAAATGGTTAAAATAAATACAAAACAAATGCAAAGTAAGCGCAAGATAAACATAAGACAAACAAAAGAAACGAAAAAAACAAAGGAAAAAACCGCTAAACCAAGGTTAAGCGTGGGGCTCGCTTTAGGCGGAGGGGGAGCAAGGGGACTCGCTCATGTGGGAGTGATAAAGGTTTTGGAATCAGCCGGAATTCCCATTGATTTTATTTGCGGGACTAGTATGGGATCTTTAGTGGGAGGTTGGTATGCCGCGACCAAAGACATTCTTTTTTTAGAAAATCTTTTTTCTAAAATCCACAATCACGATGTTTTTTCAAAAAGAAAAATCATAAAAAATAGAGGAGAAGTTTTCAAAGACAAATCCATAGCGGAACTTTTGGATATCGGTCTGGGCGATAAAAAAATAGAAAACTGCCAAATCCCTTTTTGGGCCGTAGCAACCGATATAAATAACGGCGAAAAAGTTATTTTAAAAAAAGGCAATCTTGAAAATGCCATTAAAGCCTCCAGCGCGATACCTATATTTTTTAAGCCCGTTAAATTCAATAAGCAATTATTAACCGATGGCGGTCTTTGCGATCCGGTGCCGGCTGACGTTGTAAGAGAAATGGGCGCGGACATAGTCATTGCCGTTGATGTTTCCAGCAGATGGGTTGATTTTTCCGAAGAGGAATTCAAAATTTCTCATATGCCGGCTCTTATTGGAAAGGTCGCTTCTGTGGCGGAATATCAAATTGCAAAACCAATTTTAGAAAAAGCGGACATTGTTTTAAGTCCTGCGGTTTTAAGCTTTAATTGGCACGATTTTTACAAAGCCAAAGAAATAATTTTTGAAGGCAAGGCGGAAACTAAGCGTAACTTGTCGCTGATTGAGCAAAAAACCGGATATAAAGCGAAAGAAGAAGAAAAACCGTTTTTTGAAAGATTTTTAAACACGATTTCGAATGGTTAAAAATGCTGGAATTTAAAATTTTAAAAAAATCGAAAAATTCGAACGCCCGTTTGGGCGTTTTAAAAACATCACACGGCGTTGTGGAAACGCCGGTTTTGGTGACTGTTGCAACTCAAGCGGTTGTTAAAACTTTAACCAGCGAAGAAGTTAAGCAAGCTAAATCGCAACTTTTAATCGCCAATACCTTTCATCTTCATTTGAAGCCCGGAGAGAAAATTGTTAAGTCTTTCGGCGGTTTGCATAAATTTATGAATTGGGATCGTCCGCTTATGACCGATTCCGGCGGGTTTCAAGTGTTTAGCTTGGGGTTTGGCAGTGATCACGGAGTTGGTAAAATTTTTAAGCGCGATGCCAATATACGACCCATTCGGCAAGCTCAGGGTCGTCCTGAGCAGGTCGAAGGACGAATGTATGCGAATGATACGAATAAAAAAATTATTAGCAAAGGACAGCAACCTAGAAATGTAAAAATCACGAGCGACGGCGTTTTCTTTAATTCGCCCGTGGACGGCAGAAAAATATTTTTAGGTCCGAAAGAGTCGATGAAAATTCAACAAGCGCTCGGGGCTGACATAATTTTCGCTTTTGACGAATGCACATCACCTTTGGCCGATTATGAATATACCAAAAAATCTCTTGTTAAAACTCACCGCTGGGCGAAAATTTGTCTGGAAAATAAGCCAACGAAACAAGCGCTTTTCGGTATCACCCAGGGAGGGAAATTTAAAGATTTAAGGATTGAAAGCGCGAAATTCATAGGCTCGCTTCCCTTCGACGGCTTTGGTATTGGAGGAGAATTCGGCGGCGACAAAGACACGATGATAAAAATGATTGGTTGGACTATAAAAGAATTGCCTAGCGATATGCCCCGCCATCTTTTGGGTATCGGACATTTGGAGGATATACCCAAAATAATAAAATCCGGAGTGGATACTTTTGATTGTATTGTCCCTACGCATTATGCCCGCCACGGCTACGCTTTTACGTCCGAGGGTCGTTTGGATATCTCGAAAGCAAAATTTTTAAATGACAAAAAACCGCTCGATAAAAAATGCGGTTGTTTTGTCTGTCAAAATTATTCCCGCGGATATATAACGCATCTTTTAAAAGCTAAAGAAATTACTCCATTGAAGCTTTTAACTTTTCATAATCTTTATTTTTTCAATTCGTATATCGAGAAATTGAGAAACGACATTAAAGAAGGACGTTTATGATAGATGTAATCCTATTTTATTTTGAACGTCTTTCTAGTAAAATAATGAATATATTATGAAAAAAACATTGCTTTTGATTCTTGCGGGAATTGTCGTTGGTGTCGGCGCTTATTATTTTTATCTTAATTATTACAAAAATGTTAAGCCAACTGACTTTGTTGTAAAAGAAGCGACGGTTTCCGGAGAAATTAAAAATATCGATTCGGGCGCGAAATTAATAACAATTAAAACTCAAGACGACAAAGATTTTCTTTTGTTGGTTACAGCCGACACGAAATTATTGGACCAAGACGGAAATGCCATAACTTTCGATTATTTTCAAAATGGATTTTTAGTTGACGCAACCGGCAAATTAACTAAAGATGATTCTCTTATTTTGAACGAACTCAAAATAACACAAATGCCCAACATCGTTGTTTTTTCTCCAAAACCCAACGATGAAGTTTCCGAGTCGTTTACGGTTAAAGGCAGGGCTCGAGTTTTCGAAAACCAACTTAATATTCGAGCCAGTATTTTCGGCCAAAAGATTTATGAGTCCGGCGTATACGCCAATGCTCCCGATACCGGAAAATACGGCGATTTTGAAAAAGAAATTTATCTTTCAACGCAGCGTTTGCAAGATAACTCTGATGTTTCGCTGGAAGTTTTTGATTATTCGGCAAAAGACGGCAGTGAAATAGATAAGGTTTCGATTCCTTTAAAATTCAGGTCAAAGAAAAATTTGTCGGTTTATGTTAATCCTGTTTTTCAAGTTTCATTTTCTTACCCTTCTTCTTGGAAAGCCGACCCGTCTTATAAATTAACCGGCAGTATTTACACCGCTTATAAAGGTTCGGACGGATTTTTTAGCGTTAGCGCGGCCGGAAACGACGGTTTGTTTCTTGATGATATGATTAGAAATGAAATTAATAAACCGTCTCGCCCTTACGGCTCGAGTCCCTCCATAAAAAATTTGCAGATTGACGGACAAGAAGCAAGAATTATTTTACCATCCGCTGATCAGCCAAATGAACTAAATAATCAAGCTGAATTAGTTGTCAATTATCCGAGGTCTTTGTCTATATCGGAAATAAATTTTTCACTTTTTGTGCTTTACGGGGATAAAGATCATATTGAAAAAATAGCCAATACTTTGAAATTCGACAAAATGACGGTTAAGGCCTTTTTCAACAATAATAAATTAGATCCGGCTGTTTCTTGCGATAAAGTTTTTTCGGTTGAAAGAACGGTTTTTAGAAGTCCCAGTGTTGGCCGTATTGCTCTGGAAGAATTATTTAAGGGGCCGACTGACAAGGAAAAAAACGACGGTTATTTTACGAGCATAAACTCCGGAGTTAAAATTCTGAGCTTATTTATAGAAGACGGAGTGGTTAAGGCTGATTTTGACCAGACATTGGAGCAGGGAGTCGGAGGTTCGTGCCGAGTAGTTTCCATTCGCGCTCAAATTATAAGTACCGCAAAACAATTTCCCGGAGTAAAAGATGTTATAATTTCAATTAATGGTCGAACTAACGATATTTTACAACCGTAAATAAATATGCCCAGTACTACAACTTCGACAAATTCTCTATAAATTTTTGAGGATTTCAGAAAAAACAGTATTGGACAAAAAAATAAAAAAACATTAATTAACCATCAATTTCGAGAATTAAATCAAAAATAATCGAAATTGTAGTACTGGGTATGCTTAATCAATTTTTTCTAGATAATTTGTGGTTGATTTTATTGGCTGTTTTATGGGTCTTGCCGTGGAAAGGAGTGGCGTTATGGAAAGCTGCCAAAAACAACGAAAAATGGTGGTTCGTTGCTATTCTTGTGGTAAACACAATGGCTTTGCTGGAAATTCTTTACATCTTCTTTTTTAGCAAGAAAAAGGATCAAATTTCTCAGCCAGCGCAGTAGCATGATTAGTTTTGAGGATTGCTAAAATTATTGAAGCTGAAAGAGTTGAAGGCTCCGAAAAACTTATTAAGCTTCAAGTTGATTTTGGAGGCGATTCTTCGACGGACTCAGAACAAGGAAGGCGTCAAATTGTCGCTGGAATCGGGAAGGCTTACAGTCCTGAAAATCTTATTGGTAAGAAAATTGTTGTAGTGGCGAATCTGGAACCGCGTTTTTTTACCCTTCGATCTGACTCAGGGCAGGTGGAGCTGGAAAGCCAAGGCATGCTTTTAGCCGCAGGCGGAGAAAGCGGTCCGGTTTTATTGATTCCAGACAACGAAGTGGAGTCTGGAAGCGCGGTTAGTTAAATCGTGTCCAGTGAGTCTTCTAGGCCTACCTTTTTATTTCTATCAATAGGTATATACTTCTATAAGTAATTATTACATCTTTGATAAGGAGGTCGCGATGAAGCCGGAAGAAAGAAAAACAGCCCAAGAGCTTCTCGAATATTTTAAGCTAGCCAGGACAAGTCACGTCAATTTACGCATGATGCTCGAAGGCGAGGCGGGTGACAAACACGTAATTCAGCCGCTTAAGCGCCTCGTAGAATGGGAAAATAAAAAAGAAAGTAAATTTGTTAAAGTGGCTTCGCTGGTTTTGGCGAGTGGTGCGGTGGGATTAGCCGCCTGGAAGGCTTATAAAACACATAAAGAAGGAGTGGAAAAAGAAGAGGGCGCCAAAGAATAATCTGCGGCGCCCGTTTGATTCTTAAAAAGTAAAAGATATAGTTTATAAATGCATAAAAAAATTATTTTAGAAAACGGATTAAGAATTATTTTAGCTCCTCAACCGGGTAATTTAGCGGTGACGGTATCGGTTTTGGTAGAAGCGGGCTCAAAATACGAAACTAAAGAGATAAACGGCATATCTCATTTTTTGGAGCATATGGTTTTTAAGGGCACGCAAAAAAGGCCCTCGGCTCTGGCAATTTCATCGGAGCTCGACGGTATTGGCGCTTCTTATAATGCTTTCACCAGCCACGAAGCAACCGGGTACTTCGCAAAGGTCAGGATGAATCATTTTGAAAAAGCCCTAGACGTTGTTTCGGATATTTATCTTAACCCTCTTTTTGACAGCAAAGAAATAGACAAAGAACGCGGAGTTATTATTGAAGAAATAAATTTAATTGAGGACCAGCCATTAAGCCGTGTTTGGGATGTATTTTTGGATTTGTTGTACGGAGATCAGCCGGCTGGCTGGCGGATTTTAGGACCCAAAGAAAATATTCAAAAAATCACTCAGGAAGATTTTTTGAATTACAGAAATAGTAATTATCTTCCAAAATCAACCGTAATAACAATCGCCGGCAATTTTGACGAGCAAAAAGCCATTAATGAAGTAAAAAAACATTTTTCTGATTTTAAAACCGGAGAAAAAAATTCCAAAATTAAAGTAATCGAAAGCCAAAGCGAGCCGAGGGTATCTATAAAATACAAAGACAGCGATCAGACGCATTTAGTTTTGGGTTTTAGGGCGTTTGATGTTTTTGACGACCGAAGATATCCGCTTGGAATTCTGAGCGATATTTTAGGAGGCGGTATGAGTTCGCGGCTCTGGCAAAAGGTCCGCGAACAAATGGGCGCAGCTTATTATGTTAGGGCTGGAGCCGATCTTTCCACCGACCACGGATTTTTTGCCGTTTCAGCCGGCGTGGGAAACGATAAATTCGAACCCGTTTTACGGGCGGTTTTGGAAGAACTGAAAAAAATTAAAGAAGAAGGCGTTTTCGATAAAGAGCTTAATTTAGCCAAAGAGCATATAATTGGCAGGCTAATTTTGGGGTTAGAGACGTCTGATGAATTGGCCGGATTTTACGGCGAGCAGGAGATTTTAGAAAGAAAAATCGAAGAACCGGAAGAAATAATTAAAAAAATTGAGGCGGTTAAGGAAGGCGATATTATTAATGTGGCGAAAGATATTTTTCAAAACAATAAGATGAATTTGGCTTTCATCGGTCCGTTTAAGAAAGAGGAAGAAGAAAAATTTAAAGAAATTTTGAACTTAAGCTAAGAATAAGGCTATGAAAGTTTTTCCTGCTATAAATTGTAAAGATTTTAGAAGCGCGAAAGAAAAACTCAAGGAAGCGGCGAAATTTTTGCCGAAAAACGGATGGGTTCAAATAGATATTTCTGATGGGAAATTTACCAAAGCAAAAACAAAAATCACACCTTCAGATTTAAAGCTTTTAAATGTAATAGCCCAAAAACACAAACTAAATTTAGAAGTCCATCTGATGGTGGAAAACCCCGAAAAAATAGCGGGGGATTGGATCAAGGCGGGCGCCAAAAGAATTTTAATCCACATTGAGGCGATAAAAAATATAAAGCCTCTGTTAATGTATAAAAATAAAATCGGGTTGGCTATAAAATACAGTTCTCCGGCTCTGAAAGCCTTTTCGTATTTAAGAGATTTTAAGTTTATTTTAATTTTAGCGGTGAAACCCGGATTTTCCGGCCAAAAATTTAACTCATCTGTTTTGCAGGAAATAAAGTGGATAAAATCTAAATTTTCAAAAGCAGTGGTTGAAATTGACGGTGGAATCGATTTAGAAATCGCCAAACTTATAAAAAAAGCCGGCGGCGATATTATCATTTCGGATTCCTATATTTTTAAAAGTAAAAATCCCGCATCGGCTTACGCTAAGTTAGTTTCTGTAAAATAATTAGCGTGTGCTAGAAAGAGGACCGTAGAGAAGGAAAGGACAGTTTTTATCAAAAGGCATGGGGATTAATCCCTTAATAGCCCGTCTATGGCGGATTACTACGGGATTGAAAAAAAGCCATTTTTTCTGTATTTTAATGATACGATGTTAAAAGACCTCAAAAACTACAACGCCAACGAAATTGAGCAAAAAGTTTTGAAATTTTGGGAAGAAAACCAAATTTTTGAAAAATCCCTAAAACGAAGGAAAGGGAAAAAGAACTTCATTTTTTATGAAGGGCCGCCAACAGCTAACGGAAGGCCCGGTATTCACCATGTTTTAGCCCGCTCTTTTAAAGACATAATTTGCCGCTACAAAACAATGGCGGGATTTTTAGTCGAGAGAAAAGCCGGGTGGGATACGCACGGCTTGCCGGTGGAATTGGAAGTTGAAAAAGAGTTGGGCATAAAAAATAAATCTGAAATTGAAAAATACGGCATAGCGGAGTTTAACGAAAAATGCCGAGCCTCTGTTTGGAAATACAAAGATGAATGGGAGGGGTTAACGAAAAGAATGGGTTTTTGGCTGGATTTAAACAGTCCTTATATAACTTATGAAAATAATTATATTGAAACTTTGTGGTGGGCTATCAAACAAGTTTGGGATAACGATCTTCTTTATAAAGGGCATAAAGTAGTTCCATGGTGTACGCGTTGCGGCACCGTTCTTTCTTCGCACGAGCTTGCTCAGGGGTATAAAGAAACAATAGAAAATTCTATTTATGTGAAGTTTAAACTAAAAGCGAATGATTTAAAGAAGCGAGTAATAAGGATCGGGAACCATGAATTTAAAGATATATACATTCTTTCATGGACGACAACGCCGTGGACATTGCCGGGAAACGTGGCCTTAGCTGTTGGGAAAGACATTATCTATTCAATAACTGAAAAAGGAGGGGATACTTTAATTGTTGCTGAAGATTCTCCGCTTGGCCGAAAGCTTGGCAACGTAGGAATAAAAGTAAGGGGAAGCGAGCTTGTTGGTTTAGAGTATGAACCGCTTTTTACAGTGCCGGCATTAAAATCAAAAACATCTTATAAAGTTTATGATGCTAATTTTGTTACAATAACAGATGGTACGGGGGTAGTGCATACAGCCGTGATGTATGGGGAGGATGATTATAATTTAGGCATTAAGGTTGGCTTGCCTCAACACCATACCGTGGACGAATCAGGTAAATTTACTAAAGATGTTAAGGGGTTGGAGGGTTTGTATGTTAAATCAAAAGAAGCCGAAGATAAAATAATTAGTTATCTTAAACAAAGCAATAATTGGTTAGATTCAGAGGTCTATACGCATGATTATCCTTTTTGTTGGCGGTGTGGCACCCCACTTTTGTATTATGCGACATCTTCCTGGTTTATAAAAATGAGCCAGTTAAGGAAAAAACTAATCGAACAAAATAAAAAAGTTAATTGGGTGCCCGGCCATTTAAAAGAAGGTCGATTCGGCGAGTGGCTTCGCGAACTTAAAGATTGGGCATTTTCACGCGAGCGTTATTGGGGCACTCCGCTTCCGATTTGGCAGTGTTCTCATTGTGAAAAACAAACCGTAGTCGGCTCAATTGAAGAATTAGCAAAGTTATCAGCTCCGGTTAAAAACAATTATTTTCTTTTAAGGCACGGCGGAGCGAATTCAAACGATTTAGACATTATTTCTTCTTATCCTGAAAAATTTAATAATTTGCTTACGAAAAAAGGAAAAATTCAAATTGAGAAACTTGCCAATTCTTTAAAAAACAAAAAGATTGATTTAATTTTTTCCTCAGATGTTTTAAGAGCCAAAGAAACGGCAGAAATTGTTTCCAAGAAATTAGGTATAAAAATCCTATTTGATAAAAAATTAAGAGAATGGGATTTTGGTGTTTTAAATAATCAACCGGTAGAAAAATTAACTCAGTTTTACGGAAGTGAAATAAACCGGTTTAAGAAAGCGCCGGAAAAAGGTGAAAGTTTAACTGATGTAAGATCGCGGATGGTAGATTTTGTATTAGGACTTGAGAGAAAATACAAAAATAGAAATATTTTAATCGTTGGCCATGGCGACCCTCTTTGGCTTTTGGAATGCGCTGGCAAAGGACTGTCCGACGAAAAATCAATAGAGTTTAAGGGTAAGAAATATCCAAAAAACGGCGATTTTCGAAAAATAGATTTTTTAAATATTCCGCGCGATAAATTTGGGCGGCTTGATTTACACAAACCTTTCATAGACGAAGTTCATCTGGCCTGTCCTCATTGCCAGTCGAAAATGGAAAGAGCAAGCGAGGTTATTGACGCTTGGTTTGATTCCGGAGCTATGCCGTTTGCCCAATGTCATTATCCGTTTGAAAATAAAAATCTTATAGATAAAAAAATCCGATTCCCAGCTGATTATATTTCCGAAGGGATAGATCAAACTCGAGGATGGTTTTATACTCTATTGGCTGTTTCTGTTTTATTGGGCAAGGAAGCTCCTTATAAAAATGTTGTTTCTTTGGGATTAATTTTGGATAAGTTTGGCAAAAAAATGTCCAAATCAAAAGGGAATATTGTTGTACCTGGTCAAATGTTTGAAAAATACGGAGTTGATGTCGTGCGATGGTATTTTTTTACCGTTAACGCGCCCGGAGAATCAAAGCGGTTTGACGAGAAAGATTTACTGGAAATTTCCCGAAAATTTATTTCCATTTTATTTAATTCATTAATATTTTTAAAAACTTATGGAGTAAAATCAAAAGCTCTAATTTCTTACAAAAAATTAGGCGCTTTGGATAAATGGATTTTATCCCGGTTGAATGAAGCGATTCTTAAAGCAACAAACAATTTAGAAAAATATGAGATAGTTGAAGCCGCGCGAGAAATTGAAAAATTATTTGATGATTTGTCCAGATGGTACATAAGACGCTCCAGAAGAAGATTTCAGAAATCGGAAAACAAAAAAGATTTAGAATTAGCGTCGGCGATATTAAGTAAGGCACTCTCGGAAATCAGCAAGCTAATCGCGCCTTTTACGCCGTTTTTTGCCGATGCTTTGTACAAGTCTTTAGATAATAAAAAATTCGAATCAGTTCATTTGGAGGATTGGCCTAAAGCTGACAATAAATTGATAGATAAAAAATTGATAGAGGGCATGGAAGAAGTGCGTAAATTAGCGAGTTTGGGGCTGGCAAAAAGAGCTCAAGTCGGAATTAAGGTAAGGCAGCCGTTAGCTGCATTGAAAATAAAAAATAAAAAAACAAAAATCAGCGAGGATTTATTAAAAATTTTAGCCGAAGAAATAAACGTAAAAGAAATTATTTTTGACCAGAAAATAAAGGACGAAATAGAACTGGATACGAAAATTACTCCAAAACTCAAGGAAGAGGGAACAATTCGCGAATTGGTTAGAATAGTTCAGGACTTAAGGCAAGAAGCAGGCTTGAGGCCGCAGGATAAAATTCAGCTTTTTATAGAAGCTGAAGGTGTTATTAAAAATATTTTAAATAACCGATCTAAGGAGTTATTAAAAGAAGTAAACGCTAAATCGTTGGATTTGAAAAAATTCGATAAAATCAACGCTCAAATAGAAACTCAACTGGATTCAAATAAAATTTGGCTGGGAATTAAAAAAATATAATGGAATTTAAATTTCCTAAAGATTTTTTTTGGGGAGCGGCGACTTCAGCTTATCAAGTTGAGGGCGATAACCACAATGATTGGTCAGAGTGGGAATTGAAGAACGCGAAAATCAAAGCGCAAATCGCGAAAAACAATCCGCCAGCCGGCGGATGGCCGGAATTTATTTTAGAAAGCTATCCGAACCCGCTTCAGGAGGAAAACTATATTTCCGGGAAAGCATGCGACCATTATAACCGTTACGAGGCGGATTTTGATATTGCCAAGTCATTGGGCCATAACGCGCATAGGTTTTCAATTGAATGGTCCAGAATAGAACCCGAAGAAGGAGAATTTGATGAAAAAGAAATCGAACATTATCGGCATGTTATCCAAACGCTTAAAAAAAAGGGCATTGAGCCGTTCGTTACTTTGTGGCACTGGACTTTACCGGTTTGGCTCGCAAAAAAAGGAGGAGTCAGGAACCGGAATTTCCCAAAATACTTTGAGCGGTATGTATCGAAAGTGGTAAAGTCGCTTGATTCAGAAGTTAAATACTGGTTGACCATTAATGAGCCGGAAATATATTCTTTAAACGCCTATTTTCGAGGCAGGTGGACTCCTCAGCGTCAGGGGATTTTTAATTTTTATTTAACAATAAGAAAATTAGTCGCGGCCCATAAAAGATCTTATAAAGCGATTAAGAAAAATAATTCCTCCTCCATAGTCGGAGTGGTTTGTAATTTATCCGATTTTCAATCTTCAGAAGGAATAATAAATGTTTTATTAAAAGTATTCTTTGAAAGGTTTTGGAACCATTATTTTTTAAGGAATACAAAAAACTATTTGGATTGTATCGGCCTTAATTTTTATTTTCATAATAGGATAGATTACGGCTTAAATAAAAATACCAACGAAGTTATCTCCGATGTCGGTTGGGATCTTCATCCGGAAGGTATTGAAAATGTTTTAAATAATTTAAAGCGTTATCATAGACCGATTTTTATAACCGAAAGCGGATTAGCAGATAAGCAAGATCAGCACCGAACTTGGTTTATAGAAAAAACAGTTGAAGCAATTTCGAGAGCATTGTCCGCCAATGTGGATGTCCGCGGGTATTTTCACTGGTCATTATTGGATAATTTTGAGTGGGATAAAGGTTTTTGGCCGAGGTTTGGGCTGGTGGAGATTGATTACTCCGCCAAAGGCGGATCCGCCTCGGGCGGAAAAACTTTGGAGCGGAAAATTCGCCCCAGCGCTTTGGAATACAAGAAAATAATCAAGCAGAACTCGGTTTAATTTGGTATAATTTAACAAATGAATTGGTTTTATATCGCCATTGCCGCGCAGGTGATTTTGGGTGTTTCCGCTGTTTTCGACAAATGGCTTTTAAAAAAGAGATTTTTTGATCCTTTAGTTTATACTTTTTGGTTCGCCGTAATGGGCTATTTGGCAATTTTTTTGATGCCTTTCGGTTTTGCGATTCTTCCTATTAAAACAATACTTATCGCTTTTGCTTCGGCGGTGGTTTTTGTGTTTGCGATGTATTTTTTATTTTTGGCGCTTTCAAAAAGCGAGGCGTCAAAAATCTATCCGCTTATCGGCGGGTTTTCGCCAATATTCACTTTGATAGTCGGGTACATGCTTTTAGACATTGCGATTGGCGTTGGCGATATTGTCGGCTTTATCATGCTGATTTTGGGCGCCTTTGTTTTGTTTTTTATTGAGGAAAAAGAATTGGTATGGTCGGTATTTTTACTGGTTCTCGCAAGTTCGGTTATGTTCGGAATTTCGCACACTCTTTCAAAAATTGTTTTTCAATCAGGCCCGTTTATTGCCGGCTATGTTTGGATAAAAATAGGCGAGGCAATTTTCGCGACACTTTTCCTTTTAATTCCGAAAATTAGAAAGAATATTTTCTCCGCTACAAAAACTAGCGGTTCGAGAGATAAAGTGTCTTACTTCGCCAACCGCGCCTTTGCCGCCGCCGGATCGATTTTGGTCAACGTGGCTTTTTCATTGACTCATCCCGCGCTTGTCGATGCCACCCAAAGCTTGAAGTATGTGGTTATATTTTTAGTTTCGTGGGTTCTTCTTAAAGAACATTTTAAGGGCAAGGTATTTGTGGGAAAAATTTTAGCGACTATTTTTGTGGTTATTGGACTTGCGTGGTTAGGGCTCGTCGGTTACGCAAGAAATTTACCCGTTGATACTAATAGGCATATTAATTGGGGCGTTACGTTTTCCCAAAAATTCAGCAGGCAACTCGGCCTTGATTGGCAAAAAAATTACGAGGCGATTTTAAATGATTTGAATCCGTCAAAGTTGCGATTAGTCGCTTACTGGGACGATATTGAAAAAATTAAAGGCCAATATGAATTTTCAGATACGGATTGGCTTTTAGAAAAATCCGCCGCTAAAAATAAAAAAGTAATTTTGGTCGTTGGCATGAAGGTGCCAAGATGGCCGGAATGTTTTATCCCGGATTGGGCGAATAATTTGAGTCCCGACGAAAAAGAAATCGCGCTTCGAGATTATTTAAAAAATATCGTTGAACGTTATAAAAATAATAGCGTCATTGAGAGCTGGCAAGCGGAAAACGAGCCGTTTTTGGATTTCGGCGAATGCGACAAGCGGCCGGACGGATTTCTTGACAAAGAAATTTCCCTTATAAAATCAATTGATAACAAAAGACCGATTGTTGTTTCTGACAGCGGCGAATTCGGTTTATGGTACAAAGCCGTTCAAAAAGGCGATGTTTTTGGCACGACAATGTACCGCAAGGTTTATTCGCCCTCAATCGGCTGGCTGACCGGAGTCATTGAATATCCGTTAGAACCGAGTTTTTTCAAACTGAAAGAAAAAATTGTGAGGCGATTGACCGGCGAATATCAAAAAAAGTTTTTTGTTTCCGAGCTTCAGGCAGAACCGTGGGATAAGCGGGAAATTCCCCATATTTCTTATGCTCGCCAAATTGAGCTCTTTAGCCCTGATTATTTTGCTGATACAATTAATTATGCGAAAGCTACCGGCTTTGACGAATATTATTTATGGGGAGCCGAGTGGTGGTATAAATTAAAGACGAAGAACAATGACGAAAGGTATTGGGAATATGCAAAAAAGGTCATAAGCGGTAATTAAGTTTTTAAGTATTTTAGTATGTATTTCATAGGCATTGACATCGGCGGGACGAAAATTAAGGGCGTGGTTTTTGATGCTAAAAATAAACTTATTAAGAAAGAAATAACATTTAAAACCTCAAAGAATAAAAAAGATTTTTTAAAGCAATTGGGGAAAATTATTTCGGAATTAGAGAAAGGAAATAATGTTAAAGGAATTGGAGTAGGATTGCCGGGTGTGGTTGGTTATTTAGGTGTTTTGGTTAAAGCTCAGAACCTCCCATTTTTGAATAACTGGAACGCAAGGGATTTTTTTTCCGCCAGAGGCGGATCCGCCCTCGGCGGAAAAAAATATAAAATACCGGTGAAGTTCGATAATGACAGCCGATGTTTTTTGCGCGCGGAAGCTAAATTAGGCGCAGGTTGCGGTTATAAAAACATTGTGGGCTTGACCATTGGTACGGGCATAGGCGGGGGTATTATAATAGATGGTAAAATGTATCAGGGAAAAACTAATAGCGCAGGAGAGTTTGGGCATACGATATTTCAAGAAGAAAAGAGAAATGGAAAGGAGAAAAGCTTTGAGGAATTAGGAGGAAAGAAGGCATTTTTTAAATTCGGAGACAGGAGTAAAATAGTTGGGACAGGAGTAGCGAATTTAATAAATACTATTGATCCTGATATTGTAATTTTAGGCGGAGGGGGTATAAATAACGGAAGTTTAAAAATGGACGTTATAAAAAGGGTTGCCAAAAAATACATAATGTCGCCTCTAGCCAAAAAGACGCCGATAGTCAAAGGAAAATTAGGAGACAAGGCGCAGGTAATAGGAGCCGCACTACTTTTTAATGAAAAATAATTTTCACATAAAAAATTTTGAGGAATTAGCAACAAATCCTTTAAGAGAAAAGGCGCTTTTGATTGCCGAAGCCGGACTTAACGCGATTGATATTGAAAAAGCCGTTGATAGCCGAATTAAAGTCGAAGGCGATATTTTAGAGCTGCACCATCCGGCTTATGAAAAAAAAGGGGACTACACCAGCTGGCTTTGGGGGATAAAAATAAATTTAAAGGAATTCAAAAGAATTTTTATTGTCGGAATCGGAAAAGGCTCTGCTTTGGCAAGCGCTGTTTTAGCTCAAAAACTGGGAGATAAGCTGGCCAAGGGCATAGTAATTGATGTTAAAGAGCCAGAATTTAAAATTGAAAATTCCCGCCTGCGCCAAGACTTCGGCGGGCAGGTAAAATTGAAAATTTACAAGGGCACTCATCCTTTGCCGTCAAAGCAAAATATTAAAGCCACCAAAGAAATAATAACTCTCGCCGAAAATTTAAACGAAGACGATCTTCTTATAAATTTTATTTGCGGAGGCGGCTCTGCGCTTGCTTGCGCGTCTGATAAAGAATTAAAGGAAGCCGCCGTTATTTTTAAAGAACTTACCTCTAGCGGAGCGGACATTAAAGAAATGAATATTGTTAGAAAGCATATTTCCGAGTTCAAAGGCGGTGGGTTTGCTAAGATTGCTTATCCAGCGCGAGTTGTATCTTTAATAGTTTCCGATGTTATCGGCAACGATATGTCTACGGTAGCTTCGGGTCCGACTGTTTTTGATATGACAACCAAAGAAGAAGCTGAAAATGTTTTAAAAAAATATGGCATTAGCTTAAAAAAAATAGATCTGCTCGAAACTCCCAAAGACCAGAAGTATTTCAAAAAAATAAAAAATATACTTTTTGTATGCAACAACGACGCGGTTTTGGCGATGGAAGAAAAAGCGAAAGAAATGGAATTGAGCTCGAGAATTTTTTCTTTATCTTATGACGGAGAAGCAAGAGAAGCGCTGGTTAAATTGGTAGATGAAATTTGGCCCGGCGGAGTACTTTTGGCAGCCGGTGAAACAACCGTAACCCTAAAAGGCGCTAAAAAAAATGGCAAAGGAAGCAGAAATCAGGAAGCCGCTCTGGGACTAATAACTAATAACCAATTACTAATTACTAATAACATTGTTGCGTTGGCTCTTGCCTCTGACGGCCATGATAACAACGAAGCCGCCGGAGCCATAGTCGATTCAGAGACTGTGGAAAAAGCGAAAAAATTAAAATTGGAGCCGGAAAAGTTTTTAGAAAACCACGATTCATTCCATTTTTTTGAAAAAACAGGCGACTTGATTTTCGCCGAACAAAAAAGTTTTAACGTCGCGGATTTGATGGTCATTATTAAAGAAAAGTAAATATAATTTGATACATGAAAACTTTTACTTTTATTGACGCTTCAAACTTATTTTATGGCGGAGAAAAAAGTTTGGGCTGGAAAATTGATTATAAAAAATTATTGCAATATCTCAAAGATAAGTATCAAATTGAGCAAGTTTTTTATTTTGGCGGTGTTGAAATTCACGATTTTGAATATGATTATTTGAAAAACGGCACGGTTCCTATAGAAGATTTAGAAAAGCATCTTGTTAGTTTAATAGCCAAAAAAGGTGATAAACTAAACGAAGTCGAACTTTTACTAATAAGCCGCCATCTTCAACGAGTCAGATTTTATTTAAAATTAAAGATTTTCGGTTATGAATTGATTCTTAAACCAGTGAAGTTGTATGAACAAGAAGATGGGACTACTAGGAGAAAAGCTAATTGCGATGTAGAAATGGCTTTTTATTTAATGAAAGAAAGGGATAATTTTGATCGCGCGGTTATTTTGTCTGGTGATGGCGATTTCTTGCCGGTCTTAAAATATTTAAAAGAGAAAGGAAAAGAAATTATCATTTTGGCGCGGGGTCCAAGAACGGCGCGAGAAATAAGGCAATTTGCCGGCAGTAATTTTAGGGATTTTGTAAGATTGGAAAATGTTATAAAATATGATGAAGAAAAAAACAAATGAGGCGGACATACGAAATATCCGCCTCACGTTTAGTATATATATATTAGCAAAGCGTCAAATTTTGTCAATGTGGATAAAAAAGAATACAAACAAGCTTGCTGGCCCGCTAAATAAAAAATAAATATTCTTAGTATTAATAAATATCAACTAATATCTATGTTTGTCAACAAATCTTCGCGAAATAATGGCTTCACCCTCCTCGAGCTTCTTATTGTTGTAGGTGTTTTGGCTATTGTTGGCACTGTTACGGTTATGATTTTAAATCCTTCGGAAATTTTCAAACAATCAAGAGATGCGCTTAGGACAACTGATTTAAAAGCGATTGATACCGCGATAAGGGCGTACAAGGAATATGGTGATATTTTTAAAACTTCCAATATTGTTCAAGCCGATCCTTCAAATGCCGTAATCGGTTTGGTCCGCCAGGATTGCGTAGGATATTCAAACTGCTTTACTTCATTAGCTGCTTGGGTTACGGCATTCGGAGGTATTAATTTCGGTTCTTGCGCTCAAGGCGATTTAGTTTGCGCTAATAAAGTAGCGGTAGCCAAGATTGATGGTATGTGGAGTACAGCTGATACAAATTATGTACAGATAGCCGAATGGATAACCGGGCCGAACAATTACATTAAAATTTATACCACTTCTGAAGCAAGACACAACGGGAGGTGGGACGATACGAAATATCGGTTAGAAACAACAAATCAAGATTCATTGGTTATAAACGAGGATTTTGTAAGGGTGGAGGGGCTGCAAATAAAAGATACATTAACGTCTTGCACAACTTGTGATGCCGTTTCCGTACTATCCGTAAATAATCCATCCGATATTAGGATTTCAGAAAATATCGTTAGAGGGGTTCTGTCAGGAACTAGTTCTGGCTGGGGAATAATAGTATCTGATCTTGAAGGAGATGCCACCGTTTACATATGGAATAACATTGTCTATGATTTTATTAATGGCTCCAACGGAAGGGGAATAGTCAATAACATATCTTTAAAAGTCTATATTTATAACAACACCGTATATAATTCAGTTTATGGATTTTACCGCAATTCAGGAACGGTTCTCGCCAAAAACAACATTTCCTATAACAATACTTATAATTATAGCGGAATTTTTAATGCCTCCTCCACTAACAACCTTTCCGGCCCATCGCAGACCGATGCGCCCGGTTCAAATCCCATAAACGCCGCCACAGTTCAATTTGTAAATGAAGCTGGCGATGATTTTCATCTTTCTCCTTCTGATACTGCCGCAAGAGGAGCTGGGGTGAATCTTTTAAACGACCCTAATTTATCATTCAGTAATGACATTGATGGACTTCGGAGATTTAATATTTGGGACATCGGCGCTGACCAGCTTCAAGATATTTTCCTGTCTTTGCCGGATGACAACAGAAATTGTACCAATCATTCTTCTTTGCCTGCTCCTCCTTCTGGCTGGGCATACAGATGTTTTGCTTCCTCAACATTTCAGAAAGTAAACGGAATCGGATGGATACCGGTGGATTTTGGTAAAATCTCAGGAAATACCTTATCTGTTTTGCCCATTGACCCCACAAATGAATCAGAAAACGGCAAATATTATACTTTTGTCACCGACGGCAAGAAATGGGAACTGACCTCCATATTTGAATCCGACAAAAACAAAGGCGTGGATAAAATAGGTGGCAAAGACGGAGGCCAAAATGTTAATATATTAGAAATAGGGAGTAATTTAATATTGACGCCTTCAGTAGTGAAAAGTCGAAATTAACCTTTTTGCCGATTTTTATGAGTATCTATAAATCTCCGAACAAAATTTTTTTAATTTTTTTGGCAGTATTTCTCGGCCTTTTTGGTTTGGCGGAAAGTTCCGAAGCAGCCAACCGCTACGTGCGGCAAGGAGCCTCTGGAAACGGATCTGACTGGGCAAACGCCTACGGCAGTCTCCCCTCCGCCCTTACCCGCGGAGATACCTACTACCTTGCTACCGGATCATATGGTGCCGGACACATCTTTGATGATGCGGTTAATGGCACTCTCGTGATTACGATTAAGAAGGCCACCGTTGCAGATCACGGAACGTCAACCGGATGGAGCGATTCTTATGGAACAGGACAGGCAATCTTCACCGGTCCGATAATTTTCGCAACCAGTTATTATACAATCGACGGAAACGGAACTCATATAGTACCCAGTACCAACACCCTCGATTATGGAATAAAAGTCAGCCTTAACACTCATTTACTCCACGCTGGATATGTACAGATAACAAATTCGAGTAATATTACTATAAGGTATGTCCACGTTTATAATGCTGCCAGAGATCAGGAAGGAATTTTAGGTTCGGATGATACGATAGCCCTTCGTGTTTCAGGCGTCAATAGACATCATTATAAAATACAAAACTCATACTTTCAAAACTGTACTACTGATGGAATGCAGTTCGGAAACTCAAAGTATGTCTTGATTGAAAGGAGTGTTGTAGAAAGGCTTGGAAGGCGGCGTCCTTATTGTGGACCGGGCGTTCGGGGTAATTGTCCCTATGCGCCATACGGACAAGTGCTTCAATTCCACTGGCCCGGCGCTGGTTCTGACCTGCCAAACTATATCGTAGTACGATGGAATAAGTTTATTCATAATGAAGGTCAGGCGATTTTATATGGAGAGAATTTTCGTCAGGTAAGGTTTTATGGAAATATTATCTACAATAAGTATGGACAAACAGGAGTGTGCCTACCAAGCGTAGGTGATTGTACCGAAGGAAATCGTGGGTTTAATAACGGCATTGTCGCAGGAGCAGAAGCGGTAGCCGCAACACCTGAGTTTTCTTACGTTAGTTCCTACAACAATACTCATGTTAATCTTCGAGACTCTTTGACCGATGCTGGCGCGGAGTTCACGCAGATACGCTACCATATAGCATCTGGTTATTCTGTAGTGGCTGAGAACTACCTCTACAACAATCTATATTACAACAGCAATAACTCTACCAGCAATAGGCAGACAGGTCATGGGTATCACGCTTCCGGTGGATATGGCGCGCCCGGAGGAACGAACGCACAAACTGGATTATCATCCAGCATATTCGTAGACTATACCAAAGATGATTATAGGGTGGTCGCTCCAACAGCGGCAGGATTAAACTTAGCGGCACAATCATGGTGGAACGAGTCCGCTGATACGTTTTTCGGCACGTTCGATTCCCGTCTGGATATGTACGGAAATATCCGTGGCGCTGACGGAACATGGGATCGTGGCGCGTATGAATATGTTTCTGGAGTTCCGGCTGACACCACCCCTCCCGCTGTGCCGACAGGGCTGTCCATATCATAATTTATAATTTTAAATTTCCAATTTTCAATGAATTTTCAGGTTATAAATTTTAAAAAAATAATATTTCTAATTGTATTTATTCTGCTGGTTTTTGGAATAAGCAACAAAGCATTCGCCGCCACTGAATTTGTCTCCACTATTCAACAGACGGGAGGGGATTATGCCACTCTATTCGCTTGGGAAGCGGCTATAAATACCGATCTAACAACCTCAACCACAAAAGTTTTCTCTGGTTCAGTAACTGGGACAATCGCTGACGCCGCTGGCGTTACTTTATGGCGAAGTTCGACATCAACCGAGATAACGGGAGTTTCCAAACACAACACAGCCACTCAAATCCTTATCGCTTCTATCTCCAGCTCCACCTATTCTTTTCAAGTAGGCGATCAATGGCGAGTAACCGCTTCCACCACCAATTATTTCCAAATATCCGATACGGGAGATTCTGCAATTGCTACCGCCAAAATTGACGGCTCTTGGACAAGTGCGGATACTACGGTTGTAGCTATTGTAGGCTGGACAACTACTTCAACTAACTACATCAATATCTATACTACTGCCACAGCAAGGCATAACGGGAAATGGGATACGGGGAAATACAGATTAGAAGTAACTCTCTCAGCCGACGGTAGCGCCGTATGGGTGAGGGAAGAATTCACAAAAATAGACGGCTTACAAATTAAGGCTTCGAATAGTTCCGCGGTCTCCACTTATGGGATATTCAATTTTGTTGATAATGTTAATTCAGAATTGCGAATTTCTAACTCCATAATTAAAACTGGCACGCTAACTGCAGGAAGCCAGAACATTACAGGACTGATCAGTTCCGGCGCTCGTTCAAACAATAATTTTTTGTGGAATAACATTATTTATGATTTTAAAAATGGGACCAGAGGCATGGGTATTTATTTTGGTGCTGACACGGGCTATAACATGGTTGTACACAGCTATAACAATACTATTTATAATAGTGTAGATGGTATTGTTATAAATGTCAGAGTGAATTATTTTGCAAAAAATAATATTGTGCAAGGTGCAAATGATGGATATAACGGCACTTTTGCAACCTCCTCCGACTACAACATCTCCGATATCGCTGGAGACGCTCCTAACGCTACTTTCGCGACAACAAGTAAAATAGTAAATTTTGTTTCCACCTCCACTGGCGACTTTCATCTCGTTTCAACCGATACTTCCGCCAAAGATACCGGAACTGATTTATCCGCAGACCCCAATTTGGCTTTTACTACTGACATAGACGGACAAACCAGGGGATCTATTTGGGATATCGGAGCAGATGAATTGTAGAAATTGCAAGGCTATTATTAGTAGTGTAAATAAAATTATGAAAATTAAATTACTTATTACCGGTCTCTTATTCATTTTATTTGGAATTTTCGGCTGGGCGGAAAGTTCTTGGGCAGCGACGACTAACCTCCCGGATTGCGCTCGGACAACAGTGGCTTCTTACGTATCCTCGGCAACGGCAGGCGATACGCTTGTGTGTCCTGATGGGACTTGGGATTGGAGTTCTGGGGTAAGCGTCACAAAACCATTGACCATAAAGGCGCTAAACGAAAACGGTACATACCTCAGAAACAATGGAGGCGCATATCCGACATATACGACGTTATTTAGCGTTGGCGGAACTGCCGGGTTTTATAGAATTAGTGGGTTCCGTGTCGGGTCTACTGAAACCGGTGGCGGATCAACATGGGGTATGATACAAGCAAATGGAGTTGGAACTGTTTTCCGTTTTGACCATATATATGTTGACCAAACTCTTTCCCATGGAAGATCTTTCACGGCTACCAACGGAGCGACCGGATTAATAGACCACGTTCGGGTTACTACGGGAAATTCGGGAGGAAACATAGGAGGTACTCTTGTCCGCGGAAAGATAACTACCGTTCCCGTTGCAGATAACTGGAAGATTCCTACCACATGGGGAGATAACACTTTCGTATATTTTGAAGACTCATACTTTGAGGATTCCACTGGAGGTAGTTCGGACGCGTTTGACTGTGGTGACGGAGGAAAATACGTCGTTCGTTACAATACCTTGGTAAATTGGAGTATCGCAACTCACGGTCCTGATTCAGGAGATAGCTGCCTGGCGTTTGAAGCATATGGGAATACCATGACTCAGTACAGTGGCACGGAGCGGGTGCGTCCTGTATGGATGTTTCAGTTCCGTGGCGGAACAGGGAAAATTTACAATAATACAATTATCGGGGATTGGGGTTCTCGTGGTGTACAAATGACGAATTACCGGTCATGTGAGAATTGGTTTACCAGGTACGGACAAACAACTTCTGGCTCTCTTTATACGACGAGAGGGCAATGCAACGGCACTTGGGATAATTCCCAAGGAGGGTATAGCGCGTATACATATGATGGAAACAAATCTCCAACAGAAACGTACCGTGGGTATCAATGCTTTGAACAAGCAGGTCAAGGTGGAAATCGAATACCAGCCCCAATCTATTATTGGGACAACACATTAAATGGATCGCCGGTTACGGCAAGCGTGTACGACGCTTCGCCGGAAACTGGCACATGCTATACATCCGCGCATATTCAGGCGAATCGCGACTACTATAATCGCGCTCCGCAAACAGGAGACGCGACGTATCCCTATACCGCTTATACCTATCCCCACCCGCTAACAGGCGGCTCTCCTGACACCACTCCTCCTTCTGCGCCGACAGGACTGACAATTAACTGACCCCCAAGTAGCAGAGTAAAACTCGCTACGGGGCACGCAACCATCAACCCATAACTTTTAAAAATATAAATGAATTTTCAAGTTAGAAATTTTCAAAAGTTTATTATTTTTCTCGCTATCTTCACAGGGATTTTTGGTTTAATATTTATTAAAATTTCCCAAGCCGCCAATTATTATGTTGATAATTCCGGATCTCCTGTTTGTAATAATTCTTCTTCTTACGGAACAGAATCTAATCCATGGTGCACTATTCAATATGGCATAAGTATAATTTCAGGCGGAGACAATCTTATTGTGAAAAACGGGACTTATAACGAAAGTTTTACCATAACAGGCCCAAGCGGCAATAGTGCCAAAAGCACAGAGATTAAAGCCTATAGCGGCCATACTCCCAAACTTTTGGGAAATGGAATCAATACAGGAAGAATGAAATTTAGCGGCGTTAGTTATATGAATCTTTCTGGCTTTGAAATAACAAATTATAATCAGGGAATTTGGATAGAAAATTCGGATCATATGATAATAGAAAATTCCAGCGTGCATCATGTTGGACAAGACGCCGTTTCTATCCACAATAATTCGTCTTACATTACGATTCAAAATAATTTAATCCACGATACTCGTCAATGGCAATATAACGGCGAAGGAATATACATAGGAACCGGTTCAGGAGGATTACAAGACAATACTAATAATATTTTAGTAAAAAATAATACCATCTATAATATAGTAGATGAAGCTATAGAGTTAAAACCTGGAACTCATGATATTACAGTTGATGGCAATCTCATTTATAACACTCCAGATATTGGTGCCACGGTTGGGGCAATCGAAGTGAATCAATCCAATCATACTGACGGCAAAGGATGGGATTCAAATCCAAACCACATAATCAAAAACAACATTATTCATACTGGTTATACTGCGATACGGGCAGGAACCGGATCTACGATATATAACAATCTAATTTATAATATTAATGCGAACCATTATGGAATTTATGTTGACAATCTTTGGGCGGGGGATTCAGGGTACGCAAGGAAAATTTATCACAATACAATTGATATGCCGAATTCCAAAGCAGTTTATATCTCAGCAGGGACAACCGATGTTAAAAATAACATAGGCCTATCAATAATAAACAATATAGCTACCTCAGATAGTTATTACATTAACAAAGCAAATGGAAACTATCATTTAGTTACCGGAGCCGCTCCAATTGACGCTGGTCTTAATCTTACCGCCACAGTTCCTACTGATATTGAGGGAAATAGCAGATCGGCAAGTTCTTTTCCCGACCTTGGAGCATATGAATATGTTTCTGGCGACACTACTCCTCCTGCCGCACCAACAGGACTAAGCGTTGTTTAACAATCGAAATTTGCTACAATTAATTTATGCGCGGAAAGCTAATATTTTTATTAACCGTATTTATTTTAGGCCTGGTTTTTTTAATCCCCAAAACATTTGCCGCCACTGAATTCGTTTCATCTGTAATGCAATCAGGAGGGGATTATAACACCCTGTCTTCTTGGGAAGCGGCAATTAATACCGATTTAACAGTTTCTTCCACCAAGGTTTATTCCGTTTCTTCCACAACCGGAACTGTTTCAGACGGAGCAACTGTTACTGGTTCAGTATCCACAACTACCAAAGCTAAGGTTCTTCATAACGCATCCACTACAAGCAATCAAGTTCTTGTGGAAAACATCAGAAACATCCTGACCGGCACTTCAACTTTTTCCAACACCACCTCCACGGTTACCGGAGACGGAACCTTATACACAACCGAACTAACAGCAGATGATTATATCTGGCTTGAATCATCCCAAACCTGGCAACAAGTGTTGTCTATCCAATCAAGCACCCAATTAACCCTAATAGTCACTTCAACTCTTAATACTTCTGGTCAAACTTCTGCCAGAGGCAAATCAAATTTTCAATCAGGCGAACAACTTCAGGTAAACGGTTCTAATTATATAGTCATATCCAACGCAGGCGATTCCGCCATAGCCACTGCTAAAATAGATGGAGCTTGGACAAGCGCGGATACGACTGCGGTTACAATAGACGGTTGGACAACTACCTCAACCAACTACATAAAAATTTATACTACTACTGCGGCAAGGCATAGCGGGAAGTGGGATGACACGAAATATGTATTAGCATCAATTCTTACAAATCGGGAAAACTATGTGCGTGTGGAAGGACTACAGATACGATTAACTACTAATAGTGCTTGGGACGCTGGCATTCTTCAAGCGTATGTTGATGCTGGCAGTTCAGATGTGAGGATTTCCGATAATATTATAAAAGGAGTTTTGTCAGGGACGGCCGCTAATAATAGCGGAATAATACTTGAGGTTACTGGTCTTACTTCTAGGGTTTGGAATAATATCGTTTATGATTTTATCAACGGCTCTTATGTTAATTATGGAATACGCACTCGTGCAAGTACCCATTATGTTTACAACAATACTGTTTATAATTCGTATGGTGGGTATTTTAGTTGGTCGGATAATACGGGGTTGCATAAGAATAATATTGCTCAAAGTTCTACAGATGGTTACTCCGGGAGTTTCCCAGCAGGTTCCAATTACAACATTTCCGACATCGCTGGAGACGCGCCCAACGCCACCTTCGCAACAACCAGTAAAATTGTGGCGTTTGTTTCTACCTCCACTTCTGATTTCCACCTTCGTTCATCAGACACTGCCGCTAAAGACTCCGCCACCTCAAGCGTCTCCGAAATTGGTTTTACTGACGACATTGACGGACAAACCAGACCTTGGGGTTCTGCTTGGGACATCGGAGCGGATGAATTCGTCAACACCGCTCCCAATACTCCAGTTAGTTTAGGCCAATACACTTCAGGTTGTTCCAGCGCTATGTCCACCTCCACTTATTGGATAACTACATCTACCGCATGTTTTATGGGTATTATCTCCGACTCTGATCTCAATGATTTGGAAAAACTCCAAGTAGAATTGTCCACCTCTACGTTTTCTAATGCTCCTAATTACACCGCTTCCAGCTTCACCACTTCCACCGCCACTTCTTCTTCTGGTGCCACTGCCACCTCATCAATTACTGTTTCTTCTCTTCCAGACGGAAACTACAAATGGCAAGCCAGATTATTGGATTATTCCAACGGAACATCATCATTTACTCAATTCAATTCAGGAACTAATTCCTTTGGAGTTGACACCACCGCTCCCACAGGAACAATCGCGTCATCAACATTCGGAACCATCACTTCTTCCTCAATAATCATCAACAGGCCTTCTACTTCAACAATCACAGAGAGTGGTTCTGGCCTTTACCAATGGCAAGTAAGAAGAAACTCCACCACCACCTTGTCAGCTGTTTCCACTTCCACTGCTACCACTTCTGACTCATCTCTTACCTCCAACACCCAATACACCTATGATGTCAGATTCACAGACCTGGCAGGAAATATCTCTTCATACGGAGCCACTTCCAGCAAATACACTCTTACTCCTAGTCCCACTAACTTCTCCGCTACTCCAAGCCAAACTTCCAATGCTTTATCAGTTGATTCTTTCAATAACGCGTCTTCTTCTTCCTCTGGCTATTATTTCCTCAATACAACAAATTCAAATAATTCCGGTTGGATAACAACCAATTCCTGGACTGACACAGGACTTACTTGCAATACTTCATATTCATATACAATCAAATACAGAAATGGAGACGCAACCGAATCAGCCACTTCTTCTTTATCGCAAACAACCTCTGCTTGTTCTGTATCTGCTGCCGTAGCAAGCGCCGGATTGCCGATTAGTATTCTTTCGCCGACGAAACCGCAACCAATATCAACCAACCCTTCGGCAGGCTCAGGGCAGGCAACAAGTATCCCAATATCCACTAATATCAATCAATATCAATCAATATCAATCAGTATCATTTACAAAGTATCTCTACCCCGGCCTCTCCAATCCCGAAGTCAAAAACCTCCAATCATTTCTCTCCCAATACCCCGATATCTATCCCCAAAAGCTGATCACCGGATACTACGGACAATTAACCAAACAAGCAGTCCAGAAACTTCAGATCAAATACGGCATAGCTAATGAATCCGACTCTGCTTATGGATATGTGGGGCCGAAAACAAGAAGGATACTCAATCTTCTGGAACAGATCAACTATCTGCAAGATCAATTGAATCAAATCCTGGACCAGATCAAAAAATCTTCTTAAAGATAATCTGTTATACTGATAAAAAAGATTATGAAATTTTGTTTCAAAAAATTTTTCAGCTGGAGAAATTTATTTTTAATAGCGATTTTTTTTGGCATGAACAATAATTCCCGTGCCGCTACCGAGGTAGTCGGTCTCGTCCGCCAGGATTGTTCTGGTTATTCAAATTGTTTTACTTCACTCTCCGCTTGGGAATCCGCTTACGGAGGAATAAATTTTGGTTCTTGTGCAACGGGCGATCTGGTTTGCGCCGATACCATTGCCACCGCTAAAGTAGACGGAACATGGATTAATCCGGATGCGTCTGCGGTCACTATAAACGGATGGACCACCGATGCCAGCCGTTATATTAATATTTACACAACACCCCAAGCCCGCCATGACGGCACATGGGGACCGGGCTATCGCAGAACGACTCCGCTTATCATCTCTGAAGAGAATGTACGCATTGACGGCATATCCATCCGCATCACCGACAATAATCGTATTTATTTTATTTATAATACAAGCGGAGCCGGGGAAGTGCGGATTTCCAACAGCTTCGGCCAAAATGACTATAATTCCGGCTATGACATCTATGATATCTATTACGTTGGACCGTTAACTGTTAAATTATGGAATAATATAGGCATTAACAATTCTACCAATTCCGGGGCCGAAGCTTTCTTCTTAAACGATGCCGATGTTAATGCGTATTTCTACAACAACACCGGTATAGCCAATGCCGGAAGGGCGTTTTATAACAGCATTGGCGCAGGAACTTTAATTAATAATATTGGCGTTTCGGCAACAGGACAGGCATATCGCGCCAACACCGGCCAAAGTTGGGCCGCTAGCTATAATATATCTGACGATTCCACATCAGACGATTGGGGAGGTACTGGAAACAAAATAAATCAAGCTGCCGCTTTTAGCGATTCGACAAACGGAAATTATCATTTATCTTCAAGTGATAGCGCAGCTAAGGATGCCGGAATTGATTTGTCATCGGATTCAGCCATATCTTTTTCAACTGACATTGACGGCGAAATCAGAGCAGGCTCTTGGGATATCGGAGCGGACGAATATAACGGTTCCGCTCCGCCGCCTCCGCAAGACACAATCCCTCCTTATCGTTCCGGAGGTTCTCCAACCGGAACTCTTGGCGCCGGCACAACTCAAGCGACATTATCTTTGACAACAAATGAAAACGCCGCCTGCCGGTATTCAACAACTGCCGGAGCTCCATATTTATCAATGATGAATACTTTTTCAACTACGGGCGGCACATTGCATTCCGCGTTTCTGACTGGTTTGCAAAACGGCCGGAGCTATAATTACTATGTGAGATGTGTTGATTCTTTGGGGAATTCCAATCCCGATGATTTTTTAATTTCTTTTTATGTAAATTCTGTTTCTTCCTCGCCGTTCATTGTCGCCGACCACAGAGCCGTTGATGATTTTAATATAATTCCTGACTATTGGATTGAACAAATCAAAAGCCGCCGCCTTGTGGCAAGCGTTTTCGGACAATCGCATGCACGTCAATTCCACTACGGGTTTCAACTTCTCGAGACTCAAAATTCCAAATACAGCGCTGATGTTGCTTACAACCCCGGTTCGTTTATTAACGATAATTCTTTGAGAGATTTGACCGGCAAGTATTCATCCGCCTACAGTTCCTGGTCTGAATTCGGCGGCGCCAGTACTTACTGGACCGATGACGCGGCTAAGACAACGCAGAAGAATACCATCAGACAGGCGGCTGCGGTGTTCGGTTATCCCGTTAGCGCCTCCATTTACGGTTGGTCGTATCACATGTGCAATCCGGCATATGCTACCGGCGAAATCGGCCATCCTTTCGGCGATGCCGACTTGCAGCTGTATCTTAACGCTCTTACGGATTTTAATACCGATTCAACAGTTAACTCGACCAAATTTTTGTACACTACCTCTGTCAGCGACTGCAATACAACCTACGGCGCGGACATGAATCGTTGGAATGATATGATTCGCCAGGCCGCTTCAGCCAATAGCGGTATTTTGTTTGACCAAGCGGATATTGAAAATTGGAACAATACCAACACCTCTCAATATATAAACAGCGGCCAGTATTTACGCAATCCAGATTACAGTGAAAGCGTTACTCCTAACACTTACGCGGGCGACCATGCAAACGATGCTCTTGATATTAGAAAAGCCAAGGCTTTATGGTGGCTGATGGCGCGTCTGGCAGGATGGAACGGGGCAGCTTCAGGAGCAGATACTACTCCTCCCGCCGCGCCCCAGGGATTAACTGTCAACTAACAACTGACAACCTACAACGAAATGCAAAGGCATAAAATAAAAATCATTTTCCTCTCGATAACCCTTCTTGGCCTTTTCGGCCGGGCGGAAAGTTCCCGGACGGTTTATCCCATTGCTGGCCGCAAAAAGTTTTTATCTTTCGGATTTATTTTCTTTATTTTTACCATTTTTTTCAGTCTTGCTCCGGTCTCGCCAGCATACGGGGCCGATTGGTATGTTTCAAAAAGCGGAAATAATTCCACCGGGAGCAACTGGGAAAACGCCTGGAACGAACTTAACCAAATAAATTGGAACTCTGTTCAGGCGGGCGACAATGTGCATATCGACGGCGGAGCAGTCAATATGGTTTATTCAACGGTTCTGGATGTCAATAAGGCGGGGGTAGCTTCGCAAAGAATTACGATCCAAAGGTCCACTGAGCCGGGCCGTGACGGAGCGGTTCTTATAACCGACAATATTATCGTGCGGCAGCCATATGTGACAATTGACGGAAAAGATGCATCAAAGTTCACCGTTAATCTTACCGATGAAACCGGCTATAATATTAACGTGCGGTCGGCCGCGGATTTTTTTGAATTAAAGAATATAAAATATGAAGCGGAAAGGACTGGATCGTGGGGAACAGGGCTTCTCATTAATTCAAACAATGCTCTTGTAAGCCATAGCGATTTCAAACAAACGGCCTATGAAGACCAAATCAAATATGGTGGCATGGGCACTTTGACCGTAGAATTCTCTTACTTTCACGATTTGTTGGATGTTCCGTGGATAACGGGAGTTCATAACGATGTTTTACAAATAAGGCCTCCAAGCGGGCCATTTAATCTTGTTTTCAGAAATAATCGCGTCGTAAATATCGACGGACAGGGAATAATGTCGACAACGGCGGACAATGTCAACAATTTCGGCAATATTGATGTTCTGTATAACGTATTTTCAGACATCAGATCCGGAGTTTATAAAACTCACCCGGGGACTGCTTTACGGCCTGAGAGAGTGTATAACAATGTTTTCCATGACACATATTTTGGAAGTTTCTTTTCTCCCGATGTAAAAAACAACATTTTTACCGGCCGGCATCCCACAAATAACGACAACCCTTCGCCGGTCTACAACGTTTACTCCGATCCTACGCCCCCGGACCACTCGCTGTGGGCGCCGGGCGTCGGGTATTTTTATGCCGGAAACGGGAACATCCAGGTGGACCCGCAATTTTTTGACAGTGCGGCTGGAGATTTCAGATTAAATGGCGGAAGCCCGGCTATCAATGCTGGAGTTGACGTTGGGCTGGCCGCGGATATTTTAGGCAACCCGATAATAGGCGTTCCCGACATCGGAGTGTATGAATACGTTTTCGGCGGCGATACCACCCCGCCCGCCGTGCCAACGGGACTAAGCGTTTTATAATTTTCAATTTTTAATTATCAATTTTCAAACAATTTCCAATGAACAAATTTTCAAAATTTAAAATAATTTTCGCAATATTATTTCTCGGCCTTTTCGGCTGGGCAAAAAACTCCCAAGCCGCGAATTTATATGTCCGAGATGGAGCAACCGGAAGCACTTGTTCCGACTGGGATTTGGGGAGCGCTTGCGATCAGTTATCAACGGCGGAAAACCTTGCGGCTCGCGGAGACACGATATTTTTAGCTGTTGGTTCTTATAACGCTGTTACGCTCAATACGGCAGTATCCGGGACGGCCTACATTTACATTAAAAAAGCGACAAGCGGCGCTCACGGCACGGATACTGGATGGGACTCCGGGTATGGCGATGGCCAAGCG
Organism: Candidatus Wolfebacteria bacterium; assembly: GCA_024654025.1. Taxonomy (GTDB): domain Bacteria; phylum Patescibacteriota; class Minisyncoccia; order UBA6257; family UBA9933; genus JANLIR01. The sequence continues at coordinate 3,801 of JANLIR010000008.1, read as the reverse complement.
GTTATCGCCAGGGCCACAGTTACGACCGGATATTGGGATATTGATGGAATTACCGGCGGTGGCCCTTCGAGTTGGAAAGTCGGACACGGAATAAAATTTTATAATACAACCTACGATACTCTGTTCACTATGACAAATGCTCCAAGCAACATAGCTATACGCCATAGTGAGTTTGCTTTTGATACCACTGAAGTATCGGACTCGGACGCGGCGGATCATATTTACGGAAACACGGCAGTGTCGAATTTTACACTTGAGTATTCTTATCTGCATGATTCCACCCGAACGTTTTTCTTGACAAGAAACTGGCAAAACGTGCTTGTGCAATATAACTGGTTCGCCAGGAATCGGTCAACTTCCGGCGTTCACGCCGAAGGATGGTCCGATAATTATGGCGATTACTATACTATTCGCTACAATGTATGGGAGGACATAGAAGGTACCGGCGTTGTGGTTAATCTTACCGGGGACGATTACAATTGGGAAATATACGGCAATATGGTGTTCTGGAACGACAGCACTTCTGCGATTTATACAGGCGTGAACAACGGTATTTTTACTACGAGGTCAGCGGCAGCGCAAGCGTACAACTGGAAAATTTACAACAACTCCGTGTTCAATCATCGCGGGATAAACGCCTCGTATCACTTATATGAAGGGAACAGCAATGCTGTCTATAATAATCTTTGGTACAGGTGCAAAAACTATACAATCACAGAAATGGCGGATTCCGATTACAACACGATGATCCAATGCGGATCCGGAAACGCGGAAGGGGAGCACGACACAGATCTTCCTTTCGGTAGCGACCCATATGTAGATTCTGCCAATGGCGACTTCCGCTTGTCTGGAGCACTCGCTGGCTTAGCACTTAGTGCAATCTATGAAAGTGATCTGACTGGCGTTGTAAGGGGCACTGACGGCGTCTGGGATCGGGGCGCGTATGAATACGTTTCGGGGTCATCTGATATTATTCCGCCAGCCAATCCCACTGGTTTATCCGTATCGTAACAGAAAGCTGGCGGAATCTCCGACACTCTCGATTTTGTTGCTCTGGCGAGCCGGAGACAAAAGCGGGACACTCCTCCCTCAGCTCCAACGGGATTATCTATTATCTAAAAAAGTATTTATAGATATAAATAGAGAAACATTGATAAAGGTTGGCGTATATAGAAAAAAGAAGAGGGAGAAAATAGTGGAATTTAGATAAAGATTGTTAATATTGCGGTAGAAATTTATTTTGTTATACTTAATTTGATGAAACGTATATTTTTTGTACTATTTTTATCCATATTTATCTATTTTATCTCTATATTTATCAGTAGCGGTATTTCTTTCGCCGCCACTGAATTTGTTTCCACTATTTTACAATCAGGAGGGGATTATAACACCTTGTCTTCCTGGGAAGCGGCTATTAATACTGATTTGACCGTTGCTACCACAAAGGTTTTTTCTGGTTCAGTAACTGGGGTTATTGCCGATGGTGCTACTACTACCTTATGGCGAAATTCAACCTCAACTGGGATAACAGGAATTTCTAAACACGATACAGCCACTCAAATACTCGTCGCCTCTATCTCCAGCTCCACTTATTCTTTTCAAATAAACGACCAGTGGCGAGTAACCGCTTCTACTACTAACTATTTCCAAATATCCGATACCGGAGATTCCGTCATTGCCACCGCTAAAATCGACGGAGCATGGACAAGTCCTGATACGACCGTTGTTGGAATTAACGGATGGACAACTACCTCTACTAACTATATCAGAATTTATACCACTCCAACGGCCAGGCACACCGGGAAGTGGGATACGAATAAATACCGCCTTATCGCTACCGACTCGATTCCCATTGATGTTTATGAGGACTACGTCCGCCTTGATGGGTTACAGGTACAGACGATCGATCCAACCGCCAATTCAAGGAATATAATCGTCTATAAGTCTGTTTCTGCGGCGAATGAATCATGGCTTTCTAATAGTATTTTGCGGGGCCACATGAATTCCACTTATCTTCAGGCTGGTATGAATGTGAATACCGAAAACCTTGTGCTAAAAGTATGGAATGTCATAGGTTATGACATTTATCCCAGTACGACCAACGGAAGCTTTCTTTGGACTTATCGTAACCAATCCACAGGCTCAATTTCTATTTACAACTCTACATTTATCGGAGGATATGCCGGCTTGGACAATCCCGGCTCGACTCCTTTCATTGTCAAAAATACTTATCTCGGAGGGATCGGAACTTATGGCAGGGCTCTCTATCGGGGCATTACGCAAACTACTAATGCCGCTTCCGATAATACAGCCGCTGACGCGAGTTTGGATGACATTGCGGTGAACACAACGAATTTTACCAATGTGACCCCCGGCAGTGAGGACTTCCACCTTCCAGTCGGGTCCGCACTCATCGACGTTGGCACGGACACCTCGGGCGATACGGCACCGCTAAACTTTACCGACGACATTGACGGACAAACCAGACCTTGGGGTTCTGCTTGGGACATCGGAGCGGATGAATTCATAAACACCAATCCCAACGCTCCGGCAAGCATAGGCCAGTACCAGTCGGATTGTTCCAGTTCAATATCCACCTCCACTTATTGGATATCCACCTCAACAGTATGTTTCTCCGGCCTTGTTTCCGATACTGATATAAACGACCTGGAAAAACTCCAGATAGAATTATCAACTTCTACATTTTCCAATACTCCCAACTACACCGCCTCAACATTCACCACTTCCACCGCCACTTCTTCTGCCAATGCTACCGCCACTTCATCTATTACTGTTTCTTCTCTTCCTGACGGAAACTATAAATGGCAAGCTAGATTATTGGATTATTCCAATGGAACCTCATCATTTACCCAATTCAATTCAGGAAGCAATTCTTTTGGGATTGATATAGTTGCTCCCACAGGCACAATCGCCTCATCAACATTCGGAACAATCACTTCTTCCTCAATAATCATCAACAGACCTTCTACTTCAACAATCACTGAATCAGGGTCAGGACTCTACCAATGGCAAGTCAGAAAAAATTCCACCACCACTTTATCAGCTGTTTCCACTTCCACCGCCACTACCTCTGATTCATCTCTAACTTCCAACACCCAATATGCCTATGATGTCAGATTCATAGATCTAGCAGGAAACATCTCTTCATATGGAGCCACTTCCAGCAAATACACTCTTACTCCTGACCCCACTAATTTCTCCGCCACTCCGAGCCAAACTTCCATTGCTTTATCTGTTGATTCCTTCAATAACACTTCTTCCGCTTCCTCCAGCTATTATTTCCTCAATACGACAAATTCAAATAATTCCGGTTGGATAACCACTAATTCCTATACTGACACAGGACTTACTTGCAATACCTCCTATTCCTATGAAGTCAAATACAGAAATGGAGATTCCACTGAATCAGCAACTTCCTCATTATCACAAACAACTTCTGCTTGTTCTGTCTCTGCTGCCGTAGCAAGCGCTGGGCTTCCAATATCTATTCTTTCTTCAGCGAAAGCTCCAATATCTTCTCCTAATATCAATAAATATCCACCAGTATCTACTAATATCCCAGTATCCCAATATCCATCAATGTCCTTTACTAAGCATTTGTATCCTGGCCTAACCAATCCTGAAGTCAAAAATCTCCAATCATTTCTCTCCCAATACCCTGATATCTATCCTGAAAAATTGATAACCGGTTATTACGGACAACTAACCAAACAAGCTATTCAGAAGCTTCAACTCAAATACAATATAACAAACAAATCCGACCCCGCTTATGGACAAGTA
>JANLIR010000007.1 GCA_024654025.1 Candidatus Wolfebacteria bacterium | reverse complement strand
TACTTGTCCATAAGCGGGGTCGGATTTGTTTGTTATATTGTATTTGAGTTGAAGCTTCTGAATAGCTTGTTTGGTTAGTTGTCCGTAATAACCGGTTATTTTTCCTTCAGGATAGATATCGGGGTATTGGGAGAGAAATGATTGGAGGTTTTTGACGTCAGGATTGAAGAGGCCGGGATACAAATACTTTGTAAAGGATATTGATGGATATTGGGATACTGGGATATTAGTAGATACTGGTGGATATTGAGATGATATTAATGGATATTTATTGATATTAGGAGAAGATATTGGAGCTTTCGCTGGAGAAAGAATGCTAATTGGAAGTCCCGCGCTTGCAACAGCCGCAGACACGGACACAGAACAAGCAGAAGTTGTTTGGGATATTGATGAAGTGGCAGATTCGGCGGCATCTCCGTTTCTGTATTTGATTGTATATGAATAGGAGGTGTTGCAAGTAAGCCCTGTATCAGTATAGGAATTAGTGGTTATCCAACCGGAATTGTTGGAATTTGTTGTATTTGTAAAGTAATAGCCCGATGAGGAGGAAGACGCATTATTGAAAGAATCTACTGATAAAGCAATTGAAGTTTGGGAGGTTTGGCTTGGGGTGGCGGAGAAGTTAGTGGGATCAGGAGTAAGAGTGTATTTGGAAGATGTAGCTCCATAGGAAGAGATGTTTCCCATTAAATCTATGAATCTGACATCATAGGTGTATTGGGTGTTGGAAGTTAGAGATGAGTCAGAGGTAGTGGCAGTGGAGGTGGAAACAGCTGATAAGGTAGTGGTGGAGTTTCTTCGTACTTGCCATTAATAAAGTCCTGAACCACTTTCTATGATCGTTGAAGTAGAAGGCCTGTTGATGATTATTGATGAACTGGTGATGGTTCCATATGTTGATGAAGCTATTGTTCCTGTGGGAGCGGTTGTATCTATTCCAAAAGCAACTGCTCCGCTATTGGCGGTTGTGTATGATGAAGTCACATTATTATTATTAGTTGACATCACTCTCCAGTAGTATTGTCCATCAGGTAATGTTTGTGATGACGTACCTACTGTGTATGCTCCTCCTCCAGCAGCCTGGCCAACGGTAAATGAAGTTGAACCTTGAGCCAAGAGAGCTGATTCATAATCAACAGCTTGGGAAGCAAAAGAAGAAGATGTGGAGATTTGAATGGTATATTTAATGGTGCTAGAAGCATCAGAGTCTGATTGAGTGAAAGACAATGTTGGCTGGGTAGAAGTAGACCAGGAGCCGTCTACTTTGTTTGACGGCCCTAATGAAGACGGAGCAAAAGGAACGGAAATATATTCAACTAAGGCCCACATAGAAGTTACAAAAACATTCGGGGTCGCAATAGTTGCTATTATACCCGCTTGGGCGTTTTCAAGTAACGCGGGCGTCCAACTCCCTCCTGCCTGAGGATTTACATAAGAAGACAGCAGAGTTATCGGGTACCAAGAAGAAGACAAACTCCAATCCATCGTTGTCCCTGTGGCTACTGTTCCGCTAGATTGCGATTTAACTCTTAAAATAAATTGCGAAGTTCCCGCGGCGGAATTTCTTGTAATAATTCCGACATTAACTAGGTTTATGGTGTCAATTGATTTTATGCTCGTTGAAGCAAAAGAATCTAAATTCACGTCAAGAATATCGTTATCGGTTGTTAACGCCCAATAATTAGTGTCATTATTAGGCGGTAATTCATTTACAACAGAAAACGCGGATTGGCCCGAGGGAGTGGAAGTGCCCATAGCATTATCCCCAGCGGCGTTCGGTTTTAAATGTACAATCTTTCCTTCGCCAGGATAACTTGTTTGGTATGAACCCGTATTATCGTTAAACGCCAAATCATCGAAATACCACAGCCCGCCTGACTGGCTTTCACTTAAAATATTTCCGCCCACAGAATAATTTTGGACGCCCGCAGCAATAGTTAAAGTAGTTGATGAAGCAAACTCAACTCCGTTTAATCTAGATCTTGTTATATGACTCCCCGCGGCTCCGCTTATGTCAAACAAAACTTCTATTCTGTACCAGGTGCTTGTCGCGAGGACGGCGCTATAACCAATCCTTGTCGCTTCCTGTGATACTAAAGCCAGGATGCCGCTGTTATTAATTTCGATACTGGCTCGTTTATAATAAGGAGACCCGGATTCGGCAGCCCAAATAGTTGTTGTGGCCGACGGCAAATTAGAAATATAAAAATTGAATCTAAAATAAAACGGGCCAGTAGAATTACTTGCTGCAAATGCATAACGCGAAATCGTAGACGAACCCGAAATTAAAGACGGAGTCTTCAAAGAATAAGAGCCGCTCCTTACGGTAGAAGTTGCCAAAACCATAGAAGGCCCTGTCCCTGAATTAGCAAGCCCTTCGGCTGTGCTACTTGCCAATTCAAGCCCAGACGACCAAATACGCGCCGCATTAGTTTTATTTAATGGGAAAATAATTAAAGCCAGTCCCAAAATAAATAATATTGTTAAAATTCTACGCATAAATAAATTATAACACGGATATTAATAAATTTAATTAACCACTAGTCCGCTTGGCGCGGCGGGAGGAGTAGTATCAACCGGAGCTCCGGAAACGTATTCATACGCGCCAATGTCCCACCGCGCGCCGCTGGGACGAGTTGACCCTGCGAAATCTTTTCGAATATCAACTCCGTACCGAGACTGAAATGTAGCAAATACCGCTTCCTCCGTAGGATTTGCAGTGTCAATCGCGGGAGAGTTGCTTGATATCGAGCGGTCGACGTTTAGCAGCGGGCTCCCAACTACCCGATGCGTCTCCTGCCCCGTCGCGGAGGCAAATGAAGATAACGTTGTACGAATTGTCCCATTATATTTTGTAATAATATTATCGTTATCCCAAAGATTATAGTCGATAGTATAAGTACCGTACCCGTCATCATTCAGCGCTGGACATCCAGCAGGAGTATACTGGTTTGTAAAAATATTATCACGAAACTCGCCTGAATTGGCAGGAATCACAGATATAAAAGAATCTACGTTATCTATTGTATTGAAATAAGCATATAGCCCGCCTTCATTTCTATAAGACAACGCGCCCATTCCCCATGGATTACACGCAGCAGTGCTGTGATAAATATTATAAATCACGTTTCCAATGGCATACCACGGACCACCGCCACCATTGTTTCCGCCAGACATTTTTAGACCAATTGACGAATCATGAAGTTTGTTAGCAATAAACCAAACGTACTTAGGGTCGTATTGACCCCCCATCGCTTCTCCAACGCTAGCATTAGTTGGGATTACATGCATGCCCCACACTTCGTTCTGAGACATAATTACGTCAGTGGCGTTTTTAGTCCAAAACCCTGACTGATAGTTTTCGTAAGCAAGATTCCTGCCGATATAAATATGATGCGCTCCAGCAGCGTTTCCAGAACCATTTTCTATCTGTATTCCATCGCCATGAGCGTGAAACCAAGTAGAATCAAGAAACCAAATATAATTAGCATTCCCGCTTACGTTTCCGCCATGAGTATCGATATCGCCAGCGCCCGCATATTGCCAATTCCCCAAAGGACCAACTGTTGCTTTGTATATCACAATATTATTTCCACCGCCGCCTACTGCAACGCCTGAATAGTTCGATCCGTCAGCGGAGTTTGTAAACGTAAAATTACGCAACATTGTGTAGCGTCCAGCCACGCCTATGCCGCCAGAAACGGTCATCGAAGAAGAAATCCCGTCTAAAATAGTATAGATACTATTTACAGCGTAGCCATTAGACATATTTGGTTTATTCGAATTATCATACGCTATTAACCAAATTGGACTATTGGCCGTTCCCGTCCACGAAATAGTTGGATATGTTGAATATACCCCGTGTAAAAATACTTTAGATCCTGCAGGCGGAGAAGACGGAAGAGAACACCTAGCCGCAGAGGGGGCCCCGTAGGCGCGAGAATCGGAACATCCCGCCTGGTCGCGCTGAATGTAATAATTTCCCGCCACTTCCGAAGTCCAGGGAATTGGAGGCGCGGGGCGCACCACATCTAAATCTGAAGGAAACGGCGGCACAGGAATGCCTATCGGCGGAGTCCAAGCGGCTCTGGAAATTTCCACCAAACCAAAAATTCCGAAAAACAATATCGCGAGAAAAATAATTTTTGATTTTATATTATAGTTTTTCATTTTGATTTTTACATTTTTAATTTACTGACAGTCCTGTTGGCGCGGCGGGAGGAGTGGTGTCGGGAGCGCCTGAAACATATTCATACGCGCCGATGTCCCAAGCTGTTCCCGACGGGCGAATATTTCCGTTAATATCTCTCGCGATTGAAATACCATAACGGTTCTGAAACGTAGCGTATACTTGCGCGAGAACTCCGTTGTTTATTGCCGGAGAAGACGCTGTCAGCCGGTAGTCGTTGCCTGCGGTATTCATAAATAGCGGATTAGTCTCCCAATGATGCGCGCCCTGCCCGGTAGCGGAATTAAAGGCCGCCGCCGTGGCATAAGTTCCCCCGCCCCAGCGAGTCTTGGTGTTGCCGCTAGTCAGCGTGTAGTCTAAAGTGTTGCCGGTCGTGTTCTCTATCATCTGGTCGTAGCCCGCCGCGAGGCTGCGATTTGAAATGATGTTGTTTGCCATATTCACCACGCCGCCTCCTGCCTCGGAATATCCATGTTGAGTGTTGTCTATCGTATTATTGACGATTGCCCCGGGGTTGGCGCCGATAAAAATAATTCCCGTACCGTAGTCATAGAACGAAGACGGATTGGAACTCCCCTGGATGCTGTAAATTACGTTTCCAACCGCGTACTGATTTGCACTACCAGAGGTATAAATTCCAAACCCGGAGTTCCATATTGTATTATTGATATACCATGTCCAGTTCGCGCTATTATGAGTAACAATTCCTTCCATCTGGTCGTCCCCATAAGCGTTTAACATATCGTGGCAGATATTTTCCGATACGATAATGTCCGTTCCGCCTTTTATATCAATACAATTTTCCTTATTCTCATACATAATATTCTTTCCGATGTATATCTTAGTCGGGTAACTTTGTCCGACGAGAGTCGCCTCGCCCGTCTGAATCGAATCGCCCTGCACATGGTAAATTGTATTTTCTAAAATCCACGCCTCATCGACATCGTTCCGAGGTTTTATCCCGTGAACATCGGCGGTGGTGTTATAATTCCATTGGCCATGATTCCATATGGTGTTGTTGTAGACTACTAAATTATTATTGTGTCCGGCCGTGCCGCCGCTTAACGATAAGGCGGATTGATTTCCAGTAAGTAGAACTCCTGTTCCCTGTACGGTATTATTTCGGAAAGAAATATAGGACGCCGGATATAAAAACCCTACATTGCCGCCATTCAAATCGGAATTAATATACTCCACGATTGCATAACTTCCCGTAAGCCCAACCCCATGAATTGTCGTCCGATCCAACGCGGAAGGACCGCGGAAAAATATCGGATTAGCCGACGTGCCGTTGAATGTAATCGTAATACTATTGTACGGTCCTCCGCGAACCTCTGCGTAAGAACCGGCGGCATAGGTCGTCGGTATCGTCGCCCTAGGCCTATTCGGATATCCATTCGTATTCCCAATATCTGTTGCGGCCGGACTTGTATTATCAATGTAATAACACTCTGGAGAAAAAGCAGATGGCCAACTAGAACATTTTATGGCTGTGCTTGGCGCTACTTCGTTAATTCCAAAAATCGGGGCAGGTATTCCTGCGGGTGGCGCGTAAGCCGCGTCTGCGCGAGAGAAAAAAAACAAACCAAAGCCAAAAAATATAGTTAATAAAAACGAAAAAAATACTTTTATCTCTCTTTTCCCAATATTATTTATATTATCTATTTTTAACATTTGAGGGCGTTAAGGTTAAATTAGACCCTATTTCTAATATATTAGCATACTGTCCGCCGTCTTTACCGCCTATCTTATCCACGCCCTTATTTTTATCGGATTCTAATATGGAAGTTAATTCCCATTTTTTTCCGTCAGAAACAAAAGTGTAATATTGCCCGCTTGAAGTAGAATTACCCGGGTCAATAGACAGAAAAGACATGGCGTTTGCCGCAATGTTAGTAAAATCCAAGGGGATCCATCCTCCGCTATTTACCTGTTGAAGACCCGTAGAAACAACGCAGCCGTACGTCCAATCCGAAGGAAGAGAAGGCAAAGAATAGCTGGCGCAACAAGCAGAATTATTATCAGGAAGAGAGGTAAAAACCGTTTTGTAATCAGGGACAGCTTGGTCAGCCCCAATGTCCCAGCTGCCGCCTCTTGGTTGCCCATCAATATCGTCTTGAAAGGTCATAATTGACGAGGAAGAACATCCTTTCATCCCGGCTCCCTTAGCGTTTAAGTCATTTAAAGACAAGTGATAATCGGGGGTTGAAGTAGAAACAAACAACACCGTGGTGGAATTCTTGGAATGTGTCCCCTGAGCATCATTTGAAAGATCGGAAATATTATAATCAGAAGAAGAATCAACTCCGTTAAATCCGTCGGTTGTGTTTTGGGCAATATTATTTATAGCGGACATCTTACCGGAACCAGTCGTATTTCGGTAAAAACCAAACCCGGCTCCAACACAAGTATTATTATACGCGTAGGTGGTTTGGTTAGCAAAGGAAAAAACGCACAGAGAAGTACCGCTGCCCAAATCATAAATTATGTTATTCCATATTTTTATTTCGGTATTAATATTGCCATCAAGATAAAGCCCGAAGGTTGAATTAGAAACACCGCCCGCGCCGCGAATTATATTATTATTTATTCTAATATCCGCGCCGCTATACCCGTTTGTAATTGCTTGATAATCTGGAGAGGGCATTCTTATTTGTAATCCTTCAATACGCACATAATCTTCGTTAATTCCGATTGGATTTTGCCCGCTGACCTCAAGTCGGTATTTATTAGTGTTCCACTTTCCATTATGCCGCGCCGCTTGCGCAGTATAAATTCTTATATAGTTAGAAGGACTCGTTGTCCATCCGTCAATATTTAAACGGCTTGTATCTGGATTTGTCCAAGTTCCGTCAATTTTCGCCACCGCAGATTTATTAGCGCAAACTAAATCGCCTTGAGCGCAAGCGCCAAAATTTATCCCGCCAAACGCCGCCTGCCAAGCAAATAAAGAAGTAAAACAATTTGAATAGCCCGTACAGTCCTGACGCACTAAACCAATAACGGCGTTTGACGGATCAGTCGCAACAGAAGACGATTTAAAAAACGCGCCTACCTCTGTTTTATATATACTTAAAGCCGAATCAATCGCCTGCAAATCTGAAATCCTACGCGTGTCTCTTGCGCCCGGGAAAAAATCCGCTGGATCCAAAAGAACCACAACAAGAATCGTCAAAAAAGCCAGTATAAAAACAGCGATAATTATTTCAACCAAAGTGAATCCTTTTAATTTTTTATAAATTTGCGGCATTAAATTTATTATTTATTTGGCGCGTTGGCGAGTTTAGCGGGTTTAAATTTACAAAAAATTATTCAACTTCTTTGGCCGAAGCTATAAATTCTATGGCCTTTTTCTGCCAATCTTTTAAAATTTCTTGTTCCATATAAGAAGCTCCAAAAGGGCGCGTCGATCCTCCGATATTTTTCTTAGCATAATTATATCTTCCCCACCAATTGATACACCGGCACCATTACCGATAAAGCGATAACGCCGACGATTAATCCGATGCCTAACAAAAGAATGGGTTCAAGAAACGACACGAGTGTTTTTATCGAAGTTTTTACTTCTGATTCGTAGAAAGTAGCTAAAGTAAGCAAAATACTTTCAATGTGGCCGCTTTTTTCCGATATGGCAATAAGATTTACCACGGTTTTTGGGAATATAACTTCTTTTCTAAACGCTTCTCCCACGGTCAGGCCTTTGGCAATTCCCTCATTGGCAACTCTTAAAATACTTTCTTTCATTTCTTCATCGCCCACTGCATTAGCCGTGGTTTCCAAGGCCTCTATAATAGGAAGCCCTGACGTGAGGAGGGAAGAGAAAACAGCGCAAAAACGCTGAACCGCCAAGATTTTTAAAACTTTTCCTATAAGAGGAAGTCTTTTGCCAGCTCGGTATATAAGTCTTCTGAAAAATAGGTTTTTCTTAAAAAGCACCCAGAACGTCACAATTGAGCCGACAATAAATACCAAGAAAAAAACAAAATATTGATTAACAAAAGCGGAAACGGCAAAAACAATTTTTGAAAAAAGAGGCGGATCAATATCGCCGGAGGTAAAAATTTTTCCTATTCTCGGCAGCGCGAATCCAACCAAAAAGAAAATAACCAGCGTGGCAACGATTATAAGTATTATCGGGTAAATTACAGCCGCCTGAATTTGAGAGCGCAGTTCCTGTTCACGCTGAAGATTATCGCTTAATCCTTCAAGCGATTTATCTAAATTTCCCGAAATCTCCCCGGCTCTTATCAAGTTAATAAAAACTTGTGAAAATTGTTTTGGATATTTGGCAAAAGCAAGATAAAAAGGCTGGCCTTTTTCAAGATTGCTTTTTATTTCAAAAAGTAGGTCGCGAACCGCTGGCTTGTCAAAATCATTGATTAAAATATCAATAGCCTTAAAAAGATCGGTTCCGATTTTCAACATCAACGATAAATATTTTGTAATAAATATTTTATCGGCGACATTTATAGAACCTCCGAATAAACGTTTTTTTGAGGCGGTGGCGATGCTTTGTTTCTTAAGCGAAATTGGCTTTAAGCCCTGGGCTGCCAAAGACGCTAAAACTTCGGCGGTTGAAACAGCTTCAATTTCTCCCTCAATAACTTTTCCGTTTTGTTGCGCGGCTATATAAGAAAATTTCATATATTTATTCCTCTCTTATAACCCTCATTACCTCCTCGACCGAAGTCAATCCCAGCGCGGCTTTACGCAAACCGTCCTCAAACATTGTTATCATACCTTTTTTACGAACTAGATTAGTTAAATTCGTCAAAGAAAAATCGGTTTTTGCCATCTCCGCCCTGACTTCGTTGTCTATTTGCATAACTTCATAAATACCCATTCTTCCCCGATAGCCGGTATTGGCGCAAACATTACAACCCTTTCCCTTAAATAACGTTTTAGGTATTTGATATTCGGCTGATAAATTGGATTCGGATTTTAATTTTTCAAGATTTTTTAAAAGATCGGGCGGGGTAGAATAAGATTCCATACAGTTTGAGCAAATTTTCCGAACCAATCTTTGGGCGATTATTAAATTTAAAACCGCCGCGACCAAAAACGGCGGGATCTTCATATCAATTAAACGCGGAATTGTCGTTGGCGCGTCGTTAGTATGCAGACTTGAAAGCACTAAATGTCCGGTCAAAGCGGCGTGAACCGCGATTTCAGCTGTTTCTTCATCGCGGATTTCGCCTACACCGATAATATTAGGATCCTGTCTTAATATCGATCTTAACCCATTGGCAAATGTCACTCCGGCTAAAACATTTACTTGTGTTTGGTTAATATATTTAACCGAGTATTCTATCGGGTCTTCAATTGTAACAATGTTGACTTCGGGCTTATTTAGCATATTTAAAATCGAATAAATGGTTGTCGTTTTCCCTGAACCGGTAGGACCGCAAACCAAAATCATTCCGTAAGTTTTAACAATATTTTCTTTAACAACTTTTACGGTATCTTCAAGCATGCCAACTTCTTCCAAAGCAAGCGGTTTCTGCGCGGCCGGAAGTAAACGCAAAACAATTTTTTCGCCGTAGAAAGTCGGGATAATCGAAACGCGCATATCTAAAACCGCTTCCGATAACTGATAACGAAATCTGCCGTCTTGCGGTTTATAATGTTCGTCAAGTTTAAGCGCCGCCAAAAGTTTAACTCTCGCCAAAATCGCCGGGTGGACATCTTTGGGAATTTTAGCGATTTCATGAAGAACGCCGTCTATCCGAAATCTAACCAAAACCATATCCTCCAGCGCTTCAATGTGAATATCCGAAGCTCGAGTCGCGGACGCGTAAGCAATAAAATTTTCAACAATCGCCACAATGGGCATTTCCCGGGCAATCTTTTCAATTTTGTCCTCTTTGATAGAAAGCGAGGTTTTGATATTTTCCTCGATTATTTTTTGAAAGTCCGCGGATGACTGGCGGTTATAAATGGCAAATCCCCTTTCCAGATCCGCCGGCCTTGCCAAAAAGGGTTTTATTTTTACGTTTAAAGAATTTTCTAAAAAATCTATGGTTTTCAAATCACTAGGATCTTCCATAGCGGCGTCATAAACGCCCCCGGCCTCTTCTTTAAAAAGCACGACTTTTTTTTGACGAGCGAGCTTTTCGCTAATTTTCATTAAAACATTTTCGTCTATAGGATTAGCGCTTAAATTAACCGGTTCAACGCCCAAATAATTGCTAAGGAGCGAATAAAGATATTCTGTTGTAAGAACGCCTCTAGAAACAAGAACTTCGGACAAGTTTTGATTAAGCCGGCTGGCTTCTTTTTCTATTACATCAAAATTATCCGAGGTTATTAAACCGTCTTTTACCAAAAAATCTTTCAGTTTTTGAGAAGGAATTGTTAACATTAAAATATATTCATTGATACTTGCTTCGCGATATTTATAGATATTTATTGTTTATAAATTAGAGTTTGAGCAATTGCCATATTGGCAATTGCTGGAGATACCTACTTATTATTATAACAAAAATCGCAACTGGTATCCACAAATAATAAAATGATACTCGCTCGCCTTTTAGAGTGGAAAATTTATTCAATATTAGCGAGCCGAGAGCAGAGGCGAGGAAAAGAAAAATAATATAAATAAAAATCCCCGGAAAGCCTGATAAAAAAATCGCCAGCGCGCCTAAATAATACTCCTCAGGATAAAAAAACTTTTCTTCAAATTTCTTATTGTAATATTTAACGGCTTTTAAAAAAAGAAATGCAAATACTAATGAGACCAGATAGGTTGCAAAAAAATTAAATAGAGAATAACCAATAAAATAATTTATACTTTGATGCGGTGGCAGAAAAAATTTTGTAAATTCCGAAAGAGGTCCGTATTTCCAAATCTTATACTGCGAATATGACAAATAAAAAGAATTAGCGAAAATTAAAATGATTGCGCCATAGAAAATCCATTCGTATATTCGTACAGATTTGTTGTTTGTTGATCTATTACCAAAGGAGCGCAGGGTTAGCTGCGCTCCTAAAGCTAAAATCAAAATTGTAAGCGAAAGATAAAAAACCATTACTAAATATCCTTCCGATTAGAGAGTCACTGAAGTACCGACTTCGTAGTAACAGGTGGGTTCGGTATAAGTAGAACAGCCATTTTGATTTCCTCCGTCTTGCGTCATTTTAATCCTGTATTTGGTGCTTTCCAATCTGCTATTAAGCTCAAACAGGTTAGGTGAATCGTCCCCAGCGTAAGTATAGTAATAGGTTAAAGTGTTAGTCGGGTCTATTGGAAGAATTGTCAAAGGAGACGTGCCGCCTCCAACATCATTAAAGTTCACGTTAACCCACCCAGTTCCATCAATGGTAGTTGACGCAGTGGTTGTAATTGCCGTACACGCGGAAGAAGAAGCAAAAGGACAATTCGCGGCAGCAAGACTTCTTCTGTATGCCAAGCCAGTGCCTCCAAGATTGGTGTCGGGACTGGTTCCGGTTGACAAGTGATAATTAATCGCGGTCCTTAATGTATCGAAATCGGAAATTCTCTGGCCGTCTCTGGCTTGCCTCAAAAGTTCAGCCGGGTTTAACACCAAAGCGACAACTGACGCTAAAATAGCGATAATACCAATAACAATTAAAAGCTCAAGCAATGTAAATCCTTTTTTCATGAATTATTTTTATTCCTTTTTTATTTCTGTAAAAAATTAATCGACTTGTAGATTTTCATCTCGACCTTTTCAAATTATTTAAAATCGAAACAAAATACTGCGGTTTCGATATTGTTTTTATTATAGCATAGGCCGCAAGAACTCAAATAGACTTATCCACATTTAATCGAAAAGGGTTGACCCCGCACCTTTAAAAGATTGCGCTTTTTAAAAAACGCCTTTTAGTAAAAATCGGCATTAGTAAAAACCCATATTTTAAATAAATATCGATACTAAATAAAGCGGCGAGGCGTTAATATCTTTTAAAGGTGCGGGGTTGACAATCCCTTTCCGTCAAGTAAAATAAGTAGGCTCTGAAAAAAATGAGCTGAACATGGAAAGGACTTTAACAATCGATGCTTATTAAAACCAAAAAAAGTTGGAACTTTTTTGGTTGTCCCAATCCTTCGATGCTACTCAGGATTGTCCTGAGTTTGTCGAAGGACAAAAATGCTGAACTTCAAGCTGGCGAAGGATTTCTAATAATCAGTACTGGTTGTTAGATTTTCTTCGCTATATAAGCTTGAGCTTTAGCATTTAATTGAGAGTTTGATCCTGGCTCAGGATGAACGCTGGCGGCGTGGATAAGGCATGCAAGTCAAACGGACTATTTTTTGAACGAGGTGAGATTACATCAAATCAAGGAATAAAAATGGTTAGTGGCAAACGAGTTAGTAACACCCTGGTTACCTACCCCAAAGTCGGGCATAACTAGCCGAAAGGTTGGCTAATTCCCGATAGTCACTGAGAGCGCAAGCTCGAAGTGTAAAGTCGCAAGACGCTTTGGGAGGGACCTAGGTCCTATCAGCTTGTTGGTGAGGTAACGGCTCACCAAGGCTATAACGGGTAGGGGTGCTGAGAGGCAGTCCCCCAACGACGAGACTGAGACACGGCTCGTACACCTACGGGTGGCAGCAGTCGAGAATATTCCACAATGGGCGAAAGCCTGATGGAGCGACGCCGCATGCAGGAAGAAGGTCTTCGGATTGTAAACTGCTTTTAGCTGGGAGGAAGCTCCGACCTCGGTCGGAGTTGACAGTACCAGCTGAATAAGGGCTTGCTAACCTCGTGCCAGCAGCCGCGGTAATACGAGGGGCTCAAGCGTTATCCGGATTTATTGGGCGTAAAGGGCGCGTAGGGGGTTTGGTGCGTCTGTTGTAAAATACCTTTGCTCAACAAAGGAACCGCAACAGATACGACCTAACTAGAGGATGTTAGAGGTAGATGGAACGCACGGTGTAGGGGTGAAATCCGTTGATATCGTGCGGAACACCAAAGGCGAAGGCATTCTACTAAGGCACTCCTGACCTTGAGGCGCGAAAGCGTGGGGAGCAAAAAGGATTAGATACCCTTGTAGTCCACGCCCTAAACGATGTCTACTAGCTGTTTCGAGTATCGACCCTCGGAGTGGCGTAGCTAACGCGTTAAGTAGACCGCCTGGGAAGTACGGTCGCAAGACTAAAACTCAAAGGAATAGACGGGGACCCGCACAAGCGGTGGAGCATGTGGTTTAATTCGACGACAAGCGAGGAACCTTACCAGGGCTTGAAATTCTGATGAAAATTCCGGGAAACCGGAACCCTCCCTTAAAAGACATCAGGACAGGTGCTGCACGGTCGTCGTCAGCTCGTGGCGTGAGCTGTTCCCTTAAGTGGGGTAACGAGCGCAACCCCTGCTGTCTGTTACAAGTGTCAGGCAGGACTGCCGTGTATTTCACGGAGGAAGGCGGGGATGACGTCAGATCAGCGTGGCCCTTTGATGCCCTGGGCCACACACATGCTACAATGGCCGAAACAATGGGTTGCCAAGCCGAGAGGCGGAGCTAATCCCACCAAATTCGGCCCCAGTTCGGATTGAGGGCTGCAACTCGCCCTCATGAAGCCGGAATCGCTAGTAATCGTGAATCAGCTATGTCACGGTGAATACGTTCTCGGGTCCTGTACTCACCGCCCGTCACACCAAGGGAGCTGGGAGTACCTGAAGGTCGCCTTTGGCGGCTCAAGGTAAGCTCAGTGACAGGGGTGAAGTCGTAACAAGGCACGCGTAGCGGAAGCTGTGCGTGGAATAATTAAATTCGAAAATTGATCGATGTCCGCTTTGCGGACACAGGTGTTAGTCGAGGAGCCTTATGTCTCGACTCTCTCGCCTAAAGCGAGAGTATTGGGGCAACCAAAAAATTTCCAACAATCCCGCCAGTCTCTGGACTGGCGGGATTTTGATTTATCTGATAAATTAATTAACATATGGCAGGAAAACCGAAAAAAATATTACTCATTGAAGACGAACCGTTTTTATCTTCGCTTTTAAAAAATCGTCTCCAAAAGGAGAATTTTGAAGTGCTGGTGGCAAAAGACGGCGAAGAAGCGATTAAATTTTTAAAATCTTCAACGCCGAATCTTATCCTTTTGGATATTATTCTGCCTAAAAAGTCCGGATTTGAAATTATGGAAGACATAAAATCCGATCCGGAATTAAGCGATAAAATAGACATTCCGGTTATTATTATTTCCAACTTAAGCCAGCCCGAGGATATTCAAAAAAGCAAACAACTTGGAGCAATAGAATATTTCGTGAAGGCAAAAACCTCAATCGATGATCTCGTATCAAAAGTCAAAACGTTTGTAAAATAAAATCTCCCGGTATCGGGAGATTTTATTAAGCTTTACTCGTGGACCGTACCGGATTCGAACCGGTCGCCTCTACTATGCCATAGTAGCGCTCTAGCCAAATGAGCTAACGGCCCATTATTAAATAACTAATAACTTTTAACTTGTGACTATTAACGCTGGAGCGATTTTATAATAACGAAACTTTTAATGCCTTGCAAGTTTTTGATAAAAAATATAATCTATTTTCATTGCCCTCGTAGTTCAACGGATAGAATAGCACACTCCTAACGTGCGGATCGAGGTCCGATTCCTCGCGAGGGCACATACAAAGATAGTGGTGGGGTGGCTGAGTCCGGTTTAAGGCGCCACACTCGAAATGTGGTATGCTCGCAAGGGCATCGTGAGTTCAAATCTCACCCCCACCGCAAAAATAGTGAGAATTTTACCCAGCACCATTACTTGTTATGATGCTGTGGCCTCCCGCTTCCGCAAATTATAAAATTAAATCGGTAATCTATTTAATAAAAGTTCTACTTTTTCTAATTCATCGCTCCCCTTTTTCGGCACCAGAAGATACCCCTGACGCTTTGCGAGCTCGTAAAGTTCTTTTGTTATTTTTACGTCATTCAAGCAATAATTTTTTAATTCTTCAATATTGCCGTCCCGGTAAAGATTGGGCGCTTCCAGGCCGTGATGAGTTTTCTCAAGGCCTAAATTTGTTTTTGAAAGATTATTCAAACTAACGCGTTTGCCGGTTTTAAATTCTATTTCGTCAAGCAGGTCCAGCCTCGGAATTGAAAATAAATTCATTTCTTTGGAATGTTTTTTCAACACAGGGATATCAAACCGATTTATGCTAAACCCGATTATTAAGCCAACGCCTTTTAGGGAATCGATAAAATCCTCTATTTGATGTTCTTCGTAAGCGATAAATTCATTCTTGTTGTATGAATAAACGCCGATTAAGGAAACGTCTAGAGCGTCAAAATTATCTCTTCCAACGTCGAAAAAAGTATTTTTTGTCTCTATATCGAGAACAATGGAATTGGTCATTGCGTAACTAATTAAATAATTTACGTGTGTCTGTCGGCCACTTTGCTGGCGGCGTAGCTTTCGGGTTTTGTTTTTGCTTCAAAATCATTTGCTTTTATCATGCCGACCACTTCGGAAATCATTGTTTTGGTCTTGCCGTTATTGCCGACGTCGGCGTGGATTTCAAAATTAAACGGAAGAGTTGTAGCTGATTTCAAAAACATTAAAACTTCTTTTGCTACTTCAATAGACAAAAGAACTTCGGTAATAATTCTATCCCTTAAAGTGTAAAATTTACCGTTCTCGGACCGTCTCCAAAAGTACCTTCCTCCGTTGCCTACTCTATGAACCACAATCGCGGTCACAAAATCGCTGTCGTTGCTGGTTTGCTGAGAATCCGTTCCGATCATCACCTTGTAGTGGCGCTTCTGATCTTCCTTCATAAAACTAATCACTTCTTCAACTACTTCGCGAGAACTTATCTTTTTCCCATTTGAATCATTAAAAAGGTCGTCGTTTTTCATGCTTTCGTTAGTAAATCAGCTAAATTTCTAGCCTCTACCGCCAGTATCTTCGACGATTGGGCCTCGATTGTCAACCTTATCACCGGCTCGGTATTGGAAAAATGAATATTGAACCAAAACCTGCCGGAAGGCTTTTTTATTTCCATTTTCAGCCCATCAAGCCGAGAAGTTTTTACGGCGAATTTCTTGTATCTATTTTCTATTTTTCCTATGGTCGCGGAGTAGTCACGCTTAGAATTTAACCTAAAATTAACATCCTTTGAATAATACTGAGGCAATAAATCGGCAAAATCAGCGAGCGAATAGGGCAATTTCGAAACAGCATTAATAGCTTGAATCGCTGAAAAAATTCCAGAATCAAAATAATAGAATGTCTTGAAATAATAATGTCCGGAGTGTTCAGCCCCAAAGTCAGCCTTATTTTTTTTCATCAGCTGCTCAACGAAATATCTGCCGACTTTTGAATTAATAACTTGTGGTTTGTAACTTGTGGCTTGTGACTTAGTAACAAGCCATCCGGTTCTGGCGTCTACAACAATTTTTTTCGGTTTTAAATGCCAAACGAAAAGCTTAGCTATAACATCTGGATTTATTTTTCTTCCACGATTATCAATAAAAAAAGCCCTGTCGCCGTCAGCGTCAAAAACAATGCCAACATCGGCCTTTTGTTCTAACACGAAAGAAGAAGCTTTTTTAAAAGCATTTCCTCTTAAAGGGTCTGGTCCGTGAGCGGGAAAATTTCCATCCGCTACGGAATTGATAATTTTAAAATTTAAAATCTTGCTGTTTTTAAATATTTTATAAACAATCGATCCAGCCGCGCCGTTAGAGCAATCGACAATAACTTTTAACCGGCGCCGGGGCTTGATAAATTTTGATAAAAAAATTATGTATGCGTTTTGATATTTATTCATCCCGTTTACTTTTTATTCAATAATGTTCTCTTATAAACATCCAGGTGATTCAAAATTAATCCGGCGCCTTTAGCAACACAAAAAAGAGGATTTTCGGCAACGTATGCATTAACGCCCAAAGCTCTTTTGAAAAACTCTCCAAGCAGGGGTATCTGAGCCGTGCCGCCGGAAAGAATTATTCCCTTTTCCATAATATCAGCGACGAGCTCCGGCGGAGTTTCGTTAAACACATTTTGTACAGAAGCTACGATGTCCAAAAGATGGCCGTGCAAAGCCTCGGCAATCTCATTTGAACTGACAATGACGTCTTTGGGCAAACCCGAAATCATATCCCGGCCTCTTACCCTAAAGGTCCTTTTGTCTTTTGTTTGAAGAGCGGAACCAACTTCGATTTTGACGGTTTCCGCCATCTGCTCTCCTATAAAAAGAGAATACTTCTTTTTTATATAATCACTGATAGCAGAATCAAATTTATTGCCGGCCACTCTTAGCGACGCCCAAGAAACAATGCCGCCAAGCGATATGACCGCCGTTTCCGACGTGCCGCCTCCCATATTAACAATCATATTGCCTGAGTGGGAATTAATTGGAATCCCCGCGCCCAAAGCAGCTAAAATCGGTTCTCTAACCACGTGGGCTTCTTTTGCGCCCGCCTCCTTAGCGGAATTTATGACAGCCCGGCGCTCTGTCTGAGTAATGCCGGCCGGAACGGAAATAACAACATCGGGTTTAAAAAAATTAAAAGGGCCGATTGCTTTAGCGATAAAATATTTAAGCATCGCCTTAGTAATATAATAGTCGGCGATAACTCCGTCTTTTAACGGTCTGTACGCCCTTATGTCGGCCGGGGTTCTGCCGATCATTTCCTTGGCTTCTCTGCCAACCGCAAGAACAGTGTTGTCGGTGGAACTCAAAGCAACAATTGTCGGTTCGTTGATAATAAAACCCTTTTTAGGAACAAAAACGATTGTGTTAGCCGTGCCTAAATCAATTCCAATTTTTCTAGTAAACATATTTTGAAATATACGTGATTTTGTTGAAAAATTCAAACGACGCGATATAATTGCAGTTGAATATGTCACTATTATCAAGACGGCTGCTGCTCGTCCTTTTTACTCTGGTTTTTATAATCGGCGGTTCAATTATTGTTTTATACGGGCTTGGCTGGCGGCTGAATCTGGAAAATTTTCAAATACAAAAAACCGGCGCGATCGCAATTCAAACAACGCCCCGCGGAGTTGTTATAAAATTAGACAACAAAGAATTCTCGGACGATTCGAATATAATTCAAAACCATACTCTTATCCCTAATCTTTTGCCCAAAACCTATACCGTCACAATAGAAAAAGAAGGCTTTCAAAAATATCGCAAAATACTAAAACTCAAGCCGTCTTTGGTGGAAACGATAAACGCGTTTTTGCCGCCGAACAAATTTAAATCGGAAACTCTGGCAAAGTCAATAAAAGGAAACGTCATAATCGACGTATCAACGGATTCCAATAAAATCATCTCCCTAAACAGCTTAAGCGGCAATTTTTACCTTTATGATTTAAAGAATCCAAAAACCGCTTTAAATCTCGGGGTTTTGGCTGCAAATATATTATCGGAAAATACGACCGCCTTAGAAATAAAAAAAGTCGGGTTTCTCCCCTTTGATTCCAATAGAATTATCATTGAAACAAAAAATGGTCTGATAATTTTAGACACCGAGCGACGGCAAAAAGAAAGCCTGATAGAAGAAAAAATATTATCATGGAATATTAGGGGTTCAACTGTATATTTCGTAAAAACAAAAAAAGGAGACAAAAATATTGTTTCGTTTCTTTCTTATAACCTTGTTTTTAAAACTCAAAACACTCTCTTTGAAATAACTTCTTCTACCGCTAAATTCCCCGTAAAAAGCGTGGAAGCTTCTAGGTCAGGAAATCGGATCGCGTTTTTGGATTCGGGCGGAGGATTATATTTATTTACGGAAAAAAATCCTTTGCCGGAAAAAATCGCTCACTCCGTCAAATTTTTTGAGTTTTCCCCAAACAACCGGGCAATTGCTTTTTTGGACACAAACGGCACTATAAATGTCCGCTTTATCGACGAGTGGGACGAAATATTTAGGAAAAAAATTGGCGATGTGTCCAGATTTGAACTGGCCAAAAAACAAGAGTTGGAAAAAATTTTCTGGTACAAAGACTCTCTCAGGCTGCTGGCGGGAAAATCCAACGAAGTCAGTTTAACGGAAATTGATGACCGACCGCCTTTAAACCTTTACAACATCGAAAACGGTTTCGACAATTTGTTTTATGACGGAGAAAATAATTTTATCTACATACTTCGTCAAGGACAATTCCAAAAAGTCAGCCTTGAGAGTTAGGATATTTTAAAAATTAGCCTTAAAAATTAAGTTAAAAATAAAGGCGTTTTTGGAAATCTCTTTAATTGACGACAGAGGAATCTGAACATCGGAAAATCTTGAGTCTTTTTTAAGATCCTCTCCAAAAGCCGACACTCTTTCCTCGCTTGGCGCTTCGCCCGTTATAACAATCGGGGAACCAGCAGAAGAAAGATAAAATCTTTTTATTGTAATGTCGCTCCCGAGCTTTTCAATAAGCGCGTCGAAAACCGGTGACCAATAAGATTTATTAGAATACGCGCTACTTATTAATTCAACTTTTTCATTGAATGCTGCGGCTTGCTGGGTCAATTCGGATATTTTTTGGCTATTAGGATTTAAACTCAACGCGCCCAGCTGTTTTTGCAAATTATTAGAATTAGAACTTAAAAAAACATCTAAACTGATAAAAACCAGTAAAACAAAAGCAAGAATCGCGAATGAAATATTTCTCCAAATTCTTATAAAACCGATAGTTTGATAATTTCCAAACTTAACATCGGTATCGTCACTCGACAAAGAAACAATATTATCTTGGGGACGAGGCACTAATCCGCGAAGCGCTACTCCCAGCACGCTGTACCAGCTAATCGCTAATTCTTTAAATTGCTCAAGAGAGAGAGTTTCGGATTTTATATTTGGCGCTCCTTCGGCAAGCGCGCTTAAAATATCATCAATCATACTGGGAGTAATAACTAAAATCTTTTCGATCTGCCCGCCAATGTGATTTTCATGAAAATTCAAAACTTTTCTAGTCTCGGAAATAATTAATTTTTTAAAGGAGTCCGAACTAATCTTTTTTTCTGTTCCATAAGCCGAGAGCCATGCCACAAAATGCGCAAAATATAGATTGCCGTTTTTAACAATTCCGTATGTCAATCCGTCTCCGCTAACCCTTAAAAAAAGATAGGTTTTTTCTTTAGCAATTTTTTCACCTAATTTAACTATGACTCTTGAAAGCGAAAGCGCCGGAAACTCAACAGCGGCAGTTACAAAACCAGCTTCTTCGATTACCGACTCAAATTCATTAACGGTAGTCTTTGAAATAAAAGCTCCGAAAATTTCCAGCTGGTTTCCGCCGCTTAATTCTTTTTCCCCTATTAATTGCCAATCGCTGTAAACGCTTTCAAAATCAACAGGCGAAGCCATTTGCAAATTTAATTTGGCGGCTTCGTCCATTCCGCTTGAGGCTATTGCCGGAAGACTTAAAAGCGAGGAATAAATATTGCCGTCTGAAACACTTACAACCGCATATATTTTTTTCTTTTTTTTGGGTGTTATTTTAGCGTGGAGATTCAAAAGCATCAGACGCAAAGCGTCGCGATTTTTAACCTTGCCGTTTTCCACGATGGAGGGCGGAAGTTTTAATGAAAAAAAATCAACCTTTTTTTCCTTGATTAAAACAAAACGCAAATAGGAATCGCTTATTTCCAATCCGCCAATCGCGGGCTGAGGATTTAAAAATTTTAATATCTTTTTAATTTTTTCCATTTCCTTTTAGCGCTTATATTATTTTACCAAACTAGCGCGATAAATAATAACATAAATTATCTCAAAGAAGCGCGAAACTTATTTTTTAAAATTGAAATAATTTTCTCCATCTCCTTGTCAACTTCTTGGTCGGTTAAGGTCCGGTCAGGGGCTTGGAAAATAATTCGAAAAGTATAGCTTACGCCTTTATCGGCGGAAGAATTTGATTTTGTTAAATCGTATTCATCTATTAAATCAACGTCTTCGATGTATTTCATGTTTGCCTCCTGGATCTCCTCAATAATATTTCCAACTTTTGCGGACTCTAAAACGGCAATAGAAATGTCCCGCATAACAGAGGGAAATTTCGGAAGCGGCCGGAATTCGTGTTCTCCCTCGATTAAAACCAGAAGTTCGTCCAAATTTATTTCCGCTGAAGAAATTTGTTTTTTAGGCGAGTCATATTTTTTTCTAATACTGCCCAAAAACTTATTTCCTGATTTTATAAGCAAAACATTTGCTTCGGATTCGGTAAAAGAATAGTTCACCAGGCCGATTTTCTTAAATAGCGCGGAAATAATCCCTTTTAATTTAAAAAACGTCTCCTGATTTTTGTCGGATAAAATCATCCCTAACGCCAATGTTTCTTTACCGGCCTGCCCTCCATAGGCGGATCCGCCTTTGGCGGAAAAAACTTTACCGATTTCCCCGCCATCAGCGGGTCCGCCTCCGGCGGAAAAAATCTTACCAATCTCAAAAATATGAACTTCGTTAAAAAACCGGCTGTTATCGCTTATGTTTTTAACAAGACCGATTTCTAAATTAGGCCTTAAATATTTGAACTGACTGCTAATGGGATTTTCGAGTTCGATTAATTTATTTTTAGCAAACCCGAAATCTAACTCGCCTTCCTTATCGGAAATAAAAGAATAGTTATAAATTTCGCTTAATCCGATTCCGGTTAAAATTTTTCTGATTTTATTTTTTAAAACTATTTGATCCTCGAATCCGGAAGGTTTTAAAAACGCGTACGGCGGAACTGATTTTAATTTACCATAACCGTATAGTCTGACTATCTCTTCCGCTAAATCCTCAAATGTTTCAATATCAACGCGAAACAGTGAAACCTCCACAAAGAACTGGTTAATTGGCGAATTAGTTAATTGGTCAGCCGGAACTTTAACGATAAACCCTAAACTTTCAAAATAATTTTTGAAGGTTTTAAAATCCAAACCTAATCCGATAAATTTTCTAAATCTTTCTGTGTCGAATTTTACTATTTTTTTAGACTGCTTTTTTGGATAAACATCGATAACTGCGCCAGAAGACGCTTTGGCGATCTCTATAAGCAACTGCCCCGCTCTATTTAAGCCTAAAATCGCCAGTTCAGGGCTTAAATTCCGCGAAAATCTTAAAGAAGCGTCTGTTGAAAGCAAAAGTTTTTTTGAAGTTTTATATATGTTAACGGGATCAAAATTTGCGGATTCAACAATAATTCTTTTTGTATTTTTGTCCACTTCCGCAATCTTGCCGCCTTTTATGCCGGCAATTGCCAACACTTCTTTTTCGTCGGAAATAACTAAAACATCCGGGTCTAAATTGTACTTTTCGCCGTCAAGCGAGATTATTTTTTCTCCTTTATTCGCTTTTCTTATAATTATCGTTGGTTGTTTTCCGCCTTTAGCGTAAAGTTTGTCGTAATCAAACGCGTGCAAAGGCTGGCCGGTTTCAAGCATTACGTAATTCATTATGTCCACGACATTATTTATCGGCCTTAATCCGCAGGTTTTTAAAACATCCTGTATCCATTTCGGAGACGCGCTTATTTTAATATTTTCAAAGTATTGAGCAGTGTAACGCGGACATAAATTTTTATCCTGGATTTTTACGTTAAAATACGATTTCTTTTTATTTTTTTCTTTTTGTCCGTAGTTTTTAGTTTTAAGTTTGTAGTTTGAAATTGCCGCAATTTCACGCGCTATTCCAATATGCGATCCAGCGTCTGAATATCTGTTTGGCGGAAGTTTTATGTCAATCGTATCCCCTTTCACGCTGTCAATTTCAAACGCGTGCATTGTCAATTTATCAACCAACTCGTTTTGGTTTTTTATCTGCGGAACTAATTGTTTTAATAATTTATACGAGAATTTCATGCCAATTTTATTAAAATTTACAAGCCGTAGGCGCAGTCAATTTTACTATAAAATTGAGCACCCAGCACCTTTTTATTATTTTAAACTGTTTTGAATTCGTTTTCTGACATATGTTCTAGCGTTGCCGTAATTTTTCAACTTTAACTCTCGTTGTATTGCGTCTTTTTCTGATAAATAGCCTTCGGTATAAACATAATGCCACGGTTTCTGTTCTTTTGTTGAAAAGTTACTTCCATTATTGTGATCTTTTAATCTTTGAACAAGATTATTGGTTCTTCCAAAATACAGAGCACCCGTTTTATTGCTTTGAATTATATAAACATAATGCATAAAAAGGTGCTGGGTAAAGGTTTTGCATCTAAATTTTGTTCGCCTGACGGCTTCAAAATTTAGACAAAGCCCTTTAAAATTGCTTAATAAATCTCAAATCTCCCGAATAAAATAATCTGATGTCCGGAATCTTGTATTTAATCATCGCCAAGCGCTCTAAACCAAGACCAAAAGCAAAACCCGTTACGTCATTAGGGTTATAGCCGACAGCGTCAAAAACTTTTCTGTGCACCATGCCCGCGCCCATTACTTCCAGCCACTTGCCGCTTTTGCCTAATTTGATATCTACTTCAACCCCGGGCTCAACAAACGGAAAATAGCTCGGCCTGAACCGAAACTCTATTTTTTGGCTGCCGAAAAACTTTTTAAAAAATTCCTCAACGACAAATTTAAAATTCGCCAAACTCATATCTTTGCCAACCATAAGCCCTTCTACTTGATAAAAATTTATTTCATGCGACGCGTCAGTGGCCTCGTAGCGAAAAACCCTGCCTGGCACAATAATTTGAAAAGGCGGATTATTTTTCTCCATATAGCGTATCTGCATCGGACTCGTATGAGTTCTTAGTAATAGTTTTTCAGGATTTTTGATTTTTGATTTTTGATTTTTGATTTCATTTTGGCGAAGCCAAAATGTGTCCCACATCTCCCTTGCCGGATGGTCTTTGGGGATGTTTAAGGCGTCAAAATTGTGGTATTCATCTTCAACTTCCGGACCCTCAACCACGGAAAAATTCATTGATAAAAAAATCTGCTCGATTTCTTCTTCGATTTTTGACAAGGGATGGATATGACCGGAAGTAATTTTATGCCCCGGCTTGGTAACGTCAATGCGTTCGCGAAGCGTAGAATGTGAAATACGAAGATCTTTGAGTCTTTTGTCAAAAGACCTTTCTAATTCTTTTTTTAACTCTTGAAGCTTCGGACCTAATTTACGCCTTTCTTCAATCGACAAATCCTTTAAAGAACGCAAAAGTTCGGTGAGTTCGCTTTTTCTGCCCAAAAATTTAATTTTTATTTCCTCTAGTTTTTCCGGACTGGCAAGTTCTTCTATGGCCTCCTGAGCGGATTTTTTTATTTTGTTTAAATCGAATTCCATTTTTTTGTAGTATATCTTATAAATTTATCATTATTTAAAACGCGTATCAAATTCCACAGAAACTTATTATATTTTACCACCTAAATACGATTTTCGCTTTTTTTCAGGAAACTTTTCTATCGCGTACCTTAATATTGTCCGCGGCATTTGCTTGTAATGTTTTTTTAAAAAATCTTCCAAAATCTCTCGCGAACAGCGCTTACCTGTTTCCCTTAACATCCATCCAACCGCCTTGTGTATCAAATCATGCTTATCTTTTAATAATATTTCAGCGATTTTTAAAGTTTCTTTGTGCTGGCCCTTATTTATAAAATTAAAAGTGGCTAGAGTGGCGATTCGCCTTTCCCATAAATTTTTTGACTTCGCAAGTTTATATAAAACGCTTTTTGGCTTTTTAATCAGTTTGTCGGTCGGTTTGTCAGACGAAAATTCTCCGACAATGTGGTGGGATGACAAATCAACCAAGTCCCAATTATTAATATATTTTGTGTTTTTTAAATATAATTTATAAATTTGCTCTTTGGTTTTTTCACCGCCGTTTCTAAACTTTTCAACCAGAATTAAAAGCGCGCACAGCCGTTCCTCGTGGATTTTAGAATGAAGCAATTTTTCTGTTTCGCGCAAACCAATGGCGTTATATTTTTTTGCGGTTTTCCTGATATCCGGGACAACCACCCCAATAAAAATATCCCCTTCTCCGTATTCGCCTTTTCCGATTTTAAAAAAACGAGCCAAAATTTCGGCTTTTTGGGGACTGGCAAATTTCTTTAACTCGGTTTTAAGGTTTTTTAGCGTTAAGCTATGCATCTAAGATATTCTAAGTTGTCCGTGTAAAACGAACATAAATACCCGCTGGAACGCACCGTTCTGAACCAGCCTCTTGAATACGTAATTCCCCATACTCGCCTTTTTTATCGCCTTTTTTCTCACTAAAGAAACTTTCCACTGCCTGCAAAAACGATTGCGGCGAATAGCCGGCTGCGTAACCGTTTAACAAAAAGAAAGAACCGGGCTTTGAAGATAAAATGCTTTTTATCGCGGTTAAAAGACGCGGAATCGATTCTTCTATTTTCCACACCTCGCCCTTTGGCCCGCGACCAAACGCCGGCGGATCTAAAATTATTCCGTCATAAATGGCTCCCCGGCGCGCTTCTCTTTCGCTGAATTTCAAAACGTCTTCCAATATATATCTGATGCTTCCTTCTGAAATTCCTGCTGAAATTCCTGAAAGTCGGGCATTTTCCTTTGCCCACGCGTTGCTTTGTTTTGAAGCATCCACATGTGTTACCTGCGCTTTGCCTTTTGCCGCCGCTATACTGGCAATGCCGGTATAGCCGAAAAGGTTTAGTACTTTCGGCTGTTTAAGAGCGTCCACACGCTCGCTTAGCCACTGCCAATTTACAGCCTGCTCCGGAAAAACTCCGGTATGCTTAAAAGACGTTAACCGCGCAATAAAACGAATGTCTTTCCAGGAAAGTTCCCACGACTGGGGAATATTTTTTTTCTGCCACACGCCCTTGCCCTCGATCCAACTAAATTCAGCGTTCGCCCTCTTCCAATCTTTGGGCCGCGCCGGTTTCCAAATAGCCTGCGTTTCCGGACGAATAACAATATAAGATCCGTACCGTTCTAATTTGCGATTGTCTCCGGAATCAATCAGCTCGTAGTCTCGCCATGGCTGGCTAGTCAAATTGATATTATTCATGTTCTTCTTTTTTTATTTTAGCGTTTTCGCGTGCTTTGTGCTCCACTGATAAAGCACTACCGCCGCCGAAACCGAAGCGTTTAAAGATTCGCACCGCGGATTCATTGGTACGCGAAGCGACACATCACAACGTTCCATTGTTTTCTGCCGTATGCCTTTGCCTTCATTACCAACTATAAACAATGCCGGCTCGTCAAAAGTTTCCGTAGAAACATCTTTTGCTCCCTGCATCGTTAACGCGTAAGTTTTAAAACCCATATCTTTCAACCTATCAACGGTAAAATTCACATTTCCAATAGAAATTATCGGCACGCGAAAAACCATACCAGCCGAAGTTTTTACCACCGCGCCGGTAATAGGCGCTTGATTATGAAAAGGCATTAAAATACCCGAGGCTCCAAACGCCGCCGCGCTGCGAATAATAGCGCCGACATTGTGCGGATCGGTCAGCTCATCTAAAAGAACAAGTATCGTATCTGCCGTTGGTTTAAGTTTAGCTGTAAAATCATCAAAATTTACCAAAAGCAAGGCTGGATCCAATATGGCAATAACGCCCTGGTGCACTGTTTCCTGTCCGACCATTCTGTCAGCTTCCTTGCCTTTCATCACCGTAGCCGGCACATTGTGCTTCTTTAAAAGTTCGCGCAGTTTCGAATCATTTATATCAAAAGAAAGAAAAACTTTTTTCACCGCCCACGGCGTATTAATAAGCGCCTCTTCCAGCGCGTGTTTTCCGTATATATAAATTTTCTCCCGTTCTTTTCTCATGGATTATTTTTGTATTCAAAATTTTAATTTTCCAAAAGATACCGCTTTTTTAAAAAATATAAATAATTATAGGCTCTCAACGATTTGAACATTCTTGCTTTGAATAATATCACCTTCGCCAAAAACAAAGGTGGCTTTTACTAACTTCCCGGACAAAACTTCCGGAACCCAAAATTCATCGTCCGGCCACATATGATCAAACGGTATTTCTTGCGTTGGAAACCATTGCGGTTTCATTTCTTCGCTTTCACTTAGTTCTCCGCCCCAAATTTCAGAAAAATAAACATGGACTTTTTGATTCCACGCTGGATTATGCGGAAAGAAAAATGATAGTTCTGCCACCTTATTTGTTTGCCTGATCTCAACGCCAATTTCTTCTTTAGTTTCTCTCTCGGCAGCATTATCTATTTCTTCATCTTTCTCTACCTTGCCACCCACGCCATTCCACCTATTCTTACCAAACCCTCGTTTTTTCATCGCTAAGCAAATTTCTAATATTTTTTCGTGCTCTTTTTTTATTAAAAAAACAAGAGTGGCGTCTCTCAATTTTTCTTTATTTTCTATATTTGGTTCAAATTTTTCCATAGTTCGGATCTTTTAATATTCAGTCATTTTCTAACTGGCGGAGGCGGAAGGATTCGAACCTTCGATGCCGTTTCCGGCATAATGGTTTTCAAGACCATCCGTTTCAACCACTCGCGCACGCCTCCCTTGTGGACCTAGCGAGAATCGAACTCGCGGCTCCTCATTGCAAATGAGGTGTTTTGCCACTGAACTATAGGCCCCTCAACAAAACCATCTTAGCAAAAAGTCAATAAAATTCAATTATTTATTTATTTCTAAAAAAATGCCTGCTACTCATACGCATAGCAGGCATTTACTAGTGGCTAGTGGCTAAACCCTATTCACTGCATAGGTTGCGACGGAAACGATGAACCACCTTGATCTTTTCTTGTGCTTATTCCAAAAAGTTTATAAACAATACAAAACCCGGTAATTACGGTGATCGCGGTTCCGAGTGCTAAAACAAAAGCTATTATAGCTAAAACAAAATTAGTTTGGTAATAAGCAAACGCTACATATAATAATCCTAGGGCAATTATTAATCTGATTATCCTATCGATTGTGCTAAGATTTTTTGTCATATATTATTTCATCTTTATCGACCGTTTATTGATTATATCTAAATTCCTCAAAAATTAGAAATTACTTATCAACATCCCTCTTTTGCGCCTGCTGGATTTTAACGCAAATCGATGCGCCTCCTCGCGAACTTTTAACAAAATACTTTTGATATTTTCAATCAATTCTCTTGTTGGTTTTTTCATGCCTAGCGGGAAAACTAATTCATCTCCTTCGACACGGACTTCGGCTGAGCGGTTCGACCGTCCTGAACGGCTCACCGCCGAAGGGCTCAGTCGAACGCCCTCAGGACGAGTCCTCCTGTATTTAGAAATGCCGACCAAAGGAATATTTATATTTTTATTTCTTAGCGCTTTTGAGACAAAACTTATTTGCGGCCGGCCGCCGTCTATTAAAATTAAGTTTGGCCTTTGCCATTCGTCGTGTTTAAATCTCCTTAAAATAATTTCTTCCAAAGCCCGCAAGTCGTCGTTTGCCGGCGCGCTTTTAATTTTAAACAACCGGTATTGGCTTTTATCCGCTTCGCCGTTTGCAAAAACAACCATTGATCCGTAAGTTTCTTTTCCGGCTAGGTGAGAAACGTCATATCCTTCTATCCGCTTCGCGGAATTTTCAATTTTCAATTTAAAATTTTCAAACTCCGATCCGCTTAACAAAGCAACGTCTTGAATGTGCTCCAAAGCCATCGCCTGATTAGGATTTTCTTTTTTTAGTTTTTTCAGCAATCTTTTTTTATTTCCTTTAAGCAATTGCGCTATGTTTTCAATATTTTTTTTGTAGTCTTTTTTTGAAATAGCTCCGACGCACGCGCCCGGGCACAGTCCAATCTGATAATCAAAACACGGCTTTCCCGAACCAATTTTGCAAGTGCTATATGGAAAAATCTTTCTAATAATTTTTAATGCGTTTTTTATTAAATGCAATGACTGATATGGTCCAAATATTTGCATCTGTTTCCTTACGCTAATTTTGTTTATTCCAATGTTCTTGAGAATTTGAGAATTAACCGGTTCAGACAAAATTTTCCCCACTTCCCTGCCCCGTACAATAATCGGTTTCGGAAAATCATCTTTTTTTGAAATCGCGACATAAACAAATGACCTGTCGTCCTTATCTTTTATATTGTATTTCGGCCAATATTTCTTTATAAGATTCGCCTCCAAAACAATTGCGTCTAAAAGATTTTCGCTTTTTTTATATTTAATGTCGCGCGCCAAAAAAACCATTTCTTTTATCCTCTGGTCCAACAAATTTTTCTGGAAATAATTCAAAATACGCTTTCTCAAAGAAACCGCCCGGCCAACATAAAGCACCTTCTTTTTAGCGTCTAAAAACATATAAATTCCCGGTGTTAGCGGAAATTTTTTTGCTTTTAATAACAAATTTGACATAAATTATAGACGATGATTTCATTATATCAGAACACGAACAAATCCATATTGAGAGGAGTCATAAAATGAAGAACGTAGCGAAATACCCGATTCCTTCGGTCATAACCGGCTTTTCGTGGGCATACACCTTTTACCTTATCGAGAAATTAAAGGAGCTGGCGAAAGAAGACAAAATCTTTATTGGTGGTAAAAAGAACGCCAAAAGATTGGACGAAGGAAGATATACAAAAAAGGAACTGCAGAATATAAACAGACACGCTTTTTGCCCAATAACTCCTATTTCCGAGACCGTGATAAGAAAAATTATACAGCAAACCGAAATGCCTCTGCTTGAAGCTGTAAATCCATATCGCGCAAACCCGAAAATGCCTTTTTCTCACAGCTTAATGTTTCCCGAAGTAAACTACATCATCAAAACTGCAGAGGAATTTCTGTCAGCCTTTCCTCCGCCAAAGGACCCCTAAAAAGGTCCTTACTTTTTTACTCACTAAGCCCTAGTGGCTATACCCCATACCCTACCTCAAATATTCTTTCAAATATTTCCCTGTGATGCTGTGCGCGTTTTTCACAATTTCCTCCGGAGTGCCTTTAGCAATAAGTTTTCCGCCTTTTTCTCCGCCTTCAGGACCCAAATCAATCACGTAATCCGCTGATTTTATCACATGCATATTATGCTCTATAATAAATATCGAATTTCCCTTTTCAATAAGCTTGTTTAAAACCTTCAAAAGCATTTCAATATCATGATAATGAAGCCCGACCGTCGGCTCGTCCAGTAAAAACAATCCCCTCTTTCCCAAAGGATGGATAAGCTCTTTAGAAAGTTTTATTCTCTGCGCTTCTCCGCCCGACAAAGTCGTGGCGCTCTGGCCGAGTTTTATATATCCAAGCCCGACTTCTTGAAGCACTTTCAATTTATCGGTTATCAAATATATTCCGTCAAAAAATTCCAGCGCCTTGTCAACGCTCATTTCCAAAATTTCAAAAATGTTTTTAGCCTTGTGTTTAATCTGCAAAGTTTCCCGGTTAAAGCGTTTCCCGTGGCAAACTTCGCATTCCACCAAAACCGGCGGCAAAAAATGCATTTCTATCAAATTAGACCCGGCACCTTGACAAGCTTCGCACCTGCCCCCTTGGACATTAAAAGAAAACCTTGAGGCGGTATAACCTTTTTCCCTCGACTGGGAAAGTTCGGCAAAAAAATCTCTTATTGGAGTAAATATGCCAGTATAAGTTGCGGGATTGGAACGCGGAGTCCGGCCTATCGGCGACTGATCAACCATTACAATTTTATCGATAAACTCGCTTCCCAAAATTTTCGCGGCGTTTTCCAACGGCTCGTTAAAACGCGCTTTTATTTTTGAAAGATTTGTGTATAAAACATCGTAAAGCAAAGACGATTTACCGCTTCCGGAAACGCCGGTCATACACACCAAACGCCTCAAAGGAAACTCGACGTCGATATTTTTTAAATTATTCGCCCTCGCGCCTATTATTTTTATTGATTCGGCTGTTTTGTGCCTTCTTATTTCTGGAACAGCGATTTCCTTAGTGCCTCGCAAATACTTTAAAGTTAGCGAATTTTCGAATTCTTTGTTCGTGGTGTTCGTATGCGTTCGCGGATTGGTATTACGTAAAAGTTTTTTTGTCTCTCCAATCGCGGTTACTTCTCCGCCGTGCACTCCAGCGCCTGGCCCCAAATCAAGCAAATAATCAGAACTATGGATTGTTTTCTCGTCGTGTTCTACCACAATAACGGTATTATTTTGGTCTCTTAATGATTTCAAAGTGCCTATTAATTTTTCCGTGTCTCTTTCATGAAGCCCAATGGTCGGTTCATCCAAAACGTAAAGAGTGCCTGAAAGTTTTGAGCCAATCTGGGAAGCCAATCTAATTCTCTGCGCTTCGCCGCCTGAAAGCGTTTCCGCTTCCCGGTTTAAAGTTAAGTAATCAAGGCCGACTTCCAGTAAAAATTGCAGCCGGTTTTCTATTTCCTCAACAACATTAAGAGCAATTTTCTTTTCCCGTAAAGACATTTTCTTTTTATAACTTGCAAAAAAATCGCGAGCTTGGCTGAGCGATAAATTGCAAACTTCATAAATACTTTTGCCTTGTACTGAGCCTGTCGAAGTGCCGCCGATTTTTACCGAAAGCGACTCCGGCTTCAATCTTTTTCCGTTACAATCGGGACAAATCGTTTTCAAAAACAAATCGGTCTTTCCGAGTCCGAAACAAGTCGGGCACGCGCCGTGCGGGCTGTTAAAAGAAAAAAGCCTTGGCTCGACTTCCGGAAAAGAAAAATTATCAACCGGGCAAGTCCAATTTGAAGAAAGCAATATTTCTTTTTCGGAAAATTTCGCGATAACCAAACCTTTGCTGTAATTTAAAGAATTTTCAACCGCCTCAAACAACCGGCCTTCATCATTAATCATCACCTTATCCATTACTATTTCTATCTCGTGCTCTTTATAACGAGAAAGCTCCACGCGTTCATGCAAACTATAAAATTTCCCGTCAATTCTCGCCTCGCTAAAACCCTGTGAAAGAAAATCATAAAGGAGCTGGTAATACTCTCCTTTTCTGCCACGGACGACCGGAGATAAAATTGTAACCGTTTCTTCTTTCAGTTCTTTCGCGTTGTCTTCAATAATATCCACGATTTCTTCCAATGATAATTTTTTAATTTTTGTTCCGTCATTGGGACAATAAACTTCTCCCAAACGGGCGTATAAAACACGAAGATAATCATAAATTTCCGTAAGCGTTCCTACGATAGAACGCGGGTTGTGCGAAAGCGCTCTTTGATCAATGGCAATTGCCGGCGATAACCCCACAATTTCGTCAACGTCCGGCCTGTCCATCTGCCCCAAAAATTGCCTCGCGTACGGCGAAAGCGATTCAATATATCTACGCTGTCCTTCGGCAAAAATCGTATCAAAAGCAAGCGACGATTTGCCGCTTCCCGAAACTCCGGTAAAAGCAATCAATTTATTTTTTGGGATCTCGGCGCTGATGTTTTTAAGATTATGCACCCGCGCCCCCTTGATAATAATCTTCTCTTCCATAATTATTTTACCTGCCCGGTAGTGCCCGCCTACGGCGGACTACTATCCGGGTCTTCCATAACTCAAAGCGCCCTCCTTTTGGCTTATAGGGGGCAAGTAAATTTTTATTCTGTTGATAATAGATTAAACCCGCAAATAATCGGTGTCAAATTTATACCCCAAAATCAGAATCAAACTGAATCAAATCTTCCACTTTTTTGACAATCGATTGTGGAGTAATTTTATTTTTCTTGTTGTATTCGGTCTGGATTTTCCGGCGGCGTTCAACTTCTTTAATTGCCCGCTTTAGCGATCCGGTTAATTTATCCGCGTACATAATAACTCGGCCGTTAATATTTCGAGCGGCGCGGCCCATTGTTTGAACTAACGACGTCTCGCTTCTTAAAAAACCTTCTCTGTCCGCATCCAAAATCGCCACCAGCGCTACTTCCGGCAAATCCAACCCCTCACGAAGCAAATTAACCCCGACCAAAATATCAAAATCTCCTTTTCGAAATTGGGTTAAAATCTCCGCTCTTTCCAAAGTTTTTACATCCGAATGAAGATATTTCGCCTTAAATTTCCTTTTAACCAAAAACTCCTGCAAATCCTCGGCCATTTTTTTGGTCAAAGTATTTATAATCACTCGTTCGTTATTTTTTACAATTTTTTCCGACTCCGCCATAATATCGTCTATCTGGCTAAATTTTTTTTCTTTATCAAAAACCGGACGCACTTCAATTGGAGGATCAATCAAGCCCGTTGGCCGAATAATCTGCTCAACGACTTGCTTTGAATTTTCCAACTCAAAATTGCTTGGAGTGGCGGAAGTAAAAACAACTTGACCAACTCTTTTTTCAAATTCAGAAAACTTAAGCGGCCGGTTATCCAAAGCCGAAGGCAGTCTCCAGCCATACTGCGCCAATATTCCTTTTCTGCTTTTGTCGCCTTCGTACATCCCCCTAATTTGCGGTACTGCGATATGCGACTCGTCTATAATGGTTAAAAATCGAGGCCTTCCTTTTTCATCAACAGGAAAATACGCCAACAAAGAATCCGGCGGCTCACCCGCTAATTTACCCGTTAAATGCCTTGAATAATTTTCAATTCCCGGACAAAACCCCAGAGTTTTAAGCATTTCCATGTCATACCTGGTCCTTCTCTCCAGCCGCTGAGCTTCAAGATATAAATTATTCTTATTAAAATATTCCAACCGCTCTTTTAATTCATTTTTAATTTCCTCAACCGCTTTTTTTATCTGCGGCTCCTCTGAAATAAAATGCTTTGGCGGAAATATAACTGTTTCATTCAAACTTTCTGTTATTTTTCGGGTAAGAGGGTCCAAAAGCGCGAGTGATTTTATTTTTTGGTTTTCGATCTCGACAAAATAAAGCGCGTTTCCGCTTGCCGGCATAATTTCAAAAGCGTCTCCTCTGGCGCGAAAATAGCCTCTTTTTAGAGAACCGGGTGTTCTTTTAAATTGAATTTTCACAAGCTGGCGTATTAAATCTCCTCGCGTGATTAATTTTCCGATTTCCAAATGAAGCGCGTTTTTAAAATAATTCACCGGCACTCCTAAATTATAAATACACGAAACCGACGCTACAACTATAACGTCGTTTCTTGTTAAAAGAGCGCTGGTTGCTTGATGCCGAAGTTTGTCAATTTCCTCGTTTATCATTGCCTCCTTTCCTATATAAGTATCGGTTATAGGCATATACGCTTCAGGCTGATAATAATCGTAATAAGAAACAAAATAATTTACCGAATTTTTAGGAAAAAAATTTTTGTACTCGCGGTAGAGCTGGGCAGCTAAAGTTTTGTTTGGCGCGATAACTAATGTTGGCATATCAAAATTAGCGATAACATTCGCCATCGTGAAAGTTTTCCCTGATCCGGTTACTCCCAAAAGCGTCTGTTTATTAAATCCCTTATTAATTCCTTCAATAAGTTTTTTGATAGCCTCAGGTTGATCGCCGGACGGCTTGAATTTAGAATGCAGTTTGAATAGCGGCATAATTACTTATATTACTACGCAAAAAATTGACTTTGTCAAAATAAAAAGTTATTTTGTAATCAGATATTTACAAGTCGAACAATAGCCAAATAACCCCATTCTCCGGAGGATAAAATGACATCTACGCCTTGGACGGAAACATTTTCCGATTTCTTTTATCAACTCGTCGTCCCAACTATTATCGAACTTCCCAAAGCGTTGTTAATATTTATAGTCCTTCCAACTTTACTGCTTTTGTTTGTTGGCCTTCGTTTTTACCGCATTCCTCGGCGCTTATGGATTAAACGATTCGGGAAAAAAGAAGAAGTTGAAAAACTCCAGGAACTGCTAGCTATTAGCAGACAATACTCCACAGTAGCGGAAATAAGAGAGTATATTTTAGAAAAAATTTCACCGCGTTTGAGTTCTAAAAATGCGGTGGAATATTTCGAAAGCCCTCCTTCGGGCATGAACCGCTCACAATTTATCGAAAAACAGTATTGCGATACCAAAAAAGAACTTCTAAAAATGGGAGTGTCCAAACAGAAAATTCAAGCATTCTTATAACTTCGCGCTGTTCTGCCTCAACTAGCCGCGCCTTAAAAACGCGGCGTTTTTTTATCCTTCGATAAACTCAGGATTACGAAACGCCACTTAACGTAACGTTTCTTAAACTTTGTTCCATTGTCTTTTGTTTTTTATATTGATAAAATAATAAATAATGGCTCCCTTTTCAAAAGTTGAAGAAGAATTACAACGCGGCGCCGGGATTTCAATTATCAGCTTGGTTGATTCTCTTATTGAATACGCGTACAAAGCCGGCGCTTCCGATATTCACGTTGATCCTGAAGAAAAAAGAGTCAGAGTGCGGCTTAGAATTGACGGCATTTTAAACGACTCGTTTATTTTACCTAAAGAAATCCAATCCGAAGTCATCACCCGCGTCAAAGTCCTCTCAGGGCTTCGGACCGACGAACACCAGGCGGCGCAAGACGGCCGTTTCCGTTTGAAATTTAAAAACGGCGGCTTCGTGGACATCCGCGTTTCCTTAGCGCCGACTTTTTACGGCGAGGATTGCGTTATGCGCCTTCTTTCGGAAAAAGCCGAAAAATTCACTCTGGACAGTTTAGGATTCGCGCCCAAAGATATTGAAAAAATAGAACGGAATATGAAAAAACCGTACGGAATGATTTTAGCAACCGGCCCCACCGGCTCCGGCAAAACAACGACTCTTTACACGATTTTAAAAACTCTCAACACTAAAGACGTTTCCATTATCACCATCGAAGACCCGATAGAATACGCGATTGAAGGTCTCGAACAAATCCAAGTCAACGCGAGAACCGGCTTAACTTTTGCCAACGGACTTCGTTCTATTTTAAGGCAAGATCCGAATATCGTTATGGTCGGCGAAATCAGAGACGAAGAAACCGCTGCTATTGCGGTTAACGCCGCTTTAACCGGCCATTTGCTTTTATCTACCATCCACACCAACGACGCGCCGACAACATTACCGCGGCTTATCGATATGAAAGTCGAACCATTTTTAATCGCCTCCACGGTGAACGTCGCCATCGGTCAAAGACTGGTCAGACGAATTTGTGTCGAATGCAAATTTGAAAAAAAAGTAACAATAAACGATCTGGAAGGGCTAATGGGAACATTTCCGGTTGAAACTCTTTACAAATCTAAAAAATTTTATCAGGGCAAAGGATGTGAAAATTGCAGCGGCTCTGGCTATAGAGGCCGCGTCGGAATACACGAAGTTATGGAAATAGACGACGAAATGAGGGCGGCTATCGTTAGAAAAGCCGATGCCACTGAAATCAAACATTTAGCTGAAAAAAACGGCATGACTTCAATGATCGAAGACGGATTTAAAAAAGCCATCGAAGGCATAACCACAATAGAAGAAGTGCTAAGAGTTATCCATGAATAACATATGAATAATATATTTTTTAGAGTTTCCAATCAGGAAAAAATAATTTTTGCCAAGCACCTTTCCATAATGGTGAAAACCGGAATGCCCATTGTCGACAGCTTGCAACTGTTAAAAAAACAGGCCACTTCCAAAACAATGAAAAAAATTCTTACCGAACTGGTTGACGATGTTTCCAATGGCCAATTTTTATCAACCGGGCTTGAAAAATTCAAAAACGTTTTCGGCGAATTATTTATAAACGTCATCAGAGTCGGCGAGGCCAGTGGAATACTTTACGAAAACCTCAATTACTTGGCCGAAGAACTCCAAAAAAACCAAAACTTGAATAAAAAAATAAAGGGCGCCCTTATTTATCCGGTAATAATCGGCATTTCTACTTTGGGCATCGTTGGATTTTTGACTGTTTATATTTTTCCTAAAATTCTTCCGGTTTTCAAAAGCTTGAAAATGACGCTTCCGATTACAACGCGAATCTTAATCGCGGTCAGCAATTTTTTAGTCGCTTACGGATTTTACGTTATTATCGGAATCATAATTTTTATAATTTTCGTTTGGCTGATTTTAAAAATAAGAATAGTTAAATATGCCGCCACCCGTTTTTTGCTGATTTTGCCTTTGGCTGGACGATTATCAAAACACTACAACATAGCAAACTTCTGCCGGACATTAGGCCTTCTTCTTCGAAGCGACATAAAAGTGATTGAAGCCATAACCATCACGTCGACAACCACCGCTAATCTTATTTACAAAGAGCAAATCGGCAAAATAGCAACCGGAGTTTCCCGCGGCGAAGAAATTTCTCGATTCTTAATCGGCCGGCCGGATCTTTTCCCTCCGATGGTCGGAGAAATGATTTCAATCGGCGAAAAAACCGGAAACTTAAGCGAAACCTTGCTTTATCTTTCCGAATTTTACGAAAATGACGTGGACGATGTTACTAAAAATCTGTCTAGCGTTTTAGAACCGCTTCTTATAATTGTCATGGGCGTGCTTATCGGCTTTGTGGCGCTTTCGATAATCACCCCGATATATTCGGTAACGCAAGGATTGAAAATAAAATAATTTTTAAGTTTTTGGATTTTTGTACGTTAATTTTCTGACAATGAAATCTTTCTCTAATTTTAAAAACCGCGGTTGTAATACTGGGTTCACTTTGATAGAAGCTCTAGTGGCTTCCACATTGCTTTTAATAATCTCCTCTTCAATATATCTGACTTACGCCAATATTTTGGAAATAATTTTAAAAAACCAATGGCGCGCCGAAGCAGTTGCGGCCATAGAAACTGAGTTCGAAACCGCCAGAAAAATGAATTACTCCGACATCGGCATTTTAGGCGGTTATCCTGTTGGAAAACTTTTGGCAACCACAACGGTACAATCCGGCGGCGGCAGTTTTTTATTAACAACAACCGTTAGAAATGTTGACGACCCGTTTGACGGCACTTTGGGCGGAACTCCCAACGACACTTCTCCGGCTGATTATAAAATTATTGAAGTCGAAGCGAATTGTATTTCGTGCGCTGGTTTTGGCGGCGTTGCTTCTATTACTATGACCACAACCGTTGCTCCGGCAAAAGGCCTTGAAACCACAACCAACAACGGCTCGCTTTTCATAAATGTCTTAGACGCTTACGGCCAGCCAATAAGCGGC
Organism: Candidatus Wolfebacteria bacterium; assembly: GCA_024654025.1. Taxonomy (GTDB): domain Bacteria; phylum Patescibacteriota; class Minisyncoccia; order UBA6257; family UBA9933; genus JANLIR01. The sequence continues at coordinate 26,950 of JANLIR010000007.1, read as the reverse complement.
GCCAACGTAAACGTAACAAATTCAAGCACTACGCCGCCAATTAACATAACCGACACCACAAACCTAAATGGAGTGCTCCAACTTGTAGACATCCCAACCAGCACCGCGTCGTACAGAATTCCCGTCAGCAAATCCGGTTATTCTTCCGAAAGAACATACCCCGCCGGCGCTCCATCAAACCCCAACCCAACCAAACCCGACGCCACGGTTGCCTCTCAACAAGTAACTTCAATAAGTTTCACTATCGACAGACTAAGCGTTATTAATCTATCAACCCAAGACAAATTCTGCTCCCCTGTTCCTAACAGCGCTTTTTCGATCCAGGGAGGAAAACTAATTGGAACAAATCCAGATATTTTAAAATATTCGGCTAATTCACAAACCGACGCGAGCGGAAATAAAATATTAAACAATCTGGAATGGGATACTTACGGATTCACAAACTCTAACACTTCTTATGATTTAAGCGGCAACTTGCCTCTTCTGCCTCTTACTTTAAATCCCAGCACCACTACTAATCTCAAATGGCTAATGGAACCGAAATTACCCCTGGCTCTCCTTGCAACCGTTAAAGATCAAAACAACCAGCCAATAGACGATGTTTCTGTAAAAATTACCGGAAATTTGATCGACAAAACTCAAATTACCGGACAAAGATCGTTTATACAAACCGATTGGTCAGGATCAAATTATTTTTCCCAAAGCGGAGATATTGAAACCGAAGCTATCCCCGGAACAATAACACTAAAGTCATCCAACGGAACTTACACAACAAGCACCCAGTGGTTAGAATCTAATACTTTTAATTTAGGGGCCTCCAATGTGTCTTTTTATTCAATTGATTGGCTTCCAGCGAGTCAGCCGTCCCAAACCGGCATTGACAGTTTAAAATTCCAGCTTGCCGCCAACAACGATAACTCAACATGGAATTATGTTGGCCCGGACGGAACTTCCAATTCCTTTTACACTTCCAGCAGCACAATTTCTTCTTTACTCAACAACAATCGTTATTTCCGTTATAAAGTATTTTTGAATACCGTTAACCCAGCCTACACTCCCTCGCTTCAGGAAATAGAATTTTATTTTTCGTCATCATGCATCCCGTTAGGCCAAACATTATTTAATGGATTAACCAATCAAACTTACACGGTTACCGCCTCAAAAACAGGTTATCAAAATTATACCAATTCAGCGGTTTCCATTTTTAACGACTGGCAGGAATTTGTAATAAATTTACTGCCGCTATAATTTATTGAGAATTATCAAACATGAAATATATTATCGCCATATTGTTCATTTTAATCGCCGCGCCAACTTTGGTACTAGCGCAAACTTCTGAAATTAAGTATTTCGAATTCGCTCCGGACGAATCCAATAATTTTTCTGTTTCCCGCCGCGGAGAAATAATCCAGCCATTCATCGTTTCCAATGACTTGATTTCCGGCTTTGATTTGTGGCTCGACAATTCCGCCTCGGGCAATATATCCGTCTCTCTTTTAAACAACGCTAATCAAACTTTGTCTTCAAAATCGGTTTCCGTGCCAATACTTTCTCCTGCTTGGGGCGGAAAACGATTCCATGTAGCTTTCAGCCAAGTAATAGCGGTAACCGGAGATCAAACATATAAAATTAAAATCTCCAGCGCTTCAGCGGACATAAATATTTATTACGCCAATCGAGTCCAGCCGCTTGAACATAACGCCGTTTATTCGCCTTTGGAAAAAATAGTCATGCCTGCGATTGTTTCCGGAATTGAACAAAGTTTTTCCGTTAAATTCGCTCTTTATGATAATTCTGATTTATTACCTCCGGCGCTTTCAAATATAATTTCGTCAACTTCTTCCGCCACCACCTCCATAAAATTTAACGCCAATGAGCCGGTTGATTTCAAAATAACGATCGAATCGTCGGATAAAACCCAATTACAAACCGATCCATTTAAAAACGGTTATCAAATTTGCAATCAAGCAATAACAACCTGCGAATCTATATTCTCCGCTTTACTGCCAAACACCCAATATAATTATCAAATACTGGCAAAAGACCAGTGGGGCAATGAATCCGGCATTAATGGCACTGTCGGCGTTAACGCTTATACCGCTTCAACTTCAACACCAACAGACACAGTACCCCCGGTAATTTCAAACATCCGCGTTTTGTCCCTAAGCCAAAACTCCGCTCTGTTTGCTTGGACAACCGATAAGCCAGCTAATTCCAGCGTCTTAATCGGCCTTGTTAAAAAATATCAAATTATTACCAGCGTCGGCGACTCCACTTTTGAACTTGAACACGCGATCAATTCCGGAAATGTTTTACAGCCGAACACAAACTATTTTGCCTCAATTATGTCTGTTGATCTTTTTGGAAATATCTCTAACCAATATATTGAATTCACTACCCTACAAACACCCCCATCAACAACTCAACCATCAACGACACAACCGCCCTCAACACAGCCACCTGTAACGCAACCGCCTCAACCATTACCGACAACTTCTCCCACAAGCACTCCGCCAACACAAACTTTATTAAACGCCTCCACTACAACAAATCAAAGTCAAAACCTCCCTTCTTCTTTGTCTATTTTTCAAAGCAATCAAACATTAAATATCACCTGGTCATCGCCAGTTTCTGAACCTTCAAACGGATATCTAATAGATATATTCGACGAGAATTATAAACTCGTCAAAAAAATATTTGTCTCTAAAAATAACCGCGCCGCCACTCTAAACGACTTACCTGCGGGAAAATATAAAGCAATAATTTATTCGAATAACAACGAGGTTTTTGAAAAAATTTCTAAGCCCGTTGATTTTTTAGCCTCACCCAAAACCTCGCCCTTTTCCTCAAAAAACATTTTTTACGTCGCGCTCATCGTACTGCTTTTAATTGCCGCAGCGGCGACTATTTATTTCATAAAAACAAAAAAAGTTTTGCCCAAAAACGAATCCGCATTTACTCTTATAGAAATTCTTGTGGCCATGGGAATAGCGATTATGATTATGCTGTTTATCGGATATTTCATCAGAAATGTCATAAATTTTGAAACTTTCTTTACCGGAGAAATAGGAATTCAACAAGAACTTTTACAAACCCAACAAACGGTTATTCCCGAAATTCGTTCAATGAGAATATCTGCTGTCGGCGGTTATCCGATTGCCGAAGCAACCACCAGTTCTTTTACGTTTTTCAGCGACATTGACGGAGACAACGTTATAGAACAAGTAAGATATTTTACAAGCAGCACAATTCTTGAAAAAAGCGTCACTAAACCCGTTGGCAATCCGCTCGTATACAATCCGGCGAATCAAATTATCACGGATATGGTCCACAATCTTGATATGAGCACTTCAAGCATATTTTCTTATTACGACGCCAATTATTCCGGCTCTGAACCAGCGATGCCCTACCCTATAGATATTTCACTTATCCGCGAAATCGGCATCCAAGTTACCGCCAAAGACGCAGACGCCGATTCATCGCAACAATTTTCTATAAAAATATCCCCAAGAAATTTAAGAACAAATTTATGACCCAGTATTACAACTTCGACAAATTCTCTATAAAATTTTTGAGGATTTTAGAATAAACAATATTGGGTAAAAAACAAAAAATATTAACTAATTTTCAATTTCGAGAATTAACCCAAAAATAATCGAAGTTGTAATACCGGGTATGATAAAAAATTATAATCAAAAAGGAACGTTGGCAATCCAGGTATTGATATATGGCGCCGTTGCCGTTATTTTTCTATCGGGATTTATAATCTGGGCCGACGCTACTTTAAAATCCGCGACAAGATACAACGAAAAAGAATCGGCGCTTTCAATCGCGGAATCGGGAATCGAATATTACCGCTGGCACTTAGCGCACGCTGCCAATGATTATCAAGACGGCACCGGCCAGCCTGGACCGTACATCCATAATTATTTCGACAAAAATGGAGTTCAAATCGGCCAATTTATTTTAGACATAACTCCCCCGCCTATAGGGTCTACTATTGTAGTAATTAAATCTACGGGAAAAGTTCTTTCTGACCCAACTATCGAAAAAATAGTCGAGGTAAAATTGGGCATTCCTTCGTTCGCAAAATACGCCGCGGTTTTAAATGCAAATGTACGGTTTGGCCAAGGAACGGAAATTTTCGGAGAACTGTTTTCCAATTACGGCGTGCGAGTTGACGGACTGGCGCATAATATCGTTTCTAGCGCTTTGGGCACCTATAAAGATCCTGACCATTCCGGTAACAGCGAATTTGGAGTCCATACTCACAAAGACCTTCCGCCTGCAAATACAGTTAACAATAACTTCCGGCCAAGCGAAGCTCCGCCAACATCTCCTGTGCCGAATAGATCGGATGTTTTTATGGCTGGCAGGCAATTTCCAGTTCCAGCGGTTGACTTTACCGGTATCAGCGCAAATTTAACTAAAATAAAAACCGACTCCCAAGCTAACGGATTTTACGCTTCCAGTTCCGGCAATCAGGGCTATCATATCGTCCTAAAAACTAATGATACTTTTGATTTTTACCGCGTCACCTCGGTTCTTAACCCTCCTCAGGGCTGCATATCTGTTTTAGGCGAACAGGATTGGGGAACCTGGACAATCAGCGCTCAACAATTTGTAGCCAATTATCCTTTTCCGGCAAACGGCTTAATATTTATCGAGGATAATGTCTGGATAGACGGCCAAATAAATACCGCCAGAATAACCGTAGCCGCCGCAAAGTTTCCTGAAACTCCGTCCAACTGGCGGGCCATAACAGTAAATAACGATCTTCTTTATACTAATTTTGACGGCCGTGACACGATCGGCCTCATAGCCCAGGGCAACATCAACGCCGGCTTGCAAAGTTCGGACTTTCTAACAATAGACGCCGCTCTAATAGCTCAAAACGGACGGGTTGGAAGGTATTATTTCCGGCCGCCAGGAAGCAATCAAGATCGCTGTTCTCCTTACCACATAAGAAACACTATTACTCTTTACGGAATGATAATGTCCAACCAAAGATACGGATTCGCTTACACTGACGGCACCGGCTATCAAACAAGAAATCTTATTTACGACACGAATCTTTTATACAGCCCGCCGCCAAGCTTCCCTCTTACAAGCGACAGCTACCAAATATTATCCTGGGATGAAATAAAATAAGAGCTGGGTGTGGATAAGTTGTTTTGCCCAATGAATTATACTTTGCTAAAATATAATTAATATCGATAAAAGGTCGAGATTCAAGAAAAAGACACAAAATGAAACACAAAATGAAAAGCAAAGGTTTTACATTAATCGAATTACTGGTCGTTATCGGCATTATCGCGATTTTAGCCGGAGTCGTTATAGTCGCGTTAAACCCGGGCAGACAGTTTGCCCAGGCAAGAAACACCCAAAGATGGAGCAATGTTAACACGATTTTGAACGCAATCAGCCAAAACCAAGTTGACAACAAAGGCAACTTTACTTGCGTGATTGCTGGCGCTTCACTTCCTACATCAACCACAGAAATAGGAACCAGCTTCTATAACATACAAAGCTGTATAGTTCCTACTTATGTTTCCACTATGCCTGTTGACCCAACAAACGGAACCGCGACATCAACCAGATATACCGTGGTTTACGATCCAGCAACCAGAAGAGTCACGGTTGCCGCTCCAGATACAGAATTAACTCCAGAAACAGCAATAATTTCAGTAACTCGATAAATCAACAACAACTAATTCAGAAATTAAAAAGCCCCTTCGTGGGGCTTTTTAATTTCTACCGCCGTTATCCACCCCTATCGCTTGAGAAATATTATCAAAACCGTCTTTTTCTAACAGACGTTTCAAACCCTTGTTTATTGCTCCTATAAGTTGTGGGCCTTCATAAATCATACCGCTTATAAGCTGAACCAATGAGGCCCCTAATTTAATCTTTTTATAAGCATCCTCGGCGCTAAAAACCCCTCCACAGCCAATAATCACGTATTTTCTGCCTGTTTTCCGGTAAATATAGCTTATCTGTCTATTCGATAATTCTTCCATAGGCTTGCCGCTTACACCCCCTTTTTCAGGCAAATCCTTATCGATAATATTTACTCTTTTTTTAGTTAAATTGGAGCAAATAAAACCGTCAACGGGATATTTTTTACAAACCTCCAAAATCGCGTCCGTTTCGGCTTCACTTAAATCAGGAGAAAGCTTCAAAAAAATCGGTTTCTTTTTTGGTATTTCAAATATTTTTTTTAAAAGAGCCTCTAATTTTACGGGATCTGTAAACGGTTCTCCTCCGAAAGCGTTGGGACAGCTAATATTTATAGTCGTATAATCGCCTATCTCACTCATTGTTTTATATGCCTTAAAATAATCGTTTATGCCCGCTTCAATTTCCGCGGTTTCACGGCTATTCGTTTTGGCAACGCTAGTTCCTAAAAGAATATTAAATTTTTTATTTTTTAACCGCCCAAAAATCCTTTCACAACCGTCATTCATTAATCCGTAATAAACAACTATGCCTTTTAATTTTTTTAGCCGCCATAATCTCGGCTTGGGATTTCCTTCGCAAGGCTCGCCGGTAATAGAACCGACTTCCATAAATCCAAAACCCACTGACGATAAAATATCAACCAGCTCGGCATTTTTATCAAATCCGGCCGCCAAACCAACAGGATTTTTAAAATTGATTCCTAAAATATTTTGTTCAAGAGATTTATCGGAATAAAAAAACAGCGACGAAACAATTTTTTTTCCGAACCGATACCTACCCAAAAAATTTCCAAATTTAATCATCCGCCCATGGACAAATTCCGGATCATTCAAAAAAAGAATTGGCCGAAGAACTGATTTATATAAAAATTTTATCACCATATATCAACATAACTATATAATATTCTTCATATTTAAGGCAAATATCGGAATTTTTTTATCCACAATCCGGTAAAAAATGCGGGGGTTGACGCAATTAATGGCGGATATATAATTAACTTATCAATCAAAAGGTAATGCATTCTTTGTGTTACCAAAGAAAAAAGCAAAGGCCGTCTTGTGAGGAGGCGGTTTTTGTTTTTTTTGTTTATTGACATTGAGCTTTTTTTAAATTATATATGGTAAAGCTCTAAAAAAATCGCAGTCACATAAGGGGGGAGATTATGCCAAGTAGATTGAATGTTGTGCATTTAACAACGGCGCTTCAAGAAAAACTCAAACAAGTAAAAAACAACGCCGATATTCAAACGTCCTGTCAAAATCCGCGGGAATTCACTTTACTATGCGGATTGGCGGAATTTCTGACAAAAAGATTGGAGGGACTAAGAATTGAAGTTGTAGGTTTCACGATAGCGGCCTATGTCGCCATAGACGATTTATGGATCGGAATCTTTACGGGAGAAGACGACAACAACATTTTAAACGCCTATCCCCTGCTTTTAACGATAAAGAAATACGACTATGATTTTTTAAATTCTTCCGTGCCCCATCTGACAAAATCCGTTTTTGGTTTGACTTCACTCACAGATATTCCAAGAAAAATAGATTTACAAAGTTTTCCCAAAAAATATCTGAACATGATGAACAAAACTTGCCCAAGATGACTTAAGACAACCTACCCGCTTTCCTGCCGTGCACCACCAGCTCGTTGGCCCTTAACCGGGCCTTTTTTTACCCCGCACCTTTAGAAGATTACGCTTTTAAAAACGCCCTTTAGTAAAAAGCGGCAATGATAAAAAGCCTATATTTTTAAACAAATATCGATATTAAATAAAAGCGTCGGGGCGTTAATATCTTCTAAAGGTGCGGGGTTTATTCGTATCTTAACGCCTCAATGGGACTCTTTAGTGAAGCCTTGCGCGCCGGGAAAATTCCGAAAATAAAACCAACCGCGCTGGAAACGAACAGTCCTAAAAGCGCTCCGTCTATAGGAAAAGAAAAAGAAAAATTAATGCCCGCGAACTTGTTTAAAACAACCACGGTCAAAGCGGTTAGTCCGGTCCCGAAAATAATGCCTATCACCCCGCCGGTTACGGTCAAAATAACCGCTTCGGTCAAAAACTGGACCAAAATATTTTTATTGGTAGCGCCCAGCGCCTTTCTTAACCCAATCTCGCGAGTGCGTTCGGTAACCGATACAAACATAATATTCATAATGCCAATTCCGCCCACTACCAGAGATATAGCGGCCACGGAACCCAGAAAAATCGTCAAAATATCCGTTATGCTGCTGATGCTTTTAACCAGATCTTCCTGTGTTTGAATATAAAAATCGTCATTTTTTGGATCGTCAATTTTATGGTTAGTCCTTAAAACAAGCTCTATGTCCTTAATGACGCTTGGAATTGCCTCCACGGATTTAGCCGTCACCGCTATTCTGTTGAAATATTTCAAGCCCGACAAATCCTGAACTGTCGTGTAGGGCGCTATTATATGGTCGTCAAAATTAACAAACGAGGACTGCCCCTTTTTTATCAGAACGCCTATAACTTTGAAATTTTTCCCTTTTATTTTAATTTTTTCTCCAATTGAATCAGAGTTGCCAAAAAGTTCGGTTTGAGCTTTATTCCCTAAAATAACAACGCTGGATTTTTCATTAACGTCGTTGGATCCAAAAAGCGTTCCGGGCGGATTTACTTCAAGGCCAAATGTTTTAAACATCGAAGGAGATACCCCCAAAATCATGGTGTCGTAAGTCTCCGATCCATAAGAAGAGTTGATTTGGCTGAAAACAACCGGACCAACATTGACGGCATCGGGAACATTTTCTTTTTTGCTTAAATCCTTAAAATCTCTCTCTTTTAATGAATCGCCAAATATTGATCCGCCGACATCGCTTAACCCTTTAGGCTGTTTGCCCGGCAAAACAACGATTGTTTCCGGCCCCATTGATTGTATTTCCCCCACAATCAAATTCTGCGCGCTTTGCCCAAGAGACATAACTATAATTATCGCGGTAATGCCGATAACAATTCCCAATATGGTCAAAACCGAACGCGACATGTGCGTTGTCAATCCCGAATAAGACATTTTTAAATTATCCCTGAATTTCATAAAAAATACTTATTTAGAAAATTTATTTTCTCTAAAGGACTTGTGATTAACGATTTCTTCTCTCTCAATCAACCCGTCTTTAAGATATATTATCCTTTCGGCTGATTCCGCCAAATATGTCTCATGAGTGACCAAAACGATTGTATGCCCGTCTTCATGAAGTTTTTCGAAAAATTCTAAAATAATTTCTCCTGATTTTGAATCTAAATTGCCCGTCGGTTCGTCCGCGAAAATAATTCTCGGTTCATTAACTAAAGCTCGCGCGATAGCGACTCTCTGCTTCTGGCCTCCTGAAAGCCGCATGGTTTCAAAATCAACCCTATCGGATAATCCTACCGAACCTATAACCTTAACGGCCATTTCTCTGCGTTTTAATTCCGGAATGCCCGCGTAAATTAAAGGCAATTCTACGTTTTCTAAAACCGATAATCTCCCCAAAAGATTAAATGACTGAAAAACAAATCCGAACTTTTTATTGCGCAAATGCGCTAATTCGTCGTCCGAATATTTTTCTATCTCTTTCCCGTCAAAAAAATATTCTCCGCCCGTCGGCCGGTCTAAACAACCCAAAATCTGAAGCAACGTTGACTTGCCCGACCCCGAAGGCCCTATAATCGCCACAAATTCACCCTCCTTTATTTCAAGGTTGATTCCGTTTACGGCCGGAGTTTCCGATCCGTCAATCGAGTAAATTTTTTTCAACCCTTTTGTCTCTATTAACATCGCGCTTAGTCAACAACAATTTTGTCTCCTTCATTCAAGCCCGATACAACTTCAGTTCTTCCGTCAGAACCGCGAAGCCCAATGGTAATTTGCGACTCCTCCACAATTCCATTTTTTTCATCTTTTACTAATTTAACGTATTTTTTAGTGTCTCTGGTAAGTATATCCCGCGTCGGGACGTAAAGAACGTTTTCTTTCAGCGCGCTTAAAATATCGACGTTCGCCGTGAACCCTGCCAATATTCTTGAATCACTATTCAAAAACTGCAATGTCGTTTTATAAGTCGCTACTCCCTCTAAAACAGTTGAAGATAAATCTATTTGAACGACTTTTGCCCCGAAAACCACATCTGAACCGTAAGCGTCCAAAGTAACTCTTGCCGTATTTCCTATTTTCACGTCGGCAATGTCCGATTCGGCAACATTGGCCTCTATCTCGTATTGCCCCACACCGATCAACGAAACAGCCGCGGTATTCGCAGGGATAATGTCTCCGGGGTCAAAATTCACTTTTGTCACCGTACCTGAAAAAGGCGCTCTTAAAACAGTTTTAGAAACCTGCGACTGATAATAAGCGACATTGGCCGCCACTGAATCAACCTGCGCTTGTTGATAAGAAATATCTTCCGCAGTCGAACCGGCTAAATCCAAAGAAAGCTGATCTTGATTCGTCTGGACTACGATTTTTTGCGACAATATTGATTGCAATTGGTTGCTAATATTGGTTATCGCTGTATTCACATTGGCTCTGGCAGTATTAACGTTAAGTTTATATGAATCAATCGTTGCGGAAGAAATCCCAAACGAGCTATTTAACGAATCTGTCAATCGGTCAAGCATGCCTTTGACGATATTCAAATACTTATCTGAATTATTAATGGCTTGTTCTATTGCCGCCGAATCAGAAGAATTAAGAATGCTTAATTGACTTCGCCAACTATCAAGAGCGGCGATTGACAGCGCCATTTTCGTTTGGACGTCTATAACCGCCTGCGAGTCGCTTGAAGAAAAAATCAATTGCGGATTAGACGTGGTTAATCCCGTAAACAGCCCGCCGACTTGCTTTCTTATCGCGTCATCCGATTTTGTGTATGAGTCAGTAAGTACGTTCACCGCCCCCGAATAATAATTAGTCAAATCTTGTTTCGCTTTATCTAATTGGGCTTGATGGATTTTTATTTGCTCCGGCCGAGTGCCTTTTTTCAGTTGCTCTAATTTTACTTCCTGCGATTTAAGATTGGCTTGGGCCTGCGCAAGTTGAGCAATCAAATCGGAATTATCCAAGCTGACTAATTGCTGACCTTCGCCGACTTTGTCGCCTACCTTAACATAAATTCTAGTTATGCGGCCGCTTTTTTCAAAGGCTAAATCCAAGTTTTTAGATGGCTTTACTTTTCCCGTAACGCTTACTTCGGACTTAACTTCGCCCCTTGTAACGGTAAAAAATTTTAAACCGCTTGGTTTGGTTCTTATAAATAAAAAATAGCTCGCCACAACGACGAATAACAGCAATCCTCCAACCGAAAATTTCCTGGCTTTTATAAAGTTTATAATTTTGGACATACTATTTAATAATTAATTTTATCCCGCACCTTTATTAGATCGCGAAGCAATAAAATTTTGTTAATTTATAACTAATCATTATTTTATAAAAATATCAAAATTAATTAAATTGTCGTTGGCTTCGTTAAAAATTTAAATCTAATAAAGGTGCGGGATTTATTAAATTTATTTTAACATATATTATTATCTAACGCAGGGCTTCCACGGTGTATATATTAGACGGAGACCATAGCATAAAACCCGTAAACCCGCTACCCAAAGCGTCTTTTATCGCGTCAATTTCCAACTTCACCATTTGAACGTTATAATCCGCGCCTAAATCAAAATCTTGGATCCAAGGCCTAAGCTCTGCAAATTTTTTATTACTGGCTATTAAATTTGTTGAACTGGCAGAAGCAGTCGAAGTGGCACCCGCGCTTCCATCAAGCAAGCTCAACTTTTTAACCGCGCTGTCCATCGAATATTTAATGACTTCATAAGGATACTTCGCGGGACTTTTATATCCCAAAAATCCGCTTGCGTAATGCGACGGATAAACCATAGGCGAAACATAATCAAAATTTTCATACGCGTCTTCAATTATCTGGCCAATGCCCAAATCGTCCTTTTGGATGGTGGCCAAACCGAAAAGATCAGCGGATATTTTAACGCCGGGCAAATTATCCCTTAAGTGTTTAAAAAATTCTCTGATAATTTCGTGTTTTGGAATTTTCCGGTTCCACGATGGAAATTCCATATCCGCCAAATTTCCGTCCGAAGGAAACCGGATATAATCAAAATTTAATTCATCAAATCCTCGGCTGCGCGCGTCTTTAGAAATGTCAACTATATAATTCCAATAATCTTTATTTGATGGATCAATCCAACCCAAGCCTTTTCTATCCAGCCAAATCCCGCCTGTGGATTTTCTTCTAACCGCTAAGTCCGGCCGCGTTTTTGCCATAACCGGATCCTGAAAAACCGTAATTCGAGCAATGGTATAAATATTCTCGCTATGCAATTTATTAATAACATCTGTTATATTAGCGATTTTTATCTCGTGAGCCTTATATTTTTTAACCTGCTCCAAACCAGTATCATAGGCCAAATAACCGGAAAAATCTTTTATGTCTATAACTACCGAATTTATACCGAATGTTTTTGAAAGTTTAATAACCTCATCAATTTTTTTCTTGCTTCCTCCCGACCAACTTGTTAAATAAATCCCCTTTACAACATCAGGAGTGTTTATAAAAACGGGGTTTCTGACAAATTCATTTAGTTTTTTTTCAGTTGAGCTGGAGTTTATCGCGTTTTCATTTTTTTCCAAAGACACCAGAGACAAAAGAGTGATGTTTTTTTTAGTTGCCAACCCCCAATATCCCATCAGAACTAAAATAGGCACAGAGACCGCCAAAACATATTTTTTACTAAATTGCATGTTAAATATTTATAAAACTAACGCTGTCGCCTATTGAAATTTCCTCTTTGTCCGCTTCGCCGGCGTTTATTTCAAGAACATAACTGGCCGGGGCTTGCGGATTAATATTTTCGCAAATTGTCCCCGAAACGCAAGGCTGGGCATTCTTATGGATAAAAACAACTTTCTTATCTTCACTTATCCAAATCATATCTAGCGAAATAAGCGTATTTTTCATCCAAAAAGGATAGAGGTTCGGATGCTCAAAAACAAAAAGCATTCCGGATTTTTCAATCAAGTTTTTCCTAAACATCAATCCCTTTCCTCTTTTAAAATAGGTTTTTGCGATTTCCACGTTAAAACAGATATTTTTAACGCAAACTTGCGGCTGCAATCCGGTATTTTTTTCTTTAACAAATAAAAATATAATCGCGGCTGCGATTATAATTAAAGCGCCCAATAATATTTTTGGATCCTTCATTAATTTATCTTCAATAATTCTACTTCAAATATTAAAGTTGCTTTCGGCGGAATCACTCCGGGTATGCCGTTATCGCCATATGCTAAACCAGACGGTATTGTCAATTTTCTTTTTTCGCCGACTTTCATTCCTAAAACGCTTTGATCCCATCCTTTTATAACCTGGCTCGCTCCCAGTATAAAACTAAACGGCTCACCCCGGTCTAAACTGGAATCAAATTTTTTCCCATCCGTTAAGGTGCCGACATAGTGAACGCTCACTTTATCGCCGTTTTTTGCTTCAATTCCGCTCCCTTCTTTTAAAACTTCTATTTTAAGATTTTCTTTTGTCACATTTTCCATAATATTATCTCGCTTCGCAAGATCCTGCGTAGCAGGAGAGTCTGAATTTTTAATCTCGGATTTGCCGTTTAAAAATTGATTATAAAAATAATAGCCGCCATATAAAACAACGGCCATTGCCAAAACCATCAAAACAACACTTTTACTCATAGTCTACTTGCGGCCGCTTCTTATAAGAATCGCTATTCCTAAAATTATAGCTATTATCGGCCACGTTAAACCCCAGCCAAACCAAACAATCGGAAAAAACTTTTTAAGCACCGCTAAAATGCCTATTATTAAAAGCACCGTACCTATTATTATTCCGCCCCCTTTTCTAGCTCTGACTTTGTCGTTAAAATTATTAAAATTGTCAGAAACGTTTTCGCTCGAATTTTTAAAAATTCCCGGCTCATTTGGAACAATAAGAGCCGCCGCAAAATAAAATAAAATCCCCAATCCTCCTGTTATGAGCGCAAAAGCAACCAAAATAAGACGGACCAAAGTCGAATCAAGTCCAAAATATTTAGCCAGCCCTCCGCCAACTCCCCAAATAATTCTGTCGTCAATTGATCTGTAAATTTTTTTAATTTCTTTTTCCATATTGTGGTAAAATTTAAATTTTTTTCTGCCACCTTTTCAAAGACGGTACCGAAGTTCGCGCTATTGAACTCGCCTCATCCTCCGAAATATTCATCTGCTTAGCCAGCATTCGCGAAACTTTATCTATCATCTGGCTAAGAATTAAATCGGGTTCAATAAAACTTCCGTTGGAATAACAGAAAACGCAAAATTCTTTACTTGCCAAACCGTCAATCTCGGTTCCAAAATCAGTCGGTTTTTCCATAGGCATAGAACAGCTCTGGCAAACAAACGAACTGACTTGTGGTTGTGTTTCTCTCATTTTATAAAAAATCAAACAACCTTATTTTCTTAAATATATCATAAAAATAAGCAAAACAAAACACCCCTCCGACCTTAGTCGGAGGGGTGTTTTTCTTATCTACTTTACTGCCAATTACCTCCTTCTCCTCTCCCTCTGCCTCCGCCGAATCCTCCTCGTCCGCCACCGCCAAAACTCTTTCGCGGCGCTCTTTCTCCCATCGGCTTTGCTTCATTAACAGTAAGATTTCTTCCTCCAAAATCCGAACCATTCAATTTCTCAATCGCGCTCTGAGCCTCTTCGTCGTTTTCCATTTCAACAAAGCCAAAACCGCGTGATCTGCCGGTAAATTTATCAGTAATGATATTGGCAGACGAGACTGAACCAAATTCGGAAAATTTGGATTTTAATTCTTCATCGGTGGTCGTATAAGGCAACCCGCCGACATATAATTTCTTAGCCATTTTTTGATTTTTGTATTGTAAGGCGACCAACCCCCGTCTGGTTTTAATTAAGACCGATTAAAACATTGTCGCCTTAAAACCATTCGCGAGAACACTTACCCTATGAAATAAGGTTAACACATAAAAGAAAATAAAGCAATACCCTGCATAAAACTCGTCTATTTCCTTAAAATCCTCAAGGAATTCAAAATTGGGACGAAATCTGTGGCGAAATTAAAAACCGAAGCTCCGACCGGCCCCAAAAAACCTAAACAAAACCCCCTCCGAATTAAGTCGGAGGGGGGTTAAAATTTTCTTTACTGTATTCCCAACTTAGCCTTAAGCGCATTAATCATATCCATTAATTGCTGGATTCTCTTCTGAATTTCGGAAATATTCTGCGTGCGCGCAGTGATGTCTTGTATCTCGTAAACAGTTATAACTTTAGTTGAAGCGTTATAATTGCCGGCGGCATTTAACTTGTCTCCAGCCTGAATATCAGAGAGAGAAATTGCCCTTCCTCCACCCATTATTTTAGCTCCGGAAACATTAACGTCTCTTGTAAAATTAAAAAACGTAACGTTTATTAAGCTGGAAGAAGCATTCACCGAATTGGCAGTTACGCCGTTAACTCGGAAATCGCCGTTAGCTCTTATAATAACCGCTTGGCCGCTTTTACTTTCTTCTTTGTCGTAGTCAGAAAGCTTCTTCATTTCACCCCATCCCAACGTACCGCCTTTTGATTTTACGGCTGACGTTGAAGAATTGTCATTTTCCGCAAAAGCCACATTTAAAGCCACAACCGCTAAAACCGCAATCATTGCCACGCCTAAAATCTTTGCAAATAATTTTTTATTCATTTTAAATTGTGTGTAATTTTTTTCAGCTCGACCTTTGACAATCAGCTTTGCAAAAAAGCTTGCTTGCTTTAATCATACCAAAATAAGACGTTTTAGAAAACAAGTTTTCACAAAACCACAAAACAAAGGAAACAACAAGAAAACCGCTTAAAGCGGTTTTCTTGTTGTTTTATTGTTCAAATTCTAATTTCTAACAGCTTTTAAAGCGTGGTCAGAAACGAAAACTGACTTGACCGGCTCACATTGCTTATTACGTCAACAGACTCAATTACAAAGTAATAATTGGTATTGGCGCTAAGCCCTGTTAAAACTATTAAATGGCTTGTAACAAGAGCGCTGCTTGATGCAGTCTGAGCGCTCAAAACATTAACCGGAGTGCTGGTCGAGAAGTAAACTTTGCTCGTAGATAGCGTATCGGTTGTCCAGGAAATTGTAGCCGTTGACGAACTTAAGCCCGAAACGGAAATCACCGAAATAACAGGCGCGGCCGCGGATACCGTGTTAAAGGAAAGCTGCGCTGACCTTGTAACACTACTCGCCGCGTCAAATGACTCAACTACAAAGAAGTAAGTCGTACTGGCGCTAAGTCCTGTCAGCCTCAACGAATGGCTGGTCACCAAACTGGCGTCCACAACAGTTAAAGCTGTTCCTAAATTAACCGGGGAGCTAGTTGAAAAGTAGGCCTTACTTGTGGCGGATTTGTTGGTAACCCATTTAACTTCTGCCGAGCTTGAAGCAATGTTAGTTACAATCAAAGAAGATAATATCGGAGCGGCATTATCAACGCCGACAGATAAGGTAGTGAAAGAAAACTGCGCTGATCGAACGACATTGTTGGAAGTGTCCTTTGATTCAACAATAAAGAAATAAGTGGTATTTGGAGATAATCCATCCAAACTGACTCTGTGGCTGAATTCAAGGCCTCCCTTAGACTTTGTTCGCGCGGTAGCAAGATCAACGGGCGAAGCCGTGCTAAAGTAAACTTTGCTGTCTGCCGATCTGCTTGTTAACCAGACAACCTTTGCTTCAGTTATTTTGATCTCGGTTGCCGCAACGGAAGAAATTGTCAAAACAGTATTAACGTCCCCCCTAAGCTCATTCAATCTCGCCAATAAAATCTGAATTTGTTCCTGGATAAGAACTATTAATCTCTCTAATGCCTGGATTCTGCCATCGCTAATACCAGCCCCGACATTCCCTCGACCTCTGTTTTCGTCTCTATCGTTAAGATCCTCATCATCATCATCGTCGTCGTCGTCCCGATCCCGGCCGCTGTTGATACTGCCCGGACCGCTGTTGAGACCGCGGACAAACGAAGAAATCATCTGGCCGCGATTAAGATTAAGATTGTCATCATCTCGATCCCGACCTCCTCTCTTGTCCTCCCGACCGCCCCTATCCGCCGAAGCAAATGGCGCAAACGCGACCAAACTTAGAATTGTAAGCCCTGCTAGTATTGATGCTAATAATTTCTTTTTCATGTTTATTTTTTTTAATTATTTTACGACCATTTTTGTCCTTCAATTAACTCAGGACAACCTCCTCGAGTTCATCGAATCTGATGATTCTCTGAATCAGAAGATCTGAGTCTCGGACGTTCGTCCCGAGGACTCAGTCCCGAGGGAGTCGAAGACCTGAGTCAGTCGAATGGGTTGGTTTTTTAGCCACTAAATATTAGACGAATCAGAAGCGTTTTCTTACAAAATAAATCCCGCTTGCGCGGGACAAATAAAAACTTGTCTGCTTGCTTTAAATTACTGCAAAAGTATCTGCCCGTTGTTTTTGCCTGCGCCGCAGTCGATTTTTACCGTATGCGGCAAGGTTTTGCTGTAAAGCGTAACTATTTTAAATCCGTACGACTCCAAATAATACCCCTTGCCGTCCAAATAAAACCACCTGCCTTTTTCATACCGATTATCAAACATGACTTTCGTGTTATTTAAATAATTAGAATACGAAGGGATAACGCCGCAACTGGGGTCAAACTGAATTCTCTTGCTGCCGTAAGTATTAATTGCCTGATCGTAAGTGACGGACTGTTCGGGCGTAGGCGCGGTTGACTTTTTCGTGGTGGCGCCCGGTTTCGTTTTTGTCGAATTTGTCGAAGAAGCCTGCTGAGATGAAGTTGTTGTCTGTTGTCCGCTTTGCGGTTGCTCTGTTGGCTGGCTACTCATATTTTTGGAATAATAGTAAAGCGCGCCAAAAATAATTATTACGACGACAACGGCCGCTATCTGAATTCCTGTTGAAAATTTTTTTTGTCCATCCTGTCCGTCCATAATTTATCAAAGATTTATTCGGCTTATTAAAATCCTATTTTTTGAAAAACATTATCGAACGCCTCAATCAAAAACCCTAAAAGCATTTTTGCCGGAACAAACCCGGAAGGAAGCGGCTGTTGAGTAGGAGCTGGAGGAGGCGGTAATGTTTGTTGCGGTTGAATTGGCAAGGGCTGATTCATTTGAAGCGGCATCATTTGGCTTCCTGAGGGCATAGTAAAATTCTGCATTGGCACGCCTTGTTGCGACTGGAAATTCACAAAACATTTTGTGACTTGCTGGCCAAATTCTTCGCCTTTTATTTCCCCTAATTTAACACGCTCTTCAAAATTAGCCCCGAAATTTAAAATCATGCATTCTTTAACCTGCGAAGGCAATGAATCAATATTCGGGCCGCCGCTCTGATCGTCTTTTCCCGGACCCATCATGGGCGTTCCGGAACTATTCGGCCCTCCATCAGGCCATCCACCTGGTCCTTCGCCTGGTTTTTCATCACCGGGAGGCGGACCCATTTTCCCAAAACACTCGCGCATATGTTCGCCCATCTCTTGAGTGGGCATAAAACCTCCGCTTTTTATTTTTTCAAAGTTATTATCGCCGAATGCTTGTTTTAAACAATTTACAACTTCCGGCGGAGCTTGATTAAATCCTTCCACCATTTTCTGTTTCCCGTCTTCCATTTTTTTAAGATCTTCTTCGGAAATAAGCCCGTGTTCTTTCCCAAAGCTAAAACACGCCTCCCGGTTTTCGGAATTATTACAAAACGCGTCGCACTCATCTTTACTCTTGCATCCGCCCGGACCCTTGCCTCCGGTTTTCTTAAACATCTCAAGATCTTTCTGGCTCATCATTCCGTGCTCAACAGCAAAATTCGCGCAAGTTTCCATATTCGCATCTTTTTGGCAAAAACTATCACACTCTTCCTTGCCGCGGCAATTTCCCGGACCTTTTCCTCCGGTCTTTCTCGCCATCTGTACTTCTTCGGAAGTAATAAAACCAGCCACTTCCGCAAAATTAATACACTCTTCAAAATGGGTATCCTGAGAACAATACTGATCGCAATCTTCCTTGCCGTTACAAGCCGGCGGCTTAGCTCCTTTTTTCATCGCGGCTATCATTTTCTGCGCGTCCGCTTCTTCTTCCGGTTTCATAAAACCAGCTGCCTTGGCAAATGTAATACACTGCTCCATCTGATCCGCCCCGCTGCCGCAATAACTGTCGCATTCTTTTTTGCTCTTGCATGGAGGCGGCTTTATACCGCTATCAATCGCCGCTTTTATTTTTTTAGCCTCTTCAAGATCCTTTGGTGGTATTATCCCTGTTTTTTCGGCAAACGCCACGCATTCATTTATATGATCAGTGTTATCACAATACGCTTCGCACGTATCTTTACTCGTGCAACCACCCGGGCCTTTACCGATTGAAAGCATTTTTTTAGCTGCCGCAATTTCTTCTTTGCTCATCAAATTATTTGTCTGGGCAAAAGCAAGACAAGCATTTGTATGCTCAGGTTTCTCGCAAAAGTTTTTACACTCCTCTTTATTTTTACAATTACCCAATTCCACAATTGGATACTGAATATTTACCTCTGCGTTGGAATTTCCCGCATTTTCTTGCGCAAACGTTTTCGCATCCAAAATAATGCCCGCGGAAATAATAATCCCGAAAGCTAAAACCGATAAGCTTAAAATTCTTATTTTCATTTTTTATTATTGAAACGGATTTGTTTTTGCGTTTTTAAACGGATTAGCGCTATCAGCAGGATTAACATTCGGAGATTTTTCCAAAGGATTAGAGCCCGGATTTATTGACGGCAAAACCCCTTGAGTCGCCGCGTTTTTAATCGGGTCAGTTGACGTTGATTTCTGCGCTTGATTTGTCGCTTGATTTGTACCGGCCGTCTTTTTCCAATAAAAATAGCCGGCCAATAATAAGCCAGCCACTATTAAAACAGCCAAAATACCTATTATTATTTTCTTGTTCACTTCATTATTATTATAAGTCTATTCTCATCAAGTTCAAAGCCAAAAATGTGGATAACATTATGCGCCAATTTTTACCTAATACCCGTGTCTATATCAATATCTAATTTAATTGTTTTACCGGATTCAATTTTTATTTGCGCCGGCGCTCCTCTCGCAAAACCAATGCCAAAATGCGCCACATCAACAATATAAACGCCGGGCGCCAAATCAGCTTTATAACTGCCGTCCGGACCGGGAGTTATTTCTTTCACCAGCAAAGTTTTAGTTTGGTTATACACAAAAATTTTTCTGGCAGCGTACATTTCCGGAGTCGGCTTGCAAGGATTATCAATTCGTTCAACCGGACAAATCGGCCCTATAGTTATGTTCCCTTTTAAAAATCCCGGCAATTCCAAAGTAGAAGTGGACTTTACCTTGAAATTCGGACAAAGCGTAAATTCACATTTCGGCCCTGTTCTTCCCACATAAGACCCGTCAGGGCACAACTTCGCTTCCATTGTGCAAAAAACCGGATTGTCATTTTTTCCATTAGGCGCTTCTGATCTTGGCAAATTAAAATAAACCGAATAAACCAACACGCCACCGGCAATAGCCGCCCCAACAATTAATATTAAAACTTTTAAATATTTAGGCATAATTAATTTTAACATAAAAACGGCGCTATTATAAAAAAACGCCGCATGGTTTGCGCCATGCGGCAGTTACGATAAAACAGATTCGCCTACTTCCTATATCTCTTTCCACAATCTCCACTTGTTTTCTCCGCCTTTGCCGCCGAGACAATTCACAGCCAGCCAAAGCGCGCCGAGAGTTTGAGAAACTCCGTTTACGCTCCGTTTTACCTTCTCGGCAATCTGCCGCGTAGTTGCGGTTCCTCCCAATTCCCGTAAAGCCGACAACGCTTCTTTCTGGTGTTTATTAAGCTCGTTTCCCATCGCGTCCTCCTTTTACTTCCTTGCTCCGATTTCCCGAAGCCACTCTTGCGCCCGCCGGGAATGAACCGAGGTCTTTTTCTTTCTGTGAAGCGTAAACGGCCTGATAGCGCGTCCTCCGGACCGGACAAAAACGCGGTACTTGAACGGAAACGTCTTTTCCGAATTTTTGAGCAAGGTAATTATCCGATACGGCACGTTCCAGACATGTCTTATTCTTCCTTTCTTGTCCTTGAACTGAGCTGTACTTTCAGCCGCGACTCCTTCGCTCGCTAAAAAATCAGCGACTGATTCGTTTGTAAACGCATCGGTTTCTAAAAACCACTGGTCTTTGCTCTCACCCATTTCAACACCCCCTCTCTCCTAATATGTTCTTACTCGATTTATGGGTTTTCTTTCTTGCGCTTTAATTTTTCTCTGCGTGATTTCCACCTGCCGCGCATTCAACGTAGTCCAGCAATGCCAAACCAAATCATACTGCCACCAGATTTGTTTACAGCCAATACATTCGTACAAATCATCTCTTTTCCTGCCGTTAAAAGGAATGAACGGAGCCGACTTACGACTGCGAAAAATAATCTCGCATTTTTCACACGGCATGGCTTTCCCCTTTTATTCTTAAATTTGTAATCAATTCTGCCTTATTAAATTAAGCCGAAATACTGCCCTTATCCTGCCAAAATTCTTATGCATTGTCAAAAAAATGAGGGGCAAACCAAATGGCTGCCCCCTACAAATTACACATGGAATTATTCAGAGAGAAATGACCTTCCCTATATTTTCCGCGAACGCCGATCTTTGAACACTTTTCTCGCTGTCCAATACGATTCGCTTCGTCTCGGCGTCATAGAAAATCCGCGTATGGAAACGTGTTGCGAATCTCCATCTATACGTTATTGGCACAATAACTTCTCCTCCGGGTTCAAGTTGAACGAGAATCCTTGGATAGTATCCAGTCGACGAACCGTAGAAGTCCCAATCATATCCCAAAGCTATAATTCTGACATTATTCAACACGACGGCTATGGAAGAATTTTCGCTCTCGATAAGACTGTTGTATATCCTTCCCAACCTCCAGTAAACCACGATATCGTCACTACAGCGAGAAGGAGCAATTATTGTCTTTGCGCAACCATTTTCATCGTATTGAAAATCAATATCTTCCACAATCGATTCCTTCGAAGACATAATTTCCTGTTCGTGGACAATTCGCACTATCTCCTCGTCAAGAACAGGCAAAACTTTCGGCGTGCCGCAAACTGTCAGACGAAAAAGATACGGACCTACTTCTTTTATCTTTCTATAGCCAGCATCCTCAGTTTCTTTCCACACATCAATACCTTCGTAAACGTGGTTTCCAGCCATTGTTCGAAGCCCAAATCGCGAAAGCCTCCACAAACGCCCGTCCTCCTCAACAGTAAAAGCCTTCATTTCAGTCCCCTTTCTCCGAAATATTTTTTCCAATTAGCTTATTTTATCAGTCTGCTACTAAATTCCCGCAAATTCCCAAAAGAAATGTGCAGGCCGGCGTTTCTGGCTCCGCGGGCTATCGCCAGCTTTGTAACGTGAGAATTGCTCGTGTAAACTCTTACCTCCTGGTGAGTTGTGTTGTCCCGAACCGAAAGAAGAATTCCTCCTTCCCAATCTGAGATTTTAACTCGCCTTTGTCCGTTGGCAGACTTAAGTCCGGCTTTCAAAATACCGGGAGAAATCCGCGAAACCTCTGGCTGTCTTTCAACAATATCGGCTACGATAATCGCGGCAGGAATCATGGTCGTATGGCCACCGCCGTATTTTCCACCCGACCTGGTATTTTTTGTCGACACGTTCTTGCTCCTTTCTATTGAAATAAATACTAAGCTAGAAATAGCACTTTTATAATATTTTGTCAATCAAACCTCGCGAGATAATAAATCATGTTAAAATTATTGTTGCGCTTGGCCGGCTTTTTTCGCCTGGTCAAAAACTTTTTGTATATTTTGGCCGTACTCATCAGCCGAAGAAGCCGCCTGCCGGGCATAATCAATCGGAGCTAAAAAAGATCCTGAAGGTTCTGTTGAGATGGCGGAATTTCCCGGATTATTAACAAAAACGCCTGCATACTTAACAAATAAAAGCGCGATTATCGCCACCGTAATAACAATAACAATTATTCCTACAAAACCGTGATTGTTCATATGATTATTCATATATTTTTAAATCCTTTCAGCTATTTTATACGCGATCCAAATACCCGCTAAAGATCCTAGAATCGCCCCTATTATTACAAGTTTTTTCATTTCATTCTGCTTTTTGAATAACGATTTTTTCCGTTTGGGAGCGCTTTAACAATTCTGTTTGTATATTTTGAGCAAACTCCGTGTCTATCACCGGAAAATCAATTTCTGCCTCGCCTGTTTTATCGTTATCGTCGTGCCCGGCCGTAAGCACCACAAGCTTACTTACGCCGATAATTTGGGCAACAACATCCTGGCGAAGATCAACGCTCTGTATTTGCCTGTAAGGAATGGCGGTTTCTTTTTTATTAAAAATCCCCTCCCTCACTTTAAAAGCGTTTTCCGTTATGGAAAACGTGTAGTTAATATATACCAACCACGAAACAACAATGCTCAATAAAAGAGCGTTGGTAAAAATAACTCCAGCCACAATAATGCTGTAATTCAAAATATCCGTGAAGTTGTTTCCGACATACCCCCGGCTGACAATTAAAACTATTGTGACTAAAAGAAAAGCGAAAGCCGCTTTGGAATTCGATAAAACAAAAATCCAAAAAGTTTTTCTGCCTAATCGCTGTTTTATTTCCATCCCAAGTATTATAACACACCCCGTAGTAGAACTTCGGCTTTCCCGCCCATTCCAGCCAATAGTTAACGTTGCGATTTTACAAAACCCAGGGCGGCAATAACAAACGCTAAACCGATAACCAAAACTTGGTAAAAAATTGGTAGTTTGGTCGAATAAGAAAAAATAAAGGCAAAAGGAATAACGCCGATAATGGTTGAGGTGAAATAAGGCAAAAATTTCATGTTTGAAAACAGGCCGAGACCGTAGCTCAAAATATCAACCGGCAAAACCATGCGTAAAAAAACGACACTCCAAAAAAAATTCTTCTGCGGAATTTTATTTTCAATTGCCCGGACTCTTTCCAAATTTACCAATCTAGCCACCAACGGCCGGCCGAAAACTCTAGCCAAAACAAAAGCAATAACCGCGCCTGATGTCCAGGCGATAATGCTTAAAACCGCCGCGATAAAATGCCCCCAAGCTGAAACCGCGACAATCACCAAAGGCAAAGTGCTGATAGGCGCAACCACCACGGCCAATACGGTTATCGCCACATAAAGCAACGCGCCCCAAATACCGGTTTTATCGGTAGCTTCCCTGACCAAATCGGAATAATATCTGGTTGTAAAAAAAGCCAGCGCGAGAAATATCGCCAGAAAAATAACCGCTACAATTTCTTTTTTGCTTATTTTCATTGAGAAGTTATCGGGGGGGTTATCAGAAAGATTATCAACCGGCTAATTCTAATTATAGACAAAAACCGCCCTCAATAGGAGGGCGGTTTTTTTGGGGCGTTTAGTTAAACGCGTGATACTTTTGTGGCGGCCGGGCCTTTTCCGCCTTCGCCATCAACGACTTCAAAGGTGACGGCATCGCCAAGCTTCAAATCTTCAAACGTCACGCCAACCAACTCGGAGGAATGAAAAAATAAATCTTTTTCTTCGCCTTCGCGAGAAATAAATCCAAAACTTTTTCCTTCAGGAAGGCTTTTTATAGTTCCGTTCATTTAATTGTTTTTATAGTTAGAAACTCGACTTTGTTTCCATATATTAGTACCGTCTTATTATAGCTTATAAATTTATATTTTCAACCCCCCTCCTCTATAAAATAGTTAACCCTTTGACGGCATAATGTTTTGCACCCGGCCGACTTGTCCGTCTTCTAAGCGTACTTTAATCCCATGCGGATGAAAATTAGAGTTCGTCAAAATCTCCGCCACTATTCCGTAAGTGAGTATTCCGGTTTTTTGATCCGCCTTCGCCACAACCTCTACCCTTGAACCGATTTTTACGTCTTCCCTTTTTTGCCCATTCATACCGTTAGAAGCAGATCGCGGTCAACGCGAATCTGTAAAATTATTGTGTTTCCCCGCCAATTCCGAAAAGTATTTTTAATTTGTTTTTGTTTTGATTTTTAGCCTTAAAACCTTCATTGGTAGAAAAATGCGCAACCTCACTCTCTATTATAGCAAAATGCCGCCTGAATCGCTCCAGGCGGCAATGGCTTTCTGCCTAACGGCAAAACGCCCAACTAATAAAGAACGTTCAAATCAAATTATGTCAGATTGAGGATTTTCGCAATCTCCTCCACCGTGCCAGTTGTTGCCACGCGAAACGGATTTACAAGCATATGATACTTCATCGCCGACTCGGTGAACTTCAATGAAGACGCTGTGCTTATTGCAACCACTCGGTCATTTTCTTTCACAATCCCCTTGTCTCTTGCCTGGAGCGTGGCATGAATTGCTACCGCTCCCTGCGGACACACATCCGCGCCAGCTCGGTTGAATCGCGCCCGAGTCCGGTTTATCTCCAGATTGTCAGACTTAAAAAAATGAATTCCTGAAACAGACTCTTTCAAAAAATCCTTGAGTAGAAGGTTGATTCTTGGAAAAGACACGGGGTCTTGGATATCCATTGCCGAAGCAATAGATATCGGCGGTTTCTTAAGCGGTTCATATTTCGTAAATCCGGAATCTGCCCAGCGCACCAAAGGATCCGAATTTGCTGTCTGCCCGGCTATGACACCCGGAACACGATCAATCAAACCATGCTCTTTCTGCCGTAGCAGAGAAAGCATCAACGCCGTAAGATTCCCTCCATTTCCCGCGGGAATAGCGATCCAATCCGGCGAATCCCAGCCGAAATCCTGGTTTATCTCAACCGCAATACTTTGTTGCCCAACAACCCGAAGTATGTTAGCCGAATTGACCATCGCGAATTTCGGAAATCTGGCATTAAACTCCTGCACTATTTTCATGCAGGAATCAAAACCCGGATTCGTAGGATGGTCCACCGCTATAACCATAGCGCCGGACATCGTGGCCTGTGCGAGTTGCTCCGGACTAATCTTTCCGTGCGGAACGAAAATCACGCACAAAAGTTTGTCGCGGCAATAACTCGCGTACTGGGCAGCCGAGGCCGAAGTATCTCCGGTTGAAGCGCAAGCTACTCCGACTATGCCGAGCTCGGGAAACACCTCTTGTTGAAACCGCGCCCAGGAAATAGCCATAGGCATTCCCCGGTCTTTAAAACTCCCGGAAGGATTTTGCCCCTCCAGCTTGATGAAAAGATTCTTAAGGCCGATTTCCTTTTTGAGCCAATCAGGAGCCTCGAACATATCAGTCTGCCCCTCCCGAAGAGATACTACAAACTCAGTCGGAAAATCCGGTAAAATAAAGTCCAACCACATAAAAACACCGCTGCCGTACGGGTACCGCTTTCTTTTGGCGCCCCAGCGAATCTCGTCAAAATACTGCCGCGGCGTAAAATAGTTTCTGTTCAAAAGATGCTTAATGTACTCTTCATCGTACCGAGGCATAAACAACCCCTTACATACCAGACATTTCGCAGTGTTAACCTCCGGGCCGATTTTTTTACCACAATTGATACACTCCAAACAAAACGCCTTGAACTTGAACATAGCGCCACCTCCCAGATTTTCTTCAGATTTATACAGTCAAATCAATCATATTGTACGCGAAAATAACTAACCAAATACTGTCAGATTCGCCTTCTTTTGTCAAAAAATCATGGCTTAAATTTAATATCCAACCGCAATACTTATTGCAACCATCTCTTTTTTCTGCTACACTTTTTATGTTTTAAAATTAAATATTCCGGCGTAGCTCAACGGTAGAGCAGATCCCTGTTAAGGATAAGGTTGTAGGTTCGAGTCCTACCGCCGGAGCCAAGACAAAACTTAGTGGATTCCTAGAAAAATTTTGGCGTGCGACGCAGAGCGTCGCCCATTGTTTTACGGGGGATTCTTCAACTTTTTTATTTC
>JANLIR010000001.1 GCA_024654025.1 Candidatus Wolfebacteria bacterium | reverse complement strand
AGCGATAGCGGAACAAAAATTTGGGTCGAAGAAAATTGACACTCCTATAAAATATAATTACGTCAATTTTCTGAGCCGGATATGCCGTGTTCTGCGATGAATTATTTGCCGTCCCTGTTTATACAACAACCTTTTCGAGGAGGATTCGATTGTCTTCAATAGTGGGCTGGGGTTGAACCTCGGCGAAATTAAATCCAGCTTTGACCAAATAGGATAACATTTCCCTGCGATTATTCCTTGTTTTTATGATTAGCTTGCTGTAGCCGTGGCTTTTTGCCCAATCGTATAAATATTGCATCATCTGGTTTAATAATCCAAGCCTACGAAAGAGAGGGTCAACCCCAGCCATCCAACAGTAAAAGGAGCCGTCATTATTTTTATCATACGACACCATGTAACCAGCGGGTTGATTATCAACGTACGCAACTAATATCAACTTAACCGAATGTTTATAACGATCTTCAAAATATGCTTTATCGTATGGCTTATCAAATTCGGTAATTGTTGTATTAACCCTAACGGCGACTTCAATCGGATCCTCCTTTATCACAATATTTTTTGTCATAGGATTACTTGATATATTTGAGAGGCAAATAATTTTTCGCCTAACGTTTCGCGATATCAGACGTCCTAATGAAGCGAAGCGAATTAGGATGTGGCTTTAGCCCTTGCGGATATCGCGTGTTATCGGATGTAATTTTAAAATCTCGTCGTTTACAGCAAGGCGAAAAGTTTCTTCATGCTATCATCTGAAACCGTGAATTCATCACCAAGAAACTCTTCTTTCGTTACCCACCTAAATTCGCCAATATTTTCATCAGCAGGATTTTTTGTTATATCAATCTCATAATTGTCGGCGTTACATAAAAATGTTGTACAAACTACCTGATCGCCGTCGAATCTAAAAAACCAAAAAAATCCGATTGGTTTGATAATGTTGATAGAAAGATGAGTTTCTTCCATGACCTCACGCACTAACGTGTCATACGGGGACTCGCCGTAATCAACTCTGCCTCCTGGTAAATCCCAGACAGTTTTACCTGCGAACGCCTGTTTTATCACAAGAAACTTTTCGCCATTTTGTATTATCGCTTTAACCGCGGGGAATACTCTGTTCATAATATTTACATTAGATTTTAAAATTATTTCCGATAACGTATCCGAATATGGGAAGTTTTTGTCCGCTTCCTTAATTATATATCAATAGAAGAAAAGGGCAAAAATTTGGGTAAAAAATGAAATCCAAGTCCATAAATTACAAAGAGAATTTCATTTTTTTTCCTCATATTCGGTGTTGTGTTTTGTTCCAAAACAGCAACCCTCCTAATCAACAATTTTATGTTGTTCGGGCGACCATTTTGGAGCATTTACTAACACTAGCAACAGCTTGCTGCCTTCAGTCCAGTAAACTTCTCCTTTTTCAAAAAAGTAAAGGTCGCCTTCACTAATTTCAAAGTCTCCTTTCTCCGAATGAACAATGCCAGAGCCAGATGAGACATAATAAATTTCTTCACACGCCAAATTGGTCACTCTTTTTTCTTCCGGATATCGACCATCAATCATGGCTTTGGCAAAACTGAAAAGCTCACTTGGGTAGGCATATTCCCAAACGGTGCAATCCTTGGAGTTTTTTATTTCAGTTGCGCTCGATTTTTTTACTAACATATTTTGAGAGATTTTGAAATTAGTGAATAAAATTGTTATATTGCTGTTTCGGAATTTTGCACAACGTTTCGGCATAGCCGAAGTTTGGCGGTGGTATAATTTGTGCGCTAGTGCGCACCACCGCCAAATTTGGGTGAGCGAGCGTTAAAAAAATTATTTAACTAGTCCTTTTTCTTGAAGACACCATTCATAATAGGCGTCTCTATCATCGGCATTAAATTTTCTATCGGTTGCTCCACTATTTTTTCGTTTTTCAATCGCTTTCTCTTTTGCCTCAAAACTGCAACTACTGACAATACTTGTAGGACGATATGAATACCAATAGAAAATCAGTCCCAAAGCAATTAGAGAAAGTACACCAATGCCGATGATTATTTTTAGATGTTTTTTCATAAAAAAGTTAAATAATTTTAGCTCGCGAACCGGCTATGCCGTGTTAAGTGATGTTAATTTTAAAATTTTTAGTAACTAAACTCCTTAAGATTATCGACATTCGGCTCTAACTGTGTATCGGGATGACAGGATTTTCTCATTGCGTACAAGAAATCTTTGGCCAAATCTGCGAAGCTGCTCTGAGCATTGAGTGCATTTTTCAGATTTTGATAACTTTCTTCTTTTAGAAAAATGTAACTCTTTGCAACAAATTCATTTGCAGCATCAATAAATTCAAAAAATGCATCCTTCAGAGCAGCGTCGGCTAAAACTACTTCTTTTGTTGCCGAATTGGCGCCATGCTTATATTCGTATTTTTTGAGTTTGGCCAAAAATCTGTAAATGGTTTTTGCCATCTCTTCATAAAATTCTCTCTCTGTTTTTGAGAGATCATATTGATCCTTGAATACAGTTTTTACTTTTTCAATCTCGCTCGTAATTTTCCCCATATCTTCTTTAGTTGCTAGATTTTCACCTTTCTTTGAAAAATAGGATGGCAAAAACCTATCTACAATTAGACCGATGATGAATGCCGATAATCCGATTATGATTTCCATAAAAATTTTAAAATTAATTTCACTTAATGCCCCGCGGCTATGCGGCGTGGCCGGAGACGAGCGCAGCTCGTCGACGGGCATGGCGTATAGCCGCTGTTGTGCGATGTACCGTAGCGAAGCGCAGGTCGGAGCGCAACAGCGGGAACCGCGGGGCATTGTGCAAAATCCGAAGCGAAGCGGAGGTATTTTGCACAACTCGTATTTATACGCCTACTTTAATTATATAAGCGCGAAACTCGTGTATTATACGAATAAATTGTACCATTTTTCCATAGCTAACATAGCATTGGCGATCGTATGGATCAAACGCTTCTGACAAGGGCCGAAGAAGAAACGCGTCACAATCAACCCTTGTCTAATTGGGAGAATTTCATTATTCTCTCCGCGCGATGAACTCCAAGAAAAATGCCAATAGCAAGAAGAAAATCCTCGTCGGTATGTCCGGAGGGGTGGATTCGAGCGTCTCGGCGGCGTTGCTGGTTGAGCAAGGGTTTGATGTCACGGGCGGATTCATCAAAAATTGGTCGGACACGAAAGACCTGTGG